>NZ_AKJS01000189.1 GCF_000282215.1 Pseudomonas sp. GM21
GCACCCGCACCACCAATGAGGATGTCATTGCCATCCTCACCAAACAGGAAGTCGTCGCCGATCCCTCCGTTGAGAGCATCGTCACCAGCACCGCCAACCAACTGGTCGACACCGCCCAGGCCACTGAGCGTATCGTTCCCGCCCAGGCCAAGAAGCACATCGCTACCCGCGGTTCCGGTCAGGGTGTTCGCCAGAGCGTCTCCCTGCTGCAACGCACCCACTATCAATACCGCCGCCGTCGCCGCAGAGGTCAACGACTCCTGCGCGCCGAAGCCATCGGTGTACCGCACGATCACCCGTAGTTGCTGATTGATTTGCGCCGCACCAGGGGTGAAGGTCGCAGCAGTCGCGCCGTTGATGTTGGTGAAGGTAGCGCCGGTACCTTGTTGCCATTGGAAGCTGAATGCACCCAGCCCATCCGCATCGACAATTCCGGCAGTCAGCGCGGTCAGCACCTGGCCTTGATTCGGTGTCGTATCGCTGATCAGCAACGCACCTGTCGGTGCATCGTTGACGTTGGTGACCGGGTCCGAAGGGTCGGACGTAACGCTTTCGGCCACGCCGAAGTCGTCCACGTAACTGACCACCACACGCACCTGATCGCCGACCTGATCCTGGCCGAGCGTGAACGTGTTACCGGTGGCTCCGACAATGTCGACAAAGCTGACCCCGTTGGTCGCCTGCCACTGGAAGGTGAACTGCGGATTGCTCAAGCCATCAACGTCGATGATGGTCGAAGTATCAGCGGTCAACACCTGGTTCTGCACCAGTAGCCCGCTGACGGTCGGCCCTGCGGTCGGTGCGTTGTTCGCCGACGAGTCGACGATTTCCAGCGTACCCTTGGCATCTTGAAACACCGCCCGGACGCGGATGTTCAGGCCCGCAACATCGTCCGTCACCAGGAAAGTGGTGCCGGTCGCACGCTGAGCCTCGCCGGCGGCGACAACGGTGATGTCTTCATAGATGCCCGAACCGGTAACGTTTTCGACCTGCCAGTAGTAAGCCATCGCACCGGTAATCGCGCCGGTCGGATTGGCCACACTTACGTTATCCGCGTCATGTATCGCCCGATTGCTGACCCGCAGCAACTGGCCGGCGACCGGCGCATCCTCACGCGCTCCGGTGTCCGCATCAAGGATTGCCAGACGGCCCGACAGCTCGCTGTTTACGCCGTTGCCAACTCCGGTCACCTGTGCCTGGTCAGCGAACTGCAGACGCTCGATGCCCGTCAGGCGATCGACGCCATCACGCCCCGCCACCAGATCGGTCACGATGAGAGCGTTGCCCTCGACAGTGACGCTGTACTCCGACGAATTGCCGGAGTACACCGCAGTGTCAAAGTTTTCAGTGCCGCTCAGAATCTCCCGCGTGATGACCAACTGACCCGGGTTGTAAGTTCCGTTCAACATAAACGGCACCAACGGCTCCATGCTGTCGAACGTGGCGATTTCCGCGCCAGTGCCATCAATATTGGCCCGTACGCTGATGCGGACGTTCAGCCACTTGTCACCATCGATGATGTCGTCACCACCGCGACCTTCGATCAAGTCACTGCCGCTGCCACCAAGGATGATGTTGCCGCCGTCGAAGAACGTCGCTCCGGCTGGCAGCAGATCCGCCAGGCCATTGATCAGGCCAATGTTGGTCAGCACACTGCCGGTTGCACCGGCGGTGGTGAGTCCTGCGGCATCCAAACTGTCACCCCGCAGGAAGTCACCGTGCGCCGAACCCGACAGACCTTCCATGATGTCGAACCGCACCAGTGCCGAGGCACCCGAACCCGGCACCACCGGTACATCGAAAAAGCGGTCACTGAAATCGACGCTCACGCCTTGGGCGAGACCCTTGAAGGTGGCCCAGTCATAGCCGGAGCCGCCGATGTAGCGGTCACCCAGGCCGAGACTGCCGACCATGATGTCGTCGCCGCCTTCGCCGTTGAACTTATCGTTCTCGCTAGCGCCGATGTATACATCGTTGCCAATCACCGGATCGTTGCCGAGCGGGTCGAAGTTGTCGCCAGGCGCACCGTCCGATGTGCCCCTCTCGATCCAGTCGTCGCCTTCGTTACCCATGTCCTGTTCGTTGGCTTTGCTGCCCAGGATGAAGTCGTTGCCCTGGCCACCAATGGCTTCGGAAGCGTCTTCACCAGTGATGATGAAGTCGTTGCCGAACCCGCCAATGATCAGGTTGACGCCATTGCCTCCGTGCAGCACGTCGTTACCGTCGCCGCCCTGGATGTTATCGTCGCCACCGGCGTCGGTGATGATGTCGTCGCCGGCACCACCGCGCAACTGGTCGTTGCCGTCACCGCCTTCGATGCGATCATTGCCGCCATCACCCCAGACCGTGTCATCGCCTTCACTGGAGATGAGGATGTCTGCGCCATTGGTGCCACCCAGCACGATGTGCTCGTCACCGGTGTACTTGATGTAGTTGGTGTCCAGCCCTGCCGTCTGCGGGTTGTCGCGGATCACGCCAAGCGGATCAACATTGCCAAGGCCTTCGTTGAACTGCTTGCTCTGGTCCACTTCCAGATAGAACCCAGGGTCCGAGAACACCAGGCCCGGCAAGTGGGTGGCCGAACTGTTGGCCATGATCAGCTTGGCGAACGAGTTGCTTTCCAGTTCGGCATTCATCGACAGGCCAGAGGTACGGTCAAGGTAGTAGAACCGGTCGCCGTCCTGCAGTTTTTCCATCTGGTTCTCGAACACGAAGTTGAAGGTCGAGCCGAGCATGCCGCCGAACGGGGTTAACGCTTCGGCCAGGCCGCCAATCCAGAGGTCGATGGCATCCACGCCCGTGACCGTCACCCCCCTCAGATCATCGGCAGTCCCCGCCAATCCATCCCTGCCGACCAGCGTTACGTTGGCCCAGTCACCACTGCCGTTGAGGAAGTCCAGGCGGTCAGCGGGCTCACCCGTACCACCGAATACCAGCAACATGGCTGCGGCGCGTTTACCTTCCAGCGTGGTCGCCGCCGTGATCGTGTCATGTGTGCCATAGGCCGCGATGAAGTTGATCAACGACTCCGGATGTTTGAGATGCTGCACCAGGTCGACCCAGCTGCTGTACGGCTTGAGTTGGGTATCACCGGTTTGGCTATAGATGTCACGGCGGATCGCATTGAGCGAAGGGATCCCGACGTCGCGGCCACGGGCGATGTTGATCGCCGGCAGGTCGAGCGGCAGGCCGAGCAGGTTATTGCGCAGCGCCTCGGTGACGAACTCGTCGATTTCGTTACCGGACTGGCGAGTCACCCCACGGATGATCGCACTGGTCGCATCCTCTGGCGTTACACCACTGGCGGCGTACGACAGCGGGTTGAGGAACGCCGCGATCAAGCCGAGTTGCTGATTGGGATCAGCACTGTTCGGATCGCCAACCACGTTGAAATCGGCGTCGTAGCGATCGACAGTCTCGGTCAGCATCGAGTGGCCAAACCGGTACACGGTGTGGGCAAACTCGGCGACGATCGAGGCATCGAGGTCGACGTCATAGACCTGGGTCGGAGCAAAGAACAGGTCGACCCGGGGCTGAATGGTCCGCGCAAACTCCTCGAACACCAGGTGTTGATACTGCATCTCGGTGCCGAACTTGGCAGCCTGGAACAGACGCTCGCCATTCCACACCAGCGCATCGATCTCAGCCTGGTTGGCGGGCAACGCACTGACCGGAGTGAGCAGCCACTCGTTGAGGAAAGCCACGTCACCCGAATCGAGTACCGTGTCCATGGTTTGCGCGACCAGCCGATTGTGCTCGGAGTGGAAGATCGCATGCACCGCGGTCAGGCCGATGTTCTCGTTGACCCGGCCGTCGCCGGCGATGTAGTGAGCGTCGAGCAGTTCGTTGTCATAGGTCAGGTTGTTGCCCTGCGCGCCGACGGGCTGCGTATTACCGACATCGGCATCAGGATCTGCCTGCAGAACCCCGCCGACCACTACCGGCACGGCGTTGTGGGCGATGTCATTGAGGAAGGCATGGCTGGTGCGTACCGCGTTAACGAGGCTTACCGGACTGGCCGGATTGCCTTCGATAAGCGTAGTGACGTCATCGGCGGTACCGGCAATGCCGTCTGCCCCGTTGTTGACCCTAATAACAACTTGCGGGAAGCCGTTCGGCCCCTTGATAAAGTTGCCAAAGGCGTCAGTCGCCAGCAGCGGACCGCTGTCGATATCGGCGTCGGTCAGGTTGATGCCAAGAACGTCGCGCGCCTGCGCCTTGACCACTTTCCAGGTCGCCATACCACCGATTTCGGTGTCATCTGCGGTGCCATACTTGCCATCCAGCCCCAGGTCAACGTTAGTGATCAGCCTGCCGGTCGCTATCGGGCCGCTGGAGGTCAGCTCATAAGCGCGCAGGAATACCTGGTGCGATGGATGCGAGCTGTAGGTCTGGTTTTGGTCCACGAACGGTGTCGTGGTGTTGGTGTGTTCATGGATGTCGTCGGCCGTGCCGAGAACGCCATCCACCCCTGGCAAGTTGGTCGCGCGGGTCAGCACCATGAAGTTAGCGTTGCCGCCGGGTACATACAGCGGATCATCCGGTTGCAGCGGAATGAAGACCGTACCCGAGCCACCCTTGGTCACGAGATCCAGACCATGGTCAAAAAACTGCCCGAAGAAGGTCATCCACGAGTTGAACGGCGCGGACAAGCCCGCATCCGGAGCAGTGTTCTCGAACAGGTACACATCGTGGTCGTCAGCAGTACCGAACTGACCATCCAGACCGGGGCTGGCGACGATCCGTACACCATCCTTGAGCACGTCGTCGTTACCCACCGCGCCGAAGTTGAGTTCGCCGTCGACACCCGCGTCGTAGGCCGTGGCATAGGCCGCCGGGTTGTTCGACGTCTGGTCGACGATCAGGTTACTGATGGTGCGCGGCTGCGAGTCAAACACATTGCCGCTGTTCTGCGCATACGACGATCCCGGGATGGCCGGCGAGCTGGGTCCGAAGAAGCCGGCAGGAGCACCTTCCGCTGGATTGAAGACCGGATCGGTCAAGCGCGGAAAGACGTTATCGGCAGAACCAAACCCGGTGTTGTTGGTGCCGTTGAGGTTCAGCAGGTTGTTGTTCGACCCGTCGACCGTACGCAGGCCCAATGGCGCACGAATATTCGGGATCAGCGAGAGGATGTCCTGTCCGTCCGCGACAGCCTCGGCAATCTTGATCTGATCAAGAATGAAGTTGAGGTCGGAGCGGACCATGTGCAGGCCTTCGCCACCCGCCGTGGCATCGACCACAGGTATCGGCGCCGTTGGCACAACCGGCGCGCCGGGAGCCACCACGGCAGTCGGTTGCGAGAACACTATTTCAGTCGTGCCATGGGCGTCCTGGTAGATCGCCTTGACCCGCAATGACAGCCCGGCAAGATCCGGCGAGACCTTGAACGCAGTGCCGTCGGCACTCTGAAACGCCAGGTCACCGGCCGGCAACAGAATGATGTCCTCGAATACGCCGGTGCCTGGATTTGCCTCGAACTGCCAATAGTAGGACACCGAAGAGTTGTTGAGCGTACCCGTAGGATTACCCGCCCCGATGTTGTTGGCATCGGTGACCCCGGCCACGCTGACTCTCAGCGTGTCGCCCACAGTGATAGCTCCGCCGTTTACATCCGTGAGGGCTGGTCTGCCAACCGGTTGTGCATTCAGCCCTGGTACCAACACTCGCTGGGTATCGGCGAACTGCAAGCGTTCGATGTGCAGCAGGGTATCGGTCCCGTCGCGACCCGCTACGGTATCTGCCACGGTCCAGACATCGTCAGCCAAAGTGGCCGTGCCACGGGTGTCCTGAGTCACCACATACTCGCCCTGGACCCCGGAGAAAATAGCGGTGTCGAAGGCTGCCCCGCCCGTCGAGGTGCCGGGAAGGATTTCCCGCACAGCCTTGAGTTGGCCCGGGTTATAGGTGCCGTCCAGCATGAACGGGATCATATCGGTCATGCTGTCGAAGCTGGCGACCTCCGGACCGGTATGGTTGACGTCGCCGGGAGCATAAACGGCGATTCTGACGTTGATCCATTTGTCACCATCGATCAGATCATCGCCGCCGCGACCTTCGATCAGGTCACTGCCATTGCCGCCGAGGATGATGTTGCCAGTGGCAAAGCCAGTGGTCGGCAAACCGGCATCGGACAGAAACTGCGCCAGTCCGCGGATCAACGCCACATTGGTCAGCGCGCTGCCCGTGGCACCACCGTGGTTGAGGATAGTGTCCGCATCCACATTATCGCCTTTGAGCACATCGGCGAAGTTCGAACCGGACAAGCCTTCGACCTCGGCAAAACGGTCGAGAATCGAGGCCGGCGAGGCGCCGACCGGATTGAACACCCCGGTGTTCTGGTTTGGCGCGTTGCCGTGTGGCTGTGCCAGCGCCGCCAGACTCAGGTCAGCGGTTACGCCAGCGTTGTCATTTTTGTAGGTCACCCAGTCGAAACCGGACATACCCTCCATCTTGTCCTGGGCATCGCTGCCGACAAAGATGTCATCGCCACCCTCGCCGATCATTTCGTCGAAGCCACCACCACCGACAAAGATATCGTTGCCAATCGTATCGTCAGCGAGCAATGGCGCAGCGTTATCGCCAGGTGCACCGTCCTGGGTGCCTTTTTCGATCCAGTCATCACCTTCGTTGCCGGTAGGCGGCAGGTTGGTCTTGGCACCGAGGATGAAGTCATCACCCCGACCGCCGAAGGTCGTGGTGATGTCTTCCGTGGTGACAATGAAGTCCTGGCCGTCGCCACCCAGGATCAGGTTGCCTAGAGCACCCATGCTTCCGGCGATGATCACATCGTTGCCGGCGTTACCTTCCAGACGGTTGTCGCCGAACGAGTCGGTGATGATGTCATCGCCCGCGCCGCCAAGCACCGCATCGTTGCCGGCGCCGCCTTCGAGGCGGTCATTGCCTTCGTCGCCGTAAACGGTGTCATCGCCTTCACCGGAAATAATGATGTCATTGCCGGCGGTACCACCGAGGACGACATGGTCTTCACCGGTGTAATGCAGATAATTACTGTCCAGATCGGGGGTATCGGGGTTGTCGCGGATCACCAGCGGCACGATTTCCACGCCGTTGATCATAATGCCGCCCGTCGGATCGGCTTTGAGATCCGCGCCAAGGTTCGTGAACTGCCTGGTCTGATCTACTTCGAGGGTGAACGTCGGCGTCAGGAACACGGTGTTCGACAGGTGGGTGACATCGGTGTTGAGCATCATCAACTTGGCAAAGGAGTTGTTTTCCAACTCGGTGCCGAAGTTCAGACCTGCGGTACGCGACAGGTAGTAGAAGCGGTCACCGTTCTGCAACGCCTCCAGCTGGGTTTCAAACACGAAGTTGAACGTCGAGCCAAGCATGCCGCCAAACGGCATTTTTTCTTCGGCGAGGCCACCGACCCAGAAATCGACGTCATCAAGGCCCGTGATCGTCACGCCCGTCAGGTCGTCCGCAGTGCCCAGTTGCCCGTCCTTGCCGGCCCGCGTTACGTTGGCCCAGGCACCGGTGCTGTTGAGGAAGTCCAGCCGGTCTGCTGGCGAACCGGCACCACCGAATACCAGCGCCAAGGCAGCAGCGCGTTTATCTGCCAGCGTGGTTGCCCCCGTAATCGTGCCATGCGTACCAAAGGCAGCTATGAAGTTAACCAACGACTCGGGGTGCTTGAGGTGGTCCACCAAGTCAGCCCAACTGATGTACGGCTTGAGTTGGCTGTCGCCGGTTTGAGCGTAGAAGTCACGGCGAGCCTCATTCAACGTGGGGATGCCCGTGTCGCGACCACGCGCCAGGTTCAGGGCCGGCAAATCGAGCGGCAGACCGAGCAGATTGTTGCGCAAGGCTTCAGTGACGAACTCGTCGATCTCGTTTCCGACCTGACGGGTCACACCGCGAATGATTGCCCCTGCCGCTTCGTCCGCCGTCGCCCCGCTACCGGCAAACGCTAGCGGGTTGAGGAAGGCTGCGATCAGCCCGAGTTGCGAGTCCGGGTTGTTCGGGTCAGTCAGGAGCGGATTGAACGCGGGGTCGAAGCGATCGACGGTCTCGGTCAACATCGAGTGACCGAAGCGGTACACCACGTGGGCGAACTCGGCGAGGATCGCAGGGTTGATCGAGGTGTCATACCCGTTGGGTGCAAGGAATTCGTCGATCTGTGGCTGAACGGTCCGGCCGAACTCCTCGAACACCAGGTGCTGGTACTGCATCTCGGTGCCGAACTTGGCGGCCTGAAACAGACGTTCGCCGTCCCACACCAACGCTGCGATTTCGGCGGGTGTGGTCGGTATCGCGGCCACGTCGTCTATCAGCCACTGATTGAGGAAAGCCAGGTCACCGGAGGTCAGGATGGTTTCCTTGGTTTGCTCGACCAGGCGGTTGTGCTCGGAGTGGAACACATGGTGCACGGTGGTCAGGCCGATGTTCTCGTTCGCCCGGCCGTCGCCGGCAATGTAGTGCGCGTCGAGCAGTTCGTTGTCATAGGTCAGGTTGTTGCCGCCCGTGCCAACCTCCTGCGCATTGCCGATATCGGTGTCAGTATCGGCCTGCAGAACCCCGCCGACGACTACCGGCGCAGCGTTGTGGGCGATATCGTCCAGGAAGGCATGCCCGGTGCTCACGGCGTTAGCCAGACTGATCGGCGCATCCCGGTTGCCTTCAACCAGTTGAGTGATGTCATCCGCTGTGCCAGCGATTCCGTCGGCACCGTTGCTGACGCGCATCACCACCTGCGGCATGCCGCTCGGCCCGCGCAGGAAATTGCCATAGGCATCGGTTGCCAGTAGCGGAATGCTGTGTACATCGGCGTCGGTCAAGTCGATGCCGAGAATGTCACGGGCCTGAGCCTTGACCACGGCCCAGGTTGCCATGCCGCCATTTGTGCCGTCGCTATCATCAGCAGTGCCAAACCGACCATCGGGGCCGAGATCGCGATTGGTAATCAAGCGCCCCGTGGCAATAGGGTCACCTGCGGCATTGAGGACGTACTCGCGCAGGAACACTTGATGCGAGGGGTGCGAGCTGTAGGTCTGGCTTTGGTCTACGAACGGCGAGGTGGTGTTGGCCTGACCATCATCGGCAGTGCCGAGTACACCGTCCGCGCCGGCAGTGCGCACGGCACGGGACAACACCATGAAGTTGGTCGGACTGTTCGGGTCGAACAACGGATCGTCCGGCATCAGCGGAATATATACGATTTCGGTAATGCCACTGTTCTTGGTGACCAGGTCGAGGCCATGGTCGAAGAACTGGCCAAAGAAGGTCATCCACGAGTTGAAACCGGCGGTCAGACCAGCGTCTGCCGACTCGTTAGGGATAAAGAACACTTCCTTGTCGTCGGCCGTGCCGAACACGCCATCCTGACCGGGGCTGATCACCGGGGCCGCACCGCCGTTCGCCGCCACTGCGGCCGGGTTGTTGGCGGTCTGGTCGACGATCAGGTTACTGATAATCCGTGGCTGCGGGTCGACCACCGTGCCGGTCCCCGCGTAAGCCGCGTTTTGATACTGGGGATCAAGCAGGCGCACGAAGGAATTGTCCGCAGCGCCATACTCACTCTGGCCTGTGACCAGGTTGTTGTAGCTGCCATCGACGGTGCGCAGACCGAATGGCACCTGACTGTTGGGTAGCAAATCAATAAGGCTGGTGCCATTGGCATGCGCCTCTGCGATGAAGATTTGCTTGAGGATGAATTCCAGGTCCGCCTTGTTGAAATTAGCCATTTGGATTGCCCTCGAACTATATGGAGAAAGGCACGGGACGATAAAACCTACCCAGGCCTAGTCAGGTGCTGGCTTACGCTGTTTTTCTGATTATTTTTTGGCGAGAACCGGCGCAGGAAAGGCAAGGTCGTTCCCCGAGATGTGCACCTGGAATTCGCGGAAGGTAGTGCTCGCCGGATGATCAGGCAGAGCAACTATTGGACATGGGTGGGCCATGGAAACTGGAAGTTATGGCGAACTTCCTGAACGGCCCCTTCCCTTCACAAAAGAACGAAATGTTCGACATGTTGTGCTCCTTCAGGGAAATCACCGTGTCTTGCGTCGCCAAAGTTTTGGCAAGCTCCAAGCGAGGCGGCCGCTCCCCCGATAACTAAGACTAAAGTTCCATAGCAAAAGAATGTCAATTTTATGCCGTAAAAAGCAGACAGCCGGACACAGCGCCTCTAACTGACTGTTTTTTCGCGACTTATGGGATTTTAAAAGTAGCTATAGAGCAAAATGTTATTTCGAACTGTGTCGTCGGGATCTAAGCTTTTCCATGCGGGAGCACCGCAGAGATTTCGCAAGACTCGCCATAAGAGCGACCAGCCTGCGAATCGACGAGGGGCCTACAAAACAACATCACCGTGAGCTGTTGCGCTGGAAGGAACCGGCTTTTTGAAGGGGAGATCCAAATGCACAAGCAGCCGAGCACCCGTTCCGAATTGGCCGACGCGCTCTTTCGCCTACGCCACAGTTTTTACGCGCTGGCAGCGTTCAGCGGCGTCATCAACGTCATGATGTTGACACCCGCCGTATACATGCTTCAGGTCTATGATCGGGCCCTGGTCAGTCGAAACGTCACGACGTTGACGATGTTGACCGTTCTGGTGATTGGTCTGTTCTTGCTGATGTCTACGCTGGAAATGGTCCGCACCCGCATGCTGATCCGGGTCGGCAACAACCTCGACATGGACCTCAACCGGCGCATCTTCACCGCTGCCTTCGAGCGCAACCTGAACCGCGCCGGAGGTAATCCGGCCCAGGCCCTGCAAGATCTCGCGCAGGTCCGTCAGTTTCTCACCGGCAATAGTCTGTTCGCTTTCTTCGATGCGCCGTGGACACCGATCTACCTGTTAATCGCCTATCTGATCCATCCGCTGCTCGGACTGCTCACCCTGATCGGCTCGCTGATTCTGGTGGGTCTGGCCTGGCTCACCGAAAAGGCGACGCAGAAACCGCTGGCCGAAGCCAATCAAGCCGCCCTCTCCTCCGCCAACTATGCCAACAACAACTTGCGCAATGCCGAGGTGATCGAGGCCATGGGCATGCTGCCGTCAATCGGCAAGCGCTGGTACCAAAGCCATTTGCGCATTCTGGAAATGCAGACCCTGGCCTCCGACCGCGCCGCCATGATCAGCAGCACTGGACGCTTCGTGCGTATCACTTTGCAGTCGCTGATCCTCGGCGCCGGCGCGCTGCTGGCGATCGAAGGCAAGATCACCCCTGGGATGATGATTGCCTGTTCAATCCTCACCGGCCGTGCGCTGGGCCCGGTGGAACAAGTCATCGCGTCATGGAAACAACTGCTCGGCTGCCGTTCGGCCTGGGGCCGGCTCAACGAAATGCTGGACGATTATCCACGCCGGCCACCGAGCATGTCGCTGCAGCGGCCGATGGGCATGCTGGCGGTGGAGAATGTGTATGCCGGTTCCCCCGGAACCAACAACACCATTTTGCGCGGCGTCAGCTTCAGCCTGGTACCCGGCGAAAGCCTTGGCGTTATCGGTCCATCCGCTTCGGGCAAATCCACCCTCGCCCGCCTGCTGGTTGGCGTCTGGCCGGCGCAGGCCGGCAAGGTTCGCCTGGACGGCGCGGACATTTTCACCTGGAACAAAGGCGAACTTGGCCCCTGGCTCGGCTACCTGCCACAGGACGTGGAACTGTTCGAGGGCAGCATCGCCGACAACATTGCGCGCTTTGGTGAAGTAGACAGCGATGCGGTCATCCGCGCGGCCAAGGCCACCGGCGTGCACGAGATGATCCTACGTTTCCCGCAAGGTTATGACACGCGCCTGAGCACCGATGGAAGCCCCCTTTCCGGTGGACAGAAGCAACGCATCGCCTTGGCCCGCGCGCTGTATGGCGAACCCAATCTGATCGTGTTGGATGAGCCGAACGCCAACCTCGACGACGTCGGCGAAAAAGCCCTGGTCGATGCGCTGGCCAAACTCAAGGAGCGTGGCGCCACCGTCATTCTGATTTCCCATCGTCCCAACGTGCTCTGCGCCGTCGATCAGGTGCTGATGCTGCGCGACGGCGGTGTACAGATGCTCGGCTCGCGCGACGAAGTATTCGCAGCGCTGCGCAAGGCCACTGTAATGCCTGCAGGCACGTCGACCCCGCTAGCCTCCGTCAAATCACGGGAGTGATCGATCATGCAAATGAGCCCACACACCGAGATGATTCATATCGACCCCAAGAACGAGGTGGATCTGAACATCAGTAAACCCGCACGCTGGGGCATCTGGCTGGTGATCGCCGGCTTCGGCGGCTTTCTCCTGTGGTCCTGGCTGGCGCCGCTGGATGCCGGCGTGGTCGCCACAGGCACGGTCAAAGTCACCAGCAAAAGCAAAGCCGTGCAGCACCTGAGCGGGGGTACCGTGGAGGCGATTCTGGTTCAGGAAGGCGATGTCGTGGCCAAAGGTCAGGAAGTGGTGCGTCTCGACTCCTTGCGTGCCGTTGCCGAACAAGGTGCGGTCAGCGCCCAATACATCGTCAGCAAGACGGTGGAAAACCGTCTGGAAGCGGAACGTGATAACCGCGCTGTGGTGAAATTCGATCCCGAGCTGCTCAAACGCTTCGGCAATGACCAACGCATGATAGCCGCCATGGACCTGCAACAGCGTCTGCTGGACACCCGGCGCGCCGGTCTCGCTGGCGAAATCAGCATCCTGGAGGAAAACCTGGCGGCGTCGGCGGTGCAGCTCAAGGGCCTGCATCAGGTCTATAGCGCCCGCGGTTCGCAAATCAATTTCCTCAACCAGGAACTACAAGGCACCCGCGTGCTGGCGGCCGAAGGCTATGTGCCGCGCAACCGCTTGCTTGAGCTGGAGCGCAGCAATGCCGACCTCTCCGCCGGTCAGGCCGAGAACCTCAATAACATCGCTCGTGTGCGCAGCCAGACTACTGAAATCAAGCTGCGCATCCTGCAGCGCCAGCACGATTACCTGAAGGAAGTCGAATCGCAACTGACCGACACCGCCAAGGAAAACACCACCCTGGCCGACCGCTTGCGCGCGCTGGACTATGAAGTGACCCACACCGTGATTCGCTCGCCCATCGATGGCATGGTCCAGGCCCTGAGCATTGCCACCGTCGGCGGGATCATCCAGCCCGGCTTCAAGATCATGGAAATCGTTCCGCTCAATGAACCGCTACAGGTCGACGCGATGATCCCCGTCCAGGCCATCGACAAGATGATCCCCGGCCTGGACGTAGACATTGCCTTCCCGGCCTTCAACCATGCCCAGACGCCCAACATCCCAGGCCGTGTGAAAACCATCTCCGCCGACCGCCTGCTCGACGAGGCAAGCAAGGAACCGTTCTATCTGGCCCAGGTCGAAGTTACACCCGATGGCATGGGTCTGCTGGGCACCAACCACATTCGCCCCGGCATGCCCGCGACCGTCACCATCAAGACTGGCGAACGCAACATGATGAGCTATCTTCTTAAACCAATGCTCGACCGTGTGGACAGCTCATTCAAGGAACAATGAAATGGAACGTCATTGCCTGTTCCTCTGCCTGCTGGGGCTGGCTTTACCTGCCAGCGCCATGGACCTCAAGCAAGCCTGGGACCTGTTGCAGTACCAAGGCCCTATCTACCGCGCCGCCGTGCATGAAAAAGAAGCCGGTTCGGAAAACCGCGCCATCGGCACGGCCGGCCTGCTGCCGCAGATCAATGCCTCGGCCTACGACAACAAAGTCAATGGCTCTCAACGCCAGAGCGGCGTCAACAACGATCTCGACTACACCTCCAAAGGCGCTAACGTGCGCCTGCGCCAGCCGCTATTCAACAAACAGAAGATGGCCGAGTACCGCCAGGGTCAGCAGCGTGCCGACTACAGCGTTGCGGTGTTCGATGCCAAGAGTCAGGACGCCGCGGTGCGCCTGGCTGAAAGCTATTTTGATGTGCTCCTCGCCAGCGAAACGATCGCCTTGGCCAAGGCCAAGCTGCGCGCCTTCGACGAGCAACTCGCCTCGGCGCAACGGCGCATGGAGCTGGGGGCCGGCACCATCACCGACATCGACGAGTCGGTTGCTCGCCGCGACCTCGCCGAGGCCGAACTGATCGAGGCGCAGGACAACCTGGTCAACACGCGCAGCAAACTTGAAGAATATATCGGTGAAACCCCCGAATCGCTGACCACTTTACGTCCCGGCTTCGATACCCCGCCGCTGCTGCCGAGCAACCTGCAGGACTGGTTGGTCAAAGCCCAGACCGATAGCCCGCTGATCCACGCGCGCCGTTATAGCCGCGACCTCGCAGAGGAAGAAGTGAAGCGCGCCCGGGCCGGCCACTGGCCAACACTGGATTTCATTGCCGGTTACACCGCTGGCCAGAGTCAATCACTCTCCGAATTGAATCAACGCAACCACTACGGCTCGATCGGGCTGGAAGTCAATTTCCCGCTGTTCAGCGGTGGCGGCGTCAGCGCGTTGACACGCCAGGCCAGTGCCAATAGTGATAAGGCCCTGGACGAACTCGACGCCACGCGGCTGGAAGTCATCTCGGGAACCACCCGTGAGTTTCGTGGCATACAGAGTGGCGCCAAACGTATTCACGCGCTGGAGAGAGCCGTAGAGTCCAACGAACGCTCACTGATTTCGACACGCAAGGGTTTCAAAGAGGGGGGCACCAGCACCAATGTGGACGTGCTCAATGCCGAAGAATTGCTCTTCGTTGCACGCCACGATCTGTTCGAGGCCAAGTTGCGCTATTTGATGTCGCACCTGCGCCTGGCTTCTTCGGTGGGCAGTCTGGGCGACGATGATATCGCCCATATCAACGACTACCTGGGCCCGGAACTGCTGGTCACCAATTAACTGTCACCTGCCCTGCCTGCATTGCGAAGCAAACCCTTGGCAACTTACAAACACGCCTTGACTGCCTTGCGCATCGCGTCGGACTTGGCCCATGGCGGCCCCTGATACAGCGAAACCCGGCTGCCGTCCTTGTATTTGACGATGTCCAGAATTTCATCTGCCGTGATGATGCTCGGTGCCGTGATCCGGTAGCCATTGGAAATACCCGCCTGAGTCGTCTTCGGTATTTCTTGCTGCCACGCTGGCAAAATGCACGCGGCCAGCTCTTTCGGCGGTTTATCGCTGTATTTGCTGACGTTGGGCTCACCCGGTACTACAGACGCCGGCAACGAACAACCCGCCAGCATTGCCAGCGTTACTCCCCCAATCAACATCCGCATGACGCACCTTCATCCCGAAAAAAAACGGAATGTACCGCGTCGCCGGCCGGACATCCATCTATTGAACACCACTCAGTGTGAAGCATTGTTTTCAGGAGGGTCGGGAT
Source organism: Pseudomonas sp. GM21 (assembly GCF_000282215.1). GTDB lineage: Bacteria > Pseudomonadota > Gammaproteobacteria > Pseudomonadales > Pseudomonadaceae > Aquipseudomonas. The sequence goes on from NZ_AKJS01000189.1 coordinate 15,280, forward strand.
AGGTTCTTTTGTTCAGATAGTCCATCCACCGTTCATACGCTTCATGTTGCCATTGCGTGACCCGCTCCCACTCCGTGCCACTGAGTTGATGAGCTGAAATCAGCTTCATCATCTCCGAAGTGGCGGCATCCAGATCAACGATCAGCTCATGGGCATGCAATCTGAAATCATCGGTCTTGCTCATTTAGGGCCTCGGCGTCGCGATATGGGTTGACCTTCGTACGACATCCGGCGGTGTCACTCGCACTCAACTTCCCGACCAACGGAAGCACCCTTCATCGCTCAGGGATCAGACGAGCAAACGGTGTGTCATACCCAATAGAACTACTTTTTCATTGCGAGAAATGGCGGGAGGTCATCATGTGGCTTAACGAAGATGAAAACGAACTTCGCCGCGACCTGCAAAGCGTCGCGTCGGACTTGAGATGGTCGGCAGTCGAATTGCTGCGCATTTCAGAGCAGCTACGCCAGGCAGGCAATGAGGTGGATGCGCAAGCCGTACTCAGGTTGTGTGAATTGTTTCAAGGCGATGAAGGACGACTGGCGGGCTATGCCGAAGAAGTGAAAGCCAAGGTGATCAGTCGAACGAAAGCTCACTGACAGGAGGAAGCGACTGACCGTCCTGCCCTGCTGAACCCGCTCGCCGTACACCTGCTTATTGCAGGCGTCCAAACAAGAAGCCCCGGTATCCGGGGCTTCACACGTGCTGTCATGCTGATTTCTGGCTTGACGGGCGGACCGTCCTGGCTCGATAGGCGGGAAGTGATGCGGCATAGGCCAATGCTTCTTCTCTGCTGCTGAAATCCCCCAACCGATCACCTTGGGTGCATACCCGCCAGGGACCGTTGTTTACGCTCAGCACGTCATAACCGTTCATGTGCATTTTATTCAACATCGGAACGCTCATGGTGACCTCCTGTTTGGCAGTGATATCGACGACGGCCTGATTACCTTACACCCGACCCTCGCCCACGTACCGACCAGACGTCGCGTCAGGATTCAATTGCACTTTTCGACGAGAGTACTCTTCTAACCCGTGAAGCAGAATTCACGGCCCGAATATTGCAGATCGATGTTTTTTTATGACTTCCGTCAGTCAGGTGACGAATGAAAGTACGTGCAACAGTCATTTGCGAGCTGGATCGACATGTTCTCCTGGTGCGAAAACCCAGGTGTCGCTGGAGTTTGCCCGGCGGAACAGTCGAGACCGGTGAAACCACCGCAGGCGCGGCGCGGCGTGAACTTCAGGAAGAAACCGGACTTGGCGCCGACAGCCTGCTGTACCTCATGGAACTGGAATCGGGCGGCACCCGTCACCACGTCTACGAAGCGTGGGCGCCGAACCTTGATCTGGCCCGCCCCTTGAATGAAATCATCGACTGCATCTGGCATCCCCTGGAGACCGTCGACAACCTGAGCACGAGCGAGGCCACACGCCAAATCGTCAAAGCGTTTCTGCGTCGCCTGTAGGCCGCGGCGGCAATGGCTTGCTGTCAGTGAGCGTCAGCCCTGATCACCACCGCCGACCGGCATGATCATGCCAGTGATGTACGAGGCTTCGTCGCTGGCCAGAAACAGAATGGCGCCAGCCTGTTCATCAAGGGTGCCGTAGCGCTTCATCAAACTGCTGTCGAGCGTCTGCTCGACGATCTGCTGATACCAGACCTTTTCTTCCGCGCTTTGCTCGGCATCGTTGCGTGCGATGACCCGAGGCGGCGCCTCGGTACCGCCGGGCGCAGTCGCATTGACCCGGACGCCGCGACCGGCGGTTTCAAAAGCCAGGCACGCCGTCAGGGCATTCACCCCACCCTTCGCCGCACCATAGGGCACGCGATTGATGCTACGCGTGGCGATGGACGAAACGTTAACGATGGCGCCACTGCCCTGCTCCAGCATGATCGGCAGCGCCGCATGACAGCACCATAACGTGGGGAACAGCGAACGGCGGACCTCGGCTTCGATCTGCTGCGCGTCATAGTGCTCAAACGGCTTGGCCCAGATCGTGCCGCCGACGTTGTTGATCAATACGTCGAGGCGCCCGAAATGCTCGACGGCGGCGCGCATCACCCGGCTGCATTCGTCATATTGCTCAAGATCAGCGGTCAGGGCCAGCACCTGGTTGCTTTGACCCAATTGTTGCTGCACCTCGAACACATGTTCGGAGCGGTCGACCAGAATCAACCGCGCACCTTCAGCAGCCATGCGTTCGGCCACCCGCCGCCCGATGCCTTGCGCCGCCCCGGTAATCAGCGCAACTTTTTCGTGGAATCTGTTCATGTGTACCTCATGCCGAAAATTGTTGTCGCGATACACGCGATCTGTAGCAGCTGGCGAAGCCTGCGTTCGGCTGCGTAGCAGTCGTGACATCAGACGGTGCGGTGTTTCAGGTAGGCCGCAAACTC
>NZ_AKJS01000190.1 GCF_000282215.1 Pseudomonas sp. GM21
GGCAGCCGCCACGACCGCAACCTTGGCTGGCGCTGGAACCGGCTTGGCGGCAGGTGCAGCCGGGGCTGGCTTGGCGGTCGCTACCTGAGTCGGTGCAGGAACAGGCTTGGCAGCCGGTGTCGGCGCGGGACCTGGCTGAACGCCTGCTGGCGGCGCGACGGTGGTAACGGTTGGCGGTGTAGCGCTGGAACCCTCGACCGGCACACCATCATCGCCTTCAGTGATACCACCGGCGGCTTCAGCCAACGGACCGCGCATGACCGGTTGCGAGTTGCCGACCAGCGGCAATGGCATTGGCTGCGAGTTACCGGCGAATTCGACGGAAGGTGCACCGCCGTTAGGCTGTGGCGAGCCCTCACCCAGCGGCAGCTGAGCCTGTTCGTTGGCAGGTGCGCCAGTGGTCGGTGCTTTGCTGCGGCCCGGAAGCAACCAGGCGGCGGCTACCGCGACCACGACAACGGCGGAAATCGCCAATACGTGTTTCTTCGGCATGTTGAACCCCATTTTTGGACGCTTCACCGCAGAGCGGCTGGCAATCATGGCTTCGATCATTGCATCACGGGCAACCTGATTGATGTTGCCCGGCCAGCCATCGGAGCTTTCGTGAATATCAGAGATCTGATCCGCAGTGAAAAGTTCGATACCCCGGCCAGCGCCTTCGAGTCGCTGATCCAGATATTCGCGGGTTTCTTCTTCGGTGTAAGGCTGCAGTTCGATGACGTGGAAACGCTCTTCCTCAAGGCTTAGCGCCTCAAGCTGAGCGATCAGCGACGACTCGCCAAACAGGAACACATGCGGGCGACCTTCAGGTGCACCGGCAGCCAGGGCCATCAGGGCCTCCAGCGCGGACTCGTCGAGTTGCTCGGCGTCATCCACCAGCAAATAGACTTCCTGACCGGTCAACGCGAGCTGCACTACTTGCGCCAGAATGGCGCCGATCTCGGCCTGCTCGACGTTCAGCGATTGAGCGACCTGGCGCAAAATGCCAGCCGAATCGCCAGCGCCGCGGGCGGACACCACCACACTCTGCACCGACTGCTTGTTGGTGCTGGCCACCAGGGCCTGGCGCAACAGGGTCTTGCCACTGCCTTGCGGACCGGTGACCACCAGCAGCAACTGGCTATAGCGCGCCAGGTGATGCAGTTGTCCCAGCACCGGTTTGCGCTGGGCCGGGAAAAATTTGAAGCCAGGAACCCGCGGAGCAAAAGGGTCATGACTCAACTGGTAATGGCCGAGGAAAGCCTCGTCGGCATGCAAACTAGTCATTGGGATCTTATTAACCTTTAAGCTGAGCCAGGGCGCGGTAGTCCGCTCCCAGCGTGGCCTGTAAAACCTCTTTCGGATAATCGTCGGTCACCACCGCTTCGCCCATGTGGCGCAGCAGCACCAGGCGCAAACGACCGTCGATCACTTTCTTGTCAATTGCCATGTGTTCGAGGAAATCGGCTTCGGTCATCTCTTCCGGGGGGATGACCGGCAGTCCGGCGCGCTGGAACAGGCGAATACCGCGATCACGCTCTTGCTCGCTGATCCAGCCCAGGCGGGCCGACATTTCCAGCGCCATCACGGTACCGGTAGCTACTGCCTCACCATGAAGCCAGACACCATAGCCCATGTGGGTTTCTATGGCGTGGCCGAACGTATGACCGAGGTTCAATGTGGCACGAACACCAGTCTCTTTTTCGTCGGCACCGACCACCGTAGCCTTGGCGGCGCAAGAGCGCTCGATGGCGTAGGTCAGGGCGACCTGGTCCAGGGCGCGCAGGCGATCGACGTTTTCTTCGAGCCAGGTCAGGAACGGCTCGTCGCAGATCAGCCCGTACTTGATGACTTCGGCAAGCCCGGCGGACAGTTCGCGGGCCGGCAGGGTATTGAGCGTCGCGGTATCGATCAGCACCACGTTCGGCTGATAAAACGCGCCGACCATGTTTTTGCCCAGCGGATGGTTGATACCGGTCTTGCCGCCCACCGAAGAGTCAACTTGCGACAGCAACGTAGTCGGCACCTGGATGAAATCAACGCCGCGCTGGTAGCAGGCGGCAGCAAACCCGGCCATGTCACCAATCACGCCGCCACCCAGGGCGATCACAGTGGTGCGGCGGTCGTGCCGTGCAGTCAGCAGACCGTCGAAAATCAGCTGCAGGGTTTCCCAGGTCTTGAAGGCTTCGCCATCGGGCAGCACCACGGAAATAACCGAGAACTGCGCCAGGCTGCGGGTCAGACGTTCGAGATAGAGCGGTGCAACGGTCTCGTTGGAGATAATCGCTACTTGCCGTCCGCGAATATGCGGGGCCAGCAGCTCGGGCTGATCCAACAAACCTTCGCCAATATGAATCGGGTAGCTGCGCTCGCCTAGATCGACCTTGAGTGTCTGCATGTGTCCCCACAATGAAGATTGAATCAGGCTTCCTGCCTTGAGTTATCGAATGTCCACGGTGCCTGCTGGTGTAACGCCGTTCGGTAGCCATGCGCCACAACCTTGAGCGGTCATGGCAGGACGCCGAGGATAGCGCATTTCGCGCAGCGCATTAACGGGGAGGCAGTTGTTGCAAGCGTTCGAGAATGTCGAGCACGACCATTCGCGGCGGCCGCTCATCGGTTTCAACCACCAGATCGGCGATTTCCCGATAAAGCGGATCGCGGATAGCCAGCAGATCCCGCAGGGTCTTGGCCGGATCGGCGGTCCGCAACAGGGGTCGATTGCGGTCGCGGGCCGTACGTCCCACTTGCTGCTCGACGGAAGCATGCAAGTAGACCACCCGACCACCGGCATGCAGCGCCCGACGATTGGCTTCACGCATTACGGCGCCACCACCGGTCGCCAGCACCACGCCATCGCAGCCGCACAGCTCGGCAATCATCGCCTGCTCGCGGTCACGAAAGCCCGGTTCGCCTTCCTTATCGAAAATCCACGGGATATTGGCGCCCGTGCGCAATTCAATTTCCTTATCGGAATCTTTGAACGGCAGGCGCAGCTCTTTGGCCAGCAACCGGCCGATGGTGCTTTTACCAGCGCCCATCGGTCCAACAAGAATCAAATTTCGCACAGAATCAATGACTCACAGCAATCGCCTGATTGTTCATGATACGCGGTGTGAGAAATACCAGCAGCTCGGATTTTTTCTCCGAAACCACGTCACGCCGGAAAAGGCGGCCAAGATACGGCACATCGCCGAGAAATGGCACCTTATCTACAACCTTGCTTTGAGTATTTGAGAAAACTCCGCCAATGACGATGGTCTCGCCGTCATTGACCAGGACTTTGGCGTTGACCTCGTTTTTCTTGATAGGCGGCACATCCTGCACCATGTTCAGGTAATCCGGCTCGTCCTTGGTGACTTTTACCTCCATGATGATCCGGTTGTCCGGGGTGATCTGCGGCGTGACTTCCAGCGATAGCGCAGCCTCCTTGAAGGACACCGAGGTCGCGCCGCTGGAACTGGCTTCCTGATAGGGGATCTCGGTGCCCTTGAGGATTTTGGCGGTTTCCTTGTCGGACGTGACCACCTTGGGCTGCGAGACGATTTCACCGTTACCGGTTTTTTCCATCGCCGTCAGCTCCAGGTCCAGCAACACGTTATCGGTGATGAAGGCGATGCCGATGCCCGACGTGCTGCCAGCCGCCCCCAGGTCGACAAACGGAGAGTTGGTGTCGCCACTGCCCGGCGTACCAATGGTCGACGATCCATTGCTGACCCCGGACGTGTTCCAGTTGCCCTTGTTCTGCACTGAGCCACCCCAACGCACACCGAGGCTTTTGTCGTAGTCGACGTTGGCTTCGACGATTCGCGCTTCGATCATCACCTGACGCACCGGAATGTCCAGTTGCGTGACAATTCGGCGAAGTTCATCGAGGCGGTCCTGGGTCTGGTAGGCAATGATGTTGTTGGTCCGCTCATCCACCGTGATCGACCCGCGCTCGTCGCCTTTGGCCTCGGCACTGGTCACCGACTGAAACAGCTTGGCAATGTCGGCGGCCTTGGCGTAATTGACCTGCAAGAGCTCTCGACGCAACGGCGCCAATTCGGCGATCTGCTTTTGCGATTCCAGCTCCTGACGCTCCCGGGCAGCGATTTCATCTGCCGGCGCCACTAACAGAACATTGCCAATCTTGCGCTTGTCCAGCCCTTTGGTTTTCAGCACCAGGTCCAGCGCCTGATCCCACGGCACGCTCTGTAACCGCAGGGTGATGCCGCCCTGCACGGTGTCGCTGGCCACCAGATTGAGGTTGGTGAAATCGGCAATCAATTGCAGCACCGAACGGACATCGATGTCCTGAAAGTTCAGCGATAGTTTTTCGCCGGTGTAGGCAAATCGCTCTGAATTGCGCTTTTGCAGATCCTCAGGGGTCATCGGCCGAATGCTGACAGTCAGCTTGGTGTCGGTCTGGTAGGTCGAATAGTCGAAAGTGCCGCCGGGTTCGATACTGATCGTGGCCCGGTCGCCCGTGGTGCTGGCGTTGACGAATTGCACCGGGGTGGCGAAATCCTTGACGTCCAGTCGCACGCGCAACTTTTCGGGCAATTGGGTCCTGGCGAATCCGAGGATGATCTTGCCTTCGCGCTCCTGGATGTCCGGGGCAATGGACGGATCCGACAAATCGATGACCACATTGCCTTCACCTTGGGCGCCGCGCTGGAAGTCGATGCCGCGAATGGCCTTGCTCACGACAGGGTAGGTTTTGGCCGGCGCCGGGGCTGTCATCCCGGCACGAGGCGCGCTCGCCGCCGGTTGCAATGCTTTACCACTGCCCCCCTGCCCGATCACCACCAACAAATTGTTGCCTTCGACCTTTGCGCTATACGGAGTCAACTGCGTCAGGTTAATGATGAGCCGCGTGCGATCCTTGGCTTCCACCACCGTTGCGCTGCGGGCATTGCCGCCGCCCAGGTCGCGATTTTTACTCGCCAACTGACTGACCACGCCGGGCAGGTCCAGCGCAATCCGCGCGGGCTGTTCGGTCGTGTAACCGTGGGGCGCGGGGGGCGGCCCATCGAAAGACAACTTCAACTCGATGCGATCACCCGGCAGCGCGGCAACATCCAGCGCTTTGAGGTTGGTCGCCAGTACCATCGGAGACATCATCGCTATCCATAGCGAAATACCGAGGGTTGAGAAAGTCCTGTTCATTATTCGAGTTCCACTATGAGTGCTCTTTCAAAGGAAGGGTCCGTGGTCGCTCCAGCCAGGCTCCTTCGCCATCGGGAACGATTTCGACCACATCGACTTGTGAGCCGCTGATGGCGACGATCCGTCCATCGTTGCGCCCCAGGTAATCGCCGACTTTCAGCCGATGCACACCGCCCGCTCCACGCAACAGTGCATAGGCGCCAGTGGCATTGGAGATCGTGCCGACCATCTCAAACTGCTCGATGTTGAACCCTTCGAGGTATTGCTTGATTCGGTTGAGGTCGGGGAAGACATTGTGTGAACCGCGTTTCTGGCCGGCCAGGTCCACTCTGATCTGTCGGGAAAACGGGCTTCGCAGGTTGGCGGCGCTGTAGGTGAACGTTGGGTAAGACCGAAACGTCGGCGTTGGTTCAATTTTGCCCGGGGCACGCAGGCGCATTTCGTTCATGTAGGCATGCAGGTCGCCGACATCGGAGCCATTGCCACACGCAGTCAGGCTGGCGAACAACAACATCGTCGATACACAACGGACCGGGCTCATTCTTGCACCCCGGTGTCGTTGTAGCGGTAGGTCTTGGCGAGGATGCTCATACGCAGTTTCGGACCACCTTCAGGATTGGCCGGTGCAAGGTCGAAATCATGCAGCGTCACGATCCTGGGTAGCCCGGCGACGCCGCTGACGAAGGTCGCCAGGTCATGGTAGGCGCCGGTTACCGTGATCTGGATCGGCAGTTCGATGTAGAACGGCCGGGTGACTTCCGGCAGCAGTTTGATCTCCTCGAACTCCAGACCGCTGCCGAGGCCCGTGCGGGTAATATCCTCCAGCAGTCCGGGGACTTCGGTGTCGCTGGGCAACTGCCGCAGAAGCTCGCCAAAGGAGACCTCCATTTCCTTCAGTTGCTGGGTGTACAGCTCCAGATTCGCTGCCATGCGGGCTTTGGTCGCGAATTGCTCCTTGAGGGCCGACTCTTCCTCGCGCCTCAATTCGAGCTGATCGTCCAGATCATTGAGGTAAAAGGCGTACCCGAGCGCCAACACCAGCACCATCAGCAGAACACCCGCCAGCGCCTTGATCGCCGGCGGCCAGGAACCCATGTTATTGGTGTCCAGTTCGTTGATATCGACATTGCGCAGCCCTTCCAACCATCGCGACGGGCTCATTGCTCGACCCCCACGACAGCGGGCTGCGCCAGACGAACGGTCAGTTGAAAGACATTGGCCTGATCCAGCTGACCGGCCGTCGTGGCTTTGACCTCCGTAAGACTCGGGGCATCGAACCAGTCGGATGCAGCCAGGTTGCGCATCAGGTCCGACACACGATTGTTGGACTCCGCAGCACCATTGATGGACAGGGTTTTACCAACCATTTTCACTTCAGTGAAATACACCCCGTCCGGCAACGTACGCGCCAATTGATCGAAGATCCGACCACTGATCGGTCGATTGCCTTGCAAGTCCTGAATGATGCGCATGCGTTCGACCAACTGCTGGCGACGGGTCTTCAGATCATTGATCTCTGCGATGCGCTCATCGACCACTGCAATCTGTTTGGCGATGTAATCATTTCGGACAACCTGCCGATCGATGGCGCCGCCAATGAGCTGATCCACGACCAGTACCGCCCCTACGGAGCACAGCAGCACGCCGACCAACGCCACCAGAAAGCGCTTGCGGCGTTCTTCCCGCCGTTCCTCACGCCAGGGTAAAAGATTGATCTTCGCCATCAGTCGAAACTCCTGAGGGCGAGCCCGCACGCGATCATCAGCGCTGGTGCATCACTGGCCAGGGCGTCGGCGTTGACCTTGCTGCTCAAGGCCATGTTGGAGAACGGGTTGGCCACCAGAGTGGGCGTGCCCAGGCGTTGCTCGATCAACCGGTCAAGCCCCGACACCGACGCTGTGCCACCGGCCAGCAGGATGTGATCGACCGTGTTGTACTGGCCAGCGGCAAAGAAGAACTGCAACGAACGTGAAACCTGTTGCACCAGCGCCTCACAAAACGGTTGCAAGACTTCGCTGGCATAGTCCTCCGGCAAACCGCCCTGCTTCTTCGCCAGCCCCGCCTGTTCGACCGTCAGGCCATAACGGCGCTGAATATCCTCGGTCAGTTGCCGACCGCCGAACAATTGCTCGCGGGTATAGATAATCTTCCCGTTGTGCAGCACGCTGAGGGTGGTCATGGTCGCGCCGATGTCCACCACCGCGACCGTCAGTCGCTCGTTAGAGACGGCCAGTTGCGTTGATATCAACCCGAAGGAACGCTCCAGCGCATAGGCCTCGACATCAACCACGCGCGCAGTCAGGCCGGCCAAGGCCAGGGCCGCTTCACGGACCTCGACGTTTTCCTTGCGGCAGGCCGCCAGCAGCACCGTAACCCGCTCGGGGTTACGCGCGGACACACCCTGGACTTCGAAGTCGATGGCGACTTCATCCAACGGATAGGGGATGTACTGATCGGCCTCGATCTTCAGATGATTTTCCATCTCGTCGTCGGAAAGTCCGCCGTCCATCTCGATGGTCTTGGTGATCACCGCCGAGCCGGCCACCGCCACCGCCACGTGCTTGAGACGGGTTCTGGCCTTGAGCAGCGCACGAGAGAGCGCATGCCCGACACCCTCAAGCTCGGCGATGTTTTTTTCGACCACGGCATTGGCGGGTAACGGCTCTACCGCGTATCCCTCGACCCGATAGCGGCCGCCCCGAAGGCTCAATTCCAGAAGCTTTACCGACGTGGAACTGATATCGATCCCCAACAGTGTGTTGGCTTTTTTATTGAAGAGTCCTGGCACAACCAATTCCCTATGACTTTCCGTGTCTTACGGACTCTGTAATATCCGTTGCGTTCATTACCTCCCGTCTTGACAGAAGCGCCCATGACGCTCCCTGCGGAAAAATGCTTATAATGCCCAGCGTTTTTTTCCGGTTTTTACTTCAAGCGCGGGCCGTTCCCTGTTTATCTGAACCCTGATGCCTCATTCATTCTTTGCCCTGGATGTCCAAAAGCCTTGATCCGTCTGCTGAAATTTTTCGGTTGGTCCATCGTCGCCGTTTTCTGCGGACTGCTCCTGGGTCTAAGCGGCGCCTTTCTCTACCTTAGCCCCGGATTACCCTCCGTGGAGGCGCTGAGAAGCATCCAGTTGCAGATTCCTTTGCGGGTGTACAGCAGCGATGACAAGTTGATCGCAGAGTTTGGCGAAATGCGCCGCACTCCGATCCGTTTCGCCGACATTCCCCCCAATTTCATTAATGCGTTACTAAGTGCTGAAGACGACAATTTCGCCAACCACTATGGCGTTGATCCCAGCAGCCTGATGCGCGCCGCCACCCAATTGGTCAAAAGCGGACACATTCAGTCCGGTGGCAGCACCATCACCATGCAGGTGGCAAAGAACTTCTTCCTGACCAGCGAACGCAGCTTCTCGCGCAAAACCACCGAAATTCTCCTGGCCTTGCAGATCGAACGGCAACTGACCAAGGACGAGATCCTTGAGCTGTACGTCAACAAAATCTACCTGGGCAACCGCGCCTACGGCATCGAGGCGGCGGCGCAGGTCTATTACGGCAAATCGATTCGTGATGTCAGCCTGGCCCAAATGGCGATGATCGCCGGCTTGCCAAAAGCCCCTTCGCGTTTCAATCCGCTGGCCAACCCGGCCCGCAGCAAAGAGCGTCGCGACTGGATTCTGGGGCGCATGTACAAGCTGGGGAAAATCACCGAAGCCGAGTACACCACAGCGATCAACGAGCCGCTGAACGCCAGCTATCACGTGCCGACTCCAGAAGTGAATGCGCCGTACATCGCCGAAATGGCCCGGGCTGAGATGGTCGGTCGTTACGGCAGCGACGCCTACACGGAAGGCTTTCGCGTGACCACGACCGTGCCGAGCAATCTGCAGGAAATGGCCAACACCGCCGTTCACGATGGCTTGATCACGTACGACCAGCGCCATGGCTATCGCGGCCCCGAGTCGCGCCTGCCGGGCAAGACCCGTGAAGCCTGGACAACCGAGTTGACCAAGCAACGCACCATAAACGGCCTTGAACCCGCCATTGTCACTCAGGTCGACAAAAACGGGCTGCAAGTGATGACCCGCACCGGTGAAGGACACGTCAGCTGGGACAGCATGAAGTGGGCGCGCCCGTTCCTGAACACCAACAGCATGGGGCCCAATCCGAAGCAACCGTCGGATGTGGCTCAGGTCGGTGACTTGATTCGCGTGCAGCGCCAGCCGGACAACACGCTGAAATTCAGCCAGATCCCGCAGGCGCAAGGCGCGCTGGTTTCACTGGATCCGCAGAACGGCGCCATTCGTGCGCTGGTCGGCGGTTTTGCCTTCGAACAGAGCAACTACAACCGCGCGATGCAGGCCAAGCGTCAGCCAGGTTCGAGCTTCAAACCGTTCGTCTACAGCGCCGCGCTAGATAGTGGCTACACGGCCTCCAGCCTGGTGAACGACGCACCGATCGTGTTCGTCGACGAATACCTGGACAAGGTCTGGCGCCCGAAGAATGACACCAACACCTTCCTCGGCCCGATTCGCCTGCGTGAGGCGCTGTACAAGTCGCGTAACCTGGTGTCGATCCGCTTGCTGCAAGCGATGGGCGTTGGCAAGACCATCGATTACATCAGCCGCTTCGGCTTCAACAAGCAGGACCTGCCGCCCAACCTGTCGCTGGCACTGGGCACCGCAACCCTGACACCAATGGAGATCGCCACCGGCTGGAGCACCTTCGCCAACGGTGGCTACAAGATCACCCCGTACATCATCGACAAGATCGAAAGCCGCAAAGGCGACACGCTGTTCGTCGCCAACCCGCCAAGTGTTCCCCGGGGCGACGTAGCAACCAACGGTATTGCTGCACCGGTTGCACAGCCCTTTACGGTCAATGCGACCCCGACCGAGGCACCCGCGATGCCGGGCATTGCACCGCCGACACCCGCCGTCGCCGAGCGCATCGTCGATGGCCGCACGACCTACATCCTCAACAGCATGCTGGAGGATGTGATCAAGCTCGGTACCGGCCGTCGTGCACTGGCCCTGGGACGAGGTGACATCGCGGGCAAGACCGGTACGACCAACGAATCCAAGGATGCGTGGTTCTCTGGGTATAACGCCGACTACGTGACCACCGTCTGGACCGGTTTCGACCAACCGGAAAGCCTGGGCCGCAAGGAGTTCGGCGGCACCGTCGCGCTGCCGATCTGGATGAACTACATGGCTGCGGCCCTTAAAGACAAGCCACCGCATACGCAGCCAGAGCCCGAAGGCATCCTGAGCCTGCGGGTCGATCCAATCAGCGGTCGTGCCGCCAGCCCAGGCACGCCAGGCGCGTACTTCGAACTGTTCAAGGCCGAAGACACGCCACCGTCGGGGGACGAGCTGGGTAACGGCAGTGCGCCGGGCAGCCCACTACCGGCAGATGAAGCGGCGCCGATCGATTTGTTCTAGAGAGGCAGCTACAAGCTTCAAGCCACAAGCAGAAGCAACAGCCGTACGCATCGCCTTTAACTTGCAGCTTGTAGCTTGCCACTTTAAGCCCATAAAAAAACCCAGCACCAGGCTGGGTTTTTTTATGGGCGACTGCTTTTATCCGTTAAACACGTCATCCACGCTTTTCAGCGGGTAGTTCTTCGGATACGGCAGGGTTGCCACGCCGGTCTCGATAGCAGCCTTGGCCACGGCATCGGAGATCAGGGTGATCAGACGGGCATCCATTGGTTTCGGAATGATGTACTCACGGCCGAATTCCAGCTTGATGCCGCCGTAGGCGTCGCACACTTCCTGAGGCACTGGCAGTTTGGCCAGTTCACGCAGGGCGTTGGCCGCTGCCACTTTCATTTCTTCGTTGATGCGCTTGGCGCGAACGTCCAGGGCGCCGCGGAAGATGAACGGGAAGCCGAGCACGTTGTTGACCTGGTTCGGGTAGTCCGAACGGCCGGTCGCCATGATCACGTCGTCGCGGGTGGCGTGAGCCAGCTCCGGGGAAATTTCCGGATCCGGGTTGGAGCACGCGAATACGATCGGGTTGGCCGCCATGGACTTCAGGCCTTCAGCGCTCAGCAGGTTCGGACCGGACAGGCCAACGAACACGTCAGCACCCGCCAGTGCGTCAGCCAGGGTGCGCTTGTCGGTCGCGTGAGCGAAGACAGCCTTGTACTGGTTCAGGTCATCACGGCCGGAGTGGATCACACCGGTACGGTCAACCATGAAGATGTTTTCGATGTTGGCGCCCATGCTCACCAGCAATTTCATGCAGGAGATGGCGGCCGCACCGGCGCCCAGGCAGACGATCTTGGCGTCAGCCAGGGTTTTGCCGGCGATTTCCAGGGCGTTGATCATGCCGGCCGCGGTTACGATGGCGGTGCCGTGCTGATCATCGTGGAATACCGGAATGTCGCACTGCTCGATCAGAGCGCGTTCGATCTCAAAGCACTCAGGCGCCTTGATGTCTTCCAGGTTGATGCCACCGAAGGTGATGGAGATGCGCTTGACGGTGTCGATGAAGGCTTGCGGGCTTTCGGAATCGACTTCGATGTCGAAAACGTCGATGCCGGCGAAGCGCTTGAACAGCACGCCTTTACCTTCCATCACAGGCTTGGACGCCAATGGGCCGAGGTTACCCAGGCCGAGAATCGCGGTGCCATCGGAAATGACTGCCACCAGGTTGCCCTTACCGGTGTATTTGTAGGCCAGCTCAGGATCGCGGGCGATTTCGCGTACTGGTTCGGCTACGCCGGGGCTGTAGGCCAGCGACAAGTCGCGGGCGGTAGCGGTGGCCTTGGTGAGCTCGACACTCAGCTTCCCTGGACGAGGATGGGCGTGGTATTCGAGAGCGGCAGTTTTCAGATCAGACATTTTGGCATTCCGCTTTTACTGTTGGACAGACTGGTCAGCGAGGATACGCGCCTCGCAAAATCCCCACAAGACTGACCAGTCACCCCTGTCAAGCGCCCTACCCTACGACTTTGGCTCAGGAGCCACGGAACACAAGGGGCGGACTGTTCACAATCAATAGCAAAAATGTCTACAATTTTTTTCTTATTGCGTGGCTTGCAGCATCGACGGATCGGTAAGCGGCAGGAGCCAACGTGCCTGCCCGGATTTCAATCCGCCGTGACGCGAGCGGTCCAACACCCAGCCACGCGCCTCAATCTGCTTGCCCTTGAGCTTTTCCAGCGCAGAGGCATCGAATTGCCCGAGCACATTGGGTGCAACGCGCAATACAACCGAATCCTGCAACTCGATCCAAAGCCCACCGCGATTGCGCTGAACATTGCTCACACGACCGCTGAGCACGGCGAAACCGGAAGCGTTGATCTGCTCCGCTTTCAGCACAGGGGATTGGCGCCACACGCCAAGACCGGCCTCCCGGGCACTGCGTTCGGCGACTTGCTGGCAACTGACCAAATCGACATTGGGCGCGACCGCCACCTGAAACCCCAAGCCTTCGGCAAGCATCTGCGCTTCGAGGTTGGCACCGTCAGTGCCATAGACATGAGCCAGCGTACGGCCGTAGCGATCTTTGCCTTCTTTACCCGGGAGTAAACCGACGTGCCCGTCGCTGGCCGCCACCAGTGCTTCAAGACGCTGGCGCGCGACCACGGCAAACGGCTCGTCGGAACGGCCCTGTTTGGCCAATTCCGGCGTGTTCAAACCAATCATGCGCACACTGCGGCCATCGCTCAGGCGCAAGGTGTCGCCATCCACCACCCGCTGCACCGTGACCGATGTCAGACCGCTCGGCGCCGGGCAAAATGCCTGGGCGCCGGTCAGCCAAATCGCGGACACAAAAAAGGCGCCCACAAGGGACGCCTTTTTCAACAGCAAGGAAAAGCCCATCGGGCCCTTCAACCTTACTCTGCAGCAGCTGGAGCTTTCTTGCCGAAAGCGCCGAAACGGTCTGCGAAGCGCTGTACACGACCGCCAGTATCCAGAGTCTTCTGCTTACCGGTGTAGAACGGGTGGCACTCGTTGCATACGTCGATCGCCAGAGGCTTGGCCAGGTTCGAACGAGTTTCGAACTTGTTGCCACAGCTGCAGGTAACTGCGGTGATTTCGTATGTTGGATGGATATCGGCTTTCATGATGATTCCTCAGGCTAGCGTGCCGCCACTCAACACTATTGTTGAATACCGCACGTAATTAGGCCGCGGATTCTACCAGACATTGCCAATCACGCAAGCTGTCGCTGAGACCGACCGTCTGCTAGGCTCCGGCCCTTCTTCACCGCCCGCCCAAAGAGAATTCCCCGCGTGCCCGACGCCATTTTGCGCCTCGCCCTGCCTTCGCCCCTGCGCCGCCTGTTCGATTACCGTGCCCCGGCCGGGATCCTGCGCGCCCAGTTGCAACCGGGCATGCGCCTGCGGGTGCCGTTCGGCCGACGAGAGATGATCGGGATTCTGGTGGAAGTCACCGATACCAGCGAAGTGCCGGTGGAAAAGCTCAAACCCGCGCTGGCCCTGCTCGACGCCACGCCGCCGCTGCCACCGGCGCTGTTCAAGCTGTGC
The DNA here is from genome assembly GCF_000282215.1 of Pseudomonas sp. GM21. Taxonomy (GTDB): domain Bacteria; phylum Pseudomonadota; class Gammaproteobacteria; order Pseudomonadales; family Pseudomonadaceae; genus Aquipseudomonas. The sequence goes on from NZ_AKJS01000190.1 coordinate 13,639, forward strand.
CTGTGGACGTCCCAGTATTACCAGCACAGCCTTGGCGATACCTTGAGTTGGGCACTTCCAGTGTTGCTGCGTCAGGGCGAACTGGCCGAAGCGCGCCAGGAACGTTTCTGGTCTGCCGCGCCGGGCGCCAGCCTGGATGATCCGCGCATTGCCCGGGCACCACGCCAGCGCGAAGCATTGGCGACACTGGCCCAGCATCCCCACGGCGTTGCTCATCAATTGCTGAGCAAACTGATGCTGAGCAAAGACAGCCTGGATTTGTTGCTGGCCAAAGACCTGGTCCAGGTAGAAATCCGCAAGCACGCCCCCGGCGCGCGCCACGAACACTGGCTGGCGCAACCGGAATTGCCACTCAACCCGGAGCAGCGCGCGGCGTATGAAGCCATCCGCGCAGGTTTCGACAGCTATCACGCGTTTTTGCTGGCCGGCGTCACCGGCAGCGGCAAGACCGAAGTCTATTTACAGCTGATCCGCGAAACCCTTGAGGCCGGCAAACAGGCATTGGTGCTGATCCCGGAGATCAACCTCGGCCCGCAAACCCTGGCGCGCTTCGAACAGCGCTTCAATGCGCGCATCGCTTTGATTCACTCGGCGGTCAATGATCGCGAACGCCTCGAAGCCTGGCTAGCGGCCCGGGACGGTGACGCCGACATTATTATCGGCACCCGCTCGGCGCTGTTCACGCCGATGAAAAACCCCGGCCTGATCATCATCGATGAAGAGCATGACGGCTCCTATAAACAGCAGGAAGGTTTGCGCTACCACGCCCGCGACCTGGCATTGGTTCGCGCCCGACAAGAAAACATCCCGATTGTCCTCGGCTCCGCCACGCCTTCACTGGAAAGCCTGCACAACGCCCACACCGGCCGGTACGGTCTCCTGCGACTGAACGAACGGGCCGGCGGGGCCAAGCAACCACGTTTCCTGCGCCTGGATGTAAAAAGCCGGCCGCTGGACAGCGGCATTTCCGGGCCGATGCAGCAAGCCATCGGTCAGACACTGGCCGCAGGCCAACAAGTACTAGTCTTCCTCAACCGTCGCGGCTTTGCGCCGACGTTGCTGTGTCACGACTGCGGCTGGATGTCCGAGTGCCAGCGCTGCGATGCGCGGATGACCGTGCACCAGCGCTCCGGCGAGCTGCGCTGCCACCATTGTGGCTACGTCGAACGCGTGCCCCGGCGTTGCCCGAAATGCAGCAAGGTCGACTTGCGGCCCGTGGGCGCTGGCACCGAGCGCGCCGAGGAGCGCCTGGCGATTTTATTCCCGGACTTTCCGGTGCTGCGGGTCGACCGTGACAGCACGTCGCGCAAGGACGCGATGAATCAGCTGTTCGCCACCATACAAAAGGGTCAACCGTGCATTTTGGTGGGCACGCAAATGCTTGCCAAAGGGCATCACTTCCCACGGGTGACGCTGGTGTCGATTCTCGACGCCGACGGCGGGCTGTTCTCCGGCGACTTCCGCGCCAGCGAGCGCATGGCGCAGTTGATTGTTCAGGTCGCCGGACGCGCCGGGCGAGCGGAAGAGCCGGGCAAAGTGATCATCCAGACGCACCTGGCGGACCATCCGCTGCTGGTGCAACTGACCGAGCAAGGGTATTTCGCCTTTGCCGAGCAGGCGTTGAGCGAACGCCGTTCCGCCGGGTTGCCGCCTTTCGCCCATTTGGCGCTGCTACGGGCCGAAGCACACAAGCCGGGACAGGCCGAAGGGTTTCTTGACGAAGCGTGCAGCGAAGCCGAGCGTTTGCTGGCCGAACAGGGCCTGGCCGGAATCGAGCTGCTGGGGCCGGTGCCCGCGCCGATGGAGCGCCGCGCCGGACGTTATCGTGCACAGTTGTTGTTGCAGGCAACGGCACGGGCGCCACTGCATCGGTTGTTGAGCAGTTGGTTGCTGGTGCTGGAGCAGATGCCGAGCGGACGAGCGGTGCGTTGGTCCCTTGATGTCGATCCTGTCGATTTATATTGAATTCAAGATCGCTATCGCTAGCAGGCTAGCTCCCACAGGGAGTCTGTGGCGTTCATCCGATCAGGGGGGGGAACGAGCCTGCTCGCGAAGGCGGCTAAATGTTCACCACATATCCATAACCTGCCCGCTATAGTTGGCAAGCCCGTCTTCGCCACGGATAATGCCCAGTTTTTCCACCAGCGCATCGAAGCGCGTACCGCGCTTGCGGTCGAAAGAGACCAACATGAAAGACACCATTCGCCAGCTGATCCAACAAGCCATCACCCAACTCGTCAACGAAGGTGTGTTGCCTGAAGGCCTGTCGCCGGCGATCCAGGTGGAAAACTCCCGTGACAAGAAGAACGGCGATTTCGCCAGCAACATCGCCATGATGCTGGCCAAACCGGCCGGCATGAAGCCGCGCGACCTGGCCGAGAAAATCATCGCCGCACTGCCGGCCGATGAAAACGTCAGCAAAACCGAAATCGCCGGCCCGGGCTTCCTGAACTTCTTCCAGAACACCGAGGCCCTGGCCACTCGCCTGGACGCCGCGCTGGCCGACGCACACATCGGCGTACGCAAGGCCGGCCCGGTGCAGCGCACCGTGGTCGACTTGTCGGCACCGAACCTCGCCAAAGAAATGCATGTCGGTCATTTGCGCTCGACCATCATTGGTGACGGTGTTGCGCGCGTTCTGGAATTCCTCGGCGACGAGGTGATTCGTCAGAACCACGTGGGGGATTGGGGCACTCAGTTCGGCATGCTGATGGCCTATCTGCAAGAAAACCCGATCACCAGCGACGAACTGTCGGACCTGGAAAACTTCTACCGTGCGGCCAAGCAGCGCTTCGACGAATCCGAAGAGTTTGCCGACCGCGCCCGTGGCCTGGTGGTCAAGCTGCAAGCCGGTGACCCGGACTGCCTGGCGCTGTGGACCAAATTCAAAGACATTTCCCTGTCTCACTGCCAGAAAATCTACGAACTGCTGAACGTCAAACTGACCATGGCCGACGTGATGGGCGAAAGTGCCTACAACGACGACCTGATCAATGTGGTCAACGACCTCAAGGCCGCCGGCATGCTGGTCGAGAGCAATGGCGCCCAGTGCGTGTTCCTCGACGAATTCAAGAACGCCGACGGCGACCCGCTGCCAGTGATCATCGTCAAGGCTGACGGCGGCTACCTCTACGCCACCACCGACCTGGCGGCCGTGCGTTATCGCAGCGGCAAGCTCAAGGCTGATCGCGCGTTGTACTTCGTCGACCAGCGTCAGGCCCTGCACTTCCAGCAAGTGTTCGCCGTGGCACGCAAGGCCGGTTTCGTGACGCACCCGATGGAAATGGAACACATGGGTTTCGGCACCATGAACGGTAAAGATGGCCGTCCGTTCAAGACCCGTGATGGTGGCACCGTGAAGCTGATCGACTTGCTGACCGAAGCCCAGGAACGTGCCTACACCTTGGTGAAGGACAAGAATCCAGAGCTGGCTGATGACGAGTTGCGCAACATCGCCAAGGTCGTGGGTATCGGAGCGGTCAAATACGCCGACCTGTCCAAGCACCGCACCAGCGACTACAGCTTCAATTTCGACCTGATGCTGAACTTCGAAGGCAACACCGCACCATACTTGCTGTACGCCTACACTCGCGTCGCCGGCGTATTCCGCAAACTGGGCAAGGATTTCACCGAAGTCGAAGGCCAGATCGTGCTGGAAGCGGCCCATGAACACGAGCTGGCCGCCAAACTGGCGCAGTTCGGCGAAATACTGAACAACGTGTCTGACAAAGGCACGCCGCACATCCTCTGCACCTACCTGTACGATGTGGCCGGCCTGTTCTCCAGTTTCTACGAGAACTGCCCGATCCTCAGCGCCGACACCCCGGCGCAAATGCAGAGCCGTCTGCGCCTCGCCGCGCTGACCGGCCGCACTCTCAAGCAAGGCCTGGAACTCTTGGGTCTGGAAACTCTGGAGCGTATGTAAGTTGGCTGCCAAGAAAAAACCTGCACCCAAGCGTGGCGCCAGCCGTTACCAAGCTCCTGCAAAACAGCCGATTCCGGGCTGGCTGTGGATGGCCATCGGCCTGACGGTTGGCGCGTTCATCGTCTTCCTGATGAAACTGGAACCTGGCAAGGGCAGTGACACGGTCAAGCGCGAGAAGGTGGAACAGCAACAGAAAGCCACCAAGATCGCCGAGGCCAATAAAACCCCGCCGAGCCCGACGCAACCGGTGAAGCCGAAATACGACTTCTACACCCTGCTGCCGGAATCGGAAGTGATTGTGCCGCCGGATGCCGTGCCGGAGAAAACCCTGCCGACGCCACAGGTGCCGGCCATTCCGACCACGCCGGTCACGCCTGCGGAAGCGGCGAAGATTGATACGGCGCGAGCTCAGGCTGCTCTGGCCGGGATTACACCGCCGCCAGCGCCACCGGTGTCGAAAGCGGCGCCAGTGACCAAGTTCTTCCTGCAGGCCGGTTCGTTCCGCAAACAGACTGACGCAGACAAGGTTCGGGCGCAGATCATTCTGCTGGGTCAGGCGGTGGCGGTTGAGTCCGGCACCGTGAAGGATGAGACCTGGTATCGCGTTTTGGTCGGGCCGTTCAGCAACCGCGAACAACTGACGACCGCACAGAAACAACTGGCCGGCGCAGGGTTTAGCAACCTGTTGTTACAACAACGCCAAAGCCGCTGATCCTCCTCTGATCGTTCCCACGCTCCGCGTGGGAATGCAGCCCGTGACGCTCCGCGCCACTGGACGCAGAGCGCCCCTAGAGGCGCTCCCACGCAGAGCGTGGGAACAATCATCCCCCACAGACTCACACCGCTCGTCTCCCGCCGCGTCCTACAGTTGAAAAACGCTCCACCACCCCCATATGAGTTGGCATAAGGCATTTTCGCCCCCCTGCGTGGAGACTCTCCCTTGACCACCATCGTTTCAGTTCGCCGCCACGGCAAAGTCGTCATGGGCGGCGACGGCCAGGTTTCTCTCGGCAATACCGTGATGAAAGGCAACGCGAAGAAAGTTCGCCGCCTGTACCACGGCCAGGTTATCGCCGGTTTTGCCGGGGCCACGGCTGACGCCTTCACCCTCTTCGAACGTTTCGAAGGCCAGCTTGAGAAACATCAAGGTCACCTGGTTCGCGCTGCCGTCGAACTCGCCAAAGAATGGCGTACCGACCGCACCCTCAGCCGCCTTGAAGCCATGCTCGCGGTTGCCAACAAGGACGCCTCCCTGATCATCACCGGCAACGGTGACGTGGTCGAACCCGAAGAAGGCCTGATCGCCATGGGTTCCGGCGGCGGTTATGCCCAGGCCGCTGCCAGCGCGCTGCTGAAGAAAACCGATCTGTCAGCCCGGGAAATCGTCGAAACCGCCCTCGGCATCGCTGGCGACATCTGCGTATTCACCAATCACACTCAGACCATTGAGGAGCAGGACTGCGCCGAGTAAGTCCGTGTTGGCCATCGCGCCACGGCTCATTCTTGCCTGAGGTCCGCTAAATACTATGTCCATGACTCCCCGTGAAATCGTCCACGAACTCAATCGCCATATCATCGGCCAGGACGATGCCAAGCGCGCCGTCGCCATCGCGCTGCGTAACCGCTGGCGCCGGATGCAGCTGCCAGAAGAGCTGCGCGTTGAAGTAACCCCCAAGAACATCCTGATGATCGGCCCGACCGGTGTCGGCAAAACCGAAATCGCCCGCCGCCTGGCCAAACTTGCCAACGCGCCGTTCATCAAAGTCGAAGCAACGAAATTCACAGAAGTCGGCTATGTGGGCCGCGACGTTGAATCGATCATTCGTGATCTGGCAGACGCGGCCATCAAGCTGCTGCGCGAACAGGAAATGACCAAGGTTCGCCACCGCGCCGAAGACGCTGCCGAAGATCGTATCCTCGACGCCCTGCTGCCACCGGCACGCATGGGTTTCAGTAACGAAGACGCCGGATCGCCAACCGACTCCAACACCCGCCAGCTGTTCCGAAAGCGCCTGCGCGAAGGTCAGCTGGACGACAAGGAGATTGAAATCGAAGTCGCCGAAATGGCCGGCGTCGATATCTCCGCGCCTCCGGGTATGGAAGAAATGACCAACCAGTTGCAGAGCCTGTTTGCCAACATGGGCAAGGGCAAGAAGAAAAGCCGCAAGCTCAAGGTCAAGGAAGCACTGAAACTGGTGCGCGACGAAGAAGCCGGTCGCCTGGTCAACGAAGAAGAGTTGAAGGCCAAGGCGCTGGAAGCGGTCGAGCAACACGGCATCGTGTTCATCGACGAAATCGACAAGGTCGCCAAGCGCGGTAATTCCGGCGGTGTCGATGTATCCCGTGAAGGCGTACAGCGTGACTTGCTGCCGCTGATCGAAGGCTGCACCGTCAACACCAAGCTGGGTATGGTCAAGACCGACCACATCCTGTTCATTGCTTCCGGCGCGTTCCACTTGAGCAAGCCGAGCGACCTGGTGCCGGAGCTGCAAGGCCGCTTGCCGATTCGCGTCGAGCTCAAGGCACTGACGCCTGAAGATTTCGAGCGCATTCTCAGCGAACCGCATGCATCGCTTACCGAGCAATACTGCGCCCTGCTGAAAACCGAAGGCCTGGGCATCGAGTTCCAGCCGAGCGGCATCAAGCGCATTGCCGAGATCGCCTGGCAGGTCAACGAGAAGACCGAGAACATCGGGGCCCGTCGCCTGCACACCTTGCTTGAGCGTTTGCTTGAAGAGGTGTCGTTCAGCGCCGGTGATCTGGCCAGCGCCCATGACGACAAGGTGATCATGATCGACGCCGACTACGTGAACAGCCACTTGGGTGAATTGGCGCAGAACGAAGACCTGTCGCGCTACATTCTGTAGAGCTGCAAGCTGCAAGCTGCAAGCTGCAAGCCGCAAGCCGCGAGCGGCAAGCTGAGTTAAGCTTGCCGCTTGTAGCTTGCAGCTGAAGGCTTTTCCTATGATTCCCACCGACATCAAACTGCACAAAGCCTCGAAAACCCTGACGCTGAAATACGCGTCCGGCGAGGAATATCACCTGCCCGCCGAGTTTCTGCGCGTGCATTCTCCCTCCGCCGAGGTCCAGGGCCACGGCAAACCCATCCTGCAATTTGGCAAGATCAACGTCGGCCTGACCAAGGTAGAACCGGCCGGTCAGTACGCACTCAAATTGACCTTCGATGACGGCCACGACAGCGGCCTGTTCACCTGGGAATACCTGTACGAACTGGCGCGACGTTATGACGCACTCTGGGAAGACTATCTTGCCGAGCTCAAAGCCGCCGGAAAAACCCGCGACCCGAACGAATCCATCGTCAAACTAATGCTCTAAATCGGCCCTCTTGCTCTTTAGAAGGCATTTTCTAATTTCATCTGTTTGAATGCTCGGCTCAAAGGTCAATGAATGGCCTGCTTGCGAAAAAAATTAAACTCGGGTAACCAATGGAACTGGCAAGTTCCCTGCAATGCTCTCTGAACTAAAAGCAGCGATGCAGAATTATTGGTCACCCAAGTTGCAGTACCTGGCATTGGATTTTTGACTACTTAGTCAGCCCCAGGTACTCGTCTCAAGGCAATGGAGCGTCGTAGATGAGTGATAAGAATAACGATGACTTGAAATCACAAGCCTCGGAAAACACCTTGGGGCTGAATCCAGTCGTTGGGCTGCGCGGTAAGGATCTTTTGGCTTCTGCTCGCATGGTGCTCAGACAGGCCATCAGACAACCGATTCACAGTGCCAAGCATGTTGCGCATTTCGGCCTTGAACTGAAGAACGTGGTGTTTGGTAAATCTGCGCTTCAACCGACACCTGAAGACCGTCGTTTCAACGATCCGGCCTGGACTCAGAACCCGCTCTATCGACGTTATTTGCAAACCTACCTGGCGTGGCGCAAGGAACTCCACGACTGGATCGGCGACAGTAATCTGTCACCCAAGGATGTCGCTCGCGGGCATTTCGTGATCAATCTCATGACCGAAGCCATGGCCCCGACCAACTCGGCGGCCAACCCGGCGGCGGTCAAACGCTTCTTCGAAACAGGCGGCAAAAGCCTGCTCGACGGCCTCTCCCATCTGGCCAAGGACATGGTGCACAACGGCGGCATGCCGAGCCAGGTCAACATGGGCGCATTCGAAGTTGGCAAGAGCCTGGGCGTAACCGAAGGCGCCGTGGTGTTCCGCAACGATGTACTGGAGCTGATCCAGTACAAGCCGACCACCGAGCAAGTGCTCGAGCGCCCGCTGCTGGTGGTACCGCCACAAATCAACAAGTTCTATGTATTCGACCTGAGCCCGGACAAGAGCCTGGCGCGCTATTGCCTGCGCAGTAATCTGCAGACCTTTATCGTCAGCTGGCGCAACCCTACCAAGGAGCAGCGCGAGTGGGGCCTGTCGACCTACATCGAAGCGCTCAAGGAAGCGGTCGATGTGGTCAGCGCCATCACGGGCAGCAAAGACATCAACATGCTCGGCGCTTGCTCCGGTGGCATCACCTGCACCGCGCTGCTGGGCCATTACGCGGCAATCGGCGAGAAAAAGGTCAACTCCCTTACGCTGCTGGTCAGCGTGCTGGATACCACCCTGGACAGCGACGTCGCCCTGTTCGTCGATGAGCAAACCCTGGAATCCGCCAAGCGCCAGTCCTATCAGGCCGGTGTGCTGGAAGGCCGCGACATGGCGAAAGTCTTTGCCTGGATGCGCCCCAACGACTTGATCTGGAACTACTGGGTCAACAACTACCTGCTGGGCAACGAACCACCGGTGTTCGACATCCTGTTCTGGAACAACGACACCACACGGTTGACGGCCGCGTTCCACGGCGACCTGATCGAAATGTTCAAAAGTAATCCACTGATCCGCCCCAATGCACTGGAAGTGTGCGGTACGCCGATTGACCTGAAACAAGTCACCTCGGACATCTATTGCCTGGCGGGCACCAGCGACCACATCACCCCGTGGAAGTCCTGCTACAAGTCCGCGCAATTGTTCGGTGGCAAGGTCGAATTCGTGCTGTCGAGCAGCGGGCATATCCAGAGCATTCTGAACCCGCCGGGCAATCCTAAATCACGCTACATGACCAGCAGCGAGATGCCCCTCAAGGCCGAAGAGTGGCAGGAGAACTCCACCAAGCATACCGATTCCTGGTGGCTGCACTGGCAGGCATGGCAAGCCGAACGTGGAGGCAAGATGAAAAAGGCGCCCACCAGCCTGGGCAACAAAACCTACACCGCCGGCGAAGCAGCACCGGGCACTTATGTACATGAGCGGTAACTGACACACCCCACCCCCTGTGGGAGCGAGCCTGCTCGCTCCCACAGGGGGTCAGGGATGAATTAACCCACAGGGCCTGAAGCATGCCGCAACCGTTTATTTTTCGTACCGTCGACCTGGATGGCCAGACCCTCCGCACGGCGGTACGCCCCGGCAAGCCTCACTTGACGCCCTTGCTGATATTCAACGGCATCGGCGCCAACCTGGAGCTGGTGTTTCCGTTCGTCGCGGCGTTGGACCCGGACCTGGAAGTGATTGCATTCGACGTACCCGGTGTCGGCGGCTCGTCGACACCGAGTCGGCCTTATCGCTTTCCGGGCCTGGCGAAACTCACGGCGCGGATGCTCGACTACCTCGACTACGGACAAGTCAACGTGATCGGCGTGTCCTGGGGCGGCGCCCTTGCGCAGCAGTTTGCGTACTCCTACCCCGAGCGTTGCAAGAAACTCGTGTTGGCGGCCACGGCGGCCGGCGCGGTGATGGTGCCGGGCAAGCCGAAAGTGCTATGGATGATGGCCAGCCCACGGCGCTACATCCAGCCGTCCCACGTGATTCGCATCGCACCGATGATCTATGGCGGCGCTTTCCGTCGCGATCCGACCCTGGCGGCCAGCCACGCGGCGAAAGTCCGTTCGGCGGGCAAGCTCGGTTATTACTGGCAACTGTTTGCCGGCTTTGGCTGGACCAGCATCCACTGGCTGCACAAGATCAATCAGCCAACCCTGGTCCTGGCAGGCGACGATGATCCACTGATCCCGCTGGTCAACATGCGCCTGCTGGCCTGGCGAATTCCCAATGCCCAGTTGCACATCATCGATGACGGGCATCTGTTCCTGATTACTCGCGCCGAAGCGGTAGCACCGATCATCATGAAATTCCTCGAAGAAGAACGTCAGCGTGCCGTGATGCATCCGCATCCATCGCCGTTGAGAAGCTAAGGACGCAGGCTCTTGCCTGGAGGCCGGCAGGACGCCGCGCCGCGCAACAACCCACAACAACGTCTATGGTGATCTGGTTCAGTGTGTTTGTTTTTGGCTTGAAACGAAGGAGTGTTGAGACATGCGCGACAAACCAGCGAGAGACCATTTGCCTACTCCCGCCACGTTCATCAACGCACAGAGTGCGATTACCGGCCTGCGTGGCCGGGATCTGATTTCGACTCTGCGCAGTGTGGCGGCCCACGGTTTGCGCAACCCGGTGCATAGCGCCCGACACGCCTTGAAACTGGGCGGTCAATTGGGCCGCGTATTGCTGGGTGAAACCTTGCACCCGACCAATCCGCAGGACAGTCGCTTCAACGACCCCGCGTGGAGTCTCAACCCTTTTTATCGGCGCAGCCTGCAGGCTTACCTGAGCTGGCAGAAACAGGTCAAAAGCTGGATTGACGACAGCGCGATGTCCCCCGACGATCGAGCCCGTGCGCACTTTGCGTTTGCCTTGCTCAATGACGCCGTGGCGCCGACCAACACCCTGCTCAATCCGCTGGCGATCAAGGAGATCTTCAATTCTGGCGGCAGCAGCCTGGTGCGGGGCATCAGCCATCTGCTCGACGACTTCTTGCACAACGACGGCCTGCCCCGGCAAGTCACCAAGCAAGCGTTCGAAGTGGGACGAACCGTTGCCACGACGAGCGGCTCCGTAGTGTTTCGCAACGAACTGCTGGAACTGATCCAGTACAAGTCGATGAGCGAAAAACAGTATTCAAAACCGCTGCTGGTGGTCCCGCCGCAAATCAACAAGTACTACATTTTCGACCTGAGTCCGCAAAACAGCTTCGTCCAGTACGCCCTGAAGAATGGCCTGCAAACCTTCATGATCAGCTGGCGCAATCCGGATGTGCGCCATCGCGAATGGGGGCTATCGACGTACGTTGAAGCCGTGGAAGAAGCGATGAATGTCTGCCGGGCGATCACCGGTGCACGCGAGGTCAACCTGATGGGCGCGTGCGCCGGCGGGCTGACCATCGCTGCGCTGCAAGGCCACTTGCAGGCCAAACGGCAACTGCGGCGAGTGTCCAGCGCAACTTATCTGGTGACCTTGCTCGACAGTCAAATGGACTCCCCGGCAACGCTTTTCGCAGACGAACAGACCCTTGAGGCCGCCAAGCGCAAGTCTTATCAGAAAGGCGTGCTGGAGGGTCGCGACATGGCGAAGGTGTTCGCCTGGATGCGTCCCAACGACTTGATCTGGAGCTATTTCGTCAACAACTACCTGCTCGGCAAAGAACCGCCAGCGTTCGACATCCTCTACTGGAACAATGACAACACGCGACTACCGGCAGCCTTTCATGGCGATCTGCTGGATTTCTTCAAACACAACCCGCTGACTCATCCGGGCGGCCTTGAAGTGTGCGGCACACCCATCGATTTGCAGAAAGTCACCGTCGACAGTTTCAGCGTCGCAGGCATCAACGACCACATCACGCCATGGGATGCCGTGTACCGCTCGACACTGCTGCTGGGGGGTGAGCGACGTTTTGTCTTGTCCAACAGCGGTCACGTGCAGAGCATTCTCAACCCACCGAGCAACCCGAAAGCCAACTATGTCGAAGGCCCGAAATTGAGCAGCGACCCACGGGCCTGGTACTACGACGCCAAGCAAGTCGACGGCAGTTGGTGGACGCAATGGCTGGAGTGGATTCAGCAACGCTCTGGCGCGCTAAAAGAAACCCACACGACCCTTGGCAATCAGAACTATCCACCGCAGGAGGCAGCACCCGGTACTTACGTGCGAGTGCGCTGACGTTCAACCCACCACGGCCGACGCTGGCCGTGGCCTGACTCGATCAATAAGAAGACTGGATGAAAACCCGCGACCGGATTCTCGAATGTGCATTGCAGTTGTTCAATGAGAAAGGCGAACCGAACGTCTCCACCATGGAAGTTGCCAATGAGATGGGCATCAGCCCTGGCAATCTCTACTACCACTTTCACGGCAAGGAGCCGCTGATTCTGGGGTTGTTCGAACGCTTTCAGTCTGAACTGGCACCGTTGCTCGACCCACCCTCCGATGTGGAACTGGCACCGGACGATTACTGGCTGTTCCTGCACTTGATCGTCGAACGTCTGGCGCATTACCGGTTTCTGTTCCAGGACCTGTCGAACCTCGCCGGGCGCCTGCCAAAACTGGCCAAGGGGATACGCAACCTGCTCAATGCATTGAAGCGCACGCTGGCGTCATTGTTGGCGCGGTTGAAGGCCCAAGGGCAGTTGGTCAGCGACACCCAGGCGTTGGGACAACTGGTAGAGCAAATCACCATGACGCTGCTGTTCTCGCTGGACTACCAGCGAATTCTGGATCGCGAGGGTGAAGTGAGGCTGGTGGTGTACCAGATCATGATGTTGGTGGCACCGCACTTGTTGCCGCCGATCAAGGTCGCTACCGAGCAGATGGCACTTGAATACCTGGAAGCGCACGAGTAGTCCTGACCACAGATGACCGTGTGGGAGCGAGACCGGCTTGCCGGCGAAAGCGGCATATCATTCAACATTGATGTCGACTGACACACTGCTTTCGCGAGCAGGCTCGCTCCCACATTGGTTTTGTAGTGACCTTAAATCCCTGCACAAACAAAAACGCCCGACCTTTGCAGGCCGGGCGTTTTTTTGAGCCCTGAAATCAGGACTGACTGGTTGGCGTCGTTGCTGGCGCTACAGTCGGGGTTACAGCAGGGGTCGGCGCGGTTGAAGAGTTCGATGCACTGACCGGTGCGGCCGGAGTTGCCGGCTTGGCAGCTGCCACTGCTGGTTTTGGTGCGGCGGCTTTCGGCGCTGCCGGTTTTTTCACCACGGGCTTCTTCGCTGCAGCAGGTTTTGCTGCTGGCTTGGCTGCCGGTTTGGCAGCAGGTTTAGCAGCAACCGGTTTGGCCGCTGGCTTGGCTGCGGCAGTTTTGGCTGCAGGCTTGGCCGCTGGTTTGGCAGCTGCTTTTGCCAGTGGCTTGGCAGCGGTTTTAGCCGCTGGTTTTGCCGCTGCGGTTTTCGCCGCTACAGGCGCAACCTTGGCACCGGTGAGTTTTTCGATTTGCTTGGTCAGCGTGTCGACCTTGCTGTGCAGTGCTTTCACTTCGTTGCGGCTCGGTACACCGAGGCGCGAAATGGCGCTGTTCAGACGCTTGTCGAAAGCCCCTTCCAGCTCGTCCCACTTGCCCAGTGCACGATCTTTAACGCCAGTGATACGTGACTTGGCCGAAGTAGCAGAATCCTTGGCGGCGTCGACTTTCTTGCCGACAGCGTTCTTGGTGAGCTTCTCGGCTTTCTCGCCGTCTTTGACCAATGTATCGAAGAGCTTGCTGCCGTCAGTGTCGATCTTCGAGTACACGCCTAAACCAGCCAGCCAGATTTTGCGGGAGTAGTCTTCGACTTTCCCGATCCACGAGCTGCCTTCTTTTTCGGTGTTCTTTTTACCAGCCATCCCGTTCTCCTTAAGATTTACGCGCGACGCGTTCGAGCAATGCCGTCAGCTCATCGAGCTTAGCAGAGAGTGTCTCAACGTCATGTTTAGACGGAATGCCGATACGATTCAAGGCACTTGCGACACGCGAGTCAAAAGCCTTCTCGACCTTGTCGAGTTGAACTTCGACCTTGCCTTTGAAAGTACTCACTTCACTCTTGGCTTCAACGATCTCGGCATTGGCGGCTTCAAGTTTTTCGGCCACTACTTTTTTGCCTTTCTTTTCAACAGTTTGACCAGCCTTGATCAACTCTTGAAAGTACTCGCCACCCTCTTGACCGACCTTGGTGTAGGCACCCAGGCCTGCTAGCCAGATCTTGCGGGCATAGGATTTAACGTCGCCCAGTGCAGTGGTCGATGCGTCGATTTTTTTCTTCAAAATTACTTTGGCCATGGTGCACCTCACGCTCAGAAGGTTTGAGGAACGGCCCGCGAAAGTGTCGGGCTTGGGCACAAAGTAGGGAGAAAAATTAGAAACGGCACCCTAACAACTGACATAAACCTTCGGGAGCACCACAACAAAAAATTGTGGGAGCGAGCCTGCTCGCGATAGCGGTCCATCATCCGACTTAGATGTCGACTGACACTCCGTCATCGCGAGCAGGCTCGCTCCCACAGGGATCTCGATTCACAAAAGGAACGGGATCAGACCAACGCTTTATCGAGGGCCTTTTCGATTTCCGATTTGATCATGCCGCTCATGGCCGACATCATCAGCCCCAATTCCACATCGACGCGAATCGAATCCTCGCTGACATGCACCGCGCCTTTGACGCCCGAGCGCTTGAGGTTCAGCGTGTCACCGGACCACTGCGGCTCCAGGCCATATTGATCGGACAGTTTCTGCGCCAGCATGTTGGCCTTCTCGCGGGCCGCTTCCTTACCCAGGCCGTGGGCACGTTCAACACTAATACGGGCCATCGAATGACTCCTGCTTTGTGGATACTTTCCTGAAGCATCTTGACCATTGCTGCGTCAAAACGTCCCGGTGGTTGCCCATCTTACCTTCAGCCTTGCCAAGACAAAGCATGCCTTGGGGATTAGAATGTCCCGCATTCTCTTCTGGTGACAGCGATATGACTGATCAGCGCAAAGGCAGCGATGCCGAACCCACCACTCACTTCGGTTTCAAAAACGTTCCGGAAAGCCAAAAAGCGGAAAAAGTCGCTGAGGTTTTCCACTCCGTAGCCGCCAAGTACGACTTGATGAACGACCTCTTGTCGGGCGGCATGCACCGTTTGTGGAAGCGTTTCGCGATCGAGCTTTCGGGCGTGCGCACCGGCAATCGCGTGCTGGACATCGCTGGCGGTACAGGCGACCTGACCAAAAAATTCTCGCACCTCGTCGGCCCGACCGGCCAGGTGGTGTTGGCCGACATCAACGAATCCATGCTCAAGGTCGGTCGTGACCGCCTGCTGGACCTCGGTGTGGCCGGCAATGTCGAATTTGTTCAGGCAGACGCTGAAAAGCTGCCGTTCCCGGACAATCACTTCGACTGCGTGACCATCGCCTTCGGCCTGCGCAACGTGACGCACAAGGAAGACGCACTGCGTTCGATGCTGCGCGTACTCAAGCCTGGCGGTCGTCTGCTGGTATTGGAGTTCTCCAAGCCGACCAACGCGCTGATGTCCAAAGCCTACGATGCCTATTCGTTCGCGTTCATGCCGCTGATGGGCAAGCTGATCACCAACGACTCGGAAAGCTATCGCTACCTGGCCGAATCGATCCGCATGCACCCGAATCAGGAAACCCTGAAGTCGATGATGGTCGAGGCCGGTTTCGACCGCGTGACCTACCACAACATGACGGCAGGCATCGTCGCCCTGCACCGTGGCATCAAACCCTGATGTTGCTGGCCGGTCTGCTCGCCAGCGTTGAACTCGGCCTTAACCGGGTGCTGCGTCTCGACAGCACAGCGCTGCCGCGGCTGGCGCATTTGAGCGGCCGGGTGATTGCCGTCGACTGTCGCAGCCCGGCGTTGCAGCTGTTCATCTTGCCCAGTGACGAAGGCCTGATGCTGGCCGCTCATTGGGAAACCGGCGCCGACTGCACCTTGCGCGCACCGGCTTCCAGCCTGTTGAAACTGGCGATGAGCACGGACAAGACCTCGGTCCTGCATGGCCCTGAAGTCGAACTCGACGGTGACAGCGGCGTGCTGCTGGAACTGGCGGCGATCCTTCAGGACCTGGAGCTGGACTGGGAGTACGAACTCTCACGCTGGCTGGGCCCGGTGGCCACGCAACTGGTCGGCGGCCACCTGCGCAGCCGCGCACGCTGGTATCAGCAAGGGTTTGCCAGCCTGGGCCAAAACCTGGGCGAATACCTTGCAGAAGAGTCGCGCACCCTCGTCGGTCAGCGCGAAGCCGAAGCCCGATTCAGTGAACTGGACCAGATCAAACTCGATCTGGAACGTCTCGAGGCGCACTTCGAGCGCCTTTCCCGATCCCTCGACCCAAGCGATAACGCATGAAGCTGCTTGCCGTCCGCCGTTTGTTGCGCATCCAGCGCGTTGTGATTCGTTACCGCCTCGATGACCTGCTGTTTGCCCTGCCGCTGCCCTGGTTCCTGCTGGCACTGCGGTACGCGCTGCCGTGGCGCTGGTTCCCGCGCAAGACGCTGGACTTGAGCCGTGGCGCGCGATTGCGCCTGGCGTTGCAGGACCTTGGACCGATTTTCATCAAGTTCGGGCAGATTCTCTCCACCCGCCGTGACCTGTTGCCGGAAGACATCGCCGATGAGCTGATGAAGCTGCAGGACCGCGTGCCGCCGTTCGACTCGCAAGTGTCGGTCAAGCTGATCGAAGAACAGCTCGGCAAAAAGATCAGTGAAGTGTTCAGTCGCTTCGACGTCGAGCCCCTGGCGTCCGCCTCGGTGGCGCAGGTGCATGCCGCGCAGCTGAAAACCGGCGAGGAAGTGGTGGTCAAGGTGATCCGCCCAGGCCTCAAACCGATTATTGCCCAGGATCTGGCGTGGCTGTTCATTCTGGCCCGCGCCGCCGAAAAGCTCTCGGCCGACGCGCGCCTGCTGCACCCGGTGGACGTGGTCAGCGACTACGAAAAAACCATCTATGACGAACTCGACCTGCTGCGCGAAGCGGCCAACGCCAGTCAGTTGAAGCGTAACTTCGAAGGCTCGCCGCTGCTGTACGTGCCGCAAGTCTATTGGGACTGGTGCCGGCCGAAAGTGTTGGTGATGGAACGTATCTACGGCATCCAGGTCACCGACCTGACGACGCTCGCCGACCAGCGCACGGACATGAAAATGCTGGCTGAGCGTGGCGTGGAGATTTTCTTCACCCAGGTGTTCCGTGACAGTTTCTTCCATGCCGACATGCACCCCGGCAACATCTTCGTCAGCACCGTCAATCCGTGGAGCCCGCAGTACATTGCGATCGACTGCGGCATCGTCGGCAGCCTGACGCCGGAAGATCAGGACTACCTGGCGCGCAACCTCTTTGCCTTCTTCAAGCGTGACTACCGTCGCGTGGCGCAATTGCACATCGATTCGGGCTGGGTGCCGGCGGAAACCAAACTCAACGAATTCGAAGCGGCGATCCGCACCGTGTGCGAGCCGATTTTCGAAAAACCGTTAAAAGATATTTCCTTCGGCCAGGTGCTGATGCGCCTGTTCCAGACCGCCCGACGCTTCAATATGGAAGTGCAGCCGCAGCTGGTATTGCTGCAAAAAACCCTGTTGAACATCGAAGGCCTGGGCCGTCAGCTCTACCCGGACCTGGACTTGTGGAACACCGCGCAACCGTTCCTTGAACGCTGGATGCGCGAGCGTGTCAGCCCTAAAGCCTTGCTCGGCAACGTGCAAAGCCAGTTCGAACAGTTGCCGCACCTGGCCAACATGGCCCGCGACCTGCTCGAACGCATGTCCCAACCCCACGCCTACGACCCGCCACCCCCGTGGCACCGACGTCGTGACGACTGGTTCCTGCGGCTGCTCGGCACGGCCCATCTGGCCGGTGGCGCGATCCTCGCCGCCGGGGGGCCGCTGAACCAAATGGCTTATTGGCCGGCCGGGATCATGATGGCCGTCGGTTTGTATCTGGTCGTTCGCCGATAGCACGAATCAGCTGCAAGTTATAAGCTTCAAGCGATGTTCGCAGCACTCACGTTTGATTCACGCCTGTAGATATGCGCGTTGCACCTTACGAAAGACAGACGCACACTGGCTTTTACTTGCCGCTTAAAGCTAAAAGCTTGGAGCTGCTTCAGGAACTGAAGATGAAAAACTGGCTGGACGAGATCAAGTGGGACGCTGATGGCCTGGTGCCCGCGATTGCCCAGGATTACAAAACCGGGCGCGTCCTGATGATGGCCTGGATGAACCGTGAAGCGCTGGAACTCACCGCTTCGGAGAATCGTGCCATTTACTGGTCACGCTCCCGTGGCAAGCTGTGGCGCAAGGGCGAAGAGTCCGGCCACGTGCAAACCCTGCATGAGATGCGCCTGGACTGCGACGCCGATGTGATCATCCTGATGGTGGAGCAAATTGGCGACATCGCTTGCCATACCGGCCGCCAAAGCTGCTTCTACCGTGTCTTCGAGAACGGCGACTGGAAAACCGTCGACCCGGTGCTCAAGGACCCGCACGCCATCTACTCCGCAGGACACACCCATGAGTGACACGTTGACCCGCCTGGCCCAAGTGCTGGAAGAGCGCAAAGGCGCTGCCGCCGACAGTTCGTATGTCGCCAGCCTGTACCACAAGGGCTTGAACAAGATTCTGGAAAAAGTCGGCGAAGAGTCGGTCGAAACCATCATCGCCGCCAAGGATGCCGCCATCAGTGGCGACTGCAGCGATGTGATCTACGAGACCGCCGATTTGTGGTTCCACAGCATGGTCATGCTCGCCCAACTGGGCCAACATCCACAGGCTGTACTCGATGAACTGGACCGTCGTTTCGGTCTGTCCGGACACGCCGAGAAAGCCTCGCGCCCGTCCGCCTGAATAACTATTAGAGAGGAGCAGCAACATGGGCATTTTTGACTGGAAACACTGGATCGTCATCCTGGTTGTTGTCGTACTGGTATTCGGCACCAAGAAACTGAAAAACCTCGGCACTGACGTGGGCGAGTCGATCAAGGGCTTCAAGAAAGCCATGAACGACGACGAAAAACCCGCCGATCCGACCGCTACGCCGTCCCAACCGGTACCGCCGGTTCAGCCGCAAGCCACGGTGAACCAGCCGCACACCATCGACGTGCAGGCACAAAAAGTCGAAGAGCCGATCCGCAAAGACGTGTGAGCACTGACTAATGTTTGGTATCAGCTTCTCTGAACTGCTGCTCGTCGGCCTCGTAGCCCTGCTGGTGCTGGGCCCCGAGCGCTTGCCGGGTGCTGCGCGCACCGCCGGCTTGTGGGTCGGACGCTTGAAGCGCAGCTTCAACGCGATCAAGCAGGAAGTTGAACGTGAAATCGGCGCCGACGAGATACGTCGGCAGCTGCACAACGAGCACATTCTGTCGCTGGAGCAGGAGGCGCGGAAAATGTTCTCGCCGACCCAGCAGGAGCCGACGCCGGTGGAACACGTGGGGGCGCAGACGATTCACGCGCCTGCCGCCGCCACTGAGCCTGCACCCGCGCCTGCACCTGTTTTTGCGATGGAACAACCTGCGCCCGCTGCTTCAGCAACCCCGGTAGAACCGGTAGCGCCTGCCGTCGCGCCGACCGCGCCGGCCCCTCATGACCCAACACTGCCGCCGCGAGCCCCATGACAAGGGCCTGTCATCGGTCATTTCCTGTGTCGCGTTGTTGCCTGAAAGCGGGCCAGGCAAGGCGTAGGCCGCAGGGAATGGTTGTTCCCTTTCCAAGGCCTACAACGCAGCCTGGCCCGCTTTCAG
Source organism: Pseudomonas sp. GM21 (assembly GCF_000282215.1). GTDB lineage: Bacteria > Pseudomonadota > Gammaproteobacteria > Pseudomonadales > Pseudomonadaceae > Aquipseudomonas. The sequence continues at coordinate 33,138 of NZ_AKJS01000190.1, forward strand.
GCACAACCCGGAGGGCCGGCCTGTATTTGCGCAGGGCTGCGTTACTCGTCGCTTATTTGAAACGCCAAACTACACTCCTCGCGCCTTGCCCTGCGCAAATACAGGCTCGGCGCGACACAGGAAATGACCGATGACAGGCCCTACTCTCCCCGAAAACGACCAGCACATGCCGCTGGTTTCGCACCTCACCGAGTTGCGTACCCGCCTGCTGCGTTGTGTAGCGGCGGTCTTCATCATCTTTGCCGGGTTGTTTGCCTTTACCCAGCAGATCTACACCTTCGTCTCCACGCCACTGCGCGAGTACCTGCCAGCCGGCGCGACCATGATCGCCACCGACGTGTCGTCGCCGTTCCTGACGCCACTGAAGCTGACCATGATGGTGTCGCTGTTCCTGGCGATTCCGGTGATCCTGCATCAGATCTGGGGCTTCATCGCACCGGGTTTGTACAAGCATGAGAAGCGCATTGCCGTACCGTTGTTGATGTCCAGCATCGTGCTGTTTTACGCCGGCATGGCGTTCGCCTATTACCTGGTGTTTCCGCTGATCTTCAAGTTCTTCGCCGCCGCCACCCCGGCCGGCGTGGAAATGATGACCGACATCACCAGCTACCTCGATTTCGTCATGACGCTGTTCTTCGCCTTCGGCGTGGCGTTTGAAATTCCTGTGGCCGTGGTGCTGCTGGTATGGATCGGCGTGGTCGACGTCAAGTACCTGAAGAAAATCCGCCCTTACGTGATCATCGGTTGCTTCGTGGTCGGCATGATCCTGACGCCGCCGGACATCTTTTCGCAGACCTTGCTGGCTGTACCCATGTGGTTGCTGTTCGAGATCGGCATCCTGTTTGGCAGCCTGATCAGCAAACGTGGCGAGCATCCGGACGATCAACCGGTTGACGATCACAACGACCAGCCGCCAGCGACCCAACCGTGAACCTGCTACTCCTCGAAGAAGCCGACTTCATAGCGGCCGACCGGGTGATCCTGCGTGATCGCCGGTTGACGCACATGCAGGAAGTCCACCGCTGCGAAGTCGGTGACAGCATGCGCGTCGGCAGGATCGGCGGGTTGATGGGCTCGGCAGAAGTGCTACGCCTGGACGCCGCTGAAGCCGAACTGCGGGTCACCCTCGACCAACCGCCCCCGACCAAGCTGCCATTGACCCTGGTGCTGGCCCTGCCACGCCCGAAAATGCTGCGCAGGGTGTTTCAGACCGTGGCCGCCATGGGTGTGCCACGTATCGTGCTGGTGAACAGCTACCGCGTCGAGAAGAGCTTCTGGCAAACCCCGTTTCTGGAACCCGAGGCGATTCGCGAGCAGTTGATCCTCGGCCTCGAACAGGCCCGGGACAGTGTGCTGCCGGAAATCGTCATCGAGAAGCGCTTCAAGCCGTTCGTGGAGGACCGCCTGCCAGCGATTACCGAAGGCACCCTCGGACTGGTCGGCCATCCCGGCCAGTACCCTCCCTGCCCCCGTGGCCTGGCCGAACCGGTGACCCTGGCCATCGGCCCTGAAGGTGGCTGGATCCCTTACGAAATCGACCTGATGGGCAAGGCCGGCCTGCAACCGGTGCAACTCGGCGAGCGCATCCTGCGCGTCGAAACCGCCGTCACCGCGCTGCTCGCCCGCCTCTTCTGACTCGCCACAGTCATTTAACCAGCGCCTACAGATTCTCTCCCGCCTGCCGATACAGTTCCCACAAAACCAAATCAGTGGTCCAGGGAGTTGCAGCATGTACCAATGGCTAGCCGAGAGTCTGGGAAACGTCAGCGTCAATCGCAAACTGGGGATCGGTTTCGGCCTGGTGCTGCTGCTTACTTTATTGATCACCTTTACTGGCTGGACCGGCCTGAGTGATGTGACAAGCCGCGGCGATAAGCTGGGCTTCATTTCCAGTATCAATGACCTGAGCAGAGACCTGCGCATCGCCCGTCTGGACTACGAAAACCGTCGTGGCGAACAAAGCCCCGATGCCGTAAACGAGATGCTGGGCAAGCTCGAAACCGGCCTGCAAGCCGCCCGCCAGATGATCGAGCAACCTGCCGACGTGGCCATGATCGACCAGCAACTGGCCGCCGTCAGCCAGTACAAGCAAGCCTTCATCGCCCTGACCCAGGCCGGTGCCAACCGCGAAAACGCCCGCAGCAAACTCGGTGCCACCGCCGACAACGCCGTGGCCAAGGTTGCTGAAATCGAAAAAATGATGCTGCAGGGCGACAGTGTTACGCAATTCAACAGCGTGATCGACCTGAGCAAACTGATTCAGCAAGCGCGCTTCCAGGTTCGCGGCTACACCTACAGCGGCAAGCCAGAAGCCGAACAGCCCGCGCTGGACGCCATCGACAACGCCCTGAAAAACCTGGAAAGCCTGCCGCCCGAACTGTCTGAACAACACGCTGCCCAACTGCAACAGGCCACCGAATCGCTCAAAGATTACCGCGCGGCTGTCAGCCAGTACCGCGACTCTCAGGTTGCCAGCGCCGACGCGATCAAACGCATGGCCGCCCAAGGCGAAATCCTGCTTGGCACCAGCAAAAAGCTCACGATTTCGCAAACCGTAGTGCGCGATACCGATGCTGCACACGCCAAGAACATGCTGCTGCTGGCCACCGCCCTGGCCTTGGTCTTTGGCATGATCGCGGCTTGGGCGATCACTCGTCAGATCGTCATACCGCTGAGCCAGACCCTCAAAGTGGCTGAACGCGTGGCGGCCGGCGACCTGACTCACAATCTGACCTCCAAGCGTCGCGACGAACTCGGTCAGCTCCAGCGCGCCATGCAGAGCATGATCCTGGGTCTGCGTGAATTGATCGGCGGTATCAGCGACGGCGTCACGCAAATCGCCAACGCCGCTGAAGAGCTGTCGGCAGTCACCGAGCAAACCAGCGCCGGGGTCAACAGCCAGAAGGTCGAAACCGACCAGGTGGCCACGGCCATGAATGAAATGACCGCGACCGTGCAAGAAGTCGCGCGCAATGCCGAAGAAGCCTCCGAAGCCGCTGTCGCCGCCGATCAGCAAGCCCGTGAAGGTGACAAAGTGGTCGGTGAAGCCATCGCCCAGATCGAGCGCCTGGCCCTCGAAGTCGGCAATTCCACCGCCGCGATGGGTGATTTGAAACGCGAAAGCGACAAGATCGGCAGCGTGCTCGACGTGATCAAATCCGTCGCCCAACAAACCAACCTGTTAGCCCTCAACGCAGCCATCGAAGCGGCCCGTGCCGGTGAAGCGGGACGTGGTTTTGCGGTGGTTGCCGATGAAGTTCGCAGCCTGGCGCAACGCACCCAGAAGTCCACCGAAGAAATCGAAGAGTTGATCGTCGGTTTGCAAACCGGCACCCAGCAAGTCGCGACCATCATGGACAACAGCCGCGCCCTGACTGACAGCAGCGTCGAACTGACCCGCCGGGCCGGCGGTTCACTGGAAAGCATCACCCGCACAGTGTCGGCGATTCAGACGATGAACCAGCAGATTGCCGCCGCAGCCGAGCAGCAAACAGCGGTGGCCGAGGAGATCAATCGCAGCGTGCTGAACGTGCGCGATGTGTCCGAGCAGACCTCGGCAGCCAGTGAAGAGACCGCAGCGTCCAGCGTTGAGCTGGCGCGGTTGGGGACGCAACTGCAGATGCTGGTGGGCAGGTTCAAGGTTTGATCAGCCGCATGATCGTTCCCACTCTCCGCGCGGGAATGCCGTCCGGGGCGCTCCGCGTCCCTTCTCAAGCGTGACGCAGAGCGTCACAGGATGCTTTCCCACGCGGAGCGTGGGAACGATCCAGCGATCCTGGGCGCAAAAAAACCCCGCTTTCGCGGGGTTTTTCATTACGCCAACTGAGGCTGTGCACTCAGCGGCTTGAGCGGCAACAGCGGCGCGTGGGGATCGGCTTTCACCGATGTGCGCCAGGCCTTCAGCCATTCGGGGTGGCCTTCGCTCCAGATCTGCTCATGCAGACGACCCAATGCCACCGGGTCGCTCAGCAGTTGCACACGCTCATTATTGTTCAAGCCATGAGGCCCGACTTTCAAGGCGTGACGAACCCGCTCTACCCGCAACCACTCGATCGGCTCGGCCTGACCGTGACGCGACGTCGCCAGCGAGCACGCCAGGGCGTTCTGCTGCGGGTCGACCACCGACCGGATAAAGCCGTCGTTCAGTGCGTGATAACGATTTTCGTGGGTGTACTGGTCAGTCGCCAGCAACGCCTGCGGCGGATTGTATTCCTCGGGAATCAGGAACAGGCTCGAGTCACGGGATTTCAGGCCCAGACCGACCCGGCTGGAGATCACCGACACCGGGATCGACAGCATCAACGAACCGACGATCGGCACCAGCCACCACAGGAAGCTCGGGTTCAGCCAGATCACCAGCAAGGCCCAGAAGAAGCCCAGCAAGGTCTGCGGACCGTGGCGCTTGACCGCTTCGCTCCATGGCGTGGAGTCGTCGTCACGTTGTGGCGAGTTCCAGGTCGCGGCCCAACCGAGGAACGCGGCCAGTACGAAACGGGTGTGGAAAATCATCCGCACCGGCGCCAGCAGCATGGAGAACAGCATCTCCAGCAGCATCGACAGGGTCACCTTGAGCTTGCCACCGAACTCTGTCGCGCCTTTGGCCCAGATCAGGATGATGCTCAACAGCTTCGGCAGGAACAACAGCACCACCGTCGTGGAGAACAGCGCGACGGCTTTGTCCGGGTGCCATTGCGGCCACAACGGATAGAGCTGACGCGGCTCCATGAAGTATTGCGGCTCCATCAGCGTATTGACCGCCAGCAGCGCCGTCGACAGCACGAGGAAAAAGAACCACAACGGCGCCGACAGATAAGACATCACGCCGGTCAGGAACACCGCCCGGTGAACCGGGTGCATGCCTTTGACCAGGAACAGGCGGAAGTTCATCAGGTTACCGTGGCACCAGCGACGGTCACGCTTGAGTTCGTCCAGCAGGTTCGGCGGCAGTTCTTCGTAGCTGCCCGGCAAGTCATAGGCAATCCACACGCCCCAGCCGGCACGGCGCATCAGCGCGGCTTCAACGAAGTCGTGGGACAGGATCGCACCGGCGAAAGCACCTTTACCCGGCAACGGCGCCAGGGCGCAGTGCTCGATGAACGGCTTCATGCGGATGATCGCGTTGTGGCCCCAGTAGTGGGATTCGCCCAACTGCCAGAAGTGCAGACCGGCGGTAAACAGCGGACCGTACACGCGAGTCGCAAACTGCTGCATGCGCGCATAAAGAGTATCCATGCCCGACGCACGCGGCGCAGTCTGAATGATCCCGGCATCCGGCGTGGCTTCCATCAAGCGCACCAGACTGGTCAGGCATTCGCCGCTCATCACGGAGTCCGCGTCGAGCACGACCATGTACTTGTAATCGCCACCCCAACGACGGCAGAAGTCGTCGAGGTTGCCACTTTTGCGTTTCACACGACGGCGGCGACGGCGGTAAAAGATCTTGCCGAAGCCCTTGGCTTCGCGGCACACGTCCAGCCAGGCTTGCTGTTCGGCAACGCAAATATCCGCGTCGTTACTGTCGCTGAGGACGAAGAAGTCGAAGCGATCCAGGTCACCCGTGGCCGCAACCGATTCAAACGTCGCGCGCAAACCGGCAAATACCCGGGGTACGTCTTCGTTGCAGATCGGCATCACCAGTGCGGTTCGTGCGTCCTTTGGAATCGGCTCATTACCGGCGCTTTTACCGGAGATGCGGTATTTATCGTGACCCGTCAGCAACTCGAGGAAGCCCATCAGCGCGGTCCAGAAACCGGCCGATACCCAGCAGAACAGAATCCCGAACAGAATCAGGATGCTGGTTTGCAGCGCATACGGCATCACTTGCGTGGCGGTTTGCAGCAGCGGTTGATGCAGGACTTCGTTGAGGTCGACGAACGACCACCCCTGATACGGCATGATGCCTTTCATGTACCAGCCGGCCACGATGGTCTGGCCGAGCATCAACACCAGCAGGATATAGCGACGGATCGAACCCACGGTGCGCCAGCGGGCAGCCGGCAACACGCGTTCATCTTTCGGCGGAGCCGGCGGATTGGTGCGACCGGTCAGACGACGCCAGCCACGCACCAGGATGTTGGTGCGCCACGGCTCCGGCACGACTTTGGTCCGACGGATCGGCGGAGTCGCCTTGAGGCAAACCCGACCGCTGGCGTCGACCGCCAGCATTTCCGCTTCTTCCAGCTCTTGCGCCGTGCTCAGGGTCAAGCGACGGCCTACCGAAGCCTGGGCGGCCTCGGTCGGTGCATCGAACGTTGAAGACGACAGACGCTGGTGCAATTCGCTAAAGGACTGGCAGCCCGCGAGTTCCGCGCGCTGCTGGTCGGTCATCGGTAGATGCGCCAGATACTCGGCAAGTGTCTCTGGCTGTACTTGAGAATTACTCATCGGCAGGCAACTGGTAGCTCCAGGTCTCGGTCAGGACTTCTTCAGTCGGCGCCGATTCCGGTGTGGCTGGGGCCGCGTCGGCAGCAACAGGCTGCTGGGCGTCTTTGTTGGCCTTGTCCTTGGCATCTGCAACCGGCTTGGCATCGGCCTGCTTGGCCTCTGCTTGCTTGGCTTCCTTGTCGGCTTTTTCCTGTTGCTTGGCGGCAACCTTGTCGGCTTTGGCGACAGACGAATTCGACGCGGGAAGCGACGTCTTGGCCAGGTCGGCCGGCACGATGCTCTGCACCAGCGCCGCACGCATTTCGGTGGCTTTGCCCGGGTCTTTGATCTTCATGCGCAAAGTCAGGCGCCAGCCCTTGGTTTCAGGGTTGTAACGCACGCTGTTCTCGACCAGCTCGGCATTGTCACCCACGCTGACCTGGCTACGCACGTCCGACTCTGCCGGCAATGCCGCCAGGGACGGACCTTCGAAGTCCACCAGATAAGCAACGCTACCGTCCGGCTGACGAATCAGGTTGGACTGTTTGACGTCACCGGTAGAACGCAGGGTCTGTTTGACCCAGGCGCTGTCGGGGGCGTGAAGCGAGGCTTCGTCCATGGTCCAGTGCAGGCGATAGGCAAAATCGAGCGGCTGGCCAGGCTCTGGCAGTTTTTCCGGGTTCCAGAAAACAACGATATTATCGTTGGTTTCGTCGGCGGTCGGAATCTCGACCAGATCCACGGTACCCTTGCCCCAGTCACCCTTCGGCTCGATCCACGCGCTTGGACGCTTGTCATAACGATCATCAAGGTCTTCGTAGTGGCTGAAGTCACGGCCACGTTGCAGCAAGCCGAAGCCTTGCGGATTCTCGACCGAGAAGTTGCTCACCGACAGGTGTTTCGGGTTGTTCAATGGGCGCCAGATCCATTCGCCGTTGCCGGCATGGATTGCCAGGCCGCTGGAGTCGTGCAGTTCACGGCGGTAGTTCAGCACTTTCGATGGCTGGTTGGCGCCGAACAGATACATGCTGGTCAATGGAGCGATACCCAGCTTGCCGACCTTGTCACGCAGGAACACCTGCGCCTTGACGTCAACAATGGTGTCGCTGCCCGGACGCAAGGTCAGGCGATAGGCACCGGTAGCACGCGGCGAATCCAGCAACGCAAAAATCACCAGATGCTTGTCGCCCGGCTTTGGCTGTTGAATCCAGAACTCGGTAAAGCGCGGGAACTCTTCGCCGGATGGCAACGCGGTATCAATCGCCATGCCCCGAGCAGACAAACCATAGACGTGACCCTTGCCGACGACGCGGAAGTAGCTGGCGCCGAGCATGGTCATGATTTCGTCTTGCTTGTCAGCCTTGTTGATCGGGTACAACACCCGGAAACCGGCATAACCGAGTTGCTCGGTGGCTTTAGGGTCGAATTTCACGTCGCCGAAATCGAAACGAGTCGGGTCGTACTTGATCTCTGCGACGGAGTTAGCCGTGATTTCGTTGATTTTCACCGGCGTATCGAAATGCATACCCTGGTGATAGAACGACAGCTTGAACGGAGTTTTCTGGTCCGCCCATTCAGCTTTTTCGGTCAGGAAACGAATTTTCTGATAGTCCGCGAATTTCATATCGCGGAACTCGTTCGGCAGGTTACTGCGCGGAGCTTCGTATTTTTGCGCGGCCAGCTCTTTTGCCTTGACCGACACATCCTCCAGATTGAAAGCCCACAACTGGCCGGCGCTGAACAGGCAAAGCAGAGCAGAGCCCGCTACCAGAGCGTTTCGGAACCGTTTGGCAGTCAATTTTGGTGCATTACAGGGACTAACAATCACGAGCAACCCTCGCCGAAAACAGATCAAAAAACCAACGGCCAGTTGAAGGGCCTGCACGGTCAACGGCATGAAAAAACCGACCTTGCAAACCACTCTTGCCAAGTTGGCGAGCATTGTTCCGACTCCGATGGGGCTAAATGATTCCCCAAACGGTCCAGGACAAGTCTCTACCTAAGTCAAAATGGACCAACGAACGCCGATCCCCGTAGCGCGCGATTATCTAGCAGGCCGCGTTACAACGCATCATGCGCAACAAAGTATTTCACGCGAAAAACGCCTGTTTGCAGTCGAAAAGCCCTAAAAAAGTTGTTTCAAGTGCTTTCAGGTCTGTAACAGGAAGGTTACCGGGCCATCGTTGACCAGGTGCACCTGCATATCCGCGCCGAATCTACCTGATGCCACAGTGCCATGCACCTGTTTCGCTTTACCTAATAGATAGTCGAACAGTTCCTCACCCAAGGCAGGAGGGGCCGCAGTAGAAAAACTCGGACGCAACCCGTTTTTTGTGTCGGCGGCCAAGGTGAACTGTGAGACCAGCAGCAACCCGCCGCCGACATCTGTCAGGGACAGATTCATCTTGCCTTCGGCGTCACTGAATACCCGATAGTTAAGCAGTTTATTCAGGAGTTTGTCGGCGCTGGCCCTCGTATCCTCGGGCTCGACGGCGACCAGCACCAGTAATCCCTGGTCGACCGCACCCACCACCTCCCCCGCTACCTCGACTCGCGCACCACGCACGCGTTGCAGCAGGCCCTTCATGCTTCTTCAGGCGGCAGGTCGAGCAGGCGGCGCGCCATCTGGCCGGCGGCGCGCACCAATGCATCGGTGATGCCGGGTTCGGAAGCGGCATGACCAGCGTCACGGATGACTTGCAACTCGCTGTTCGGCCAGTTCTGATGCAATTCCCAAGCATTGTCCAACGGGCAAATTACATCGTAGCGACCATGGACAATCACACCCGGCAAATGGGCGATCTTGCCCATGTCACGAATCAGCTGGTTGGGCTCAAGGAAGGCGTTGTTGGTGAAGTAGTGACACTCGATGCGTGCAATCGACAGCGCACGCTGAGGCTCCGAGAAGCGATCGACCACCAGTGGATTCGGACGCAGGGTGGCGGTCCGACCTTCCCAGAGAGACCAGGCCTTGGCCGCGTGCATCTGGGCAATCTGGTCATTGCCGGTCAGGCGCTTGTGGAAAGCGCCGAGCAAATCGTCGCGCTCGTCCATCGGGATCGGCGCAACGTAGTCCTGCCAGTAATCAGGGAACAGGCGGCTGGCGCCGGCCTGGTAGAACCATTCGATTTCCTGAGGACGGCAGAGAAAAATCCCGCGCAGGATCAGACCGTGCACACGCTCCGGGTGGGTTTGCGCATAGGCCAGCGCCAGGGTCGAACCCCACGAGCCGCCGAACAACACCCATTTGTCGATGCCCAGGTGCTGGCGAATCCGCTCAAGGTCGGCGACCAGATCCCAGGTGGTGTTGTTTTCGAGGCTGGCGTGGGGAGTGGAGCGACCGCAACCGCGCTGGTCGAAGGTGACAATGCGATACAGGTTCGGATCGAAATACCGGCGGCTTTGGGCATCACACCCGGCGCCGGGGCCGCCGTGGATGAACACCACCGGTAAACCTTCAGGAGAACCGCTTTCGTCGACATACAGCGTGTGGGTTTCGTCGACGGCCAGATCGTGCCGGGCGTGGGGTTTGATCTGCGGGTACAAAGTCTGCATTGCGCGCTCCGTAAGGGGTCGAGGTCATCCCTGGGGGGACTTCTAATATTCTGCCGTTGGGCATCATAAACCCGAATTACGTCGATGAGCATGCCCTTGCTGCGTCAGCGTCTGTCAGCAAAAAATCCGAGCAGCGCTTCAAAGAGTGCGCCGAGCTCAATGTCCTCGCCGCGCGCGTACAAACAGCCGTGTACTAGTCCCACGCCTAATAACAGGTCGTATCCATACTGGCGGTTTCCTGCATACAGACAGATCAATATAACTAAACAATATAAAAAACTGTCAAAAATACCAGCAGACAAAAAATATTGAGAAATATTAAATCAACAAGCAAACAGTAACCGCCATCCGCAAAGGCAATATTTCAATCTGGAGACTATATTATGAGCACGCCATCTACATCACAAAACCTTAAAGAAGAATTCAATGCGACCATAAAATTCCCAGCGGGAGACTTCGTATTCAAGGCAAATAAAATAGGCATAGAAAAGAGCGTTGACTCATCAGGAAGTGAATGCTGGGTACTAAAAGCTTTCCAAGACACTTACAAAGATCCAGCCATTAAAAGCGGTTTAGCCGACGAAATTTTCTCCATTCAGCTAACTATTGCCGGAGAGACATCCGCCAATAACCAACCATTCCAGCCCGGGACCCGCCCGCCAATACTGACCAAAAACAGTGGAAACCTGTTCAAGATAGTCGTCATAAAACCTGACAATGGCAAACCAACAGATACGATCGAATACCACATTGGCAAATCTGGCAGTACAACCTACTTGTGGAATAAAGAAAAAACATGCATCACAGGCGCTTTCAGCCTTCTAGTTGAAAACGCCCAAGAAGAACCCTTCCAACTATTTGGAAGCTTCAATCTGTTAAACCGTGGCAATCATTCTATTTAATGCCCGCCCCCCAACCTTACCTCAAGGAATTTTTAGATCCCCACTCCAACAAACCTTGCAGCAACTCCTTGAGCACCACTTGCGTCGGCGCAGCCAGATCCTGCCGATAGCGGAACGGCTCGAACTCTTCCATATAAGTGCACTGCCCCAACTCCAGTTGCACGGCGTGGATGTTCTCGGCCGGATTGCCGTAATGCCGGGTGATGTGGCCGCCCTTGAAGCGACCGTTCAGTACATGGCTGTACTCGGTATGACGGGCGCAAATCGCTTCCAGTTGACTCGCAAGCTGTGGATCGCAACTGGCGCCGTTGAAAGTACCCAGGTTGAAGTCCGGCAGTTTGCCGTCGAACAGGTGCGGGATGATCGAGCGGATCGAATGCGCGTCGAACAGCAACGCATAGCCGAACTCGGCTTTGAGTCGCGCCAGCTCGTTCTGCAGTGTTGTGTGATACGGCGTCCAGATCTGCTCCAGCCAGGTCGCGCGTTCTTCTTTCGAAGGCTCCAGCCCTTCGCGGAACAATGGTATGCCGTCAAACAGCGTCGCCGGATACAGACCGGTGGTCGCGCCGACATATAAAGGCTTGTCGTCGGACGGCCGGTTCAAGTCAATCACGAACCGCGAATACTCGGCGGCCAGGGTGCTGGCGCCCAGTTCCGCGGCAAAATCGTAAAGCTGCGGGATGTGCCAGTCGGTATCCGGCAGGCTGCGGGCGTCGGGGATCAACCCGGCTTCGACCGCCGGGGTCAGGCGCACACCAGCGTGGGGCATGCTGATCAGTAGTGGCACGCGGCCTTGTTTGAAGTTCAGAACCTTATCCACAACTGCTCTCCTAAACGCTTGTCTCGACGCCGTGACGCACGACGCGTTTTTCCAGGTCACCGCCCAGCCAGTACGACAGGTCGGCGGGACGATCGATTTGCCAGGCGACAAAGTCCGCGACCTTGCCGGCTTCCAACGAACCATGGGTGTCGGCCATGCCCAACGCCGTGGCGGCGTGAATGGTCGCACCGGCCAGCGCTTCTTCCGGGGTCATGCGGAAACAGGTGCAGGCCATGTTCAGCATTAAACGCAGCGACAGCGCTGGCGAGGTGCCGGGGTTGAGGTCGCTGGCGATCGCGATTTTCACCCCGTGTTTGCGCAAGGCCTCCATCGGCGGCAATTGGGTTTCCCGCAGGAAGTAAAACGCGCCTGGCAGCAATACCGCGACGGTGCCGGACTCGGCCATGACGATGGCGTCGTCCTCGGTCATGAACTCCAGGTGATCGGCCGACAGTGCGTGATAACGCGCCGCCAGGCTCGAACCGTGCAGCGATGACAGTTGCTCGGCGTGCAGCTTCACCGGCAAACCGAGTTCCTGTGCGGTGATGAACACACGCTCGACCTGCGCGGGCGAGAACGCCAGGTATTCGCAGAAGGCGTCCACCGCATCCACCAGCCCTTCAGCGGCCAGGGCCGGGAGCATCTCGGCGCAGATGTGATCGATGTAGTCGTCAGCGCGATCGGCGTATTCCGGCGGCAAGGCGTGAGCGGCAAGGCAGGTGCTGCGCACACTCACTGGAAGTTCGGCGCCGAGGCGGCGAATGACCCGCAGGATCTTGCGCTCGCTGGCCAGGTCCAGGCCGTAGCCGGACTTCATTTCGACCGTGGTCACGCCGTCGCGCATCAGACTGTTCAGACGCTTGGCGGCGCTGGCGAACAACTCGTCTTCGGTCGCCGCGCGGGTGGCGCGCACGGTGCTGGCGATGCCGCCACCGGCTGCGGCGATTTGCGCGTAGCTGACACCTTGCAGACGCTGTTCGAACTCGCCGCTGCGGTTACCGCCAAACACCGTGTGGGTATGGCAGTCGATCAGGCCCGGAGTGACCCAGGCCCCTTTCAAATCGTTGACGGCCGGGTATTCACCCGCCGGCAGTTCAGCGCGCGGGCCGATCCACTCAATGTGCGCACCGGACGTCACGATGGCCGCATCCTCGATGATCGAGTAGACGCCTTGCGCCATGGTTGCGACGTGGCAGTGTTGCCAGAGAGTTTTCATCCCGAATTCCTCGTCTTGTGATCGTTCCCACGCTCTGCGTGGGAATGCCTCTAGGGACGCTCCGCGTCCAGTGACGCGGAGCGTCACGGGCTGCATTCCCACGCAGAGCGTGGGAACGATCGATGGGGGGGGTTAAAGGCTAGGCAGCAACTTCACCGACAACAGTTCACTCAGGCAGCGGGTCGCCAACAACTCGGTCGCCGCATTGATGTCCGGCGCAAAGAAGCGGTCCTTCTCATAGAACGGCACTTCTTTACGCAGAATCGCCCGGGCCTTTTCCAGTTTTTCCGAAGTCTTCAGACCATTGCGCAAGTCCAGGCCTTGAACCGCCGCCAACCATTCCACCGCCAGCACACCGCGAGTGTTTTCGGCCATTTCCCAAAGACGCTTGCCCGCCGCCGGGGCCATGGACACGTGGTCTTCCTGGTTCGCCGAGGTCGGCAGGCTATCCACCGAATGCGGATGTGCCAGTGCCTTGTTCTCGCTGGCCAGTGCCGCTGCAGTCACCTGAGCGATCATGAAGCCGGAGTTCACGCCACCGTTGGCCACCAGGAACGGCGGCAGTTGCGACATGTGCTTGTCCATCATCAGCGAGATGCGGCGTTCGCTCAGGGAGCCGATTTCCGCGATAGCCAGTGCCATGTTGTCAGCGGCCATGGCCACTGGTTCGGCGTGGAAGTTACCGCCGGAAATCACATCGCCTTCAGCAGCGAATACCAGTGGGTTATCGGAGACGGCATTGGCTTCGACGGCCAACACTTCGGCGGCCTGACGGAACTGGGTCAGGCAGGCGCCCATGACTTGTGGCTGGCAACGCAGGGAGTACGGATCCTGGACCTTTTCGCAGTTCTCGTGCGAGTCGGACACTTCACTGCGTTCGCCCAGCAAATCGCGGTAAGCGGCAGCGGCGTCAATCTGGCCTTTCTGGCCACGAGCAGCATGGATGCGTGCATCGAACGGCGAACGCGAGCCCAACACTGCTTCAACGGTCAGCGCACCCAGCGCCACCGCGCCAGCAAACAGGTCTTCGCCTTCGAACAGACCACGCAAGGCATAAGCGGTCGACACCTGAGTGCCGTTGAGCAGTGCCAGGCCTTCTTTCGCGGCCAGGGTCAGCGGAGTGAGACCAGCGACTTTCAGCGCTTCGGTCGCTTCCATCCATTCGCCCTTGTAGCGCGCCTTGCCCTCACCCAGCAGCACCAGCGACATGTGCGCCAATGGCGCCAGGTCACCGGAAGCACCGACCGAGCCTTTCAATGGAATGTGCGGGTAGACCTCGGCGTTGATCAGCGCGATCAGCGCGTCGATGACCACGCGACGAATACCGGAAAAACCACGGCTCAGGCTGTTGACCTTGAGCACCATCACCAGCCGCACCAGCGCGTCACTGATCGGCTCGCCGACACCGGCGGCGTGTGACAACACCAGCGACCGCTGGAGGTTTTCCAGGTCTTCGCTGGCGATACGGGTCGACGCCAACAGGCCGAAACCGGTGTTGATACCGTAAGCGGTGCGGTTCTCGGCGAGAATCTGTTCCACGCAAGCAACACTGGCTTCGATCTGGGCCGAGGCGCTGTTGTCGAGGGTCAGTTTCACTGGCTGCTGGTAGACATCACGCAGCTGGGCAAGGCTCAATTGGCCGGGAATCAGGTTTAGCGCAGTCATTTCATGCTCCTTTTGAGAGTTGTTAATGCTCTCTGTATAGAGAGGCAGACCAGACGCTCCGGAAATATCCGTTGTCCGTCGCTTCCCCCTTTATGAGGGGGCTGGCGCCTTGGCACGCTGGTTTTTATTGGAAATCAGTTCAGGTTTGGTAAAGCCTTGTGCAGCAAATTCTGTTCTTTCAACACAGCGGCCGCCGCAGCGATGTCCGGGGCCAGCCAGCGGTCCTGATCATAAGCCGGGACATGCTCGCGCAGCAGACGCCACGCCGCATCTGTGCCCGCGCCAAAGCGTTGCTCCTTCAAGAATTCGAACGCCTGGGCCGCCAGCAGGTACTCGATGGCGAGGATCTGGGTGCAGTTTTCCAAGGCGCGATGCAGCTTCAGCGCAGCGTTGGTGCCCAGGCTCAAGTGGTCTTCCTGCAGGCCGGACGTGACGTAGTTGTCGAGCACGGCGGGTTGCGCCAATTGACGGTTTTCCGCACACAGGGAAGCGGCGACATATTGGACGATCATCATCCCGGAGTTGACGCCCGGGTTGGCCACCAGGAAGGCTGGCAGACCGCTGACGTGCGGGTTGATCAGACGGTCCAGACGGCGCTCGGCGATGGAACCGATTTCGGCCATGGCGATGGCCAGCAGGTCCGCCGCCATCGCTACGGACTGGCCGTGCGGATTGGCCTGGGAAACAACGCGGTAGTTGTCCGGGGTGCCCAGTACCAGCGGGTTGTCGGTGGCGCCGTTGAGTTCGTTTTCGATCTGTTTGGTCGCGTGAACCAGCTGATCACGGGCAGCGCCGTGTACCTGCGGGATCGAACGGATGCTCAACGCATCCTGAGTACGAATGCCTTTGCTGCTGGCGATCACTTCACTGCCATCGAGCACAGCGCGCAAATTGATGCCGACTTGCTGCATGCCCGGATGCGGCTTGAGCGCGATGATTTCGGCGTCGAACGCATCGATCTGACCGCGTTGGGCTTCGAAACTCATGGCGCCGATCACGTCGGCCCATTGCAGCAAATGCGCGGCGTCGGCAATCGCCAGACAGCTGAGGCCGGTCATGCATGGCGTGCCGTTTACCAGACACAAACCGTCTTTGGCGCCGAGCTTGACCGGTTGCAGGCCTTCTTCGGCCAGGGCTTGCTGGGCGGAAACGATCTGCCCGCGATAGCTGACATTGCCGACACCCAGCAGCGCAATGCCGATGTGCGCCATGTGCGTCAGGTAGCCCACGGACCCCTGGGATGGCACTTGCGGGGTAATACCACGGTTGAGCAGCGCCAGCAGGGCTTCAACCACCTGACGGTGCAGGCCGGATTTGCCATGGCTGTAGTTGATGACGGCGGCACAGATGATTGCGCGAGTCTGCTCGTTGGTCAGCGGTGCGCCAACGCCGCAGGCGTGACTGAGCAAGGTGTTGCGCGACAACTGGCTGAGTTGTTCATCTTGCAGGGATACGTTGCACAACGCACCGAGCCCGGTGTTGATGCCATAGGCGCGCTCGCCGCTGGTGACGATGCGCTGGACGATGCCTTGGGCGTTTTCAATGCGTGCCCAGACCTGCGTCGACAGCTCAAGCTGCGCGCCATGACGGGCGACGGCCACCACATCCTGCCAACGCACCGGGGCATCGGCGATAACGATTTTTTCAGCCTGGGACATCTTTGACCTCAACTGTATTTCTTCAATTTTAATGCAGCTCCACCGCCGCCTTCGCGAGCAGGCTCGCTCCCACAGGGGTACGCATTCCAATGTGGGAGCGAGCCTGCTCGCGAAGGGGCCAGCACAGTCACCGCAAATCTCTTAAACCACCGCAGCCCGACGCTGCACGAACCGGTCGACATACTCATCCGCCGGCGAATGCAGGATCTCCCTTGGAGTGCCGACCTGAATCAGGCGGCCGTCCTTGAGGATCGCAATGCGATTGCCGATGCGCACGGCCTCGTCGAGGTCGTGGGTGATGAAGACGATGGTCTTGTGCAGGGTCTTTTGCAGCTCCAGCAACTGGTCCTGCATCTCGGCGCGGATCAACGGGTCGAGGGCGCTGAACGCTTCGTCCATCAGGATGATGTCGGTGTCCGCCGCCAGGGCGCGGGCCAGGCCCACACGTTGACGCATGCCACCCGAGAGCTGATGCGGGTATTTGTTTTCGTAGCCCTTGAGGCCCACGGTGTTGATCCAGTGCAATGCGCGCTCGGAGCACATTTGCTTGCTCTCGCCGCGCACTTTCAGGCCATAGGCGACGTTATCCACCACGGTCTTGTGCGGCAGCAGGCCGAAGCTCTGGAACACCATGCTGATCTTGTGCCGGCGAAATTCGCGCAAGGCTTCCATGTCGTATTGCAGGATGTCCACGCCGTCCACCAGAATCGCACCGCTGGTCGGGTCGATCAGGCGATTGAAGTGGCGCACCAGGGTCGACTTACCGGAACCCGACAGGCCCATGATCACGAAGATCTCGCCAGTGCCGATGCTCAGGGACAAATCGTTCACGCCGACCACACAGCCGGTTTCGGACAGCACCTGGTCTTTGGTTTTGCCCTGGCCAATCATCGCCAGGGCATCCTTGGAACGGTTGCCGAAAATCTTGAAGACGTTTTTGACTTCGATCTTGCTTACGGTCGCGTTGTTCATTTGCTCACCTCGTGCCGTGCCCGACCGTACGCCTGAGTAATGCGGTCGATCACCACGGCCAGAATCACGATCGCCAGACCGGCTTCCAGGCCACGTCCGACGTTGAGGGTCTGAATCCCCACCAGCACGTCTTCACCCAAGCCACGGGCACCGATCATCGAGGCAATCACCACCATCGACAGCGCCATCATGGTGGTCTGGTTGATCCCGGCCATGATGCTCGGCAGGGCCAGCGGCAGTTGCACACCAAACAGTTGCTGCCAGCGGTTGGCACCGAAGGCGTTGATTGCTTCCATCACTTCACCGTCAACCTGGCGGATGCCCAGATCGGTCAAGCGAATCAGCGGCGGTGCGGCGTAAATCACAGTGGCGAAAATCGCCGGGACCTTGCCCAGGCCGAACAGCATCAGCACCGGGATCAAGTACACGAAACTCGGCATGGTCTGCATGATGTCGAGCAACGGCATCAGCACCGAACGCAGGCGATTGCTGCGCGCCGAGAGAATGCCCAGCGGAATGCCGATCAGCACCGAAATGATCGTCGCCACCATCATCAGCGCCAGGGTCTGCATCAGCTTGTCCCAGAGGCCGACCGCACCCACCAGGAACAACAAGCCGACAATCACAGCCGTGGTCACGACTTTGCGGGTCGCGTGCCAGGCAACGCCCGCGACGATGGCCAGCATCAGCCACCAGGGCGCCGCGCGCAGCAGCCCTTCAAGATTGACGATGGCCCACAACAGCGTGTCAGAGATCTGCCGGAACACGTCGCCGTAGTTGGTGACCAGCGAATCGACCCAACTGTTGACCCAGTCGGCGATGGAAAAGGTAAAGCTTTCGGGAAACATAAGAGACTCTCAATCAAGGGTTGCGATCAAGCGTCCGACTGCCGTCGCCGACAGCCGGAGAGGCCCGACCTACAAGGCCGCGTCGATTTTCTTGGCTGCGTCTTCGCTCACCCAGGCGTGCCAGACTTCAGGATGTTCCTTCAAGAAGATCTTGGCCAGTTTTGGCGACTCGATCCGCTCTTTGGTCATGCGCCCGAGGTTCTGGTTGAGGATGTCGATCGGCACGTTGACCTTTTCCAGCACGGCCACCAGTTCCGGGGCTTCGTCGTGGAAGGTCTTGGACAGGCCGACCTTGATATCCACGGTCTTGTTCACCCCTGGTTTCTCTTCGAGCTTGACCAGGTCAACCTGGCCCATCAGCGGGGTTGGCGACCAGTAGTAGAACAGGATCGGCTCGCCACGCTTGTAGCTCGACAGCACGGCGGCATCCAGCGCCGGGCCGGTGCCTGGGCGGAAGTTGGTGTAGGTGCTTTCCAGGCCGTAGCTTTTCAGCATTTCGCTGTTATCCAGCTCGCAGGTCCAACCCGCCGGGCAGTTGTAGAAACGGCCCTTGGAAGGCTCTTCCTGGTCCTTGAACACGGAGGCGTATTTGCCCAGATCAGCAATGGCTTTCAGGTCCGGGGCTTTAGGCTCCAACTTGCGCTTGGCGTCGCCTTCGACCACATAACGTGGCACATACCAGCCCTCTACCGCGCCCACGACAGGAGCGCCGACACCCACCACTTTGCCGGCCTTCTCAGCCTTGTTCCAGACTTCACTGCGGCCGACCCACTCTTCGGCAAACACTTGAATGTCGTTGCTACTCAGGGCGTTTTCCATGGTGATGGAGTTGCCCGGCAGGCTGTCGGTCTTGCAGTCGTAGCCTTTCTCCAACACGACTTGCATCACGTCAGTCAGGAGCATGGCGCTTTCCCAGTTCAGACCGGCAAATTTCACTGGTTTACCCGACTCGCACCAACCGGCAGCCTGAGTGGCGCCAGCACTGGCCAGCAGGCCCATGGAAAGCAATGTGGTCAGCAGGGTCTTGTTCGATTTCATTGTAGTGACGCTCCTAATCATGAATTGGCTTACGGCAGTCAAGAGGCATCCAGCCCTGTCCACGTCCAATCAGGCCTGCGTCGCAACGCGACCGGCCCCGCTTGTTTTAGGTTGTACATCGCTGTTCTGCTCGACCGGCAGAATCAGTTGATCGGGCACTGTGCCGTGCCATTTTTTCGCGCACACGTAATACAGGGATGCTGGAAGCACCAGACCGATGATCCAGGAAATATCCACACCACCCAGGGCTTCCACCAGCGGACCGGTATAGAACTTGGAAGAGATGAACGGCAGTTGCACCAGCACACCGAAGACATAGACGCTGATACCGAGGACGTTCCAACGGCCGTAGCGACCGTTCGGATCGGCCAGCGCCGGCACGTCATAGCGCTCACGGGTGATGCAGTAGTAGTCCACCAGATTGATCGCGCTCCATGGCGTAAAGAACGCCAGCAGGAACAGGATGAAGGACTTGAACGCACCGAGGAACGAGTGCTGACCGAGCAACGCCATCAGGGTCGCAGCACCGACGATGACCAGCACGAAGACCAGACGCTGCAAGCGCGTTACCTTCAGATCACCACGGAAGCCGCTGATGATGGTCGCAATGCACATGAAGCTGCCATAGGAGTTCAGCGTGGAAATGGTGACCTTGCCAAACGCGATGCTGAAATACAGCAACGCGGCGGTGGCACCGGTACCGCCCAAACCAACGATGTAGGCCACTTCATGGCCGGCGAATTGCCCGTTGGCCGATGCGGCAGCGAACACGCCGAGGACCATCGCTACCTGCGCACCAATGACCGAACCTGCGCCTGCGGCAAAAAAAGTTTTCACCGAGGAAATCTTGCTCGGCAGGTAGCGAGAGTAGTCAGCCACATAAGGGCCGAAGGCGATCTGCCAGGACGCCGCGAGCGACACCGCAAGCAAGAAACTGCTCCAGCTGAAGTGGCGGATTTGCAACAGTGCGCCAACATCAACCTGGCTCATCAGACGGCTGAACAGATAAACAAAGGCAATCACGCCAATGACGCTGGCGACACGGCCGATCCAATGGATCACCCGATAACCGAGCACCGTGACCAGCACGATGACACTGGCGAAAATCAGAATGCCGACGCTGTCGCTGACACCAAACAACTGGCCCAACGCCTGTCCGGACAGCACGGTGCCCGTTGCGGTGAAGCCGAGGTACATCAAGCAGACCAGCACGATCGGGATGGCCGCGCCATACACGCCGAACTGTACCCGGCTGGAAATCATCTGCGGCAGGCCAAGCTTGGGCCCTTGCGCGGCATGCAACGCCATGACACCACCGCCGAGCAGTTGACCGATCAACAGGCCGATCAGCGACCAGAACACGTCACCACCCAGCACCACGGCCAAAGCCCCGGTGACAATCGCTGTGATTTGCAGGTTGGCACCCATCCACAGGGTGAACTGGCTAAATAGACGACCGTGTCTCTCCGCTTCCGGGATGTAGTCGATCGAGCGTTTCTCGATCAACGGTTTGTTGCCTGCACGATCGTTGTTAACAGCCATGGTTCAACCTCTGTGGGTTCTTATTCTGGTTTCACTAAACCCCTGTAGCAGCTGCCGAAGGCTGCGTCGGGTTGCGAAGCGACCCTGGCATTCCAACGCGGAACGAAGGTCCTTCGGCCCTTAACGCAGCCTGCGGCAGCTGCTACATGGCTTGTTTATTTGCCGGTGATCATCGGCAGGTTCAGCCCTTGTTCCTTGGCGCAGTCGATTGCGATCTGGTAGCCCGCATCGGCGTGACGCATAACGCCGGTCGCCGGGTCGTTGTGCAGCACGCGAGCAATACGCTCGGCCGCTTCGTCCGTACCGTCGCAGACAATCACCATGCCCGAGTGCTGGGAGAAGCCCATGCCGACGCCGCCGCCGTGGTGCAGAGACACCCAAGTCGCGCCGCTCGCGGTGTTGAGCAGGGCGTTCAGCAGAGGCCAGTCGGACACGGCATCGGAACCGTCCTGCATGGATTCGGTTTCGCGGTTCGGGCTGGCTACCGAGCCGGAGTCCAGGTGGTCACGACCGATCACGATTGGCGCGGACAGTTCGCCGCTGCGCACCATTTCATTGAACGCCAAACCCAGCTTGGCGCGCAGACCCAGGCCAACCCAGCAGATACGCGCCGGCAGACCCTGGAAGCTGATGCGCTCACGGGCCATGTCCAGCCAGTTGTGCAGGTGGGCGTCGTCCGGGATCAGCTCTTTGACCTTGGCGTCGGTCTTGTAGATGTCTTCGGCATTGCCCGACAGCGCGGCCCAACGGAAAGGACCGATGCCACGGCAGAACAGCGGACGGATGTAAGCCGGTACGAAACCTGGGAAGTCGAAAGCGTTTTCCACGCCTTCTTCCTGGGCCATCTGACGGATGTTGTTGCCGTAGTCGAAGGTCGGGATGCCCATTTTCTGGAAATCCAGCATCGCTTTAACGTGTACGGCCATGGACTGCTTGGCGGCTTTGACCACGGCAGCCGGCTCGGTCTTGGCGCGAGCGCGGTACTCGTCCCAGGTCCAGCCAGCCGGCAGGTAGCCGTTGAGCGGATCGTGGGCGCTGGTCTGGTCGGTGACCATGTCCGGGCGCACGCCACGACGAACCAGTTCCGGCAGGATTTCTGCCGCGTTGCCCAGCAGAGCGATGGAAATCGCCTTGCCTTCCTTGGTGTATTTTTCGATGCGGGCCAGTGCGTCGTCGAGGTCGGTGGCTTGCTCATCGACATAACGGCTGTTCAGGCGGAAATCGATGCTGACCTGCTGGCATTCGATGTTCAGCGAGCAAGCACCGGCCAGGGTAGCGGCCAGAGGCTGGGCGCCGCCCATGCCACCCAGACCGGCGGTCAGGACCCAACGACCTTTCAGGTCATCGTTGTAGTGTTGGCGACCGGCTTCAACGAAGGTTTCGTAGGTGCCCTGGACAATGCCTTGGCTACCGATGTAGATCCAGCTGCCGGCGGTCATCTGGCCGTACATGGCCAGGCCTTTGGCGTCGAGTTCGTTGAAGTGCTCCCAGCTCGCCCAGTGTGGCACCAGGTTGGAGTTGGCGATCAGCACGCGCGGGGCGTTGCTGTGGGTCTTGAACACGCCGACCGGCTTGCCGGATTGCACCAGCAGGGTCTCGTCGTCATTCAGGTTAGTCAGGCTTTCGACGATCTTGTCGTAGCATTCCCAGTTACGTGCCGCACGACCGATGCCACCGTAAACCACCAGTTCTTTAGGGTTCTCGGCGACTTCCGGATCGAGGTTGTTCATCAGCATGCGCAGCGGCGCTTCGGTCAGCCAGCTCTTGGCGGTCAGCGTGTTACCGCGGGCGGCGCGGATTTCAACGTTGCGGCGCTTTGTAAACGTAGGCGTAGGTTTCTGGGTATTGTCAGTCACGAAAAAGACTCCTCAGCGATCAATTCAAACCAACCCGGGCAGTGGGCAAGCCAGCTTGTGCGCATCGTCGCGCCACAAGCGAATCAGTGGACGCTGCGGAGAGCCTCGGTCGACTCATACGCATACGTCTTTACTTGTACATACAAGCATATGCAATCAAGCGGCCAACTTATTGGATGGGCGTTCAAGAAAAGTTTTGAATGGGCTGGAAAGCTTGTAGATCAAGGGTTTTTACGAAGATTAAATTTTTCGGGGAGATTTTTGCGAAAGGGTGATAGCTGTTACTTGAGCTACGTTTTGCGCCACCCTGGGGCGTTCGGTAACAAGATGGTGCGCAGATTCGAATCAGATGATCGTTCCCACGCTCCGCGTGGTAACGCTGCCGGGGACGCTCCGCGTCCGCTATTGACTGTGACGCGGAGCGTCACGGGATGCATTCCCACGCAGGAGCGTGGGAACGATCAGTGGAGGGGTTGAATCAGTGTGCGGTCAGTTCAATCACGCAGCACGGGCCGTTGACGGAGACTTCCAACAACCCGGTGTTACCGTCCAGTCGCAAGCAATCATGGCGACCCAGTTGCGAAGCGCTATTACCGGCATTCACTTCCAATGCGTCGGTAATACTGAACACCAGCACCGTGCCCGCCGAACTGAAAAACCGCTGCTCACCCGCCAGCCACTGCAACCGCGCGCTGTAACGCTGCGGTGCATAAATCAGGTTGAAATCGCGGATCGGCCCGCCGAGCAATGTGCAGGAGACTTCACTCTCACCGCTGAAGGCAAACGGGGTCAGCGGTAACAGTGGCAACGTGTCCTGACCTTCCACCCGCAAGGTCATGCCATCACCTTGCAGCACGGTGATGACCCGCTCGTAACCCGTGAACATCGAGAAACCACCCGACTCGCCGATGTCGGCAATCGACAGGCGCCAGCCGAAACCATCGAGGCCAGTGCCCGCATCGCGGGTGATTTCTTCAGTGCTGCCGCTGCCGTTTTTCCACGGCATGCGTGGGTAATCGATGGCGCGTAAAACCTTCATTTCAATCATTTATGGCTCTCTATTTATGGAACCGACCTTCCAGACGATGACGGGAACCGGGGTGGATCAAGCGGGCGGCGGTCACTGGCTGACGGCCGGACCAGGTGCGGCGGCGAATCAGCAGGCATGGCTCGCCTTTTTCAATCTGCAACAGCTTGCACTCGGATACCTCGGCAAGAATCGCCTCGACCACGTGCTCGCCTTCGGTCAGCGGCGCCACCTGGTTGAGGTAGGCATAAGGCGTTTGCAGCGTGAAGTCTTGTTTGAGGTAGTCCGGAGCCACTAGCGCATTGACGAAACGGTCTTCGATTTGCACCGGGATATCGTTTTCGAAATGCACGATCAGCGAGTGGAAAACCCTCTGCCCTTCGCGCATATCCAGTGCCAGGGCGCGCTCGGAGCCGGCGGCCTCTTCTTCAAGGGTGATCACCTTGCAAGTGTGGCGATGGCCGCGAGAGGCGATCTCGTCGGCGATGTTGTGCACTTCAAACAGCGCGGACTGGCTTTTCGGCTCGGCGACGAACGTACCAACGCCTTGCATGCGTACCAACAGACCGTCGGCGGTCATTTCGCGCAGGGCGCGGTTGATGGTCATGCGGCTGAAACCGAGCTGGCTGACCAGTTCGCTTTCCGACGGCACACGGTAGTGCGGCGGCCAGTTCCCACTGTCGATTTGCTGGGTGATCATCTGCTTGACGCGGGCGTACAAGGGCGCCGGACTGTCGCCCATGTTCGCGGCCAACGGTGACACTGGGGGCGGAGTCGGCACGGTTAATCCTTGTTCATTTAGGAAAGGTTGCTAGCTTGCCGGAGTTTACCGAGCAGGCAAACGTCTGTATATGTATATACAAATAACACACGATGGGGTGCTGAACCATGTCCGCCTTCTTTGCCGAACGCGCGCTGCTGCCTAGTGGATGGGCCAACAATGTACGTCTTGAGGTCAGCGCCGACGGCGTATTGACCCATCTCCAGGCCGATTCCCACGCAGATGGCGCCGAACGGCTGAGCGGCCCGCTGCTGCCAGGCATGCCGAATTTGCACTCCCACGCATTCCAGCGTGCGATGGCCGGGTTGGCGGAAGTGGCGGGTAATCCGAACGACAGTTTCTGGACCTGGCGCGATTTGATGTATCGCCTCGTCGGAAAAATCAGCCCGGACCAACTCGGTGTGATCGCCCGTCAGCTGTACATCGAAATGCTCAAGGCCGGTTATACCTCGGTCGCGGAATTTCATTACGTGCACCACGACACCAATGGCCAGCCTTACGCAGACCCCGCCGAACTGGCGCTGCGCATCAGCCAGGCAGCGAGCTCCGCCGGTATCGGTCTGACCCTGCTGCCGGTGCTCTACAGCCATTCCGGTTTCGGTGGCCAGACGCCGAACGACGGCCAGCGCCGCTTTATCAACAGCACCGAAAGCTACCTGAAACTCCAGTCGCGTTTGCAGCCGCTTCTGGCCCGGCAACCGGCGCAATCCCTGGGCTTGTGCTTCCACTCCCTACGCGCAGTCACGCCACCGCAAATCAGCGAAGTGCTGGCCGCCAGCGACAAGCAATGCCCGGTGCATATCCACATTGCCGAACAGCAGAAGGAAGTCGAGGACTGCCTGACCTGGAGCGGTCGTCGTCCGTTGCAATGGCTGTTCGAAAACACTCAGGTCGATCAGCGCTGGTGTCTGGTACACGCCACTCACGCCAATGCGGAAGAAGTCACCCTGATGGCCAAGAGTCGTGCCATTGC
The DNA here is from genome assembly GCF_000282215.1 of Pseudomonas sp. GM21. Taxonomy (GTDB): domain Bacteria; phylum Pseudomonadota; class Gammaproteobacteria; order Pseudomonadales; family Pseudomonadaceae; genus Aquipseudomonas. Next base: position 58,354 of record NZ_AKJS01000190.1, read on the forward strand.
CGGGCTGTGCCTGACCACCGAAGCCAACCTGGGCGACGGGATTTTCCCGGCAGTGGATTTCCTCGCTCAGGGCGGGCGCATGGGCATCGGTTCCGACAGCCATGTGTCGTTGAGCGTGGTGGAAGAATTGCGTTGGCTGGAATACGGCCAGCGCCTGCGCGATCAGCGACGTAATCGCCTGTATGGCGCGGATCAGCCGATGGTTGGCCGCACGCTGTACGACGCAGCACTCGATGGCGGCGCTCAGGCGCTGGGGCAGCCGATTGGCGCGCTGGAAGTGGGCAAGCGTGCGGACTGGCTGGTGCTGGACGGCAACGATCCCTACCTGGCGACCGCCAGTGGCGACGCAATTCTCAATCGTTGGTTGTTTGCCGGCGGCGATCGCCAGGTTCGCGATGTGCTGGTCAATGGCCAGTGGGTTGTGCGTGACGGGCGTCATGCCGGGGAAGAAGAAAGCAATCGCGCGTTCACCCAGGTCCTGCGCGATCTCCTGGGCTGATACAAATCTGCGACTGATCGTTCCCACGCTCTGCGTGGGAATGCAGCCCGGGACGCTCCGCGTCCAAAAAGCGTGACGCAGAGCGTCACATGAGGCGTTCCCACGCAGAGCGTGGGAAGGATCATAGGGTGAGGATCAGTTCGAGGTCTTGGCCATCTGCGACTCCGACGCCCGCCAGATCAGCCGCGAGGTGTCGTAACCCTGCTGCCGCGCCTTGCTCAGCAGCTCCTCACGCACCACCCCATTGACGGTTGGGGTTCGCGCCAACAGCCACAGGTACTTGCGACTCGGGTCGCCAACAATGGCCGTCTTGTAGTCATCGCTGACGTACAACACCCAGTATTGCCCCTTCGCCGTACCCGGAATCAGACGAGAAAACCAGGTATCGAACTCGACCCACAATTTGTCGGTTTTGCCCGGCTCCTGTGGATAAGCCGTGCCCTTGATCTCTTCCCACTGCCACTGCGCCGTCAGGCAGCGGTTCAGTATCGCCATCTTACCGTCAGGCTTGAGCATGTAATGGGCTTCGGATTGGGCGCAGTCACGCTGGAAATACATGGGCATGCGAGCCAACTCGTACCAGGTTCCCTGGTAACGCTTGAGGTTGACGCTGTTGACGGTTTTCGGTGCCAACTGATCATTGCCAGAAGTGGCGCAGCCAGCCAATATCAGGCCGGCAAAAAGTACAAGTAATAACCGCATCATTGTTTTTCTCCCGTGGGCGTATCGCCCCGGTTTACTTCAGGCCTTGGCCGGAAAACATCAATACTTTGTCACCGGCATACTGCACGCTGATAAAGCTGTTTTTGTCGCCCCAGGTGCAACTGGACATACCCAGTGCGCCCGAGCAATCAGCAGGCTTACCCAGCAACGTTTCGACCTCGGCCTTAGGCATGCCGGTCGATAGCTTTGAGTAGTTTTCCTGATTGACCTTGCTGCATGCGGCCAACAACACGCAGAACGAGAGCAAGGCGAGAGATCGCAGCGACATGGTGAAACTCCTGGGGCGAAGGGGAATGGCATGGCTGCCAAGCAGAAGCTTAGAAGAGCAAACCCCCATCTGGTTCCCCGACCGCCGCGCTATTTATCAGGCCGCTCGTCTGCCATTTTCGAAAAACAAGCAACTTTCCTGAGCCATTGATGTTTTCGTCAATTTTTACGTAAGACGCCTCATCTTTGGCGCTGGGCTGTCGACATAGAAGCAGCGTAAAGCCCTCGACTGTGGCAATTGACGCCCCCTCGCTGACAAGCCCCTCCGCGGTAGTGCATTTAATGACCAGAAACATGAAATTCAGCCACAAGATCCTGCTGGCAGCTGCCCTCGTGGTAGCCGTTGCATTCGCCTGCTTTATCCTGTTCAACGACTATCGCCAGCGCCAGACCCTGCGCAGCAGTACCGAATCCTCGATGCAGGAACTCGGCAGCCTGACTACCAGCAACATTCAGACCTGGCTGGAAAGCCGCATCCAGTTGCTGCAGTCGTTGTCCCAGCAGATCGCCGTGGACGGCAGCGCACAGGCCAGCCTGAAACGCGCCATCGACCTGCCGGCCTACACCAGCAACTTCCAACTGAGCTATTTCGGCGGCACTGACGGTGTGATGTTTTCGGTCCCGGCGGGCAATCGTGCCGCCGACTACGACCCTCGCGCCCGTGGCTGGTACAAGGCAGCGAACAGCGCGCAACAGACCATCGTCACCGAACCGTACATCGCCGCGTCTTCCGGCAAACTGGTGATCACCGTTGCCACACCCGTTAAGTATCAGGGCCAGATGATCGGCGTCGCCGGTGCGGATATCGACCTGTCCAGTGTCAGCGCCATCATCAACTCGCTGAACTTCGGCGGCCACGGCCATGCGTTCATCGTCAGCACCGATGGCAAGATCCTGATTCACCCGGACAGCAAACTGGTGCTCAAAGGCCTGGCAGACGCCTACCCGAATGGCGCACCGAAAGTCAGCCCGGGAATGAAAGAAGTCGAGATCGACGGCAAGAAGCAGTTCATCTCCTTCACCCGCGTCAACGGCGTGCCGTCGGCAGACTGGTACGTGGCGCTGGTGCTGGATCAGGACACCGCGTTCTCGATGCTCAGCGAATTCCGCACCTCGGCAATCATCGCCATGGTCATCGCGGTGGTGATCATCATTGCGTTGCTGGGCATGTTGATCAGCGTCCTGATGCAGCCGCTGCTGACCATGGGCCGCGCGATGCAGGACATCGCCGAAGGTGAGGGTGACCTGACCAAACGCCTGACCATCCACGGCCAGGACGAATTCGGCGCGCTGGGCACCTCGTTCAACCGTTTTGTTGAGCGTATTCATACCTCGATTCGCGAAGTGTCCTCCGCCACCGGCCAGGTCAACGAAGTAGCGCTGCGCGTCGTGGCCGCGTCGAACTCGTCGATGTTCAACTCCGACCAGCAAGCCTCGCGTACCAGCAGCGTGGCCGCAGCGATCAACGAACTGGGTGCCGCTGCCCAGGAAATCGCCCAGAACGCCGCGATCGCCTCCCAACACTCCAGCGACGCTCGCTCCATGGCCGAAGACGGTCAGCAAGTGGTGGATAAAACCATCGCCGCGATGCAGCAGCTGTCGGCGAAGATCAGCGATTCGTGCGGCAACATCGAAACGCTCAACAGCAACACCGTCAACATTGGGCAGATTCTGGAAGTGATTACCAGCATCTCCCAACAGACCAACCTGCTGGCACTCAACGCAGCGATCGAAGCCGCTCGTGCCGGCGAAGCCGGTCGCGGTTTTGCCGTGGTGGCGGATGAGGTACGCAACCTGGCGCACCGCACTCAGGATTCGGCGCAGCAAGTGCAGAAGATGATCGAGGAACTGCAAGTCGGCGCCCGCGAAGCGGTGAGCATCATGACTGACAGCCAGCGTCAAAGCGAAAGCAGCGTCGGCATCGCCAACCAGGCGGGTGAACGACTGGGCAGTGTGACGCAGCGCATTGGCGAAATCGACGGAATGAACCAGTCCGTGGCCACCGCGACTGAAGAGCAGACTGCCGTGGTGGAGTCGATCAACGTCGACATTACCGAGATCAATACGCTGAACCAGGAAGGCGTGGAGAACTTGCAATCGACCTTGCGTGCGTGTGCGGATCTTGAGCAGCAGGCGGCGCGGTTGAAGCAGTTGGTCGGCAGCTTCCGGATTTAAGTTGCTTTCACTGGCCCCATCGCCAGCAGGCTGGCTCCCACAGGGGATTTGTGAACGACACAAACCCAACGTGGGAGCCAGCCTGCTGGCGATGACGGCATCAGCCGCAAGGAAAACCTAAAACCGAGACCCAGGTCCTGCGAGAAACGCCAACTCCTCAGCCGTCGACTCCCTTCCCAACACCGCATTGCGATGCGGAAACCGCCCAAATTCAGCAATCACCCGCTGATGCTTCTCGGCATAGTCCAGATAGTCGGTAAACAGTGTTCGATCCGCCTCCGGCTGCTGCGACAGCAGATCGATGTAACGCGAGATGCACTCGTTCTGCACCGCCAGATTCTCGCAATGCTCCATCACCAGGTAGATAAACACTCGCTGAAGAGGCCGCAACTGCCGATCAAAATCCGCAGCAATGCCTTGCGCCACCAGTGCCTGAGCCCTGAGATCGCCGGAATAGGATTGGGGAGTGTTGCGATAGATCATTCGCGGGAGTTGATCGAGCAGCAGCACCAGCGCCAGCCAACCTTCGGGACGATGCGCCCAGTCAGTCAATCCGCCGGCCAGTGCCTGCTCAACCCAGTCCCCGAAACGCGTCTGCGCTTCGAGGTCCTGGCTGTCGCGCTTGCCGAACCATAACTTGCCCTTGGCGGCCGCTGTTTCGTTCGCTGATTCGGAAGATCCGAACCACCAATCGAGCAACGGCTGCCAGGGCGCGGTCATGGTTTATGCCTTGTGGTAAGCCGTGACGCGTTCGACTTCTTCTTTCGAACCGAGGAACACGGCAACACGCTGGTGCAGGCCGTCTGGCTTGATGTCGAGGATGCGCTGATGGCCATCGGTGGAGGCGCCGCCAGCCTGTTCAACCAGGAACGACATCGGGTTGGCTTCGTACATCAGACGCAGCTTGCCCGGCTTGGACGGCTCGCGGCTGTCGCGTGGGTACATGAACAGACCGCCACGGGTCAGGATGCGGTGCACGTCCGCGACCATCGCGGCGACCCAGCGCATGTTGTAGTTCTTTTTCAGCGGGCCTTCTTCGCCAGACAGCAATTCACTGACGTAGCGTTGTACCGGCGCTTCCCAGTGGCGCTGGTTGGAGGCGTTGATCGCGAATTCCTGAGTGGAGGTCGGGATCTTGATATCTTCGTGGGTCAGCACGAAGCTGCCCATTTCACGGTCCAGGGTGAAGCCTTTTACGCCGTCGCCCAGGGTCAGGATCAACATGGTCTGTGGACCGTAGATCGCGTAACCGGCAGCCACTTGCTCGGTGCCTGGCTGCAGGAAAGCCTTTTCGTTCAAGGGCTCATTCTGGCTCAGGTATTCGTTCGGGCAACGCAGCACCGAGAAAATCGTACCGACCGGCGCGTTGATATCGATGTTCGACGAACCGTCCAGCGGGTCGAATACCAGCAGGTACGCACCTTTCGGGTATTTGCCCGGGATCTGGTAGGCATTGTCCATTTCTTCGGACGCCATGCCGGCCAGGTGACCACCCCATTCGTTGGCTTCGAGCAGGATCTCGTTGGAGATCACGTCGAGTTTTTTCTGCACTTCACCTTGGACGTTTTCAGTGCCCATGCTGCCCAGAACACCACCCAAGGCGCCTTTGGACACGGCGTGGTTGATCTCTTTGCAAGCACGCGCCACCACTTCGATCAGGAAACGCAGATCGGCAGGCGTGTTGTTGCTACGGGTCTGCTCAATCAAATAGCGACTCAAGGTAACGCGGGACATGGAAGGCTCCGGTGGAATGGGGGGCTAAAAACCCGCGCAGTTTAACGCGAGTCGAGGCGCATTTCCTCCTATCAGACGTGATACACCCAAGAGAGTTCATGCGCGGGGTTGAGCGTAGTTCGAAACGGGCATTTTTACCGACCGATAAACCGCTTTCGCCGGCAAGCCGGTCTCGCTCCCACATGGGTGCGCATTCAACTGTGGGAGCGAGACCGGCTTGCCGGCGATGGGTGCGCAGCACCCGCTTTCAGGGTTTGACGGGGGGCTTGCGCAGCAAGCTGAACGCCATCGCCGCCAGAACCAGCACCCCAAGCAACAACACCGCCCACAACCCGAATTTCTTCCAGTTCGTGCCAGTGGTCACCCTCGATGCAGGCGTCACCTGCACTCCGCCCTCCACCACAGCCTTACCCAATGTCGCCAACTTCTGCGCACTGTAATCCGGAATCAGCGTCGACAATGGCAAGCTCGCTGCCCTCACTGTCGCATTCCCCAACGCCAGCGTATAAGGCTCTGGCCCGCGCGCGAGGAACACCAGTTGCGTCGGACGCACGGCAAACTTCACCGTCGGCGCCTCGGCGCCCAGGCCTCCACCGCGCTCGTCTACAACCAGTTTCAACTGCTGTACGGTCTGCCCCGGCAACTGCAATTCATTCTGCACCACGTCCTGGCCATTCTGGGTCAGGCGATACAGCAAGCCACTGCCCAGCGGCCGCCACGGCAAGCTGCTCTCGCGGCGACCGGACAAGGTGACTGGCGCCAGACTGTTGGGCTGACTCAGTTCAACCTGCACCCGCTCGACATTCAGCCCCATCGGCAATTGCCAGGTGTATTCACCGGTCTTCACGCTGCTGCCGGCCAACGGTTGCGACCAGACCAACGGCAGCGGCAGGCTGCGGCTGCTTGCGCTTTCCAGCTGCGCCGACGTCAGCGTTGCAGCCGACTGTGGCGAACTCCACAACAGGCGCAGATAGCGTGCCGATTGCCCCGGCAGAGCGACTTCATGCTGCTCGACCCGTTCGTCGGCAAACGTCAACCGTGCGACCTGCCCCCTGCCCCACGACTGCCAATGCTGCAAGTCGTCGCTGGCTTCGATGCTGAATTGCTGGAAGCCTTCGCGTTCGCTGGTCCAGTCGAGGACCAATTGCTGCAACGGTGCCTTGATGGCGCTGGCATCGAGCAACCAGCCGCGCAGCACTTCTTCGCCCGCTTCCAGCTGAATGGACGGCTGCACTTCGACCAGCGCACCGCTGGCAGTTGACTGCACCCGCACGCTGGGCGCGTGCTCGGTAGAATCTGCCGAACTGTACAGCGGGAACCACTTCACATCAGTCAAAGCGCGATTTTCGCGGGTTTGGGCCGGCTCTCTTGCCACGGCATACGCCTGAACCTGACCGGCGGCGTTGAAGACACGCACATCACTGAGGTCGGTTTGCCGCGCTTTCAATTGCACGCTTAACGGTAAATCAAGGCGATACCATGGGCCTTCGCCGCTCACAGACAACAGCACTTGAGTGGTGAAGTCCGCCGGTTGCTCCTGCGCGCTGACCGACAGCGTCACACCCAGCGCAACCGCGCCCCACCAGCCCAGGTTCAGCTTCTGACTCAAGACGACACTCCTTCGGTTTCCGGTGCCGGTTTTTCCACATCCGGCGCAGCCTCGACACGCTTGGGCGGCAGCGGCGCGAAATAGCCCACCACCAGCAGCAACACGCCAACGCCGATAAACGACACGATCCGCGCGAGCCCGCCGCGGTTACTCAATTCCACAAAGACCAGCTTGGCCACCACTGCGCCAATCAACGCCGCGCCGATCAGCCAGACCTCGCGACGACGGCTCAAATGACCGCCGATCATCAGGCTCAGCGCCATCAGGGTCCAGACGATAGACAGGCCGGCCTGAACCAACATGGATTCAAGCAACGCATCGAACTCGAACGGCACACCGCCCCAATGGTGCGCCGTGCGCATCACCAATGCGGTAAAGAAAGCAAACAGTGAAACCCCTGCGATCAATTGCGTGGCGTTTTCGGTGTAGTCCTTGCGGATCGCCAGTTGCGTCACGGCGCCAAGCGACCAGATATAGATGCCGAACAGCGCAAACAGCAGGCCCAACTCCAGCGGGTTGATCAACGGCACGTACGGCAGTGGTTCGGCGGTGCCGTCGCTGGCGACGTTCGCCAGCCAGAACCAGCCGAGCATCAACAGCGCCAACGGTGCCGCCGCATACAGTCGGTATTCGCGGGGATACGCCGATACCGGCCACGGCCAACTGCGTGGCGCAGCCATCAGCACCAGATACAGGCCTGGCAGAATCGCCCAGCCCAACCAGCGCCAGGCGTTGTATTGTTCGGACAACAGTAGCAAGCCATAGCGCAGTTCGAGCGCCAGCACACCAATCAACAACCAGCAGCCAAGCACATGCGCCGTGCTCGCAGCCCGCGCCGGCAGCATCGGCGCCAGTCGCTTCAGCGAGACGAAATGCACGACGAACACCGCCGCCCAGGCCAGCCAGCCAAAACTGGCCGCCGGGTGATAACGCGAGTGCCACGCCGCGCACAACACCACGCCGGCCACTGGCATCAGCAAGGTGCAGAGCAAACCCAGCGAGGACCATTTCAAGCGCAGCGCCAACGCAGTCCATAGCGCCACGCTGACTGCGGCGACCACCAGCAACAGCGTCGCTTGCAGATTGACCGGCGCAAAACGCAGCACTTCACTGATCCACGCCAACGCCCACCAACCCCCGCCCCACAACAGCAGCACTTCGGACAGCCGCCTTAAACTCAGCACATCAAACGCCGAAGCATGATTGCCGACCTGCAAGCGCCAGGCACCGACCAGCGCCGCCGAACCCAATGCCAACGGCGTCCAGAAACCGCTGTGCGCCATTGGATTCAAACCTTCACTGGCCAACGGTCCGAGCAGGGCCGGCCCTGCCAGCACAAACGCCGCGCCGCCAATCACCTGCAACAGCAAACCGAAGACAAAACTGACGCGCAGCTTCAGGAACAGGCTCAACCAGATGATGAACAAACCACTGGCCGCCCACACCGCACTCGCGGTTTGCCACGGCAGGACGAACAGAACGGCCAGATTGATCAGTACCAGACCGGCCAGCAACACCACCGACACACCGAGTAGCAGCCGCACGTCGCTGCGCACCATCTCATCCCGCGCCGCCAGCAGCATGCCGGCGACCAACGCCAGACCGATCAGCGAGGCGCTGAGCAAACCGCTCCAGCCAGCGCTGAACACCGCCGCAGACTCACCCCCGCTACTTTCCAGCCGCAGCAGGAACAACGCACCGCCGAGCAACTGCACGACAAACGCGGTGAACAGGAACGTGCGCGATTGCAGGCGCAGGCCGACAAACAACGTCGCCAAACCGGCCAGCGCCCAACTGATCGCGGTGCCCTGAGTGAAGAAAAACAAGGGCGCCAGCAGGTAGAGAAACATCAAACCGAGGCACGCCAGAACCGCATTCCCTTTGCGCTCCCATTCCACCGTCTGCCCAGGTGCCGCGTTGCGCAATTGATAGAAGCTGAACAGCAACGCCATGCCGAGCATCAACGCGCCCAACGGTGCGCCGTCGAGCAGGCTGCTTTCGCCGAGTCGCAGCTCGCGGATAAACGCCACCGCCGCGCCCAGTTGCAGCAGCAAGGCAAAAGCTCGTGCCGTGGGTCGTTGCTGACGCAGGCAGAGCCAGAAGATCCCGGCGCCTTCAACGGCCCAGGCAGCAGACGTCCAGCGCGCATCAAGCCCCAACGGAATGGCCAGACTGGCGAAGATCACGCCCAGTGCCAAACAAGTTTCTGCCAACAACAATGCGCGGCCTCCCACCAGCAATCGGGTCAGGCCCAGGTAAATCATGCCCAACGTCAATGCGCTAAAGGCTGCAGCAAACTCAATGTGCTGGACCAGCGTGAACTGCAAACCGAATCCCACCACGGGTGGGCCAAACAGCAGCGTGCCGTCGACGTAATCGCCCTTGCGCGCCGACCAGTGCAGCAACGCCTCGCGGCTGTCGTCTTCCGGTGCATCGCTGATTGCCAGCAATTTGCGCCGGGCGAACAACAGACCGATGGCCAGGTACATCAGGAAAAACACAATCAGGAACGGCTCGATGCTCCACAGCAAATCCGGCGTATAGGAACGCAGCCCCCATGCGAAACCGATGCTGAACGTGCCGGCAAAGCCGATCAGGTTGAGCAATCTCCAGGCCTTGAACCACGCAATGGTGAGGATGCCGGCGTTGAGCAAGGTGAAGTAGCTGAACAGCGCGACGTGGCTGCCGGCACCGGTAGACGTCAGAATCGGCGCGGCAAACCCGCCCAGCGCTGCTGCGCAGGCCAGCGCCAATGAATCCTGGGTGATCGCCAGAATCGCTGAGAACGCCGTCACCGCCACCAGCAGGCCAAGCGCTGCCGTCGGATCCAGCAGCGGATGCAAACGCATGGCGGCGAACACAGTCAGGTACAAAACGGCAATGCCGGTGCCTTGCAGCATCAACGCGTAATTGGCATTGCGATGACGCAGCCACCAACCCAAACCGAGCAGCCCCAACGCAAACGCCGCGACGCCGGCGTAACGCAGCTCGATCGGCACCACCATGCCTTCGGTCGCATACCGCAATAAAAAGGCCAGACCGAGGAACAACAGGACTACGCCGACCCGCAGCACGGTGTTACCGCCGAACAGCCAGGCGCGGGCGCCGCTGATGGCGCGATCAAAGAGGTTAGGGACCCGTGGGGTGGCGGGGGCTTGCGGCTCGGGTTTCCAGGCGTCGACAGGCAGTGGCTGACTGGTGTCAGTTGCCATAGCGGTGATCGGTTCGAGTTCGGGGGGGAGGTCCCAGATCAGTTCCGGGGTTTCGACAGGGGTTTCGTCGTGGGCAAAATCAGAAGGCCCAATGGGTTCGCTTGCAGCCGGCTCGCTGGTTTCAGGCGCTTTGACGCCAGACACCTCCAGCAAGGCCAGGCGTTGCTGCACTGCACTCAGCGCAACCTGCGTCTGCTCCAGCAAAAGGTGTTGCCTGGCAGCTTGTGATCCTAAGCGGGCGATGCGGATAGCCTGGCCAATACCCAAGCCGAGCAACGCGCCCAACAGCGCATCGTCGAACGATTCGTCGAATATCCAGCCAAGAATCCAACCGAACGCCAGCCCGATCAGCACGAAAATCCATTGCATGGTCGATATCCCTAAGCAACCCCGCGATAGGGCGATTCCGGAAAGACAGCATTGGCAAAGTTTAGTGTGAAACCACACAAACCTGTGGGAGCGAGCCTGCTCGCGATAGCGGACTGACATTCAGAATCAATATTGAATGTCAGTCCGCTATCGCGAGCAGGCTCGCTCCCACAATGGATCGCCAAGGCATGCTATCCGGTGTAACCGCTGCTTAGTATATCGGCCAGTCCCGACACCCGCCGGGCCGTGCATGCAATTATTGCGAAAAGTTACTCCAGTGCTTTCCAGATATCCGTGGCGTACTCGCGAATGGTCCGGTCTGAAGAGAACCAACCCATCCGCGACGTGTTCAACACAGCCGAACGCCACCACTCCTTGGAATCGTGCCAATGGGCTTCGACGCGCATCTGCGCATTCCAGTAAGCGTCAAAATCGGCGCAGACCAGGAAGCGATCGTAGTCCACCAGCGAATCAATCAGCCCGGTGTAACGGGACGGATCATCCGGGGAGAACACCCCGCCGCGAATCGCTTGCAGCACGTCATTGAGTCGATGGGACGCCGCGATGTCCGGTGTCGCATTGAACTCGTGGTTCTGTTTGCGCGCCTCGACCTGCTGCGCACTGAGACCGAAGATGAACATGTGTTCGACGCCAATGCGCTCGGACATTTCTACGTTGGCCCCGTCCAGGGTGCCGATGGTCAGTGCGCCGTTGAGGCCGAACTTCATGTTACTGGTGCCGGAAGCCTCGAAGCCTGCGGTGGAAATCTGTTCCGACAAATCCGCCGCCGGAATAATGCTCTCCGCCAGACTGACGTTGTAGTTGGGCAGGAACACCACTTTGAGCAAGCCGCGCACGGTCGGGTCGTTGTTCACCACCCGGGCAATGTCGTTGGTCAATTTGATGATCAGCTTGGCCTGGTGATAACTGGCGGCGGCCTTGCCGGCAAAGATCTTCACCCGCGGCACCCAGTCGATTTCCGGTTCGGCTCGAATTGCCTGATACAACGCGACGGTGTGCATCAGATTGAGCAACTGGCGTTTGTATTCGTGGATCCGTTTGACCTGCACGTCGAACATCGCCGCCGGATTGACCGCCACCCCCAGCCGCTCGTGAATCAGGTAGGCCAGGGCTTTCTTGCTGTGCAGCCGCTGTTCGGCGAATGCCTTGCGGAACGCAGCTTTTTCGGCGAACGGTTCCAGGTCGAGCAAGCGCTCTTCGGGGTTATCCAGCAAATCAGGCCCGAGGGCATCGACCATCATCGACGTCAGTTCGGGGTTGGCCTGGTAGAGCCAGCGGCGGAAGGTGATGCCGTTGGTCTTGTTGTTGATCCTGTCCGGGTAGAGCTTGTGCAGTTCGGAGAACACGGTTTTGCGCATCAGCTGCGTGTGCAGCCCGGACACGCCGTTGACGCTGTGGGAGCCGAGGAACGCGAGGTTGCCCATGCGCACACGGCGACCGTTGTCTTCTTCGATCAGCGATACAGCGCGCAATACGTCAAAGTCATGAATGCCTTTGGCGCGCAGGGAGTCTATGTGTTGGGCGTTGATGAGGTAAATGATCTGCATGTGCCGCGGCAACATCCGCTCCATCAAACCGACCGGCCAGGTTTCCAGCGCTTCGGGCAATAGCGTGTGGTTGGTGTACGACAGCGTGTCGACGGTGACTTGCCACGCCGCATCCCACGCCACGTCGTAGACATCGACCAGCTGGCGCATCAATTCAGCCACGGCAATCGAGGGGTGAGTGTCGTTGAGCTGGATCGCCGCGTGGTCGCCCAGGGTCAGCACCGAGGTGTGCATGTTTCGATGGCGGCGCAGCAAATCCTGCAAGGACGCGGCGACGAAGAAGTATTCCTGGCGCAGGCGCAGTTCCTGGCCGGCTTCGGTGCTGTCCGCTGGATAAAGCACGCGGGAAATACTTTCGGCGCGAGCCACTTCCGCTACCGCACCCAAGTGGTCACCGGCGTTGAAGCGCTCCAGGTGCAAATCTTCCATCGCCCGGGCACGCCAAAGACGCAGTGTGTTGACGCTCGCCCCGCGCCAGCCGACCACCGGGGTGTCGTAAGCAATCGCACGCACCGTTTCCACCGGGGTCCAGACTTGCTTGGATTTACCGTTTTCATCGATGACGGTTTCAACGCCGCCGCCGAAGCCGATCGGGTAAACGACCTCCGCCCGTTCAAATTCCCACGGGTTGCCGAAGTCCAGCCAGTGTTCGGTCTGCTCCTGCTGCCAGCCATCGACAATGGCCTGGCGGAACAAACCGTGCTCATAGCGAATGCCGTAGCCATGACCGGCAATGCCGAGGGTCGACATGCTTTCCATGAAGCACGCCGCCAGACGACCGAGGCCGCCGTTGCCCAAGGCCGCGTCGGGCTCCAGCAGGCGAATGCGTTCGAGGTCGACGCCAAGCTCGGTCAGCGCTGCACGGGCGACGTCGAGCAAGCCAAGGTTGCTCAGGCTGTCGTAGAGCAGCCGGCCGATGAGGAATTCCAGGGAAAGGTAATAAACCCGCTTCTGCCCTTTGCGGTAGATCTGCCGGGTGTGATCCATCCAGTGCTCGACCATGTGATCACGTGCCGCCAGGGCGATGGCTTCGAACCAGTCGTGGTCGAAGGCGTGATCCGGGTCTTTACCCACCGCGTAGGTGAGTTTGGTCAAGACGGCGTCGCGGAATGCGGCCACCTCTGCTTCGCGAACAAGTGGTTCTTGAGTCATCGATAAGACCTCGAGCGAGCGTGGAGTTGTTGAGCCTAGACGGTCTGACAGACGGTGGGAGCTCGGGTTCGGCAGTTTTTCCTGATAGTGCGAGATAGGTCGGCATTACATTGTCGTGTGCCTGAATCAATGCAGGGGGCGTGCCGGATTAACGGTGCTATTGAGGTACTACAGAAAAAATCTGGCGAAAGGTTGTTCAAAAATCCACCAGTCCCGGTATGATCGCGCGCCCTGATGCACGTGCTGGTAACAACCGATGATGAAACCCAACCTGATCGCCGCCGCTGAGATCGATCGCCTCGATACCTGGGCCAAGTACTCTGCGCCGATGTGCGGTTCCTGCGTGTCCAGCTGCTGCACGCTGCCGGTCGAGGTCAAGATCAAGGACCTGATCCGTATCGGCATCGTCGACGAATTCGAGCGCGGCGAGCCGGCGAAGAACATCGCCAAGCGCCTGCAGAAGGAAGGGATCGTCGAGCGTTACAGTCAGAAGACCGAAATCTTCACCCTCCAGCGCATGAGCAACAACGATTGCCTCTATCTGGATCGTAAGAGCCGCCTGTGCACTATTTATGAAAAGCGCCCGGACACTTGCCGCAACCACCCGAAAATCGGACCGCGTCCGGGGTATTGCGCGTACAAGCCGAAGGAAGTGGCGCGTGAGACCAGCGCCAGCCGCCGGCCGCTCGAAAAATTCTAACCCCCCATCAATCCCCCGTAGCAGCTGTCGAGCCCCAGCGAGGCTGCGTTCGGCTGCGAAGCAGTCGTTAAACCATGCGCCACGGTGATTCCTGGGGACTACATTCACAGAATTTACGACTGCTGCGCAGTCGAACGCAGCCTCGCTGGGGCTCGACAGCTGCTACAGAGGCGAAAGAGTTGCTACAGCCAGACAAACAAAAACGCCCCCGACCTTGCGGTCGGGGGCGTTTTTTTATCAGCTAACTAAATGACTTAGTTACCGGACTTCTTCGCAGCGCGGGTACGCTCGCTTTCGCCCAGGATCTTCTTGCGAAGACGGATGGACTTAGGAGTGACTTCACACAGTTCGTCTTCCTGTACGAACTCCAGAGCTTGCTCCAGAGTGAACTTGACAGGCGGAACCAGTGCGATGGTTTCGTCTTTACCCGAAGCACGCATGTTGTCGAGCTTCTTGCCTTTAGTCGGGTTGACACCCAGGTCGTTGTCGCGGCTGTTCAAGCCAACGATTTGACCTTCGTAGATGTCCTGGCCGTGTTCTACGAACAGCTTGCCACGCGCCTGCAGGGTTTCCAGCGAGTAAGTCAGAGCCTTACCGGTAGCAACCGATACCAGCACGCCGTTCTGACGGCCGGACATGTCGCCGGACTTCATCACGTCGTAACGATCGAAGATCGAAGTCAGGATGCCGCCACCGGAGGTCAGGGTCAGGAACTCGTTACGGAAACCGATCAAGCCACGAGCCGGGATGTTGTACTCAAGGCGCACACGGCCCTTGCCATCCGGAACCATGTTGGTCAGGTCGCCTTTACGCAGGCCCATTTGCTCCATGATCGCGCCCTGGGATTCTTCCGGCAGGTCGATGGTCACGTTTTCGTACGGTTCGTGCTTGACGCCGTCAACCATACGGATGATCACTTCCGGACGACCAACACCCATTTCGAAGCCTTCGCGACGCATGGTTTCGATCAGTACCGAGAGGTGCAGCTCACCACGGCCGGAAACTTTGAACTTGTCAGCCGAGTCGCCTTCTTCAACGCGCAGAGCAACGTTGTACAGCAGCTCTTTGTCCAGACGTTCCTTGATGTTACGGCTGGTCACGAACTTGCCTTCACGGCCGCAGAACGGCGAGTCGTTAACCTGGAAGGTCATCGAAACGGTTGGTTCGTCAACGGTCAGCGGCTTCATCGCTTCGACGTTCAGTGGGTCGCACAGAGTGTCGGAGATGAACAGCTGGTCGAAGCCGCTGACGCAGACGATGTCGCCGGCCGCTGCTTCTTCAACGTCGATGCGGTGCAGACCGTGGTGACCCATCAGCTTCAGGATACGACCGTTACGGCGCTTGCCGTCGGCGTCGATCGCTACTACCGGGGTGTTCGGCTTGACGCGACCACGAGCGATACGGCCAACGCCGATAACACCCAGGAAGCTGTTGTAGTCCAGAGCGGAGATTTGCATCTGGAACGGACCGTCACGGTCGACTTTCGGCGCAGGTACGTCGTCGACGATCGACTGGTACAGCGGGGTCATGTCTTCAGCCATGGCAGTGTGGTCCAGACCGGCAATACCGTTCAGGGCCGAGGCGTAGACGACTTTGAAGTCCAGCTGTTCTTCGGTAGCACCGAGGTTGTCGAACAGGTCGAAGATCTGGTCCAGAACCCAGTCCGGACGCGCGCCTGGACGGTCAACCTTGTTGATGACCACGATTGGACGCAGGCCGGCTTCGAAAGCCTTCTTGGTTACGAAACGGGTTTGCGGCATAGGGCCGTCTTGAGCGTCAACCAGCAGCAGAACGGAGTCAACCATCGACATTACGCGTTCAACTTCGCCGCCGAAGTCGGCGTGGCCCGGGGTGTCCACGATGTTGATGTGGTAGCCGTTCCAGTTGATGGCGGTGTTTTTCGCCAGAATGGTAATACCGCGCTCTTTCTCCTGGTCGTTGGAGTCCATCACGCGCTCGTCGTTGAGCTCGTTGCGCTCCAGGGTGCCGGATTGACGCAAGAGTTTGTCTACCAGGGTGGTTTTACCATGGTCAACGTGAGCAATGATGGCGATGTTGCGTAGATTTTCGATCACTTGTGTATCTCGATCAGAGGATTCGGTGTGCTGACAAGTCTTGGCAGCGATTACAGTAGAGTCAGGCCTTGCCGTTACAGCTTGACGGCAGAGTCGGGGGGCCGGTGACGCAGGCCACAGGCATACAGCCCCGGGCTCTTAGCTCGGTCGATAAACGCGCACATTGGCATGCCCCTCACTGAGCAAATGGTGGGCATGCAGGCGACTCATCACGCCTTTGTCGCAATACAGCAGGTACTGGCGAGTAGGGTCCAGTTCCTTGAAACGAGCGTTCAATGCATAGAAAGGCATCGCTTGTACCTCGATACCAGCCAGGGCCAGCGGATCATCTTCAGCGGCATCCGGGTGACGGATGTCGATGATGATTTGCCCCGCCAGCGCTTCGCTGACTTCTTCAATCTGCAAGTCCTGGCCCAATTCGTCGATGACGCGATCGATCGGTACCAGTTTGGCGTTCTCGAGCGCACGCTCAAGGACCGCCATGTCGAATTCTTTCTCTTCGTGCTCCACCCGGTGGCGCTTGGCAGCCGTCTTCGGATTGACCGAGATGACCCCGCAGTATTCCGGCATGTGCTTGGCGAAGTCGGCCGTCCCGATTTCGTTGGCCAGATCGATGATGTCCTGCTTGTGACTGGCAATCAGCGGACGCAAGACCAGCTTGTCGGTCACGCAGTCGATCACGGACAGGTTCGGCAACGTCTGGCTCGACACCTGGGAAATCGCTTCACCGGTGACCAGCGCTTCGATTTGCAACCGATCAGCAATACGGGAAGCAGCGCGCAACATCATACGCTTCAAAACTACGCCCATATGACTGTTATCGACTTTCCCGAGAATTTCTCCCAGAACTTCCTCGAACGGCACACTGACAAATAACACGCGCTGAGAGCTTCCGTACTTCTTCCAGATGAAGTGCGCGACTTCCATGACGCCCAGTTCGTGGGCCCTTCCGCCCAGATTGAAGAAGCAGAAATGGCTCATCAGGCCACGGCGCATGATCTGGTACGCCGCCACGGTGGAATCGAAGCCGCCGGACATCAGTACAAGCGTCTGTTCCAGTGCACCCAGCGGATAACCGCCAATGCCGTTGTGCTGACTATGGATCACGAACAACCGTTGGTCGCGAACTTCGATTCGGACTTCGATTTCAGGTTTTTTCAGGTCAATCCCGGCGGCACCGCACTGACGGCGCAACTGGCTGCCGACGTATTTCTCAATATCTATCGAGCTAAATGGGTGCTTGCCGGCGCGTTTGCACCGCACCGAGAAAATCTTGCCGGCCAGTGCATCACCGTAGTGCTGCTTGCACTTTTCAACGATGTCATCGAAATCACCCAGCGGGTATTCGTCGATCTGCAGGAAGTGCGCGACGCCCGGCATGCAGCTCAGGCGCTCGCCCATCTCCTTCAGGGCTTTGGGCTCGCTGACGCGGGTTTCCAGTTCGAGGTTGTCCCACACACCGTTCACCACCACGGCCGGGTCCAGATCGCGGAGCACGGTGCGGATGTTTTTGGCCAATTGGCGGATGAAACGCATCCGTACCGGGCGGCTCTTGATGGTGATCTCGGGAAAGACTTTTACGATTAGTTTCATGAAAACAGCGCGCGCTGGGCCAGCCGAAAAAGGGGGGCGCGGATTATAGCGGAAATTGCTCAAGGTTTAACCAGTTAATATGCAGAAGGTTTTTCGCGCACCAAAACAGGTCGTTTGCAGATTTTTGCGCCACATTGTAGGGCGCGATTTTCCGTCTAATGACCGTCTGTACCTTTATAAGCGTGAAAATGGGGCAAAAAACCCATGGTGGGGCACTGGCATGCAATTTGCTCCCTTGTGAGGCAGGTTGCCTTGGCAGAGTATTCGCGCCGGCATCACCCACATTCCAAGGGCATCCACTACTAAGCCCGAAGCCACCCGGAGGACACTATGTCGAAGTCGGTTCAACTCATCAAAGATCATGACGTCAAATGGATTGATCTGCGCTTCACGGACACCAAAGGCACTCAGCACCACGTGACCATGCCGGCTCGCGACGCGCTGGATGAAGCTTTCTTCGAAGAAGGCAAAATGTTCGACGGTTCCTCCATCGCCGGCTGGAAAGGCATCGAAGCCTCCGACATGATCCTGCTGCCGGACGACAGCACTGCCGTCCTCGACCCGTTCACCGAAGACCCAACGCTGATTCTGGTCTGCAACGTGATCGACCCTTCGACCATGCAAGGCTATGACCGTGACCCACGCGCCATCGCCCACCGCGCCGAGGAATACCTGAAGTCGACCGGTATCGGCGACACCGTATTCGTAGGTCCGGAGCCTGAGTTCTTCATCTTCGATCAAGTGAAGTTCAAGTCCGACATCTCTGGCTCGATGTTCAAAATCTTCTCCGAACAAGGTTCGTGGATGTCCGACCAGGACATCGAAGGCGGCAACCATGGTCACCGTCCAGGTATCAAAGGCGGTTACTTCCCGGTTCCACCGTTCGACCACGACCACGAAATCCGTACCTCCATGTGCAACGCCATGGAAGAAATGGGCCTGACCATCGAAGTTCACCACCACGAAGTGGCGACTGCCGGCCAGAACGAAATCGGTGTGAAGTTCAACACCCTGGTTGCCAAGGCTGACGAAGTTCAGACCCTGAAGTACTGCGTACACAACGTTGCAGTTGCTTACGGCCGCACCGCGACTTTCATGCCTAAGCCTCTGTATGGCGACAACGGTTCGGGTATGCACGTTCACCTGTCCATCGCCAAAGATGGCAAGAACACCTTCGCTGGCGAAGGCTATGCCGGCCTGTCCGACACCGCTCTGTACTTCATCGGCGGCATCATCAAGCACGGTAAGGCACTGAACGGCTTCACCAACCCGTCGACCAACTCCTACAAGCGTCTGGTCCCAGGTTTCGAAGCTCCAGTAATGCTGGCCTACTCGGCTCGCAACCGTTCCGCTTCGATCCGCATTCCTTACGTGTCCAGCCCTCGCGCTCGCCGTATCGAAGCTCGCTTCCCGGATCCAGCAGCTAACCCGTACCTGGGCTTCGCTGCACTGTTGATGGCTGGCCTGGACGGCATCCAGAACAAGATCCACCCTGGCGACGCAGCTGACAAAAACCTGTATGACCTGCCGCCTGAAGAGGCGAAAGAGATCCCACAAGTTTGCGGCAGCCTGAAAGAAGCCCTGGAAGAACTCGACAAAGGTCGTGCGTTCCTGACCAAAGGCGGCGTTTTCAGCGACGACTTCATCGACGCTTACATCGCCCTGAAAAGCGAAGAAGAAATCAAGGTTCGTACCTTCGTACACCCACTGGAATATGAGCTGTACTACAGCTGCTGATCCGGTAGCGCTGCGGCACGCGGCGTGACAAAAAAGAGGCCTTCTTCGGAAGGCCTTTTTTGTGCCCGCGATTTAACGACCAATGAAGAACCCTGTGGGAGCGAGCCTGCTCGCGAAAGCGGTTTCTCATTCAAAATGAATGTTACTGACACACCGCCTTCGCGAGCAGGCTCGCTCCCACAGGGGTTTTGTGGTGTTTGGGGGAATTTGTAAATCATGCCGAAATGTTAACGGCTTGGGTCAATCACCTCCCCTGACCTATGCTGCACCCCAACGCTTTTGTTTCCGGTCGATGTTATGGGTCGTGGTTTTCTTTTGATGTGGTTGCTGATCGCCCTGCCCGCCGCAGCGCAGATCTATAAATACACTGACGCCGATGGCAATACCGCCTACAGCAATCAACCCCCCGATGGTGTGCCGGCACAGCCGGTTGAGTTGCCGCCGCTGAATAGCGTGCAACCCCGGCCTACTCCCGCCCCCTCCTTCGAAAGCCCCCGTCATGAGCCGCCGCACAGCGACTACGAGCTGCTGCAGCTGACTGGCCTGCCCACCGGGGAAGCCCTGCGCGCCAATAACGGCAGCTTCACCGTCAGCGTCCTGATCAAGCCTCGCTTACAAGCGCCGCACCTCTTGCGGTTGCTGCTGGATGACCAACCGTACGGGCAGTCGAGCAATGTGCCCATCCTGCAACTGGTAAACATCGACCGTGGCGAGCACAGCCTGGCGGTGCAGGTGATCGAAGGCGAGAACGTTCTTCAGCAAAGTCCGAGCGTAACGTTCACCTTACAAAGGGTGCATAAGCCAGTCCGTTGAAATCCTCGACGAACAGGACCGCACCGTCGAACGCACGGCCAATCAGCCATTCCACATGTTGAGCACATCCCTCGCGCAAAAGCGCCAGGTCAAACCCTGCGCCCTCGCCGACTACGGACAACGACCGGGATGCCCGCTCACCGACAAGCCGGAAGAGGAAAAAAATCCTTTCTTGCGATTGTTCTAACGCCGCTCAGCTTTGCGCCCTATATTGGTGCGATAGGTTGCACCGTACCCATATCACAACCCATTTTGGTTCGAAAGTACCCGCGAAAGCTGGCAGAACGTCACGCAAACGAGCGTAAAACGCCCGTTTAAGGCCTTTAACGCTTCTTTTCGGAGCCTTGGTTTGGTTTTTGCATTTTCCCAGCATCAGCGCTTGGTTCTTGCGCGCGCCCTGCTCCAAAAGAGGTCCTGATGACCATCAATGACGCACTGCATCGACTACTACTGGACAACCTGACCACTGCCACCATCCTGCTCGATGCCGAACTGCGCCTTGAGTACATGAACCCGGCGGCAGAGATGTTGCTGGCCATCAGCGGACAGCGCAGCCATGGGCAGTTCATCAGCGAGCTGTTCACCGAGTCCACCGAAGCATTGAATTCCCTGCGTCAGGCGGTCGAGCAGGCACATCCGTTCACCAAGCGCGAAGCGATGCTCACCGCCCTCACCGGCCAGACCCTGACCGTCGACTACGCGGTAACGCCGATCCTGGTCAACGGCGGCACGATGCTGTTGCTGGAAGTCCACCCCCGTGACCGCTTGCTGCGGATCACCAAGGAAGAGGCACAATTGTCGAAGCAGGAGACCAGCAAGATGCTGGTGCGCGGTCTCGCCCACGAAATCAAGAATCCGCTGGGCGGGATTCGCGGCGCCGCACAATTGCTCGCCCGCGAACTGCCGGAAGAAAGCCTGCGCGATTACACCAACGTGATCATTGAAGAAGCCGATCGCTTGCGAAACCTCGTCGACCGCATGCTCGGCTCGAACAAGTTGCCGTCGCTGGCCATGTGTAACATCCACGAGGTACTGGAGCGTGTCTGCCAACTGGTGTCAGCGGAAAGCCAGGGCTGCATCACCTTGGTGCGCGACTACGACCCCAGCATTCCTGACGTGTTGATCGACCGCGAACAAATGATTCAGGCGGTGCTCAACATCGTGCGCAACGCGATGCAGGCCATCAGCAGCCAGAACGAACTGCGCCTGGGTCGCATCAGCCTGCGTACCCGCGCCATGCGCCAATTCACCATCGGCCACGTGCGCCATCGCCTGGTGACCAAGATCGAAATCATCGACAACGGTCCGGGCATTCCTGCAGAACTCCAGGAAACCATTTTCTTTCCAATGGTCAGCGGTCGTCCGGACGGTACCGGGCTGGGCCTGGCCATTACCCAGAACATCATCAGCCAGCACCAGGGCTTGATCGAATGTGACAGCCACCCAGGCCACACCACTTTCTCGATCTTTCTGCCCCTGGAACAAGGAGCCACATCGACATGAGCCGTAGTGAAACCGTGTGGATCGTCGATGACGACCGTTCTATCCGTTGGGTCCTGGAAAAAGCCTTGCAACAGGAAGGCATGACCACGCAAAGCTTCGACAGCGCCGATGGCGTGATGAGCCGCCTGGCGCGCCAGCAACCAGACGTGATCATCTCTGACATCCGCATGCCGGGCGCCAGCGGCCTGGAGCTTCTGGCACGGATTCGCGAACAGCACCCGAGGCTGCCGGTCATCATCATGACGGCTCACTCCGACCTGGACAGCGCTGTCGCGTCCTATCAGGGTGGCGCGTTTGAATACCTGCCCAAGCCATTCGATGTCGATGAAGCGGTCTCCCTGGTCAAACGCGCCAACCAGCACGCCCAGGAACAGCAGGGCCTGGAAGTCCCGGTCGCCCTGACCCGCACCCCGGAAATCATCGGTGAAGCACCGGCGATGCAGGAAGTGTTTCGCGCCATCGGGCGCTTGAGCCACTCCAACATTACCGTGCTGATCAATGGCGAATCCGGGACCGGCAAAGAGCTGGTGGCCCACGCCCTGCACCGTCACAGCCCACGAGCAGCCTCGCCGTTCATCGCACTGAATATGGCGGCGATTCCAAAAGATCTAATGGAGTCCGAACTGTTCGGCCATGAGAAAGGCGCGTTCACCGGCGCGGCCAACCTGCGTCGCGGGCGTTTCGAACAGGCTGACGGCGGCACGCTGTTCCTCGACGAAATCGGCGACATGCCGGCCGATACACAAACCCGCTTGCTGCGGGTATTGGCTGACGGCGAGTTCTATCGCGTTGGCGGTCATGTGCCGGTGAAGGTCGATGTGCGAATCATCGCTGCAACGCACCAGAACCTGGAAACCCTGGTACACGCCGGAAAATTCCGCGAAGACTTGTTCCACCGCCTCAACGTGATCCGCATCCACATCCCACGGCTGTCGGACCGTCGCGAAGACATTCCGACCCTGGCCAAGCACTTCCTTGCCCGTGCCGCGCAGGAACTGGCGGTCGAGCCGAAGTTGCTGAAAAGCGAAACCGAGGAATACCTGAAGAACCTGCCGTGGGGCGGCAACGTGCGCCAGCTGGAGAACACGTGCCGCTGGATCACGGTGATGGCTTCGGGTCGCGAAGTGCACATCAGCGACCTGCCGCCAGAGCTGCTGAGCCTGCCGCAGGATTCGGCCCCGGTAACCAACTGGGAGCAAGCGCTGCGCCAGTGGGCCGATCAAGCATTGGCACGTGGCCAGTCGAGCCTGCTGGACAGCGCGGTGCCGGCTTTCGAGCGGATCATGATCGAGACTGCGCTCAAACACACCGCCGGCCGCCGCCGCGATGCTGCGGTCTTGCTGGGTTGGGGGCGTAATACCTTGACGCGCAAGATCAAGGAATTGGGGATGAAGGTGGATGGCGGGGATGATGAGGAGGGGGATGAGAGCTAAGCAGACTTGATCGTTCCCACGCTCCCGCGTGGGAATGCCTCAATGGACGCTCTGCGTCCGCTTCAACTGGGGACGCGGAGCGTCCCGGGCTGCGTTCCCACGCAGAGCGTGGGAACGATCAAACTGAACCACCGCTTTCGCGAGCAGGCTCGCTCCTACATTTCGAGCTCTGTGCACCGCAGCAATGCACCGTGAACCGCAATCGCGCACAAAAGCACATTCAAAACCCCGCCTGTATTCGCAATCGAAACCCTAATGAAAAAACACGAAAGCCCCGAAATACGGGGCTTCTGGCGTTTGAAAGCAACTTTCTGTACCAATTTGTTAAAACCTGGCACGCCCCCTGCAATAGTCCATTCAGTGATTCAGTTCACTACCCGGTTTCGGGGACCTTGGTACAGGCAGGCCGGGGATTCCCCTCTTTACATCGGGCTCACACCGCTGACGCGACGAGCCCACCCTGTTTTGGGGCCCTTGATACAGGCAGGTCAGGGGTTCCTTCTTTACACCGGGCTCACGACGCAATGCGTGAGCCCCGACGTTTTGGGAGCCTTGGTACAGGCAGGCCGGGGATTCCCTCTTTTATTGCTCTCGGAGATGGATCTCCAGCCGCCAGCGGTCATCGACCTCACTACCGGCCCATTCGCCCTGCAGCGGCCGGGCCGCTACCACCGACAGCAACAACCCCCCATCACTCAAACGCACCCGCCAGTTGACTGTTTTGTCGCTGAGCTTGAGCTGGCCGTTCTGCGCCTTACCTTCCGCCTCGAACAGCAACGCAAGGCTACCGTCCACAAACTCGCCATGGTGCTTGGGTTCATTGTTGAACCACACCACCAGCCCGTCGCTGGTGACCTCGACCTGCTGCAAGACAGTCGGGTCAGGCGCGGTCAGGCGACCAATCATCAGCCCCACCATCATCCCGACAATTGCCAATGAACCGAGCACGCGCGGGAATAGTTTCGAACGCGAGTCCTTTGGCGGCGTAGAATGCCCGTCATCTTTACCTTCGGAGCCGTGCATGTTTCACGTCATCCTTTTTCAACCAGAAATTCCGCCGAATACCGGCAACGTTATCAGGCTGTGCGCCAACAGTGGCTGCCACCTGCATTTGATCGAGCCGCTGGGCTTCGAGATGGACGACAAGCGCCTGCGCCGGGCCGGCCTCGACTACCACGAGTATGCCACCCTGCAACGCCACGCCGATCTCGCCAGTTGCCTGGAGAGCCTTGGTCATCCTCGCTTGTTCGCTTTCACCACCAAGGGCTCGCGACCGTTCCACGATGCCAGTTTCGCCGAGGGTGACGCCTTCCTGTTCGGCCCGGAAAGCCGAGGCCTGCCGGCAGAAGTGCTCGACGCCCTGCCCGGCGAACAACGCCTGCGCTTGCCGATGCGTGAAGGCTGCCGCAGCCTGAACCTGTCGAACACCGTCGCGGTTGCCGTGTACGAAGGCTGGCGCCAGCTCGGTTTTAAATAACACCGCATAACAAATGTGGGAGCGAGCCTGCTCGCGAAAGCGGTGTATCAGACGACATTGATGTCATCTGACACTCCCAATCGCGAGCAGGCTCGCTCCCACATTGAAATTGCTTTGGTGCTTCTAACGCTTACTGAACGGTCGGAGTCTCGCCAGCCGCCTGCATGCGTTGCAGCTCTTGTGCGTACAGCGCGTCGAAGTTCACCGGGGCCAGCATCAGGGCCGGGAACGAGCCGCGGGTGACCAGGCTGTCCAGGGTTTCGCGAGCGTACGGGAACAGGATGTTCGGGCAGAACGCGCCGAGGGTGTGGCTCATCGAGGCGTCGTCCAGATTCTTGATCAGGAAGATCCCGGCCTGTTGCACTTCAGCGATGAATGCCACTTCGTCACCGTTTTTCACGGTCACGGACAAGGTCAGCACGACTTCATGGAAGTCGCCTTCCAGGGCCTTTTGACGGGTGTTCAGATCCAGGCCCACGCTCGGTTCCCACTGCTGGCGGAAAATCGCCGGGCTTTTCGGGGCTTCGAAGGACAAGTCACGTACGTAGATGCGCTGCAAGGAGAATTGCGGTGCGGTTTCTTCTTCGCTAGCTGCAGTGTTCTGTTGGTCAGTCATCTCAGATCCTTTCTGATCTTGGGGTCTTATAGGGAAGGTATTCAGGCCTTGAGCATCGCGTCGAGCTTACCGGCGCGCTCAAGGGCAAACAAATCATCACAACCACCCACGTGGGTGCTGCCGATCCAGATCTGCGGCACGGACGTACGTCCGGCTTTCTGAGCCATGGCGGCGCGCACCTGCGGCTTGCCATCGACCTTGATCTCTTCGAAGGCCACGCCTTTGTTTTCGAGCAAGTACATGGCTCGCGAACAGTAAGGGCAGTAATCGCTGGAATAGACGACGACGTTGCTCATATCACTTCACCAGCGGCAGGTTGTCGCCTTTCCAGCTGGAAATACCACCGGCGAGCTTGGCGGCGGTGAAGCCGGATTTCATCAGTTCGCGCGCATGCGTACCGGCGGTCTGGCCCATGGCGTCGACCAGGATAATGGTCTTGGCCTTGTGCTTTTCCAGTTCACCGACGCGAGCGGTCAGTTTGTCGTGAGGAATGTTCAACGCGCCAACAATGTGACCGGCGGCGAAGTCCTTGGTCGAACGAATGTCGATCACGACGCCTGCGTCCTTGTTGACCAGCCCGGTCAGTTCACCGGTACTCAGGCTACGGCCGCCGCCTTGCATTTGATAGGCAATCAGCGCCGCCAGCAGTACGACGAAGATACCGACAAGAATGTAGTGGTTAGTGGCAAATTCAATCAGGTGAGCAACCATCGAAGGAGGTTCCAGGGCGTTAAAATGTCGGCCAGTATACACAGCCCCTATGGTGGGCCAAACCCCGTCCGGCGGTGACGTGGCCGGAACTTAGCTGTAGGACGTGTTGACCCTCAATTGCGAGTCGCGCCGCGCCCCGTAAATCGCAAGACTAGGCATGAGGAGTGAGGTTTGGCGTTTCAAATGAACGACGAATAACGACGGATTGCGCTTTACGGGGCGTGGCCCTCCGGGTTTGCCCTGTGAGCGCGCCATGCTGCGTTGCGGGACTCGGCAAGGAAACAACCCTTACCCACGTCCCGCGCCTTGCCTGGCACGCTCACAGGGCAAACGCGACTCGCAATTGAGGGTCAACACGTCCTAAACTTGCCACTCCCTTTTTAATCGCCCTCTTTTAACTCAGCCACGAGTGGAATCCATGACTACCACGCCTAAACCTTTGGTCCTGATTATTCTCGATGGCTTCGGTCACAGTGAAAGCCCTGAATCCAACGCCATTTATGCGGCCAAGAAGCCCGTGCTGGACCGCCTGTGGGCCACCGTGCCGAACGGCCTGATCTCGGGCAGCGGCATGGACGTCGGCCTGCCCGATGGGCAGATGGGCAACTCCGAAGTCGGCCACATGAACCTCGGCGCCGGTCGCGTGGTGTATCAGGACTTCACCCGCGTGACCAAGTCGATCCGCGACGGCGAGTTCTTCGAGAACCCGACCATCTGCGCCGCCGTGGATAAAGCCGTTGCAGCCGGCAAAGCCGTGCATTTCATGGGCCTGCTGTCCGATGGCGGCGTTCACAGCCATCAGGACCACCTGATCGCCATGGCTGAACTTGCATTCAAACGCGGCGCTGAGAAAATCTACCTGCACGCGTTCCTCGACGGCCGCGACACCCCACCGAAAAGCGCACAGTCGTCCATCGAATTGCTCGACGCCAGCTTCCAGGCGCTGGGCAAAGGTCGTATCGCCAGCATCATCGGCCGTTACTTCGCCATGGACCGCGACAACCGCTGGGACCGCGTGTCCCAAGCCTACAATCTGATTGTCGATGGCCAAGGCGAATTCAATGCCGCCACCGCCCAGGAAGGTCTGCAAGCCGCTTACGAACGCGGCGAGAGCGATGAATTCGTCAAAGCCACCTCCATCGGCGAGCCGGTCAAGGTCGAAGACGGCGACGCCGTGGTGTTCATGAACTTCCGCGCCGACCGCGCCCGCGAACTGACTCGCGTGTTCGTCGAAGACGGTTTCAATGAGTTTGAACGCGCTCGCCAGCCGAAGCTGGCCGGTTTCGTCATGCTGACTCAATACGCCGCCAGCATTCCCGCACCTTCGGCGTTCGCCGCCGGCAGCCTGGAAAACGTGTTGGGCGATTACCTGGCGAAAAACGGCAAGACGCAATTGCGCATCGCCGAAACCGAGAAATATGCCCACGTGACCTTCTTCTTCTCCGGCGGTCGTGAAGAACCGTTCCCGGGCGAAGAGCGCATCCTGATCCCGTCGCCGAAAGTCGCTACCTATGACTTGCAGCCGGAAATGAGCGCACCGGAAGTCACCGACCGCATCGTCGACGCCATCGATAACCAGCGCTACGACGTGATCGTGGTCAACTACGCCAACGGTGACATGGTCGGCCACAGCGGCGTGTTCGAAGCGGCGGTGAAAGCCGTTGAATGCCTGGACCAGTGTGTCGGCCGCATCGTCGAAGCCCTGGAAAAAGTCGGCGGCGAAGCGCTGATCACGGCCGACCACGGCAACGTCGAGCAAATGTCCGATGAAACCACCGGCCAGGCGCATACCGCTCACACGACCGAGCCAGTACCGTTCATCTATGTCGGCAAACGTGACCTCAAGGTCCGTGAAGGCGGCGTGCTGGCGGATGTGGCACCAACCATGCTGATGTTGATGGGCCTGGAACAACCGACGGAAATGACCGGGACTTCGATTCTGGTGTAACCCGCCCCGTCAAACACCACCGAAACCCTGTGGGAGCGGGATTGCCCGCGAATGCGGTAAGTCAGTCGACATCAACGGTGCCAGACACACCGCATTCGCGAGCAAGCCCGCTCCCACATTGGTTTTGCGGTGTTTTTGGGGCCAGTTATCACACAGCCCCAATTGGGCATTTTTTTTGCCACGCTTGGCGGGCATACTAGGCCGTCCCTTTCCCTGGTGCCGCCCGCCTCTATGCTCCGCGTCCTGATAGCCCTAGCACTGACTTGCCTGCTCCAACCGGCCTTCGCTGACGAGCGCGAGCAAACCCAACAACAGTTGGACGCCACGCGTCAGGATATTGCCGAGCTGAAAAAACTGCTGGGCAAGCTGCAGGAAGAAAAATCCGGTGTGCAAAAAGAGCTCAAGGGCACCGAGACTGAAATGGGCAAGCTCGAGAAACAGGTCGACGCCCTGCAAAAAGAGCTGAAAAAAAGCGAATCCGAGTTGCAGCGACTCGATACCGAGAAAAAAAAACTCCAGAGCGCGCGCATTGAACAGCAACGACTGATCGCCATTCAGGCCCGCGCGGCCTATCAAAACGGCCGTCAGGAGTACCTGAAGCTGCTGCTGAACCAGCAGAACCCGGAACAGTTCGCCCGCACCCTCACCTACTACGATTACCTGAGCCAGGCACGACTGGAGCAGCTGAAGAATTTCAATGAAACACTGCGCCAACTGGCCAATGTCGAAAAAGACATCGACTCGCAGCAGGCACAATTGCTGGTACAGAAAAGCAGCCTCGACAGCCAGCGCGACGAACTCGAAAAAGTCCGCAAGGAGCGCCAGCAAGTCCTGGCCAAGCTTAACGACGACGTAAAGGCTCGCGACCAGAAACTGGCCTCCCGCGAGCAGGATCAGGCAGACCTGTCTAAAGTCCTTAAAACCATTGAAGAAACCTTGGCTCGCCAGGCCCGTGAGGCAGAAGAAGCGCGGCAAAAAGCGCTGATCGCCCAGCAGGAAGCCGAAAAAAAGCGTTTACGTGAGGCCCAGGCGGCAGCAGATGCTGATACCACCGACGCCCCACGCAAACCCGTCAGATCGACGCCTGGCGCACTGGTTTCAAGTTCAGGCGAAACCTTTGGCGGCCCTTTTGCGTCAACCCGGGGAAAACTTCCCTGGCCGGTTGATGGTCGACTGTTGGCACGCTTTGGCGAGTCCCGTGGCGACGATGCCCGCACCAAGTGGGATGGCGTGATGATCAGCGCCTCCGCCGGCAGCCAGGTGCATGCCGTGCATGGCGGTCGCGTGGTGTTTGCCGACTGGTTGCGTGGTGCCGGGCTGCTGGTGATTCTTGACCACGGCAACGGTTTTCTGAGTCTTTATGGTCACAACCAGACATTGCTCAAGTCTGCGGGTGACGTAGTAAAAGCCGGCGAGTCCATCTCCACTGTCGGCAACAGTGGCGGGCAGGACACACCAGCACTGTATTTCGCTATTCGTCAGCAGGGTCACCCGAGTGATCCGGCGCAATGGTGTCGTGTGCAAGGATAAGCACGCCATCTAATTCAGGAGTTCGTTCGACATGCTGTATTTGTCCCGCCTTACCTCGCTGGCCCTGACGATCGCCCTGGTGATCGGCGCGCCTCTGGCGTTCGCCGCTCAACCAGCGACGACTGTCGCGCCTGCGGGCACTGCCGCGACGACCAAGGCACCGCTGCCTCTGGATGAGTTGCGCACCTTTGCCGAGGTCATGGACCGGATCAAGGCTGCCTATGTCGAGCCCGTAGATGACAAGACCCTGCTGGAAAACGCCATCAAAGGCATGCTCAGCAACCTGGACCCGCACTCCGCCTACCTGGGCCCGGAAGATTTCGCCGAGTTGCAGGAAAGCACCAGCGGTGAATTCGGCGGCCTGGGCATTGAAGTCGGTGCCGAAGACGGCTTCATCAAGGTGGTTTCGCCCATCGATGACACCCCGGCCTCCAAGGCTGGCATCCAGGCTGGCGACTTCATCGTCAAAATCAACGGCGCGCCGACTCGCGGCCAGACCATGACCGAAGCCGTGGACAAGATGCGCGGCAAGATCGGCCAGAAAATCACCCTGACCCTGGTGCGCGACGGCGGTACCCCCTTCGACGTAACCCTGACCCGCGCCACCATTCAGGTGAAGAGCGTGAAAGCGCAGTTGCTGGAGAATGGCTACGGCTACATCCGCATCACTCAGTTCCAGGTCAAGACCGGCGAAGAGGTCTCCCAGGCCCTGGCCAAGCTGCGCAAGGAAAACGGCAAGAAGCTCAAAGGCATCATCCTCGACCTGCGTAACAACCCGGGCGGTGTGTTGCAGGCTGCGGTGGAAGTGGTCGATCACTTCATCAAAAAGGGCCTGATCGTCTACACCAAAGGCCGTATCGCCAATTCCGAGCTGCGCTTCAACGCGACCGGCAAGGATGAAAGTGAAGCCGTGCCAATGGTTGTGCTGATCAACGGCGGCAGTGCCTCGGCATCGGAAATTGTCGCCGGTGCCTTGCAGGATCAAAAACGCGCCGTGGTGATGGGCACTACCAGTTTCGGCAAAGGCTCGGTACAAACCGTGCTGCCACTGAACAACGACCGCGCCCTGAAGATCACTACCGCGTTGTACTTCACCCCGAACGGCCGCTCGATTCAGGCCCAGGGCATCGTCCCGGACATCGAAGTACGCAAGGCCAAGATCACCACCGAGCAGGACAGCGAGTACTTCAAGGAAGCCGATTTGCAGGGGCACCTGGGCAACGGCAACGGCGGCGCCGACAAGCCGACCAGCTCCAGCGGCAAAGCCAAGGCTAAGGCCATGCCGCAAGATGATGATTACCAGTTGGCCCAGGCCTTGAGTCTGCTCAAAGGGTTGAACATCACGTCCGGCCGCTGAGATGCTCCAGCGGTTCATCCTGGGTTTGTTACTCAGCCTGACGGGTACTGCTCACGCAGCGCCCGTCGAGGCGGCCCCGCAAAAAGCCTATCTCAGCCTGATCATCGATGACCTGGGGCAGAACTTGCCCCGGGATCGCCGCGTGCTGACCCTGCCCGGCCCGGTGACCGCGGCGATCATGCCCGACACGCCCCACGCCACTGAATTCGCCCGCGAAGCCCATCGCGCCGGCAAGATCGTTATCCTGCACATGCCCATGGACCCGGCCACGGGGCCGTTCGCCTGGCACCCGGACTTGCCGATCTTAGAGCTGGAAAAACGCCTGAATGCGGCCTTCAAGGTCGTGCCCTATACCGCGGGCATCAACAACCATATGGGCAGCCGAATGACCGCCCAGCCGGCCGCCATGGCCTGGTTGATGGCGGACTTGCAGCAGCGGCACAAAGTTTTCGTCGACAGCCGCACCAGCGCGCAAACCGTTGCCGCCGCGCAGGCGCAGAAGATTGGCTTGGCCAGCGTTTCGCGGGATGTGTTTCTGGATGATGAGCGCACCGAAGCGGCCATCTTCACCCAGCTACAAACAGCGATCAGCCTGGCGCGCAAGCAGGGTTCGGCGGTGATGATCGGGCATCCGTATCCACAGACATTAGCGGTGCTTGAACGTGAATTGCCCAAGCTCAAAGCCCAGGGCATCGACTGGATCGACATCAAACAGATGATCAGCTTGCGCGGCAATCGTGCAACGGCAGCGCACGGCAAGGATGGCCAGTACCGCCTCCCGACTGCCCGATAATTCCTCGCAGCCCACTCCATTTTCGCGATAACTATTTATACCTGCCGGTACACCACCGCGTGCCACGATAGCGCTCACCCTGAATTTCATCACCAAGGAATGGACATGAAATCCCTCAGCTTCTTTTACTTCGCGGGCCTGATTGGCCTGCTGGTTATATCCGCCGTGCAGGCCCGCGACCTGGGCGAAGGCGCAGTCAACGACTCACCCTCAAGGGCACTGCAAAACAGCGAACATTTTTATGAACTCTGGAGCGGCGTGGGACGACTCATTCTTCAATCGGGCGAGACCTGCAGCGCCGTTCTACTGGATACGCGAAACAGGCAAGGCCGAGCCACCGGCCCTGCTTACCTGCTCACCAGCGGTCATTGCGTGTTGTTTCAGTACGGCTCGGCGCGGACCAATCTGCCTTTGAAAGCCAGCGTCACTTTCCACTACTTTCATGACATGCCTCAGCGTAGGCGCCGATACTCCATCCGGACTGCCCTTTGGAGCAGTCTGGTCGGGACCGATCTTGCAGTACTGGAAGTCGACGCAACATTGGCGTCGCTGATACAGGCCGGGGTCAACCCGCTCAAGCTGGCGACCCATCAAACCAACGAGAGTCATGATGCGCTTAACATTGGCGCGCCGGGCGGCTTTACCGAACAAGGGCTTCGATTGAGTGCCTGCGCTGAGCAAACCGCCGCAACCTTCATCGACCATCCCGGGGTGTTCCCTTTGGCCATGAAAAACAGCTGCGACCTTTATGCTGGCAGCTCCGGTAGCCCGATGTTGAACCGTCACACCAACGAAATCACCGGCATCGTCAGTAAGGTCGCAGCTCTGCGCAATGTGCCGGTTACCCCAGAATGTGAAAGTTCGTCATCCTGCAAGGCAGCACGTTTCAACTACAGCTACACCGCCGACTTTCTGCACTACTGCTTTATCGAGGGTGTATTCACTAATGACGGACCGAACTGTTCTCTGGAACCGGTTGAACTGACCGTCATGGAACCCTGGAATCTCAAGTCAAACGTTCATAGAACGCAAAGTGCGGCGGGACAGATCCTGTTACCCACCTGGGACTTCAGGTTCACCCTTGAGGCGCCCTTCTTTCGCTACAAAACTGTCCGTAACGCCAGAGACTGCAAGTCTACCGACAACTACAGCACCGCCATCAGCACTGAAGACGCTTACATCAATGCTGAAATCGGGCCACCCAACGGCGCGCATGCACTCTGCATTATCGGCGTCGGCTCCCGGCAACAGCACCTGACCCGCGCGAAATTAAACAACGTGTTCACGCGGGCCGTGTACTTGAGCGCGACGCCAGATGTTCCGTCTCAGGCAATGTCGAGATAATTGCTACAGGTACCGCGCCATGATCTCGTCCACCTTGCCTTCCATGCGCAGTTGATCCAGCGCAGCCTGAAGCTTGGCCACCATCTCGTCCGGCACGTCTTTGTTCAACGCCAGGTACAGTTCGGCGCTATTGAAGCGCAGAACCGTTTTCAGACCATTCACGCCTTCCTGCCGCGCCAGATAGCGCCCGGCCGGATCACCGGTGGCCCATAAATCAATTTGGCCGTTGACCAGTTTCTTCGCATTGTCCTGATCGCGCAGCACAACGATCGGATTCAATCCCTGCTTGGCGAGTGTCTCGGCAATCGCATCGCCCTTATAGGCGCCGATCTTGTATTTACGCGCGTCATCCAGCGTTTCGAGGGTGATCGTGGTGTCGGCCTTGGCGAGCATGATCCAGTCATCCGGGCCAATCGGACCGACCCACTTGAAGAGCTTCTCGCGATCAGGCAAGCGCGCCATCACGAACACGCCGTAACCGGGTTTTTCCAGGGTGAGTTTGTAGATTCGCTCCCAAGGAAAACGCAGCGTCAGGCTATAAGTGATGTCGGCACGCTTGAACATTTCGCGGACAATGTCCACGGCGATGCCATTGATGTTCTCGCCTTGAGCGAAATTTTTGCCGTTCTTCGCCATGTTGTATGGCGGGAAATTTTCCGTCAGCAACACCAGGTCGGTATCGGGGCTTTCTGCGGCATGCGCTCCGCTGATAAACAACAGGGAGGCACTGGCGAGGACTAGAAGAAGGCGTTTGAGCATGTCTGGCTACCGAAATCCATGGCGTACCCAAGAGTGCCTTGAGCCCGCCATGATGTCCACTGGCCTGTATTGATTGTTTAGCGCATGACGATGCCGCGATGCGCCATGTAGGCCTTGGCTTCCTGCACCGTGTACTCACCGAAGTGGAAAATACTCGCCGCCAATACCGCACTGGCGTGGCCTTCGAGGATGCCATCGGCCAAATGCTGCAGGTTGCCGACACCACCGGAAGCGATCACCGGAATCCCCAGGGCATCGCTGATGGCACGGGTCACGCCGAGGTCGAAGCCGTTTTTCATGCCGTCCTGGTCCATGCTGGTCAGCAGGATTTCACCGGCACCGAGGCCTTCCATTTTCTTCGCCCATTCAACGGCGTCCAGACCGGTAGGCTTGCGACCACCGTGGGTGAAGATTTCCCAGCGCGGGGTTTCGCCCGGCAGTGAAACCTTCTTGGCATCGATGGCGACGACAATGCATTGCGAACCGAAATGCTGCGCCGCTTCGCCGACAAACTCGGGATTGAACACGGCTGCGGTGTTGATCGAAACCTTGTCCGCGCCAGCATTCAGCAGATTGCGAATGTCCTGCACGGTACGCACACCGCCGCCCACGGTCAGCGGGATGAACACCTGGCTGGCCATGCGCTCGACGGTATGCAGCGTGGTGTCGCGGCCATCGACGCTGGCAGTGATGTCGAGGAAGGTAATCTCGTCCGCACCCTGTTCGTCGTAGCGACGGGCGATTTCCACCGGGTCGCCGGCATCACGGATGTTCTCGAACTTGACGCCCTTGACCACCCGGCCGTTATCCACGTCCAGGCAAGGGATGATGCGCTTGGCTAACGCCATGGGCTTAATCTCCGATTAAGAGTTGCAAGCTTTAAGCTTCAAGCTGCAAGTAGGAGCGGATCGCGGCCGCGCTGTTAACTTGCAGCTTGCAGCTTATGACTTGGAGCTGGCCGCGTAGCCATCACAAAAAGCTTGGGCTTCTGCCACATCCAGCGTGCCCTCATAAATCGCCCGACCGGTGATCGCACCGATGATGCCTGGCGCTTTCGCGTCGAGCAGCGACTTGATGTCACCGAGATTGTGGATGCCACCGGAAGCGATGACCGGGATCTTCGTTGCGGCGGCCAGCGCAGCGGTGAACGGTACGTTGCAGCCCTGCATCATGCCGTCTTTGGCGATGTCGGTATAAACGATCGCGGATACGCCGTCGGCTTCGAACTGCTTGGCCAGGTCAATCACCTGAACGGTGCTGATTTCTGCCCAGCCGTCAGTGGCGACAAAACCGTCTTTGGCATCCAGACCCACGATTACTTTGCCCGGGAACGCGCGGCAGGCTTCAGCAACGAAGGCCGGATCTTTCACGGCTTTGGTGCCGATGATCACGTAACTCACGCCGGCTTTGACGTAGTGCTCGATGGTTTCCAGCGAGCGGATACCGCCGCCGATCTGGATCGGCAGGTGTGGGTAGCGCTTGGCGATCGCGGTGACCACTTCGCCATTGACCGGCTGGCCTTCGAAAGCGCCGTTCAGGTCGACCAGATGCAGACGACGGCAACCGCCTTCCACCCACTTGGCAGCCATGCTCACCGGGTCATCGGAGAACACCGTGGAATCTTCCATGCGGCCCTGGCGCAGACGAACACAGGCACCGTCTTTGAGATCGATAGCGGGAATAATTAGCATGCTTTTCCTTCGTCAAAGAGCTGCAAGCTGCAAGCTATAAGCTGCAAGCACGCACGCGTTTCTACTTCTTGCAGCTTGCAGCTTAAAGCTTGCCGCTGCTCCTATTCTTTCTCGAGCGCCCACAAGTCGCTTTCGATGCTTTCGAACCTCTCTTTGAGGTGCGTCTGCACATCGAAAATCGCCCTGTTGTAATAATGCGGAGCAATTTCACGGGTAAACAGCTCAAGGATTTCGGCCGCTTCGAAAGAACCCAAGTCCAGTTCGAAGCGATCCTCCATGAAGCGTTTGATCTTGTGATTGGCCTCGTTCTCCTGTTCGGGAGTGAGGGTCAGGATCGGCGGCTTCGTTTTCTTGACAGCCATTTACCAGCGACCATCCCACGCAGCGAAGTTCTGCAGCAATTGCAGGCCATGGGTATGGCTCTTCTCCGGGTGGAACTGCACGGCAAAACGCGAGCCTTCGGCCAGCGCCGCAGCGAAATCGACACCGTAGTGACCGCCACCCACCACCTGCCGCGCGTTGCCGGCGGCGATGTAGTAGCTGTGCACGAAGTAGAAACGCGCCAGGTCCGGAATGTCGTGCCACAGCGGGTGACTCGCCTTCTGCTTCACTTCGTTCCAGCCCATGTGCGGGACTTTCAGGTGTTCGCCGTCTTCATGCAGGTCTTTGCCGAAGAACTTCACCGCGCCCGGAAACAGGCCGATGCAGTCGACGCCATCGTTCTCTTCACTGCTGTCGAGCAAGGCTTGCATGCCGACACAGATGCCGAGGAACGGACGGTCCTGGCTGACCTCACGCACCAGCGAATCGAAGCCCAGGCGACGGATCTCCGCCATGCAATCGCGAATCGCACCGACACCGGGGAAAACCACCCGGTCGGCTTCGCGAATCACATCGGCATCGCTGGTGATCAAGACCTTGCCGGCACCGACGTGCTCGAGGGCCTTGGCCACCGAGTGCAGGTTGCCCATGCCGTAATCGATAACCGCGACCGTCTGCATTACAGAACGCCTTTGGTCGATGGCATCTGACCGGCCATGCGGTCATCGAGCTCTACGGCCATGCGCAGTGCGCGGCCGAAGGCCTTGAACACGGTTTCGATCTGGTGGTGGGTGTTGGTGCCACGCAGATTGTCGATGTGCAGGCTAACGAGCGCATGGTTGACGAAGCCCTGGAAGAATTCCTGGAACAGGTCAACGTCGAAGCCGCCGACAGTGGCGCGGGTGTAGGGAACATGCATCTGCAAGCCTGGGCGGCCGGAGAAGTCGATCACCACGCGCGAAAGCGCTTCATCGAGCGGCACATAGGCGTGACCGTAGCGACGGATGCCTTTCTTGTCGCCGATGGCTTTGGCGAAAGCCTGACCCAAAGTGATACCGACGTCTTCCACAGTGTGGTGATCGTCGATATGCAGGTCGCCCTTGCTGACAATATCCAGGTCGATCAGCCCGTGACGGGCGATCTGGTCCAGCATGTGCTCAAGAAAAGGAACACCGATATCAAATCGGGCCTTTCCGGTGCCATCCAGGTTGATCGAGGCTTTGATCTGGGTTTCCAGAGTGTCGCGCTCGACTGACGCCATACGTTCGGCCATCACCAGCTCCGCAAAATCATTGGGCGAAAAAGGCAACCATTATAGGGGCGCGGGGCGGAAACAGAAACACGATACGTAATATCCCTGACGGGCTGAACCCGGCGCTGTCGGGGATAGACATGTCCATACAAGCATCGAGAGTGCGCTGATCGCTCCCACGCTCTGCGTGGGAGTGCAGCCCCGGATGCTCCGCGTCCTCTTCGAATGTGACGCAGAGCGTCACGGGAGGCATTCCCACGCAGAGCGTGGGAACGATCAGGTATCAGTAAACTTAGTGGAAAAGGATCGCCGTTTTCTGCAGGGTCACCCAAACACCCCACGCCAACGGAATACCCACCACCAGCCACGCAGCCACCGCCAACGGCTTGGTGCCCGCGCCCGCTTTCCACTCCAGCACAGTGCTGCTGTCAGCACCTTTGTCGTGGCCCAGCGCCTGTTCGGCAGCCAGTTCAGCGTCGGTCATGAAGTACTTGTCAGCCACCGGGCGCACCAGCAGATTGCACAGAAAACCCAGCACCAGCAGGCCTGCAAGAATGTACAAGGTGATGTCGTAAGCGGCAGCGCGCTCAACGCCGATGCTCAGCTGATATTCACGCAGGTAGTTCACCAACACCGGACCCAACACGCCCGCTGCCGCCCACGCAGTCAACAGACGACCGTGGATCGCACCTACCATCTGCGTACCGAAAAGATCCGCCAGATAAGCGGGAACGGTCGCGAAACCACCGCCGTACATCGACAGGATGATGCAGAACGCGGCCACGAACAGCGCGACGCTGCCCAGATGACCAAGGTTCGGGATTAGTCCATACAGGGCAAAGCCCAAGGCGAAGAACACGAAGTAGGTGTTTTTACGGCCCAGGTAATCGGAGAACGAGGCCCAAAAGAACCGGCCACCGATGTTAAACAGGCTCAGCAAACCGGTGAAACCGGCCGCAATCGCCGCAATCGAAGCCAGTTGCCCGGCGTCCAGCTGACCGAATGGCAGGTCCACGCCAATCAATTTACCGCCGAACACCTCCTGCAACAGCGGCGACGCCATGCCGAGGATGCCGATACCAGCCGAAACGTTCAGGCACAACACCAGCCACACCAGACGGAATTGTGGAGTTTTCCAGGCGACGTTCACATGAACGTGGCGGTGGGTAATCATCGCGTTCGCGGCTTTTTTCGCCGGAGCGGTCCAGCCCTCAGGCTTCCAGCCGGTTGGCGGAACGCGGTAGGACAATGCGCCACCGATCATGAACACGAAGTAGATCGCGGCCATCACCAGGAAGCTCTGCCATACGCCCACGCTATCTGCCGAAGCGAAATGGCTCATCAGGGCTGCGGCCAGCGGAGCACCGACCATCGCACCACCGCCAAAACCCATGATCGCCATGCCGGTCGCCATGCCGCGCTTGTCCGGAAACCACTTGATCAACGTCGATACCGGCGAGATATAACCCAACCCCAGGCCAATACCCCCAATAACCCCGGAGCCGACCCACATCAGCCAGATCTGGTGGGTATAGATCCCCAGTGCTGAAATCAGCAGACCACCGCACCAGCACAGCGCCGATACAACGCCAGCCTTACGTGGTCCGGCATGTTCCAGCCAGCCACCCCAGATCGCTGCCGAGCAGCCGAGGAAGATGAAGAACAAGGTGTAGATCCAGCCGAGCATCGAGATCGGCCAGTCGCATTGCGAGGAGAAAATTTGCGAAACGAAGCTCATGTCCGGCGCGCAGGCAACCGGCTTGGTCACACCCAGCGCCTTGGACAGTGGCAACCAAAACACCGAGAATCCGTAGGCCATGCCGATGCAAAGGTGGATGGCCAGCGCGGCCGGCGGTACCAGCCAACGGTTGAAACCGGGCTTGGCGATGATGCGCTCCTTGGACAGGAACGCAGGCTGGCCGGCTACGAGGCCGTCCGCCGTGATGCTCGTGGTCATTGTGTATCCCCCAATTATTAGTAGGGTTCGCCAGCCACTTTTCACCCCCAGCTTCTATGCGCACGCATGACTGTTTTATTGAGCGAAGCTGCTTTTTGTGCGGCATCTCGTCGCAGCAGGACGGACGAACGGGCAAAGGTTACCATTTCAGCGAGACAGAAAAGCCAAAGTGATATCACCTTTTGTAAGTCTTCCGCTCTCGTATCTCTAAAGGAGACTCCATGCCGATCTTTGTCGAAACGCTGACCGAGGCCACTTATCAGGATCAGCAAGACCTGCAGAAAATTTACCGCGACGCCCCGGACTGGCTGTACGCCCCGTTTTCAGGGGGCATACAGCTGATCGAAGGCTGCTTGCGGGACGGTTCACTGATCGCCGGAC
The DNA here is from genome assembly GCF_000282215.1 of Pseudomonas sp. GM21. GTDB lineage: Bacteria > Pseudomonadota > Gammaproteobacteria > Pseudomonadales > Pseudomonadaceae > Aquipseudomonas. The sequence continues at coordinate 97,653 of NZ_AKJS01000190.1, forward strand.
GCTTCAACGATCGACTGCTCGGCGCGGCCCGTTTGCAACAGCATCAGGACGTCTGGCACTTGTCCCAACTTTGCGTACGAAAAATTACCCGTCGGCGTGGTGTCGCCGAACGCTTGGTGAACGAAGCGCAAAAAATGGCCTCTGAGTCGGGCGCCACGCTTCGCTTGCTGGCCCCCGCCGGGCACCTTGAAGCCCAGGCGCTTGCAGCCAAGCTGAAACTGCCACTGGATGTAATGCCGGCAGATATCGCCTGACCGGTCGTCCCCTTCAGAGCGCTATACTCCCGGGCTAAATTTCGAATTCGACTATCTACAAGGACTCGCCCATGAAAGCGTTCGGCAAAATCCTGGGTCTGGTACTTCTCGGGCTGTTGCTGATCATTGTGGCGCTGGGCTTTGCCCTGACCCACCTGTTTGATCCCAACGACTATAAAGACGAGATTCGCCAGATTGCCCGCGACAAGGCCCACATCGAGCTGACGCTCAATGGCGATATCGGCTGGAGCCTGTTCCCGTGGCTGGGCCTGGAGTTGCACGAGGCCAGTGTCGCGACCCTGGCCAAGCCGACGGAACCGTTCGCCGACTTGCAAATGCTTGGCCTGTCAGTGCGCGTGCTGCCGCTGCTGCGCCGTGAAGTACAGATGAGCGATGTCCGTGTAGAAGGCCTGAACCTGCGCCTCAACCGCGACAAGGACGGCCATGGTAATTGGGAAGATGTCGGGAAGGTCCCGACGCCAGCCACCCCGACCACGCCACCGGCCACTCCTGGCGAACCTGCACCCGCACCGGAAACCACCGTCCAGGTAGAAAAACCGGCCCAGCCCATTCGGCTGGACATCGACAGCCTGACCGTGAACAACGCCCGCGTTGAATACAGCGACGAGAAAACTGGTCGGCAGTTCAGCGCCGAAAGCATCCAGCTGAGCACAGGCCCGGTGCATGACTCGACCAACATCCCGGTCAAACTCACCGCGTTCCTCGGCACCAACCAGCCGGTTTTGCGGGTGCGCACCGAGCTCACCGGTGAGTTGCGTTTCGAGCGCGCACTCCAACGCTACAAATTCGAAGACATGAAAATGTCCGGCGAAGTCGCGGGTGATCCGCTGCAAGGTAAAACCATGACCTTCGCTGCCCATGGTCAATTGTTACTGGATAAAGCCGCGAACGTCGCCGAATGGACCGGTATCAAGATCTCCGCCAACCAATTGCGCGCACTGGGTGAACTCAAGGTCAACGACCTGGACAAGACGCCGCAGATCAGCGGCGGCATTTCGATTGCCCAATTCGACCTTGCGACATTCGTCGACAGTATTGGCCAGAAGCTTCCGGCCATGGCCGAAGGCAGTTTGAGCAAAGTCGAACTGGTCAGCCGCGTTGCCGGCACGCCGACCAGCGTTTCGTTCGATAACATCAACCTGAAAGTCGATGACAGCACCTTCAGTGGTCGCATCGCCGTCGAGGATTTCGCCAAACAGTCGCTGCGCGCAGCCCTGAAGGCCGACACGTTCAATGTCGACCGCTATCTGCCACCCAAATCCGCCGAAGCCAGCAGCGCGACACAGGTGCGCCAGGCTGAAGTCGCCAGCACCGAGGCCAATGCAATGGCCGGCGCGGGCAGCACACCACTGCCGGAGTCGCCAACCAAGGAGGCGTGGAGCACCGCACGCCTGCTGCCGGTTGAACGCTTGAGCAAACTCGACGTGGACGCCGACCTGACCTTTGGCCAGTTGACCCTCGACAAGCTGCCGATTCACAACGCTGCGTTCAAGGCCACGGGCCTGGGCGGCCTGCTGACCCTGGAGAACCTGCGCGGCGATCTGTACGACGGCAACTTCGAAACCAAGGGCACCCTCGACGTGCGCCAGCCAGAACCCGCGCTGAGCTTGCAGACAACCCTCAACAAAGTACCGGTAGAAAAAGTCCTCGAAAGCCAAGGCAAAAACCCGCCGGTCAAAGGCCTGGTGACGCTCAACAGCGCGCTGACCGCCAGCGGCAACAGCCAGAAAGCGCTGATCGACAGTCTCAACGGCAATGCCAGTTTCGTCATCAACAATGGCGTGCTGCTCAATGCCAACCTTGAACAACAGCTGTGCAAAGGCATCGCCACCCTGAACCGCAAAACCCTCAGCGGCGAGCCACGGGGCAAGGACACGCCATTCCAGGAACTCAAGGGCAACCTGACCTTCCGTAACGGCGTGGCCAGCAACCCGGACCTGAAAGTGCGCATCCCGGGCATGACCGTGAATGGCGACGGCGACGTCGATCTGCGCGTGCTGGGCATGGACTACCGCGTTGGCATCCTCATCGAAGGCGATACAAGTGCCATGCCGGACCCGGCCTGCCAGGTCGGCGACAAATATGTCGGTATCGTTTGGCCGCTGCGTTGCCGGGGACCGCTGGAGCTCGGCGCCAAGGCCTGCCGTCTGGATAACGAACGCATGGGCCAGGTGGCGAGCAAACTGGCAGGCGACAAGATCAGCGAAAAAATCGACGAGAAGCTGGGCGACAAAGTCAGTCCTGAACTGAAAGACGCATTGAAGGGGCTGTTCAAGCGATGAGAGCCGAGCAGTTTTCATCGGCGGTGTTGGACTGGTATGACCGCCATGGCCGCCACGACTTGCCCTGGCAACAGGGGATCACCCCGTATCGGGTGTGGGTCTCGGAGATCATGTTGCAGCAAACCCAGGTCAGCACCGTGCTCAATTACTTCGACCGCTTCATGGCCTCGCTGCCAACGGTCGAAGCCCTGGCCGCCGCGCCGGAAGACGAAGTGCTGCACCTGTGGACCGGACTGGGGTATTACACCCGGGCGCGCAATCTGCAGAAGACCGCGAAAATTGTCGCCTGCGAATACGGCGGTGAATTTCCCCGGGATGTGGATAAGTTGGTTGAGCTGCCAGGCATCGGGCTATCCACCGCCGGTGCAATCGCCAGCCTGAGCATGGGCCTGCGGGCGCCGATCCTCGACGGCAACGTCAAACGCGTCCTGGCGCGCTTTACCGCGCAAGAGGGTTATCCCGGGGAGCCGAAGGTCGCCAAACAGCTCTGGGCCAACGCTGAGCGCTTTACGCCGCATGATCGGGTCAACGCCTACACCCAGGCGATGATGGACCTGGGCGCCACGCTCTGCACCCGCAGCAAGCCGAGTTGCCTGCTCTGCCCCCTGCAACAGGGCTGCGAAGCGCACATGCTCGGCCTGGAAACCCGCTACCCCGTCCCCAAACCGCGTAAAACCGTGCCACAGAAGCGCACGCTGATGCCCATGCTCGCCAACGGCAAAGGCGCGATTCTGCTTTACCGGCGCCCTTCCACGGGCCTGTGGGGCGGTCTCTGGAGTTTGCCGGAGCTCGATGACCTCGACGATCTGCAACATCTGGCCTCGCAGCACTCACTGGAACTGGACAGCCAACAAGCGCTGCCGAGCCTGGTGCACACCTTCAGCCACTTTCAGTTGTCCATCGAACCCTGGCTGGTCCGGGTTCAGGAGTCCGGCCACCACGTGGCCGAGGCCGACTGGCTCTGGTATAACCTCGCCACCCCGCCGCGCCTGGGCCTTGCCGCCCCGGTCAAAACCTTGCTCGAACGCGCGGCCGCCGTATTGAACGCAGGAGAGTCGTCATGACCCGCACCATCATGTGCCGCAAGTACAAAGAAGAATTGCCCGCCCTCGAACGCGCCCCCTTCCCCGGCGCAAAAGGTCAGGACATTTTTGACCACGTTTCGGCCAAGGCTTGGGCCGACTGGCAAAAACACCAAACCCTGCTGATCAACGAAAAACGCCTGAACATGATGAACGCCGAAGATCGCAAATATCTGCAGGGCGAGATGGACAAGTACTTCTCCGGCGAGGATTACGCCAAGGCTGACGGCTACGTTCCGCCAGCTGAATAATCCCGATTTCTCGGGGGTCGGATCGTAAGCGACGGTAATAATTAAAATTTTTTTGAAAACTTTCTTGACGACCCCCTGAAAAACCAGTTTAATGCGCCCCGTTGCCCAGATAGCTCAGTCGGTAGAGCAGGGGATTGAAAATCCCCGTGTCGGCGGTTCGATTCCGTCTCTGGGCACCAAATACCGAAAACCCTGAATCGCAAGATTCAGGGTTTTTTTATGCCCGGGATTTGATGAAGCACTGTTCCAGTCACCCTCAAAGCGCCAAACGAAGCATCCCCCCCACCTCCTCGCGCCACGCCAGCTAGCACCTGCCCCCCTTCCGAAGCCGAGTCCGGAGAGGCATCAAGCATTGGTGAACAGCCCTTCTCGCAATCTCTCGGGTTTGTCGGAACGCTCCGAAGGCTTTAACGGAAGTGGATGACATACCCTGATCATCGGCTTGGGCAGAATCGTGGGAGGAGCTGCCGCATAACCGGGAGCAGATTCGCAACAGGGATGTAGACAATGACTGACGCCATCAAACGGAATGTCGAAAACGTTGAGCTTCTTACTGGCCAGGACATCAGAATTTTCAGCTTTGATATTCGGCAGTCAACATGGCTTCACAGGTTCGCCGAAGATCTGGCCGCCATCGGCGGGCCGCAGGCACCAGGCGCCAACTCCAAAGCATCGCTGGCAGCCACCGAATTAAAGTTCTCGTTTTCGAAAGACCAATGCGAACTGCTAAGCGAAGCAACTCCACTCGACTACCCACTGACGCAAGAGTCGGCCATGGTCATCAATAACGTCCGATCCCTGCACTGTCGCGATGTCATCAAAGACAACAGACGGGTCCTGGTACGTATTTTCGGGCTTTCAAAATTTTCTTCCCCTGTCGTTATTTCAGAGGATCCGTTGCTGCTGCAGGGTTGATTTTTTAAGTGTTCAAACTGCTGAACGACCAGTCATGTGATTACTGGCCAATAACTATAAAAGAGGGAATGAAATGTCTTGGGATTTGATTGGCATGTTGGCGCTTGTCGCTTTTTACGCCGGTTTTTTTGATGCGATTGCCGGCGGCGGAGGCTTGATCACCTTACCTGCATTGTTTCTGGCCGGTGTAGATCCGATCAGTGCAATTGCAACGAACAAGTTCCAGGCCGCTTCGGCAGCCGCCCCGACCCTGCGCAGGGTCGGCGGTCGATTCCGTCTCTGGCACCCGATAACGAAACCCTGAATCACAAGATTCAGGGTCTTTTTATGCTTTGGTTTTGTTAACGATCAAGAATCGCGACCACGGGGCCACCCTTCCGACCTGAAACCCACCCCCTTCACTCTCTAGTGTTCCAGTTAAACACCAGATTCTTCGCACCAGCACTGGCGACATCTGCCGTGTCACGTTTCGTCTCACCATTGCGCGTTGCCACGACCGTGTACTTGCCAGGAGGTAACTGGACGTAAACCAACGGACCTGCCTGACTCAGCGTCAGCACTGGCCCTTGAGCGTTCTGAATAATCAAATCAACGTCCGGAATGTATTTGCCTTCCACCCCGACAGAAAAAGTCATGCGCAGGTTATAACCAGTTGTTTGCTGGATGGCCTTCGCTTCATCCTCGCCAATACCACCGGACAAGTAAGCAATTCCGTTTTGTTCCTGCCGCTGAATCTGCACACCTGAACTGTCGACGGGCTCAAGGCTGGCCGCATTCAGCATCGCCGGGAACGCCAGGACGCCGACAGCAACAAGGGACAACATGAATGCACGCACGTATTTCATGATGACGACTCCCGGGCTCCGCAGAACCCTATCGTTTCCTAATTTTTTGATTTTCCGGACGCCGGTCAAGTTTTAGATTGATTCGATCTTGGGTTCACTGCGAAACGGACTACACCCTGTATTCCACAAATACGCCCCGCCGTCGGCTTGGTCCTGCCAAACGAATCCGGCAATTCCTTCCGACTTTCCAGCGTCGTACTGCATCGCCGCCCCATGCTCTCTTGCCATCCTCTTCCGCCTGCTCCTCCAGCCACGGAAGACTTCATGACCATCGTCAAAACCGATAACACTCAAAATCCACAACTTGCCTCTCTGGTGGGTAGCCTTGGCGAACTGATCCGCCAGGCACGCCTGAAAGCGCTTCGAGCGGTTGATACCGCTCAAGTACAAACCAGCTGGCAGATCGGGCGGCATATTGTTGAGTTCGAGCTGGAGGGGGCTCGTAGAGCGGGGTATGGGAAGCAGTTGTTGGCGACACTGGCGAAAATTCTGACAGCCGAGTTCGGGAAAGGCTTTGACGCTTCCAACCTTCGATACATGCGCCAGTTCTATCAAGCCTTCCCAATTTGTGACGCACTGCGTCACGAATTGAGCTGGACCCACTACCGCAGATTACTGCGCGTCGACAACGACCATGCACGTCAGTGGTACATGAACGAGTCAGCCCTCCAGAACTGGTCGAGTCGCGCTCTGGAGCGTCAGATCAATACGCTCTATTACGAACGCTTGCTGGCAAGTCGCGACCGGCCTGCGGTCAAGGAGGAAGCCGCCACCAATATTCAGAAAATGGTCACCAGCCCAAGAGACTTTATTCGGGACCCGGTGGTGTTGGAATTTTTGGGCTTGCCCAATGCGGGCCTGATCCTGGAAACCGAACTTGAACAAGCGTTGATCAACCACCTTCAGAGCTTCTTGCTCGAACTGGGTAAAGGCTTCGCCTTCATCGCCCGCCAGCAACGCATCAGCACCGAAAGCAAAGACTTCTACTTCGATCTGGTGTTTTACAACTACCTGCTCAAATGCTTTGTCATCTTCGATCTCAAACGCGGGGAACTGACCCATCAGGATGTCGGCCAGATGAACATGTATGTGCGCATGTACGACGACCTCAAACGCGGACCGGAGGATGGCCCCACTGTCGGCATCATTCTTTGCGCACAGAAAGATGAATCGGTGGTTCGTTATTCCGTGCTGGAGGGCAATGAACAACTGTTCGCCAGCAAATACAAACTGGTGTTACCGAGTGAGGAGGAACTTCGAGCGGAGCTGGATCGAGAACGAGCGCTACTCGAAGATCGGCTGCTCAATCAGAATCGCCGATAAAAATGGGCGGATTGTCCGAATCCGTCATGAAGACTATCGTTGGCAGCTACGCGCAAAGGTCCGTCACCGATGAATTTCAATGACACGCCTGCACTGGCGCCTGCTCAGATCGAGCTGCCATTGCCTGCAACCGCACCCGGCGACCCCTTCAAGGAGCCCGCCGCAGACGGCTTCATCCTCGGCGGTTTCACCTGGCGGCACACTCCGCAGGCCCCTGCACGCCCCGTCGTGATCATCAACGCCGCCACCTCCGTGCGCTGCCGGCATTACTCACGTTTCGCCGATTACCTGTTCGCCAACGGGTTCGATGTCATCACGTACGATTACCGTGGCATCGGTGAATCACGTCCCGCCTCGCTCAAAGACCTCGACGCCTCATGGACCGACTGGGGCGCGCTGGACTTTGAGGCGATGCTCAAGCGCGCTGAGCGTGAATTCCCCGGCCAGCCCATCGACGTCGTGGGTCACAGCTTTGGCGGCTGTGCAGCGGGTCTGGGAGCGTCCGGGCATATCATTCGACGAATGGTGACAGTCGGCGCGCAATTCGCTTACTGGCGCGATTATGCGCCCGCCCATCGCTGGCGGATGTTTGGCAAGTGGCATGTGGTGATGCCGTTGATGACGATGTTCCACGGCTACTTCCCCGGCAAGCGCCTCGGCTGGCTGGAGGACACACCAGCCGGCGTAGTTCGCGACTGGACTACACCGACCGCCCGTTATGAAACGCGCCCCAGCGGTCGACGCCTCCATCGTGGAACCGGCCGACTGCCCTTTGAGCGCGTCAGCGCAAAAATCCTCGCGATCAGCATCAGTGACGATCCTTACGGTACGATTTCAGCCATCGAACGCCTGCTCGGCTACTTCACCGACAGCACCAGCACCCACCTGCGAATCGCCCCCGAAGACATCGGCGAAGCAGAAGTCGGACATTTCGCCTTTTTTCGCAGCGCATACCAAGCCACACTATGGCCCATTGCATTGTCCTGGCTGCAAAACGCCGAGCTGGCCCCCGACACACCCGGGCGGCAAGTCCCGCGCAGCTGAGCCCTCTCAACGAATACGGAACGACACCCATGGCCTCCGCCAACAAACAGCAAAAACGCGCCACCCGCGCCAAAGCCAAGGCCAAGCAGAACCGCACCCAACGGGCCGCTGCGCCGGTCGAGCTGGACCCGAACGATGATCGCATCGACTTCGAATCGGTGGACCTGACCGAACTGTTCAAGAAAATGATCGACGCCGAAAAGACCAGCCAGCAAGCGATGTGCGTGGCGTTCCTGGAAGACCCGCTGCTGGAGCTGGTCTATGAGCAGGAAGGCGAAGAAGGCGCGATGGACTTCATCCTCGCCGCACTGATCGAGTACCGCCAATGGTCGACCGAAGTGGACGAAGCCGGCGCCCTGGCGTGGATCGAATCACCGGCCTTCCAGGCTGACTATGTGGCAGCGTCCGATATCATCGCCGCCCAAACCCAACAGAAAGCAAACTGAGTTCCCATGGCATCCCTGAACAAGCAACAGAAACGCGCCAAGCGCGCAAAGGCCAAAGCCAAGCAAATCAACATCCACGGCAGAAAACCCGCCGCGCTGGACGATGACCTGGAAGACATCGGCGAGCCGATCCCGGAATACACCCTGGCGATGTTCAGCAAGATGCGTGACGCAGAAGCCAACAGCCGCAGCGACATGCTACAGATCCTGCTGTCAGACCTCGCCGGAATCATCAGCGACCATCCAGAATTGCTGGACATGGAAAACGCCGACAACGAAGCCATGGCAGCCACCCACCTGGCCGCCGACATGCTGATCGACTACCGCATGTGGGCCGATGGCATGGACCGTGAAACGGCTCAGGCCTGGCTGACCGATCCACAGTTCATCACCGACTTCGGTAATGCGCTGGATAGCTATCGTCAGGCGCTGGATGCGCAGGAAGCAAAGAGCGAATAAACGCTACTGCCAGTAACAAAAACGGCCGCTTGTCATCACTGACAGCGGCCGTTTTTGCAAGCCACCCAAAAAGATCAACGTGCTACCTCTCGTCAGTGAAGGATGTATATCCCATTGACATATCCCTCTACGAATCTATTCTTTGGACTCACTAAACGCGCAGAAACGCCGGAGGCCAGAAATGGAACAGACCACCCTTTTCATGAGTAATCGAAGCCAGGCTGTCCGACTTCCGAAAGCCGTGGCAATGCCAAGCGATGTGAAACGAGTCAACGTAGTTGCCATTGGCAGGGCTCGCATCATTACCCCGGCAGACGAAACCTGGGACAGCTGGTTCGACGGCGATGGTGTGAGCACAGACTTTATGACCAATCGCGACCAGCCCGCAGATCAGGAGCGAGAGTCGTTCTGATGATCAAATTCATGCTCGATACCAACATCTGCATCTTCACCGTCAAAAACAAACCGCAAATCGTAAGAGAAGCCTTCAACCTTCATGACGGTCAGCTGTGCATCAGCGCAGTAACGCTCATGGAGTTGATCTACGGCGCCGAAAAATCTGCGACTCCAGAAAAAAATCTCGCTGTGATCGAGGGCTTCGCCGCACGTCTTGAGGTCTTGCCTTTCGACAACGAAGCCGCTGCACACACCGGAATGATTCGGTCAGAGCTGGCAAAGGCTGGAACTCCCATTGGCCCCTATGACCACATGATTGCCGGACATGCGCGCTCACGCGGGCTCATTGTTGTAACGAACAACGTGCGCGAGTTCGTACGAGTTCCAGGACTACGGGTAGAAGACTGGGTTCATCCCATTTAAACCGGACACCACTAACGAAACAAAAACGGCCGCTTGTCATCACTGACAGCGGCCGTTTTCGTATCAACAACAATTGGCTTGAGTCTGAACCCTCAGCTCGCCAACACTGCGCTCATCTTTTCATTACGACGACGGCGAGCTACCAGCAAGCCTGCCGCTACCACCAGCAGGGCCAGCAGGCCCGTCGCTAGAATCTCCACGCGATGCGCTTCCTGGAACAGCATGATGGTCAGGGCCGCGACGATGAATACGATCACCGCGTAAGTCAGGCCCGGGAACAGCCACATGCTGAAGACGATTTTCTCGCCGCGCGCCATGCGCTTTTTGCGCATGCGCAGTTGCGAGATCGCAATGACCAGGTATACCAGCAGAGCGATGGCGCCGGAGCTGGCCAGCAGGAATTCGAACACCGCTGCCGGAGCCACGTAGTTGGCGAATGTCGCCAGAAACGCTGCGCCAGTGGACAACATAACTGCCCAGTAAGGCGTGCCACTTTTGTTGGTGCGAGTGGAAACGGCTGGCGCATCACCGCGCTTGCCCAGGGAGAACAACATGCGTGACGACGTGTAGAGCGCCGAGTTCAGGCAGCTGGTTACGGCGACCAGTACCACGATGTCGACAATCATCTTGGCGTTCGGGATGCCCATGCGATCAAGCACGGTCTGGTACGAACCGACGCTGGCCAGAATCGGGTCGTTCCATGGCACCAGGGCCACGACGATGAAGATCGAAACCAGGTAGAACAAGCCGATCCGCCAGATCACCGAGTTGGTGGCCTTGGAGATTTGCTGGCCAGGGTTCTTCGATTCAGCGGCCGCAATGGTCACGATCTCGGTGCCCATGAAGGAAAACATGGTGGTCAGGATCGCGCCCAATACCGCGCCCATGCCGTTTGGCAGGAAGCCTTGGGTGTCGAACAGGTGCGAAACGCCGCTGACCTGACTGTTCGGCAGGAAGCCGAAGATCGCCAGAACGCCGAGAATAATGAAACCAATGATCGCCACAACCTTGAGCAGGGCGAACCAGAACTCGAATTCACCGTAGTTCTTCACGCTGAACAGGTTGGTCACGGTCAGCAGCATCGTGATGACAAGGGCGAAAGCCCAGATGTCCACACCAGGGAACCAGGCATGCAGGATAGTCGCGGCGGCATTGGCCTCCAGCGGGATAACCAAAACCCAGAACCACCAGTACAACCAGCCGATGGTGAAACCGGCCCAGTGACCGATCGCGCGATCGGCGTACGTCGAGAAGGAGCCGGTGTCCGGCGAAGCAACGGCCATTTCGCCGAGCATGCGCATCACCAGCACGACCAGCATACCGGCGGCTGCGTATGCCAAGAGCACGGCCGGACCTGCCGCTGCGATGGCGTGACCGGAGCCAACGAACAAGCCGGCGCCGATAACACCGGCAATCGACAGCATGGTCACATGACGCGGTTTGAGCCCCTGTTCGAGGCCATTGGAGCTTGGGGTGCTGCTCATTGAAACTACCTTTGTAAGGAAAAGCGAATGCGTGCAACCCGTCTTGATTTCTTTCTCGTAAAAAGAAACCAACAGGGCGTTCTGGATTCTGTACGCAATAATTACGCCAAAATATTTCAAACCCTTCTATTACGGCGATCTGGACCTGACCGGACAGTCATCGCAAGCCATTGAAATCAATGGCACTTTGCCAGAGCGTTACCCTGCGACTCACTTTGGGAACGAATGCGCGCACCGGAAACACACCCGGAAAATGCTCGACGCACAATAAATGTGCAGATCAGGAACGTTTGGCCGGTTAGCGCTTCCAACACCCCGCCAAAGCTGGCAACATCGCGCCTTTTTTTACGCGACACCCGCCGGGCAACTGGTTCAAACGGCTGTTCGGTTGATAGCAGCGCGACAGTCTGCTGTAGCGATGCGACAACCTGCCACGTCACTTCCGTTTACCGCCCGTAGCGCTGTTGGCTGCCATTCAAACGCTATGCTAGCTTGGCCGCCTCGCCAGGAAGGCCGCCAACAGCAGGAGTGAAACACTATGAGGAACGCACATGGCTGAGGCCGCGCCCGCGCTTGAAATCCGCAATTTGCACAAACGCTACGGACAGCTTGAAGTGCTCAAAGGCATTTCGCTGACCGCCCGCGACGGCGACGTGATCTCGATCCTGGGCTCTTCCGGTTCCGGCAAATCCACGTTCCTGCGTTGCATCAACCTGCTGGAAAACCCGCATCAGGGCCAGATCCTGGTGGCCGGCGAAGAACTCAAACTCAAAGCCGCGAAGAACGGCGAACTGGTCGCTGCCGACGGCAAGCAGATCAATCGGCTGCGCAGCGAGATTGGTTTTGTATTTCAAAACTTTAATCTCTGGCCGCACATGAGCGTGCTCGACAACATCATCGAAGCGCCGCGCCGCGTGCTCGGTCAAAGCAAAGCCGAAGCCATCGAAGTCGCCGAAGCCTTGCTGGCCAAGGTCGGTATCGCCGACAAGCGTCACGCGTACCCGGCGCAACTGTCCGGCGGCCAGCAACAACGCGCAGCAATCGCCCGTACCCTGGCGATGCAGCCCAAGGTGATCCTGTTCGACGAGCCCACCTCCGCCCTTGACCCGGAAATGGTTCAGGAAGTACTTAATGTCATCCGCGCACTGGCCGAAGAAGGCCGCACCATGCTGCTGGTCACCCATGAAATGGGCTTTGCCCGTCAGGTGTCCAGCGAGGTGGTGTTCCTCCACCAGGGCCTGGTAGAAGAGCAAGGATCGCCACAGCAGGTGTTCGAAAACCCGCTTTCGGCGCGCTGCAAACAATTCATGTCCAGCAACCGCTAACGGAGCTTCCCGCATGCAGAACTACAAAAAGGTCTTCCTGGCTGCCGCCGTCACCCTGGCGTTCAGCGCCGGTGCCATGGCCGAAACCCTGAAGATGGGCATCGAAGCGGCCTACCCGCCGTTCAACAATAAAGATGCCAGTGGCAATGTCGTCGGCTTCGACAAAGAAATCGGCGATGCCCTGTGCGCGAAGATGAAAGTCGAGTGCACCGTGGTCACTTCCGATTGGGACGGCATCATCCCGGCCCTGAACGCCAAGAAGTTCGACTTCCTGATCTCCTCGATGTCGATCACCGATGAGCGCAAGGGCGCGGTGGACTTCACCGACCCGTACTACTCGAACAAGCTGCAATTCATAGCACCGAAAAACGTCGACTTCAAAACCGACAAGGCTTCCCTGCAAGGCAAAGTGATCGGCGCACAACGTGCGACCCTCGCCGGCACCTGGATGGAAGACAACATGGACGGCGTCGAAGTCAAACTCTACGACACCCAGGAAAACGCTTATCTGGACCTGACTTCCGGTCGCCTGGACGGCATCCTCGCCGACAAGTACGTCAACTACGAGTGGCTGAAAAGCGACGCCGGCAAGTCGTACGAATTCAAGGGCGACCCAGTGGAAGAAAGCGACAAGATCGGTATTGCCGTGCGTAAAAACGATCCAATCCGCGAGAAGCTGAACATCGCATTGAAAGAAATCGTCGCTGACGGCACCTACAAAAAAATCAACGACAAGTACTTCCCGTTCAGCATCTATTGATTCTGACCTGCCGGACCGGCGCCGTACGCTAACGGCGCCAGTCCATGGCATTGCCTGCCGCGATTTGAAAAGAAACCCATGACTATCGATCTCTACGGATTCGGCCCCGCGCTCGCCGCTGGCGCGCTGATGACTGTAAAACTGGCACTCTCGGCCTTGTGTCTCGGGCTGGTGCTCGGTTTGCTCGGCGCCTTGGCCAAGACGTCCCCGTACAAGCCGTTGCAATGGCTTGGCGCTACTTATTCGACACTGGTTCGCGGCATTCCGGAATTGCTCTGGGTGCTGTTGATCTATTTCGGCACGGTCAACCTGATGCGTGCCCTGGGCGAGTTTTTCGGCAATCCCGACCTCGAACTCAATGCTTTTGCTGCTGGGGTGATCGCGCTGGGGCTGTGCTTTGGCGCTTACGCCACCGAAGTGTTTCGGGGTGCGATCCTGGCAATCCCCAAAGGTCACCGTGAAGCCGGCGTGGCGTTGGGCCTGTCGAAATTTCGCATCTTCACCAAACTGATCATGCCGCAGATGTGGCGCATCGCCCTGCCGGGCCTTGGCAATCTGTTCATGATCCTGATGAAAGACACCGCGCTGGTATCGGTCATCGGCCTGGAAGAAATCATGCGCCACGCGCAAATCGGCGTGACCGTCTCCAAGCAACCGTTCACCTTCTATATGGTGGCCGCGTTCATGTACCTGGGCCTGACCGTGCTCGCCATGAGCGGCATGCACTTAATGGAACGACGTGCCGCTCGCGGCTTCGCGAGGAGCACCCAATGAACTGGGAAGTCATCATCAAGTGGCTACCGAAGCTGGCCCAAGGCGCAACACTGACCCTGGAGCTGGTGGCCATCGCAGTAATCGCCGGGTTGTTGTTGGCGATCCCTTTGGGCATCGCGCGTTCGTCGCGACTCTGGTACGTGCGGGCCTTCCCCTACGGCTACATCTTCTTTTTCCGTGGCACGCCGTTGCTGGTTCAGCTGTTCCTGGTCTACTACGGCCTGGCGCAGTTTGATGCAGTGCGTACCAGCTCGATGTGGCCATACCTGCGCGATCCGTTCTGGTGCGCCACCGCCACCATGACCCTGCACACGGCGGCCTATATCGCCGAAATCCTGCGCGGCGCGATCCAGGCAATTCCGCCGGGTGAAATTGAAGCGGCGCGTGCCTTGGGCATGTCTCGCGCCAAAGCACTTTTCTACATCATGCTGCCGCGTGCCGCGCGCATCGGCTTGCCGGCGTACAGCAACGAAGTGATCCTGATGCTCAAGGCCAGCGCCCTGGCCAGTACCGTGACCTTGCTGGAACTCACCGGCATGGCCCGCACCATCATTGCCCGGACTTACCTGCCGGTGGAGATCTTCTTCGCCGCGGGGATGTTCTATCTGCTGATGGCTTACGTGCTGGTGCGCGGCTTCAAGCTGCTGGAGCGCTGGCTGCGCGTCGATGCCTGCCAAGGACGTTGATGCCTCCAGCGTGCTGACGGGCGAGGACCTGCTCGCCCGCTTCATCGCGCTGGATGCTTTTCTGATTGAGCATCAGGCGCTGTGGAAGCCACGACCGTTCACTCATCTGCAACTTCCCTGGGAAGCGTCCTACCCGCAATTGGCGCTTTGGCTACGCGGGCGCTCGCTGGAAGATGCAGAAAACAGTCATAACCAACCTTGTTTACTGAATGCGCCGGAGCCGTTTGCTTCATTGGCGGCGTTATCGCTTGAGCTAAGCGCGGTAGGTGAGCTGCCGGCACATACGCTGGTAGCCGCCGGGCATCGGCTGATTGTCGATGTGCCGGGGCGCAAGTGGCAACAGATCGAGGCGTTTGCCAGTTGCCTTTCGTTTGCTGCACCGGCGAAGCATTGGCTGGACTGGTGCTCGGGCAAGGGCCATTTGGGGCGGCGTTTGCTGCAAACCGGGCAACAACTGACCTGCCTGGAGTACGACCCGGCGCTGGTGGCCAGCGGACAGGCACTCAGTCAGCGTCATCAACTGCAGGCGCTGCATGTTGAGCAAGATGTGCTCGCTCCTGGCGCGGCTTGTTTATTGAATGCTGATCACACCCCTGTAGCCCTGCACGCCTGCGGTGATCTGCATGTGCGATTGATCCAGCTCGCCAGCGCGGCAGGCTGCAAACAACTAGCTATCGCGCCGTGCTGCTACAACCGCATCGGTCTGACCGAGTATTCACCGATATCCCTGGCCGCCAAAGGCTCTACCCTACAACTTTCCCTCGACGACCTCGCGCTTCCCATGAGCGAAACCGTCACCGCAGGTGCCCGTGTGCGACGTCAGCGTGATACCTCGATGGCCCGGCGCCTGGGTTTCGACCTGCTGCAACGGCAACTGCGCGGTGTTGATGAATACCTGCCTAGCCCTTCCCTGCCGAGTTCCTGGCTGGAAAGATCCTATGCCGATTACTGCCATCATCTGGCCGCACTGAAAGAGTTATCCACAGTCGGCCTGCAAGACTGGCTCGCACTCGAAGCAGCCGGTTGGCAACGATTGGCGCAAGTACGAAATCTGGAGCTACTACGCGGACTTTTCCGACGCCCGTTGGAGCTATGGCTGGTACTCGACCGGGCACTTTTCCTTGCAGATCAGGGTTACACCGTTCGCCTCGGCACCTTCTGCGAAACCCCGCTCACGCCCCGTAATTTCCTGCTTTTAGCGGAACGTCCATAAAAGCCACAGCCTGTGGATAACTCTGTTGATGGAATTTTCGTGGATCCAATGCCCGCGCCTGTTTCATGGGTGAAACGACACTGTTCAATTTTTGTACACCTGCAAAAAAAACTGGAAAAACAGCGATTTGCGAACAAATGAGAACGGGCCCACAAAAACAGTAATGAACGAGGCATTGCACCAGCTCCGTTGTGCATAAGCATTTAACACAAAGGACATAAGCGCCTAAATCCGGACGTCTCAGAGGGAAAATTGCACCGTTTCCCGACTCTTGTTATACAAACACGCAAGGGCGCCGACAGCGCGGCCACGAACAAGAAAATTCGACCGACAGGATGCGACAGTGACGTTCATTTCTTACGCACAGAATTTCGAAGACATACGCCTTTGGCGCGCCCTCAAAACCGTCGAAAACGGCTTCTATATTGACGTCGGGGCCAACGATCCCACCCATGACTCCGTCACCAAAGCGTTCTACGACCACGGCTGGAGCGGCATCAACGTCGAGCCGATGCCCAATTATTATGAAGCCCTGTGCCAGCAACGCCCCAAAGACACCAATCTGCAATGCGTGGCCGGTGAAAGCGCCGATAGCCTGACCTTCTACGGCATTGCCGGCACCGGCCTCTCGACCGCCGACCCGGCCATGGCGCAATTGCACAAAGCCGCCGGCATGGACGTGCGCAGCCAAACCGTGCAATCGCGCACCCTGACGTCCGTCTGCGAAGAACACGTCCAGGGCCGCCCTATACACTTCCTGAAAATCGACGTCGAAGGCCACGAAGAAACCGTCCTGCGCGGTATGGACTTCAGCCAATGGCGACCATGGATCATCCTCATAGAGACTCCTTGGGCGCGCGACCAGACCTGGGAAACCCTCGTCACCGGCGCCGGCTACCATTCCATCCTGTTCGACGGCATCAATACCTACTACCTCGCCGAAGAACACCTGAACCTCAAACCCGCCTTCGACATCCCGCCGTGCAACCTGGACGAATTTCAGTTCTGCAAAGGCCACAACTTCAGCCACCCCGTCGGCGATGCCGAGCCACAGCTGGCCGCCGCCCTGCAACGCGCTGAACAGGCCGAAGCACAGCTGCGCGCAATGCAAAACAGCCGGACCTGGCAAGCCATTCAGAAACTCAAGAAAACCCTGCTTCGCGCCTGACCAGAAGCCTGCGCAAAAATAGTCTGAATTCAGGGGTTTACAGAACCAATCCAATCGCTATAATCGTCGCCCAACACGCCGGTATAGCTCAGTTGGTAGAGCAACTGACTTGTAATCAGTAGGTCCCGGGTTCGACTCCTGGTGCCGGCACCATATAGAACAACGACTTAGGCTCACCTTGCGGTGGGCCTTTTTCGTTTATGGGTATTTGAGGGCCACTTCAGGGGCCACTTCTCTCCTGGTGCCCCTCGTGGGCGGGTTTCCAACCCCCAAAAAAATCCCCCGGAGGAGTTAGACCGGGGGATTGAAAAGCCTACGGCTGAATCGCGGAAGAGGACACAACCCAGCCGCGGGCTTTTGCAACCTCACGCACGCGTGACGTTAGCGTGAGGGTAACCGAGAGTTGATCCCTTCGATTCGTTTGTGGTCAGCGTCGATCCGGGCAAGGGCCGCGGCCCGGCCGGTCAATGCCGCCTTATCCTTCGGCTTCCACTGGCCGGGCGCGTCCATCGGATCGAACTTGTCTTCAGCCTTCGGCAACCGGCGCTGCACAAGTTCTTCGACCGCGGCCAAAATCGCCGCAACCCATTCTTCAACAGATTTCATGCAACCCCCTTCAGCGCGTTGGGTGGTCGGCGTGTGAGTTGTTCACGAGTGAATGTTGAGCCCCCGGGAGCCGGTAGATAGATCTCAACGGGGTAGCCGCCGCCGATGTGCTCAGGTAAGCCGGTGATCTTGTTGCGCAGCTTGATACGCACGTCGATGGTCACAGCCAATGCGCAGTGAGCCGCGTAAAAATCATCTCCAGCCTTGAGGAAGGCTTGGGCGGCCAATGCCTCCGCCTTGCACGCTTCGTCGTGCTGGGCTTCGGTGAGCGCCTTGGCGGCGTCCTTCAGCGTGAGCCGGGCGTCGTGGAGTTGGTCATTCAGATCGTCGATGCGTGCCTTGTAGGCTTCGGCGCTGTCTTCGGACAACGCCAATGACTCCTCGGCCGCGTAGAGTTCTTTTCTCGCTTGCTGCCAATCGCTGCTGTCGCCAAGCGTCATGCCAGTGGCAATTGCAGACGCACCGGCCGCGGCCGCTGTTGCCTTGAGTGCTTTAACTTTTTCCAGAAGGCGGACGTGATCGCCAGCCTTGTCGCGGGCTTCGGCTATCTGGGCTTCAAGGGCTGCCACCTTCCCGGCCGCGGCGTCATAGCTTTTCTGCTCTTTCATGCTCAAAACTCCTGATCTAAGGCGGCGTCGATGGCATCGTTGGCGGTCATGCCGGGGTTGGCCCGGTGCAGCGCGTTGGCCTTGTCGAGAACACGTTGCTGGATGGCGGTTAGCCGCTGTGGGCCGCGCCGTTTCTCAAGTGCCCGAAGGCGGATAATGTTCATGTCTGTTGTCCCTCCAAAGCGGCAAGACGGCGGTCAAAATCGGTGACTTCGGTAATGCGGGCAATCTGCGCAAGGCTGGCAATCAGTGAAGCGCCGATGTCCGGTGACAACTTGCCCGTGCTGATCGCGGTCAGTACGGCCCAACTTGCCGCGGTGAGGTCTTGGCCCTTGGGGAGGGTGAACGTCACCATGGTCGCCACGGGCTTCAGGTCCGGCGTGCTCTTGTTCAAGATCGCCTTTGCAGCACCGGCATCACCTGCCCGGGCGAGCGCTTCCAACACGTCGAACATGTCAGCGCCCAGCTTTGCCGCACGTAGCCGCAAGGCACCGTCCGCGGGCTTACGGCTGCTTGTCATACTTGGCGGCCAGCAACTTCACGGACAATTCGATGAGCGCCACACGGGCGGCAACGCTGCCTGCCTCCGCCTCTGCACGCAGACCGTCCATGTAGCGGCGGATGTCGGCTTTAGACGGCTTCGTGTTCTTTGACCCTTGAATTCTGCCGGGCATGGCGGGAATCCTGATTCGCTCTGATTTGCTTTGAGTATGGCAGATACGCCATAGAATGCGGCCGATTTGCCATTATATTCAATATCGGCTGCGGGGGTGGTCACACGTCCACGTTGGGGTCAGTCAGCCTCGCTTTGTAACTATGATCGGCAGAGAACGGCCAGAAGCGGTCTCTAGACAGCTAGCCGGCAAAACAGTAGCTTGGCAGCACAATAGGTTGCTACCCGTGTCGAATTTCTCTCTGAATGCTGTTGCGTTTGCAACGAGAAGAATCAAGTTGGCCGTGGAGTTGCTGGGCGACAGGGGACTTATGCGATATAAAAAACGTAGCACTGGATATCGTATAGTGCAGTTTTACTAACCAAAGGGACTTGAGATGCACCTTAATTTAGATGAGGCAGAATTAAAGCAGCACGCTTACCGAACCATCTCATACGCTCGACTAATAGAGTTATTTTCGACAAAACAAAACACATTAGTTAAGCCTAGCCTCTGGGAAGATACTTTCGAAAACTTTGCTTTAAAGTCAAAGTTGAGGGATGAAACCGGCCGGCAAATTGAGTACGATATCCATAATCGGATGTATGGGCAATGCTGGACTTTAGAGAAATCATCCGATGCTATGTGGAGAATTTACTCTTCAAACAAAGATGGCATCAGGATTCGGACTACCATCGTTCAACTACTTGATAGTCTTTGTTCCGCCACTATAGATAGAAAAAATTGCGAGCACTGCATTGGTAAAGTTGAGTATTTAAGAGAGGCGGATCTTGTTAAAAGAGCGAAAGATACTTTTACCCCTCATGGTGAAATAACACTTGGCAAGCTTTTTAGCTCTCTTTTGCTAAAGCGACGAGCTTTCAGACATGAAAATGAAGTTCGGTTGATGTTTTGTGATTGGGCTGAAGGTGCTGGCGAGAACAAACTGCTCAAGTATAATATTGAGCCTCATAAACTTATTACTCAGATTATGATAGATCCTCGAGTTTCATATGAGGCGTTCAAACTTATTGAGCAGGACATACGTCAACGAACAGCGTACCAAGGCGAAATTAAGCGATCTCTACTATACCGATTACCAGAGAGCTTAACATTCGACGTGCAAGCAAAAATATAACAAATAAATCAACTTCGCGCCTTTGGCGCCGGACGTAGCAAGCTACTCCTGTTATTGAAGAGTCAGCTAACGGGTGCACTTATGAGTCGCAGATGCCTTGATGAACAGAACACATTGGCGCTGCTGCCCATTCCGAGTACGAGCCTTCATCAACTTGAAGCATCACTCGGGGAGATCGACGCTGGTATGCATGGCGGAGCCAAAGGTTGCCTAACCGACCTAATCAAAATCAACAAACGAACTCGGCACGGCCAAAAGGCTTGGGGGCGATTGAAAGCTGGTCGAAAACACGATCTACTGATTACGTTCCGATTCATAATTTTCGATGAGCAGGAAGATCCGGACCAGTGCTTCTACTCCTGGGAGGCAAGTACACACGGCACGCCGCAAGCGCCCACGCTAATGTGTTATTTCGAGCGGGTTTCCGGTAAACCACCTGAAAGCGGACTTGGTTCGCCTCCGGGTGCATATGTTCAATCGCGGCGTATCTTCTCTGTGCCTGTGCAGTGTGTGTTGAAGGGCTGGGGCAACGTTGAGAATGGCCATATGATTTATGAACACAACATTTCGGCCATGGACTTTGCAGAGCAACAGTTCGAGTCAGCTAGCTACATAGGTCTTACGTCTCGTAACTGGCAAACTAGATACAAAGAACATCAGCGTGATGCATTAACCGGCAGCGAGCTGATATTTCACACTTCCCTACGCAAAGTGTTCAACTGCGATAGTTTTGTGCAGTCCGGGCTTGGAAACTTTGAGTTGGTGAGGAAAGGTGCCGTCCTTCTTTCAGAGCTGCAGTATGTGAATCTCTCCTACGAGGAAGCTATGCAGGTCGAGGAAAAAATGGTCGAGCGCACTCTTTATCCAAAAGGCCTGAACATGATCCCTGGCGGGTTCGCGGGATTTCAGTTCCTTCACAAGCTTGGCTTTCTTAATCGCTCACAGGTCTCCGTTGACGAACGGGATAAGGCTGCGTCGAAATATCTGCTTGACAAGGCCTCTGGGCCACGCCTCGCTCCATGGGTAAAAGAAAAGTGGGCTGATGATCAATTTTACGAGCAGGTCATATTCAAGCGCAGTAATACCTTGAACCGAGATCAAATTCTTTCTATCCGCAAGTACGGGAACGAATGGGGATTCGATCCTGATCTCATTGCAAATTTGGTCGGTGCGAATGACCGACAGGTGCGGGACGTACTTAGTGGTAAGTACTACTCACGCGTTAAATAATCCCTTAACAAGTCAGCTAAGAATTCGGAAGATCCCGCTAAACTCACGCGTTAGTGAGTGTCTGTTCTGGGTCGATTTCTGCCCCTCGTGACAGGCAGAAATCGGCCAGAACCTACCATTTGGAGGAGTCTAGGGGCGGCGGGTTTTCAACCATTTAAGCGATATCTTAAAAAATTAACAATCTACCTCAGTAAAATACTCAATTTCATAAGTGGTATCAATGTGATATCGTTGCTGATCTTTACATATCGAGCAGGATTGAACAGTGGAAGATCTAACCCTCGAAGAATCAGCTATTGATTATTTTGCTATTTATGGAATGCATGGTTATAAAGATATTAAGTTGGACTTTTCCTGTCCGTTTAATATTTTGCTTTCCGAAAATGGTCAAGGTAAGACTACCATAATAAAACTTATAAATGCAGTATTCAATGGGCATATTGAAAAGCTGAAGGAAATTCGGTTTCAATCAATAGAAGTAAAATTCAAGAAGTTTAAGCGCTCAATAATACTCAAACAAGAAGATCTGGATTTGGAATGGGAGTCGCGCGCCTACAAACATATAAAATCCCGTGTGGATGAGCAAACTTTCGACAAGGTATTGAACTCAGTAATAAAGAGTAAAAGCTACAAATCCTTGATGGCAGAAGTTAGGGCCATATTCCCTGAATTGCATCGAGGTGTCCGTAATACAGGGTCTAGTCTCCCCTTTAGTACTATGGCGTTACAAGAGTTGCATGAGGAAAAAAATTTCGTTTCTTCAAAAACTAGTCATCTTGAGTTTTTTAAGATAATTAAAGAAAGATCTCCTTTTAAAACTCTTTATCTTCCGACATATAGGAGGATCGAAGATTTAATTGCAACGCTAAGTGAAGATGAAAAAATCAGCACAAATGAGCACATTAAGTTTGGGTTGAGTGATGTTGAGGCTACAATTGAATCTATAAAAAAAGAGATCCTTACCTCTTGTAATGACTCAACATCAAGAACAAATGGCGAGATCCTCAGCCGCCTCGCCAATGGTTTAAGTTTAACAATAAAAGACAGAGAGATTATTACAAAAAACATTGACTCCCTCAGTCTTGTCTTGAATCGATTTGGTAAGTCTTTGACTGCGGCGGATAAAGAGCTTATTACAAAAAAAGTTAAATCTCATGAAGAGTTTAACGATGAGCGTAACGATACTCTTGTTTATTTTCTCTCCAAGATGTACAGCACATTTAACGAGCAGAGGGAAAAAGATCAAGCCTTAAGTAAGTTTGCAAAGGTTTGTTCGAAGTACTTCAAAAACAAGGAAATGGAATACGATGAGGCGACTCTTGAAGTACAAATAAAGTCGTTAGATACCAATGAGGAAATTGAATTTGAGCACCTTTCCTCAGGCGAAAAACAAATCGTATCCTTATTTTCAAAGCTAATATTGGAGAAAGAAAAAAATCTTTTCGTTTTGTTTGACGAGCCTGAACTATCTCTATCTGTTGAATGGCAAAAAATGTTGCTTACCGACGTACTTAATTCCGGAAGCTGCAAGATGTTGCTGGCCATGACTCACAGCCCATTCATCATGCACGGACTTACAAATTACGCAAGTGATCTTAAGTCGTCCTTCATTAATGGAACTAGTGCATGAGCGACCGAGTAGCTGAATTTCTTGCCTTCGTTGAAGAGACTGAGGTTTATTTTGTCGAGTACTTAAAATCTAGATCTGTATCCGGAAAATCAAAATCCGTAATGGTGCTAGAAGGCAAGGACGACCCAAAATACTACACTCCAATATTCTCCGCCCTAATTAGAACTGCATGGGACCCATTAAGCGTTGGCGGGAAGTCCAACTCGTTGGAGCTCAGGAATCAGATACGGCGTCACCCAAAGTACCATAATGATAACGTATATTTTTTTGTTGATCGTGATTTTGACGCTCCACTTGATTACCCCGATACTTATACGACCCCAGGATATTCGATAGAAAATCTTTATTGCGAGTCAGATACCGTTCGTCGGCTTCTTGAGGCTGAATGCGGTCTGTCAAAAGCTGAAATAGAAAACCGAAAGGATATTCTCGAATATTTGCTATCCACATATATTAATACGCAAAAAAAATTCCATTCAAACAGAAAAATTCACCTACTGAACTCAGTGTTTATGTATGTGAGGACATGCAAAAATGACAAGAAAATTAGCCTGGATAAAGTTCTTAGGCTAGAAGCAAGTATTTGTGAGGGCGGTTTAAATCTAAACCTAAAAAAACAAAAGTACTTTATAGATGCAAGATGTGCTGAGAAAGCAAACTTTAAGCAATTTATAACATCCAGCATAGAATGGAAAGCAGCCTATTCTCAACCAGCAAATCGCTTCAGAGGCAAGCAAGAAATTCTGCTCCTAAGAAAGTTTTTAGAAAGCTTAAAACATGATAAGTATTTATCACAGTCCACAATATTGAAATTCGATACGCATATAAAACTTGAAAATCCCAGCATGGCAGACCATATTTTGTCTACCGTCTCGCAATATGTTAGGCCGCCTGACTGCTTGATTGACTTCCTGACAAAAGTAAACAGCTGCAATGCCGTAGCGGCTTGTCCATAGGCAGATAGAGAGACTCTTAGTAAATACTTTGAGTGGCTGCTTTTGGCCGATTTCTGCCTGTCACGAGGGGCAGAAAACGGCCAGAAACTGCCCTTCATGACAGGCAGCTTTCGGCTCTGGGATCCAACCGGGCGACGCAACGTATTGGCTGAATCGCTCAGCAGGCCAACCAACCACCCATCGATTTAAATTGGGAAGATTTGATGCAGTAGCCACTTGCCGCTAAACCATATAGTGAGGGCCAAAATATAGGTGACGACATGGTACCGAGATATGTTGTCGTTCCAGCGATACCTACGGAAACGGGATCGGTACGTGTTGGTGCCCGCTTCTATTCCAGCATGGCACCTTCTCGTTTTAGTATTTTCGACAACAAAGAACAGCGTCGCCTTCCCCGGTCTTTTCCAACGCGAGCGGGTGCAGAAGCTGAGTGTGAAGCGAAAAACTCAGAGCAGCTATTCAGCCCCAATGTACTGCCTGCAACCACACGAGATGCTTATGCCGGGGCAATGACCGAACATCTCGGTGTGGGCGTCCATGGCTGCATCTAAAGCAAGCTCGGCTTCGTCCTCGGTCATGCGGTTTTTGTCGTCGCTCATGGTGCTCTCCTCGTTGGTGGCGGCGCCTATGAATTCGCGTTGGGGTCGCTCGTGAAGAACTCCTCGTAGTCGGCAAAACCACTGTTTACCGGCTCAAGTGTGGGCGACAGGGGCGACAAGGGCGACAAGCCCCGTATTTTCTGACTTTCAGTGGGGCGACAACGAGGCGACAAGGGGCGACAAACTTCATCGCTGGCGATTTCTGTGGTGGCTGTCGCCTTTTTGTCGCCCACTGTCGCCTCGTTGTCGCCCACCGCCAACCCTCGTAATTGCTAGGTTGTCGCCGTTGTCGCCCCTGTCGCCCCGCTCTGCGGTGGCAAATGCGGATTGACCTCGAAGGCTTGCAGGTCGCCGTTAGGGAATGCCAGCCAGCCGGCGGCGGTTAGGGTGGCGAGAATGCCCCGGTTTGCCGGCATTCATGGCGCAGGCGACGGCGGCCCCGGTTTCTTCATGGATGGTCGCACCGGTAGCCATGCCCTCGCACAGATACAGCGGCTTACAACTGGTGATGATGCCAAGCGGAGAACAGCAGCCCTTGACCATGCCGCCGAACAGAAAGCGCTTTACGCCGTCTGGCTTGATGCGTTGAATGTTTACCAGCAGCCCGTCATAGGTCAGCGGCACCAGCAACACGTCACCGTGTTGGCGCAGGCCATGAGTGCGAATGCCCTTGGCGACTAGGTACGGGTGCGCCGGATCGGCGCGGCGAGCGCCACACCAGAGCCGCTTGGCATTCTCGGCGGCGTCTTGCTGGCGCTGGTGCCGCTCGGCTTCCGCCCGGTGCTTGGCCTGCTCAATACGCTGGCTAATCAACTGCGCTTCAAGGCGGTCGGCCGGCTGGCGGCTGCTCCATTTGTGCCAGTTGCCGCCATCTTTCCAGCTACCGAACAAGCCACACGGGATGCCGTCCATGTGCAACACATACCAGCCGTTGAGTGTGCGAGAACGGTCGCCGGGGACGTGGAAGCGGTGGGGCTTGCCGTCCGCTACCGGTACGAAGTCCAGCGGGCCGAAAGTGGCGGCCAGCTTATCGAGGAACATCATCACGGGGTTAGACATGGCGACACTCCAAATCCATCGCGGCCGCGTTGCTTGGATGACTCACGTCACCAAACATAAATTTCGACCTCTTCATCGAGGCCAAAGCGCTGACGTATCCGGGCGTGGGCCGCCTCCTTATCCGTGTTCTTCTTCACAAGGAACACCTGCCGGGTGGGTCTGTCTGTCTCGTAAATGTCGAAAATTTTGTAGGGCTCTTGCCACCAGACTTCATGACATTCCGTGATGCTCACGGCGCCGTATTTCTTCACCAGAAGTTTTGCCCGCTCGTGGGCAGATGTGCTGCGGTGGTTTTGGTCATCTGACATAAATCCTCCTTACCGCGGAGGAAAGTCACAGGGGTTGTCGACGAACGCGGCAAGGAGGAAACTGAACTTGCTTCTCCAAGCACGCTTCACCTGACGCCACCCGGTGCCCTCCACCCGGTGGCGTTTTTATTGGCAGGCGGCGGCTTTCGCTGCTACGGGGGTACTGGCCTTGCTATCAAGCCAAGCGTCAACGTCGGATCGACGGTAAGCAACAGTTCGCGGGCTGATTTGGATTTTTTGCGGAAAGTCGGGGCGCTTGGAAAGCCGCCATAACGTGACGTCAGAAATAGCCAGCAATGTGGCCAGGGCTTTCGGGCGGATCACCGCGCCACGAGCGGATGAAGGCGGTGAGCTGGCTGTAGCCGCCGTCGTAACCCTCGGCCTTGATCTGCTCGAAGAGCGCTTTGGCGCTCCTGCGATTGTGCTTTGCCCGAAACGAAT
>NZ_AKJS01000191.1 GCF_000282215.1 Pseudomonas sp. GM21
TCTTGGCAATCGCCAGGCCAAGGCCGGTGCCGCCGTATTGGCGGGTCGTCGAAGTATCGGCTTGCTGAAAGCTTTGGAACAGGCGCCCCATTTGCTCTTCAGACAGACCGATGCCGGTGTCCTTGACCGCAAAATACAGCAGCGCATCGGCCTCTCGGCACTCATGTAGTCGAACTTCGATGGAGATCTCGCCCTGTTCGGTGAACTTGATCGCGTTACCGGCAAAATTGACCAGGACTTGCCCCATGCGTAGCGGATCGCCCATCAGCGTGGTCGGGACGTCGCTGGCCACATCAAGGATCAATGCCAGGTTGCGCTGCGACGCCCGCGTACCGACCAGGTTCACCACGTTATCGAGCAGTTGCTCAAGGGTGAACTCGGTCTGTTCAATATTCAGCATGCCGGCTTCGATCTTGGAAAAGTCGAGCACGTCGTTGACGATGCCCAGCAAATGCTTGCCAGATTGCTGGATCTTGTCGATGTAGTCTCGTTGGCGCGGGTTCAAGTCGGTTTTCAACGCCAGATAGCTCATGCCGATGATCACGTTCATCGGCGTGCGAATCTCATGGCTCATGTTGGCCACGAAGTCGCTTTTGTGTTGGTCGGCGATCTGAAGTTGACGATTCTTTTCCTGGATTTGAATCAAAACACAACGTAATTGCTCACTGGTCTTGGTCGTTGTTTCGATCAGCGCCCTTAACTTGTCGGCCATCACCCGCACGCGGCCCAGGGCACTATCCTGAGGCGCATCTGGAATCGATACCTCCAGATTACCGGTAGCAAGCTCGTTCAATACCCGATTGAGCTCGGCAGGAGCGCCTCCCAACAGTTCCAGGATCTGCCTGCGCCCACAGTAAATCAGCAAGCCGAACTCAGCGATCAGCATCAGCAAAATCGCCACGAACAAGTTCTGTGCGACATTGAGCTTGTGGTTCGCCAGGATCACTTCCTGCGCGGTGCGAACATCCACCAACTCAAAAAAATCGTCCACCGGCGCCATGACCCGTGCCTTGTAGACATGGTATTGCGGGCTATACAGCAGTGTCCGGGCCCGGACGAGATCGGGCTCGGCATTCACCGTGTAATTGCCTTGGTCATCAGCAAACCGGCCCTTGACCGCGTTCATTGCCTCGACTTCAAGCTTGGTCAGACCGTCGGAGTTGGCCTTCGCCTCTTTCAGTTTGTCAAACTCCGCCTCCGAAAACCCTACCTGCTTCATCAGCGTTTGCAACGCGACCGGTTCCCCATCGGGACGAGGTTGCGCATTGCCACCTGCAACAAAAGTCCAGTAAATACGGTGATAGTCTTGCGGGCGCGGCGCTTTGCCGTTGCGAATATCAATGATCTTCAGGTACTCGCGCTCGTATTCCGGGTTCGCCGTCACCACGTAGGTACGAGCCAGGCGCGTCAAACTATCGGAACTGTGACGCAGTTCATCAGCGAGTAAATAAGATTGGTAGCGCTTCTCGCTGATTTCTTGCGCATCGTGCGCCGCTTGTTTGATGCCGATGTAGGAATACAGCAGACCCGCGAACGTTGCAGCTATCGCAATCAGCAAACAATGGATAATTTTCGGACGGTTGGCCGCTTTCATTTTTATGGTTTTCCGGACGCTACCACGCGGGCATGACCTTATAAGCAAGGCAGGGAATCGGCCTATGCTCATCGCCTCTGCCAAGAGACCGCAGTAATACACGCCAACGACAGGCCTGCTCTGAAATGCACCGAGCCACACCCCGCTGGTCGCTGAAAAACGCTGAAAACTTCTGAAGCGCGCCCTTGTAGAGCCATGAGACGACTTGCGTTACTCACCGAAGCTTCGAACTTCAGTCAACGCAACGCCCTTTCGCCCGAGTTGCTTGACGCCATACATGGCCTGATCCGCCGCTTTGAGCAACGTATCAAGGCTCTGGCCATGCAGGGGGCACAACGAAACGCCGATACTGCACGAGAGGGTCAGCTCTCCCGCCGTGGTTGCAACCGGTTGCGCAATGGCTTCCAGCATTCTCTCAGCCTTGATTTCAGCAGATTCTGTGTCGGTCAAATTCGCAATCAGAACCACGAACTCATCTCCGCCGTAGCGAGCGACGGTGTCACTCGAACGAGTGGCATGAAGCATGCGATTGGCGACTGCCCGAAGAACCTGGTCCCCGACCTCATGGCCGTGCTTGTCGTTGATCTCCTTGAAGTGATCCAGGTCGATCAACAGCACGGCAAACGACACCCCGTACGCTTCCCAATCCGAAAAGGCCTGTCCAAAGCGATCGGCAAAGAGGTAGCGGTTAGGTAATTGGGTGAGCACGTCATGGGTTGCCAGATAAGTCGAGCGTTGGTGTTCGACCTCTGCCCGTTCGATGGCCTTGAAATGACGAATCAATACCAATGGCATGAGCACGAGTGCAGCAGCCAGAACCGCGAGAATCACCAATGTCTCCGAAGTTAGAACGTCCCCTAAGCGCAACTGACGCTCAAACAATAATGTCATGGGTTGTGAAGCGCTGCTGATTTCGACCCGCTCAACCAGACGTGGAAAGAATAGGCGATCCAGGAAACCGGCTTCCTCGGTCTGCGTTGAAAACACATTGCTTTCAGATCCTGCGGTGGTTTTCAGGGCAGCGCTGATGTGAACCAGAGGATCCAGGTTCGCCTGCTGCACTGCATCCAGCAACGAGCCCGTCTTGAGCAATAGCAACGACACCATCGTGCTACCAAAAAAGTTCGGCCGGGCGTTTTCTTGCGCTTGTTCAGGGCGGCTGACTGACTGCATCAGAATGTAAGCGTTGCCACCTTCATACATTGAGAAAACAGGTGATACGACAGGCTTCAGATTATTTTGGGTTCGAGCCAGCGCATAGGAGAGATGGGGGACGGTTTCGAGCCTGACGCCATAGATCGAACTGGACTCCGCAAGTGCCGGATACATAAACAAGACAGGCCAGGTCTCGTTGAGATAGGCCTGATGTTGGGCTGGTTGCTGAGCGAGGCTGGGGAAATCCTTGAGTTCAAAGTCTGGCCGCCAGGTGCGGCGTAACAGGTCTTCAAAAGCCGCCTGCTCGGCGATGGGAACCGCCCTCGCCGCCTCCAGCATATAAATGTGGGGATAGGCGGATAAAACGGCTGCCGCGTAACGCGCCGCAGCTTGCGTATCACTCTGGTCGACAGCCTGAAGAAATGCCGAGAACCCAGCCAACACCGCTTCATTGGTATCCAGTTGATTGCGCACAATGCCGGAAATGTTCTGCACGTATTCCGAGAATCGCGTCTCTCTGCGCTGTGTCTCGGAATTGAGCAACAGCACAGCCGAAAAACCCACCAGGCCGACCGCCAAAACAACGAACCCCAATAAGGATCTGCGCCGCTTATTCATCATCCTGACTTCCAATGCGCGCAGCGCCATCCTTACCAGGAATGGCGCAATAGCCCTTAGGATCCTTGTTCCCCATTGCGTTTCGTCCCTGTCTGATACTTGTTTTACTAACGTGCGAGTTGATCACAGGCTTTTGCAGGCACAGAAGCCACACACAATGTCCTCTGTGCCGCGGCGATATCAACGCTTCCTGTGCGCAACTGGATACAAAATGATTCTAGGGCATATTGCCACTATTCACGAAGAGATATTCTGCTTGCGGGCCCTTTCTACACAGAAGTACAGAACACTTCATCACCGACGAGCACCCAAGTTAATGCGCTGCAAACACCACACCGACCTGCTCGGCATACCGCAACCATGCGGCCTTCAGGCGCTGCACCGTCTCTGGTCGGGCGGCAGCCAGGTCTGTGCTTTCGCCGCGGTCCTGCGCCACATCAAACAACTGCCATTGTGGCGGCTGCGCGTCGCCGCCAAACCCTGTTTGCGGGCGGATGCCCAACAGTTTCAGGTTTCCCTCCCGGTAATAAGCATTGCCGAACAGTTCACCGGCGAGGTTGTCCTGACTGTGCGGGCTACCCTCACCGGCGAGCATCAGCCGCATTGATTTACCTGTAATGGGGTGTTTGCTTACGTCTGTTCGCGCCTCGCTCGGCAAAGCGATTCCCGCCAGATCAAGGAAGGTTGGCGCCAGGTCATCAACCCGCGCTATACCACGCTCTACACCCTGACGCCGCAGTGTCTTGGGCAGCTGGATGATCGCCGGAACGCTAATGCCACCTTCGGCCGTGGTGCCTTTGAACAAATGGAACGGTGCGGCGCTGACCTCTGCCCAGCGCAATCCGTAGTCGATTTGGGACCCTGGCTGACCGAGGTTGGCGTAGCTGTTATCGGTGCGCGCCCCGGCCGGATAGAACTGCGTGTGGTTCTCGCCTGCCGCGCCGTTGTCCGACATAAATACGATCAACGTGTTGTCGTATTGCCCGCTGCGGCGCAGGTAATCCACTACTCGGCCAATGTTATGGTCGAGGTTATCGACCATGGCCGCGTAGATTTCCATCTTCCGCGCCTCAATGCGTTGCTGTTCCGGACTCAGCTGCTGCCAGCCTGGCAGTTTTGGATTCACCGGGAGCGGGTTCGCCGGCTGGGCGTCGTTCGCCATAAGACCAAGACTTTTCATCCGTTCGATACGCGCCAAACGTACGCTGTCATACCCCTGATCAAACCGCCCTTTGTACTTATCCCGGTATTCCTTGGGTGCCTGCAAGGGCCAGTGCGGGGAGGTGTAAGCAGCGTAGGCAAAAAACGGCTTGCCGTCCTTTTGGCTGTTCTGCAGGTAGCTGATCAGCTTGTCGGTGTAGAAGTCGGTGGAGTAGAAATTCTCCGGCACTTCCACCGCTTTGCCGTTTTCGCGATAGTGCACCTGCTCGATTTTTGTCGGGTCGATGTTCGAGGGTTTGAAGTGCGCAGCCCCGCCCTCCAGCAGTGTAAAAGACTGCTCAAACCCGCGTTGATCCGGCCCCTGATCCGCCTCCAGCCCCAGGTGCCATTTACCGACCATCAGGGTGTTGTAACCGCCCTCCTTCAACAACTCGGCGATCGAGTAAGAACGTTGATTCAGGTAACCCTCATATCCCGGCTTACCCCGTTGAAACGGTTGCAAGGCTTCAGCCATGGTGCCAAGCCCGGCGAGGTGGTTGTCGGTGCCCGACATCAGCATGGAACGCGTGATCGAACAGGTGGGTGCCGCGTACATGCTGGTGAACTGCAAACCTTGATGGGCGAGTTCATCCAGCGTCGGTGTGTTGATTTCACCGCCAAAACTTCCCAGGTCGGAATACCCCAGGTCGTCGGCCAGAATCAGCAAGATATTCGGTTGCTTCGCATCAGCACTGGCCGCCATGGCCAGGCTGCTACCGAGTGTCAGTGCGCCCAACAATAACGTCAGGGGCATGCGCAAAAGAGGCATGTTTTCTCTCTTATTGTGTTTGATCGAAGACCATGGATTTTGATACGCGCCCGGCGCGGTGCTTATTCTTCGAATATCGCCACCGCCCGAACAAACCCAGCCGACGCGTGCTTGATCTTGTAAGGGAAACACGACACCACGAACCCGCTGGCCGGCAGCGCTTCAAGGTTGGCGAGCTTTTCCATTTGCCCATAACCGATATCGCGCCCGGCTTTGTGCCCCTCCCAAATAATGGAAGCATCGCCGTCAGCGGCAAAACGCTCGCGGGTGTACTTGAACGGTGCGTCCCAACTCCAGGCGTCGGTGCCCACGACACGCACCCCGCGCTCCAGCAAATACAAGGTGGCTTCACGGCCAATTCCGACGCCGGCATCGAGGTAACCCGGTTGACCAAATATCGCGCCGGCACGGGTGTTGATCAGCACGATGTCCAGCGGCTGCAACTCATGGCCAATTCTCGCCAGCTCGGCTTCGATTTCATCGGCGGTGACCACGTGCCCGTCCGCCATGTGCCGAAAGTCCAGTTTCACGCCCGGTTGCAGGCACCAATCCAGCGGCAACTCGTCGATGCCAAACGCCGGCTGACCGCCATCAGTGGTCGAGGCGTAGTGCCAGGGCGCATCCATGTGCGTTCCGCTGTGGGTGGTGATGTGCAGCCGCTCCGCAGCCCAGGATTCGTTGCCTGGCATCTGATCGAGTTGCAACCCCGGGAACATTGCCGCCATCTCAGGCCAGCCTTGCTGGTGATCCATGTAATCAATTTTCGGCAACAACGGAGGTGGGTCCGTGTAGGGGTTGTTGTCGAGGGTGACCGAGAGGTCCACAAGACGACGTTTAGACTTGATGGGCTGCGACATGAATCGTATCTCCGCTGAGCGACAAGTGACGTGGGGTGGCGGGGTTAAGGGCATTACGGATGAGCGTGGCAGCGTTGCCGTCATGGCTGAAACCGGCGGCACGCGCCTGCGGGGTTTTCAAGGGCGGCATGCGCCCGAACAACGCTTCCAGCTGGATGTCGGCGTCATAGCTGATCAGGCTGCGACGTTCCTGGCCATAACTCGCCGCCAATGCGTCCACCACTTGGGCAATGGACAGATGCAGCACCGGCAACTGCCATACACGTTGCGATTCCCCTTCGCTGCTATTGAGTTCGGCAGCGTGAATCAGGTTGTTCACACAGCAGCGCGCCGACATCCACCACGCTGTTGCTTGCGCAGAGACCGGACAACGATAGGTGTCGCCCTCGGCAAATGCCCACAACAAATCGCTCATGAATGCCGAGCGCAAGCCATTGGGTTCACGCGGGCGGGCAACGATGCCCGGCAGACGCAGCACGCGGCCGTCGACTTCCCCACGCCGGGCGAGGTCGATAATCGCGCTCTCGACCATGGCTTTGTGCGTGCCATAAGACAGTTGCGGACGCAGCTCGGCTTGCTCGTTCATTTTTTCCGGTAAATGGCCGCCGTACACCGCCACGCTGCTGGCGTACACCAGCACCGGCGGCAACGCTTTATTGCGCAATTGGTTGAGCAGTTCGAGGCTGGCCAACAGGTTGACCTGATATCCCAGTTCGTACTGCTCTTCGGCGGCGCCACCGGGGATACTGACCAGATGGAACACCACATCAATGCCGTCGGCCAACACCCGGCGCATCAAGGCCACATCGGTAATGCTGCCGTAATGACGGCGCAAACGCGGGTCCTCCGGCATTCCTTGCAGGCCGGTATCCAGCACCAACAATGCGTCGATGACGCGACTGCGCAAGCTGCCCCGCGCCAGCAGGCAACGCACCAATTCACGCCCCACAAAACCATTGGCACCGGTAATCAATACTCGCATGTGCCGCTCCTCAGTACTGAGCCTGAACCACACGTTGATCGATTGCACCGAACAGCGACTGGCCGTCGCTACCCTGAACATCCATGTGCACGCGGTCACCAAAGCGCATGAAGCCGGTTTGCGCGGCGCCCTGCTCGATCATTTCAATCGCTCGACGCTCGGCGATGCAGGCCGAACCCACACTGCGTTCGGCGTTGGAAACCGTGCCGGAGCCAATCAACGTGCCCGCGCCCAGCCTGCGGGTCAGAGCAGCATGGGCGATCAACTGGCCAAAACTGAAGTTCATCTGCCCGCCGTGCGGATGACCAAACCATTGGCCATTCCAGTGCACCTGCAAGGGCAGATGCACGCGTCCGTCACGCCAGGCATCACCCAGTTCGTCCGGCGTGATGGCCAGCGGGGCAAAGCTGGATGAGGGTTTGGCCTGCAAAAATCCAAAGCCTGTGTGCATTTCCCGTGGGGCCAGGGCGCGCAAACTGACGTCATTGATTTGCAGAATCAGCTTGATGTGTTGCAGCGCCTGTTCGGCGGCGCACCCCATGGGCACGTCATCCACCAGCACCACAAACTCGCCTTCAAAGTCGATGCCCTGGCTTTCGCTTGGCAGCGCGATATCGTCGCGGGCGCCAATGAAATCGTCACCGGCGCCCTGGTACATCAGCGGTGTGTGTTCGACGCCGTCGATAGGATCAAGGTTGAACGCTTTCTGCATCAGCGCACCGTGGCTGAGGAACGCCGAGCCGTCGCACCACTGATAAGCACGCGGCAAGGGCGCCATGGCCTGAGCAGGGTCAAAGGCAAAGGCATCCGCCGCTTCGCCCGCATTCAGTTTGCTGGCAAGGGCCTGCAAACGCGGCTCCACGCCACTCCAGTTCTCAATCGCCTGTTGCAAGGTGGGCGCCACGGAACCGGCATCCACGGCCCACGCCAGATCTCGCGAAACGACTACGAGCGTGCCATCACGACTACCGTTCTTCAGGGTGGCGAGTTTCATGCGGATGCTCCTTGTTCACGGTTCAACTCGTCAGCGAAGCGCCCGTCGAGAAGGATGAAGACCATGCGCGCCATCGCTTCGGTGCGGTTGCTCCAGGCGTGGTTGGTGCCGCGTTGCACCACCACGTCGCCGCGTTTGAGGTGCACCTCTTCCTCATCCAGCACCAGCCACACTTCACCTTCGGTGACGATGCCGTAGTCGAGCGTTTCCGTGCGGTGCATCAATTTATGCCGGGTGCTGCCCTGCCCGGTACCGGCGTGGGACTGGCCAATCTCGGTAAATACCGCCGCGGCGTTTTCATCGCTGACCTGGTTCTGAACGCTGTCTGGAGGAATGTCCACCACACGAATGACGCTGCCCTGTGGTCCGGGGCTGAGTTGCAGAGGTTTGCTGCTCGGATCACTGGCGTTGTCGAGTAACGCCGGGCTGGTGCTGCTGTTCCACAGTTCATGGAACACCGTGCCCGGTACGGAAAACAACGGGAACACATTGGGCGTCGGCCCATTGCTGGCGACGATGGCCTGCCCCTGTTGATCGTGACCGGTGACCACTCGTTTGAATTCAGGAAGCGCTTGCATGGAGAATCCTCGTTCAGTTTCCGTCGCCGATGGACGTGCCACCGACAACAATGTTCGCGTCGTCCAACAGACCGCCGAGTCGGGGCACGGCCAGACACAACACCGCCACTAACAGTTGCACCCCACCCACAATGGCCAAGGCACCCGGCAGCGCGGTGGCGTCGCCCTGGGTCATGCCCAGAACCACCAGGGGGCTGATAAATTCGCCGGCGAAGATGGCGGCGGTAAAACACCCCGCCGCCCGCCCGCGTTGATGGAAATTGACTTGCGCCATGATCCAGGTGATCAGCGTCGGCAGCATCAAGCCGATGCCGAGGCCGTTGATCGTCACAGCGACCACGACTTGCACATGGCTGAAGGCGTCAGACATCAGCAACCCGCCGATGCCCGCCAGCACATAGGCGATCAGCAGCATGTGCTGCCCGCGCATCCCGCTGAACAAACGAAAACTCAATGCGCCGACGAGGACACCCAGTTGATTGGCGCCCATGGTCATGCCGATTTGTTGCGGGGCATCCACCTGTAGCAGGTTGAGCAGGTAACCGACCTGCACCGGCACGATAAACAGGCTTAAACCTGCCAACAGCGCCAGTACGTACATGGGTGTAAGCGCGCGCCATGGAAATTTGCCGGTCGGCACCGCCTGGGTTGCTTGCTGCGGCTGTGGGCGTGCCTGCGGCTCCCACAATTGCCAGGCCATCAGCGGCAGGAAAATCAAACCCACCGCGTACAATGCGAACGGCGTACGCCAGTCGTTCTGCCCGAGGAAGCCACCGAGTGCGATAAACACCGCCGCCGACAACGAGGTGGCGACCATCTGCAAGGCGAACAAACGTTCACGTTTGGCGCCGCTGTAATAGTCGCCCATCAGCGTGGTGCAGCAGGTCATGATGCCCGCCTCGGCCAATCCGATACCCGCACGGCTGAGCACGATCGCCTGCAGCGAGTCGAGCCAAAGCGGCAGCACGCCGCAGAGGACGTACAGCAACATACTGGCCAGTAGCAACGGTTTGCGCCCCAGCCTGTCGGCGATCAGCCCGGCGAACGGCGCCAGCAGCGCAATCACCAATGCCGGCAAGGTCAGTACGATCGGGACCAGCACAGCGCTGCCGGCGACATCGGCAAAATGCGCCTGCATCCGTGGCAACACCGGGGCCAACAATACGGCGCCCAGCACCGGCAAACAGCTTCCCAACAGCAGCAACAGCGATTGCGGCAATCCGGCTTGTCGGGTGGATTTTTCTACGAAGGAATTAGCGACCATGGCAGCGATCCTTGATGCGCAGGTGGTGAACGTTCGCAACAACCGGCGTGTCACCCACCGCCACGTTGAGCACATTTGCCGCTACAACCGCATCGGCCGCAGCGCTGCGTGCGGGTAACAGGAAGTACGCCAATGCCGGCAGCAACACCAAGGCACCGACCATGTTCCAGATGAACATGAAGGCCAGCAGCACACCCATGTCGGCCTGGAACTTGATGGGTGAAAACGTCCAGGTCGCCACGCCGATAGCCAGGGTAATACCGGTCAGCATGACCACCTTGCCGGTGGACACCAGCGCGCGGTAATACGCTTCGGAAAGGCTCGCCCCCTGGCGCAAATGCCCTAGCAGAATGCTCATCACGTACAACGCATAGTCGACACCAATGCCTACACCCAAGGCGATGACGGGCAGCGTGGCGACTTTCACCCCCATGTTCAGCCAGACCATCAATGCTTCGCAGAGGATGGACGTCAGCATCAGGGGAATGACCGCGCAAAGCGTCGCGCGCCAGGAGCGGAAGGTAATCAGACACAGCAAAATCACCGCGCCGTAGACCCAGACGAGCATCTCGCGGTTGGCTTGTTTGACCACGATATTGGTCGCCGCTTCGATACCGGCGTTACCCGCCGCCAGAAGGAACTGCACCTCATCGGTATTATTCTCGGCGGCAAATTTTTCCACGTGGTCGACCAGCCGGGACAGGGTCTCGGCCTTGTGGTCGGTGAGGTAGGCATACAAGGTCAACAGGCTGCAGTCTTCGTTGTACAACCCACGCGGCGCACTGGCGGTGATCATGTTGAGCATCGCCTGGTTGTTCTGTAGCTCGTACCACTTCGGGTTGCCTTCACTGAGGCCGACCAGCATGCGACGGTTCAGCAACGCCAGCGAGTTGGTCGAATCCACACCCGGCAAGGCGCGCAGTTGCCAGTCCAGGGCGTCGACCTTGGCAAGGATGTCGTAGCGCGCACAACTGCTGGCCGGGGTTTTCACCATGACCGCAAACAGGTCGCTACTGGCACCGTAATGACGAGTCAGAAAAGCATCGTCCTGGTTGTAGCGCGAGTCCGCACGCAGCTCCGGAGCACCGGCATCGAGGTCGCCGATTTTCAGTTGCAGGCTCACCAGGAAGCCGACTGCCGCCAACGCGAGGCTGATGGCGATGCACAGGCTGGCCCAACGACGATGGGTGAACAGGTCAAGAAAGCGCCAGAACCCGTGGCGTGCCTGACCGGATTGCTCGGCCTGTTCGCTCTTGAGGCTCAGTTGTGCTGCACGGGGAGAAACGCCGACATACGAGAGCAACACCGGCAGCAGGATCAGGTTGGTGAAGATCAACACCGCGACGCCAATGCTGGCGATCACCGCGAGGTCCTGGATGACCTGGATCTTGATCAGCATCAGCACTGCAAAACCCACGGCATCACACAGCAGCGCCGTCAGCCCGGCTAGAAACAAACGCCGAAAGGTGAAGCGTGCAGCCACCACCCGGTGCATGCCACGACCGATGTCTTGCATGATGCCGTTCATCTTCTGTGCGCCGTGGCTCATGCCAATGGCAAATACCAGAAACGGCACGAGCACTGAATACGGGTCCAGTTGGTAGTCCAGCAAGGGCAGCAAACCGAGTTGCCAGACCACCGCGACCAGCGAGCACAACACCACCAGCACGGTGCTGCGCAGGCAACGGGTGTACCAATAAAGGACGGCGGTGGTGATCAGGATCGCGACGGCAAAGAACAGCAGGATCTGTTTCAGGCCGGCTATCAGGTCGCCGACTTTTTTCGCGAAACCGGTGATGTGAATGTCGATTTTTGCGCTTTGATGGGTGCTGCGCAGCGTCTCCAGTTGCTCGGACAGCACCGCGTAATCAAGCGCCTTGCCGTCAGCGGTGGTTGCCAGCAACGGCACGTAAATAATGCTGGAGGTCTGGTCGAAGGCCACCAACTGACCGAGCTCGTTGGAGCGTTGCACGTTGCGGCGCAGCGCCTCGAGGTTGGCGGCGGTGCCGCTGTAGTCATCGGGAATCACCGGACCGCCATCAAGGCCGTCTTCGGTCACCGCGACCCAGCGGGTGGCGGGTGTCCATAGTGACTTCATGTAAGCCCGGTCGACACCCGGCAGCAGGTAGAGTTGGTCACTCATGGCCTGCAGGGTTTTCAGGTACTCGGCGTCGTAGATGCTGCCTTGTCGGTTGGCCACCACAATACGCAGGGCATTGCCTAAACCGGTGAGCTGTTTCTGGTGCTCTAGGTAGTTGGCAATGTACGGCTGTTGTGTGGGGATCATTTTTTCAAAACTGGCATTGAGCTCAATGCGGGTGGCTTGATAACCCAGGACCAGGGTTGTCAGCACACACACCAGCAGCACCCACAGACGATGATTGAACAGCGTACGTTCCACCAC
This sequence comes from Pseudomonas sp. GM21, assembly GCF_000282215.1. Lineage (GTDB taxonomy): Bacteria > Pseudomonadota > Gammaproteobacteria > Pseudomonadales > Pseudomonadaceae > Aquipseudomonas. Next base: position 12,416 of record NZ_AKJS01000191.1, read on the forward strand.
CGAACCGGAGCGTGGATCGAAATTCGCCAGACTTTGCGTGGCGTTGTCGAAAGACTTCATAACCTCACTCCGGAGCGGTAGCGATTGACGGCGAAACGCGGGTCAACCCAGTGAAACCCGCCAGCGTCAGGCTGCCATCGGCGGCCTGAATAACACTGGAAACGGGCTTGCCGAGCGGTTTGCCATAGGGTTGGAGCAACGCATCGGGTTGGCTGTTGGTGCGAAACAAGGCGCCGGTTTGATTGACCAGCAGCAACTGGCCGTCATCCGTGCGGATCGCATCGCTGAACGACACCGGCATCGACACGGGCGCTGGCTGGAAGCTCTCGCCCAGGTCGCGGGAGGAAAACGCATTGCCTTTCAGACCGGCCACCAGCAAGGTGCCGTCATCGCGCAATTGCAGGGTGAAAAAACTGCCTGTGTAGGGGCTTTCCAGCTGAGTGAATGACTTGCCGGCATCGTCCGAGCGAGCGAGATAACCCTGCTCGCCGGCCAAAAACCAGTGTTCACCCTGTTGAGCGATAGCGGATAAGTGCGCGCCCATCGGGTTGTCGATTTGCCCCATGATCGATTGCCAGGTGGTGCCGCCATCGTCAGTGTGAAAGGCCAAACCGTACGCCCCGACAATCACGCCGTGTTGGTCATCCACGAACTGCAGGGCAAGAAACGGCTTGTCAGCACCCTCGCTGACATAACGTTCAGCCGTTTGCACACGTGCAGCGGCTGCATCCTGATCGTTGGCAGAAGGCAGTTGCGCGCTGGAGGCCGCCAGCTCAAGTTGCGCCGCACGCAGGCCATCCAGTTGCACGACCCAGTGCTCCCCCCCGTCGCGGGAGGCCAGGACGACACCGCCATGTCCCACGACCCAGCCCGTGTTGGCGTCGACGAACTGCACCGCCGTAAGGCTAACCGAAACCGGCACGGCGACTTGGCGCCAGCTTGCGCCGTTGTCATCGGAGAGCAGCACGATGCCCCGCTCCCCCACCGCCACCAGACGTGAACCCGCCCGGGCCAGATCCAGCAGCACCGCGGACGTCGCTTGTGGCACCAGCATCGCCGGGGTGTTCAGTACCTCGCCCACCGCTGCGGCCTGCACCAGGCTCAACGGCATCGCCAGAGGCAACGCCATAAGCCACATCAGCCGACCAACCACCTGACAGATTCTGTTCATTACCGACCTCGAATAACCGTTAAAAACCGGATCGCGCTTTGCAAACCGCGATCCCGGCCTGACTCAGCGAACCCCGGCACCCGCCATCGCTGCTGGCGAAAACTCGGAAGCCTTGTAGCGATCCACCATGCCGTACTGCTCTGGCAAACCGGTGTAGACGTTCTGGATAAACCAGGCGCCTGAGGTCAGGTCATAAAAGCCCGAGGACAATTGCGCTTGTGCTGGCAGGTCCGGCAGGACTGCCGGCAACGACCACAAGGTTTTGGCCAACAGACCGTTGGCGTCCCAGCGGTCGCCCAGCATGGCTTGCCAGGTGTCTTCATCGAGGTAGTAGCGGCCCTTCGGCAACTGGTGACGTTTACCGGGCGCCAAGTCCGCCTCTACGACCCAGACCCGGTGCAATTCCCAACGCACGTAATCCGGGTTCATGTGGTGTGCGAGGAACAGGTCTTCAGGTTTGCTGGCGGTTTGCACCTTGTTGGTGTTGTAGGGGATGTACATCTCCTGCTTGCCCACCAGTTTCCAGTTGAAGCGGTCCATGCGGCCCTGGAATACGCTCAACTCGTCGAACGACATCACCCCGGCAGTGGCGGGTGTCGGTGTATCGCAACAGGCATTCGGCAGCTTGCGCACCCGGCGTTGACCGGTCAGATAGACGTGCGCCTGGGACAGGTCGCCGTTGATGTTGGTGCGGCCCAGGATCTGCTCGCCCGCGCGCAATGGCGGCCCGACGTTGAGCAGACGGAACAGCCAGTAGTCACCGGCAAACGACTCCGGCGAACCGTCCTGGTAGTAATACGGCATCTCCTGGATGGCCTTGCCGTCGGTGGTCATCACCTGCTTGCCATCGGCGGTCATCAGGTAATGACGAAAATGCATCGCCAATGAAGTACCGCGCCAGTTCAGCACATGGTTCCACATGGCTTCAGCGCCATTGCTTGGCACCGGGAACGGGATGCCGCCAAACGCGCCTTGCGGTACGGGACCGGCACTGCTGTCGACCAGTTTGGCGCGGGTGGCGTTTTTCAGGGTGTTGTCATACACCCACTGCGGCGCGGCGGCAGTGCGCCGGGTCGGGTAGACATCGATGCGGTAGGTGTCGGGGAAACGCTTGAACATTTCCTTGGTGCCATCGCTGAGTTTGCCGGCGTATTGCGCGAGGTTTTTCGAGGTGATGCTGAACACCGGTTTGTCCGCGGCGAACGGATCGGAACGTTTTCCGCCTTCTTTATAGGAGGGATCGACCTTGGTGTAACCACCGTCCCAAGCGGGAATTGAACCATCAGCGTTGCCAGCACGCTCGGCACCGAAAGGCGTCAGGCTTTTCGACAGTTTCGCCGCGTCTTCAGCCGTCGCCGCCAGTGTTACTTGGCTGCCAATGGCCAGGCTGCCGAGCAGCGCGAAGCAAAGGGCTTTGAGCTTGAAGGCTCCGGTCTTTTTATTGTGGGTCATGCGCAAGTCCTCTTAAAACGTGGTCTTGACGGAGAAAGACAAGTAGTCCCGGTCTTTCAACGATTGCTTCATGTTGAATTGGTTGGCCCCGTTGAGGTTGGTGTCCTCGGCGCCGTAGTAATGCGTGTAGGTCAGGCCTGCGGTAACGCGATCCAGGTAGGTGGCGGTAATGCCGATGTTCATATCGCCGCCGTTGTCCGGGCCGAACGCGCTGATCACAGCGGATTTGCCCAGCGGGAAGTAGCTGACGCCGACCGGAATGCTGATATCGATGCCGGAGAAAAACTGGCGGTAGGTCGGGGTGTAAACCACCTTGAAGCCGAGACCGTCATCGGTGGCATTGGGGTCCAGGGCGGCACGGTTTTGAGTGACGTTCAGCAACCGGTTCCAAGCCATCTCGCCGACGAGTCCCGACTCATTGGCAATGAAGTTCGGCCCGAACGAGGCCAGTACGTTGAGGTTGACGTGAGCAGTACGGCCAATGGCGTACAGCGGGTCGTTATCGTTATTGGCTTCAACGCCAGGCAGGACGGTCTGGCCGTTGGAAACCAGTGGCATGTTCCAGCGCATCGAGGCTTCACCGGCGAAGCTGTATTCCTCGACGGTGGTGGAAAAACTCGCGCCCAGGGCCTGGATGTCTTCCGGGTACACCCAGTAGTACTCACCGATTTGGCCGGTACTGAAGTTCGGCGCCCCCGTAGAAGGTTTGAGATACAGCTTCGGGGTTTTGTCGTGGTACTGGATCGCGTAAAGGCCGTATTCGACCGTCTCAGCGCTGTATTTCAACTGCAGGCCGCCCTGCCCCGAACTTTTTGCTTCCTTGTCATTGCCATGGAAGAACGCCGCAGGGCTGCCGGGATTGCCACCGAGGAACGCTGGGAAAGGTGCCCCCACGATCAAGCGTTCGTTGCCTTCACCGATGGTGTCGCTGGTGGAGAAATAACTGCCGGCACCCGGCAGACGCGTCTGTTCCCATTCCAGTTGGTAGAAGGCGCCAAGCGAAACGGCATCGGTCAGTTGAAAGGTCCCCGACAGTTGATTGACCGGACGGGTGATTTCCTTGAACTGGGTGTTGGGGACGGACTGCGCCTTGACCACGTCCACCGGCCCCATGCCACCGGCAATGCCGTTGGCACCGAAAAACAGGCTCTCGCCCCAGATCAACCCGTGGCGGCCAGCCCGCAATGACGTGGCGTGATCGCCCAACTCGCCGTTCCAGTACACGAACGCATCAAGCAATTCGCCGTCACCGCCGTGCAAGTGGCGGGTGTCATCGGTGAATTCGTCATAGGCCACTGAACGTGCGTTGGCGCGTGACGGATCTGTGTTGTCGTTGTCCTGCTGATATGCGGTGTCGTACCAGGCAGCGCCACTGAGGCGGGCGCCGACGTTTTTGAAGGACATATCCAGTTCGGAAAGGATGTCCGTGCGGTTGGAGATCAGGCCCTTTTTGAAAGCCCGATCACCATCGTCCTGATTGAGTGATACCTGCCCTTCAGTCAATTTGCTGCTGGGATTCTGGGCACGCCATGCGGCGCTGTACTTGGCCGTGTTATCCCAACGCAGGCTGAAATCCGGGTTGCCGGTATCCACTTGAAAGGCATGGGCAGCCTGGCTGCACAGCACCAACGCCGCGGCCAAACTGAAACCAAAGGGTGCAGACATGCTGACCGGGCGACGCGCAAGCGCCGCAGTCGTGGAACTAACCATCGCGTTAACCTCTTGTTTTTATAGTGGTAACTGCTGTGGATGCGTTGGGTCAGATAGGCTCGGCGGTGCGTGCGAGCATCTGCTTGACCAAACCAATGCGGTCGAAGTCCCGGTCGTGCTGCATCTCTTTGTCGCCAGCCAGCACCGAGCTTTCGCTGATGAATTTGCAGCGCTCGAAACGGCGTTCCATGAAGCACTTGAGCTGTTGCTCAATACTGCCTTCACGGGTCAGCTCTTCACTGAGCACGATGGCATCTTCAATCGCCATGCCGGCCCCCTGGCCAAGGTGCGGCGTGGTGGCATGGGCCGCATCACCGATCAACAGAACGCGACCGCGATACCAAGGCTCGTCGACGAAAACCACTTCCATCGGCTTGTAAACCACCTGACTGCTGTCGGTGATTTGTTCACGCAGTTCGCCGATCAGGCCGGTAAAGCCTTGCAAGCGCTGACGCATTTGCTCGGCCATGGACGCAGGGTCCATCCAGGGATTGGTGGGTTCATGGGAGGTGAGGAACAGGTACATCAGGTCGCCGGCCAACGGCACCAGCCCGGCATTGCCCTCGGCGCTCTGGTAGTTGGCGAGGTGATCGATGTGCGGATCGCGCGGGAAGTTGTAGCGCCACACCGCCTGGCCAGTGAACCTTGGTGTGTAAGTGTCGCCAAACAACAGGTCGCGAACTTTGGAGAACAATCCATCGGCACCCACCACCAGGTCGTAACCACCGCTGCTGCCATCGGTGAACAACACCTCAACGCTGTCGCCCAGGTCTTTCAGGGATTCGACGCTGAGTCCAAGGCGTACGTTGGCGCCCAGTTCGAGGGCGGTTTCGCTGAGCACTTTATGCAGCGCCAAACGGGAGATGCCAACGTTCGCCGGATAGGCAGGCCCTGCCAGTCGCTGACCCGGGATGCGCGCCAGTTGCTGACCAGCCGGGCCATAAATGGCGACGTCTTCAAAGGCATACGCCGCATCAAGATAACCATCGAGCACGCCCAGCTTGGCCATCTCACGGACCACGTTGCTCTGCTGGATGATGCCGACGCCGTAAACCGTCCACTCTGACTTGAGCTCGATCAAATCGACTTCAATGCCTTTGCGCCGCAGTGCGATGGCCGCACACAAGCCACCAATACCACCGCCCACGATCAGAACTTTGTTCACTGCACTCATGGCTTACTCACTTTTATTCTTGTGATTCGATGCAGCGCCGGGCGCTACGTCGTTAGGTCCAGCTTCCCGTCAAAGCAGGGATTTGACTAATCGCGAGTAGGGATGCGATGTATCGCCAAACGCGATACCTCAACCAGCTCCGACAACGCGGTAGACCCAGGCATTTCCAGCACCAGCCAGCCCTCCTCCAAACGCCATGGCAACGCGTCCAGACGCTGGCCCAGACACGGGCCGTAGACACATTCACCGGTGCTCGGGAGAAACTGCGCACCGTGGGCGTAACAGACGATCAACTGGCCGTCAGCCGACAAAAACCGGTCCTTGCGGTACTCCAGACGCACGTCCAGATGCGGGCAGCTGTTGCGATAAATCCGAACCTGCCCCTCGTGCACCAAGGCAAAAACACTGTCCTTGCCGCGCTGCAACGGATCGAAACCGCGCGCCTGCCCTTCTGCCAACTCGTCCATCCGGCACAGGAAAAAATCGCTGTGGGTCATGGTCAACGCCCGCACTCAGCCGTGCTTGGGTGGCGGGCCGCCCGGTGCCCATTTTTCTTTCGAATTGAACAGGAACAGCTGCGAGTTATCCGCCGACAGTGGCGCACGGCGGGCCTCCCAGGCGTCATCGTGCTTGTCCATGTCGGCGTCGTATTCGATGTGGCAGCCCAGCGGACTGTTGAAGTACCAGAACCAGTTGGAACCAAAGAGATGGCGGCCAGGACCCCAGAAACTGGTCCAGCCTTTTTGCTCGAAGCGCGTGCCCGCCAACAGCACTTCGGTGCCGCTGCCCATGTGGAAGGTGAAGTGTTCGCAGCCCTTCATGTGCGGTGGGGTCTGGATCATGAACAGGCAATGATGATCATCGGAACCCGCCGGGCGCATGAACGGCCCGGCGCCGATAAAGGTGTCTGTTGTCCGGAAGCCCAGGCGTTCGGCATAGAACGCTTCAGCCTTGGCTGCATCGGGAACGAAATACACCACGTGCGACAAGGTTCGCGGCGTGGCATTCATTTCCAGGGTGATGCCCGGCTGGTTAAGCGGACGCTGTGGCGCATGGCCGGCGGCGTTGGTCAGGTCGTCCGGCGCGTTATAGGACTTGCGGACAGTGACCTGAAAGGCGATTGCAAACCCCATGTCGTCGACACTGTGCAACACGCCGTTGTCGTCACGGCGGACCTGGCGATCTCGCGCCAATTCATCCTCGATAGCATCGAGATCAGCCGCGTTGGCGACGCCATAAACGGTTTCGCGAATCGACGGTGCCGGACCAATGGCCGCCGGCAAATCTGGATCGTCCGCTCGGCGAATAATCACGGCGGTGCCGTCCAGTGCTTCAAAACGCCCGCCGTTGCTGTCGACATCGACAGGGGCAAGGCCGTAATCACGCAAGCAATCGGTACAGGCTTGGATGTCATCGACGCCAAAGATCAGGGCATCAAGGCCAAGGATGTTCATGGCTACCACTCCATTGAAATTAGTATCCGGACGCGCCTGCCTCAGGCTCGATAGCCCATCAGCGACGCGGGATGTCCGGTGGTGGTGTCGGCAAGGGCGCCGACTGCTGCGAAGAGTGCCGGGCGGTTTGGCAGCTGACTAATCGTGTGTCGGGATGTGACCTATTAGAAAACGCGATACCTGAAAATCTCGGGTAACGGGTTTTTGGGGAGAGGAAAAGAAACAGCGGGAGGCTTGACGCGGTGATGTATTCATCCGAATGTATCGCAAAAATAAATACAAAACGGACATGCCTGATGCGTTTTAACCACCTGGATCTGAACCTGTTGGTCGCACTCGATGTGCTGCTCGAAGAACAGAACATCACCCGCGCCGCCGAACGCCTGCACATGACGCAGTCCGCCACCAGCGGTGTGTTGGGACGCCTGCGGACCTACTTCGAAGACGAACTGCTGGTGCAGGTCGGCCGGAAAATGCAACCCACGCCCTATGCCACGGAGCTCGCCACGCCGATCCGCGAAGTGCTGCTGACGATCAAGTCGTCGATTACCGCCAAGCCCGTGTTCGACCCCGCCACCAGCAAACGCCACTTTCGCCTGGTGACCTCGGATTACCTGATCAGCGTGCTGTTTGCCCAGGTGATTCAGAAGATCCATCAGGAAGCGCCCAACATCACCTTCGAGATGCTCGGCCCTAGCGACAACTCCGGTGAGTTGCTGATTCGCGGTGAGGTTGACCTGATGATCGTGCCTGAGCGGTACATCATCGACGGCCACCCCCACAAGCTGCTGTTCGAAGAGGACCACGTCTGCGTGGTGTGGGACGGCAATACCCAGGTCGGCGACAGCCTGACCCTGGAGCAGTACATGGACATGGGCCATGTTTCAGTCGGTTTTGGTCGCAGCCGGCACCTGAGCATCGAAGAGTGGTTCATGAACCAGTATGGGTTCAACCGCCGTATCGAGGTCATCACCAACGACTTCAATACCCTGCCGCAACTGGTCGTAGGCACCCAGCGCATCGCCACCATGCACCAGCGCCTGGCGCGGTTGTACGCCGAGCACCTGCCGCTACGCATCCTCAATCCACCGGTGAAAATCCCTGTCATGCGCGAGGTCATGCTCTGGCACCGCAGCGTCGAGGGCGACCCGATGCACCGCTGGCTGCGCGAACGCATCAGCGAATTTATCCAGCACCTGGAGAATCCTCCTATCGCCCGTCGCGATACCTCCCATCCCGAGTCACGATTGGCGCATTAGTCGGCGCGTCCTTAACGTGCCTTGTGAACGTCAAGGCAATCACAAGGACAACAACAATTATGTTCCGTTACTTTCCAACCAATTATGTGTGGAATCTTTCTGTCGACCTGGCCATCGAGATGGGCGCCCGCATGGGCGAAATCGAAGAGATGTGCGCGCCGTTGCAGGAAGCCGCCCAGCAACCCGACGCGGCTGGCACCAAAGCGTTCCGAGAAACCTGGGCGAAGATGGCCGACAAACTCTGTGGCCTGGCTGAGGAAGACGAAGGTAATGGTCGGCTGCTGTCCGCAGGCGAAAAGTACAACCGCGCCGCCACTTATTACCTCACCTGCGAACGTTTGCAGGCCCACGGCGCACCGGGCCGGACTGAGCTGTACCAGCGCTTTTTACAGACCTTCAAACGCGGCATCGAGTTGTCGCGCGAGAACTGCGAGCGCGTTGAAATCCCCTACGAGGGCAAACACATTTCCGGCCTGCTGGTGCGTGCCGAGGGTGTGACCGGTCCGGCTCCGATCCTGGTGCAGGTCAATGGACTGGATTCGACCAAAGAAATGAAATACCGCGTCGGCCTGCCGGCCTGGTTGGCGAAACGTGGTATTTCTTCGTTGATCATCGACCAGCCCGGCACAGGAGAAGCCCTGCGCCTGCATAACCTGATTGCCCGTTTCGACAGCGAGCATTGGGCCAGTCGCGTGGTCGACTGGCTGGAAACCCGAAGCGACGTGGACGCCAAACGTATTGGCCTGGAAGGCGTCTCTCTGGGCGGCTATTACTGCCCGCGTGCGGTGGCGTTTGAACCACGGTTTGCCTGCGGCGTGGTGTGGGGCGCAAACCATGACTGGCGCAATGTGCAAAAACGTCGCCTGGAAAAAGAAGGCAGCTTCCCTGTACCGCACTATTGGGCGCACGTGTGCTGGGTGTGGGGTGCGAAAGATATGGATAAATTCATGGCCATCGCCGAAAACGTGCATCTGGATGGCGTACTCGATCGCATCAAGGTGCCGTTCCTGGTGACCCACGGTGAAAAAGACTCGCAGATCCCACTGAAATGGGCACAGCGTACTTACGAGCAACTGGTCAACAGCCCTAAACGCGAACTGAAGATCTTCACCGAACGCGAAGGTGGCGTGCAGCATTCCAGCTTCGATAACAGCATCAACGCTGGTCACTACATTGCTGACTGGATTGCCGAAACGCTGGGTGGCCACACCGCTTAACAGGTTTCGCGAAGCATAAAAAACGCCGGATAACCCTAGGGTTTCCGGCGTTTTTTTTGTTGACGGGCAAACGAATTCAGTTGGGCGCACGTGTGCCATGGAACGAGCTGATCTGCCAGCCATCGCAACTCGCGATACTCGCCCCTTGAGGTCACTTATCGCCGCGAAAGCCCCGACGCCGCTGACGTAGCGCAGCTATTGATGCCATCAATACGCGCGCATTGATGCAAGTTGCTGGTGGTGACCATGGTCGCGCCCTAGCCTCGCTTTGCATAACAATCAGCAAAGTGAATACCCCATGAACGCCCTGCACCTGAGATGCCAAACCCTGTTTGACGGTACTGGCCTGGAAACCCGTCAACAGCAAACCCTGGTCGTGGAAAACGGTCTGCTGTCGTATGTCGGCCCAACAGCCCTGGCGCCGCAACCGCAACCGGGAGACACCCTGCTGGACGCTGGCGATAACTTTGTCATGCCGGGCCTGGTGGATGTGCATACCCATCTGGCCTTCGGCAACGCGCAAAGCGAAGAAGACATCGATATCTGGACCAGTGACGAGTTCCGCGCGCTGCGGGGCATGTTCTTCGCCCAACATGTGCTGGCTGCCGGCGTGACCAGCATGGTCTGCCCTGGCGATAGCGGCCAACTGAGCATCGCTGTGCGCAATGCAATCGCCGCCGGTTTGTTCGAGGGCCCGCGCATTGCCGCGAGCAGCCGGGTCATTACCAATCGGCAGAGCCTCAATGACTGGTTCCCAAGCCGCGTGGGTGCGCCGGAATATTTCACCGCGCGCCTGGTCACCAGCCGCAGCGAAGCATTGGCGGAAATCCGCAAACAGGCCAAGGATGGCGTCGACCTGATCAAGATCGCCATGGACGGCACCCACCGCCGCCCGAATGGCGAAATCATCGCCGCCTTCACCGCTGAAGAAACCTGGGAAATGGTTGAAGAGGCGCATCGCCTGGGCTGCAAAGTGGCGACTCACGCCTATGGCCGCGAAGCGGTGATGTACGCCGCCCGCGCAGGCGTGGATCTGGTGTTTCATGCCTTTTATATGGACGATGCGTGCATTGAAGCCTTGCTCGAAGCGGGCACCATCCTCGCGCCAACCATGACGTTCCCTCAAAACACCGTGGACTTCTGCCAACCCCACGATCCGGCCATCAGTACCGGCTACGCCGGCTACTGCGCACGCACCCTGGAAGTGGGTTCGGCCGTGCTCAAACGGGCCAAGGCTGCAGGCGTGCCTTTCGCGTGCGGCAGCGACAGCGGTTTTGCGGTGACGCCTTACGGCGAGTGGCACGCTCGTGAGTTGGAACTGTTGGTCACCCGTCTGGGCTTCACTCCGGCAGAAGCGTTGTATGCCGCCACGGCTGTCGGCGCACGCTGCATGCCGCGTGGCGAGACCCTCGGCTCCCTCGAAGTGGGCAAGCAAGCGGACTTCCTGTTGCTCGACGGTTCACCGTTGCACGACATCCGCATTCTGCAAGACCGCTCGCGCCTTAAAGCCGTGTACAAGGCCGGCCAGCCCGTGCGGATGGAGCGCAGCCCCTACAACCCAAAACAGGTGTCTGATTTCAACTCGCTGAAATGGACAGACCTTTACACCCGCGACCGTGTTGCCCAATTGGGCAAGTGGGCTCAATGAGGACCAGCGCCATGCAGCAACTCGACTTATTGACCGCCACCCACATCGCCAGCAGCGCTATCCGCATCGCCCGAGAAACCGGGGTTAAACCCTTGGCCGTCGCCGTGCTGGATGCCGCCGGTCATCCGCTGGCCGTCTTGCGCGATGAACTCGCCAGTTTTCTGCGGCCACAAATCGCCACCGGCAAAGCCCGTGGCTGTCTGGGAATGGGTTTTGGTGGGCGCGAACTGGCGCGGCGCGCTCAAGCGATGCCGGCGTTTTTCGACGCTATAAACAGCCTGACTGGCGGCGAGGTCATTCCCGTCGCCGGCGGAGTGTTGATTCGCAATGTTGAGGGACTGGTTCTCGGGGCCATTGGTATCAGCGGCGACACTTCGGACAACGACGAACGATGCGCTTTACAGGCTATCGACCAGGTTGGACTGGTGGCGGATAACGGCGATCAGCTGCCCTGCTGATCGAGCAACGCGGCCTGTTCAAGCAAGAGGCCGCGAAACCACAGCATGGCCGGGTCATGGTCTTGATAAGGATGCCATTGCAGCACTTGAACAGCCTCGGGAAAAGCCAGCGGTGTTGGATGGATACGCAGTGGATAATGCTGAGCGAAACGCTGCGCCTGTCGGCGAAACACAGTGGCGATCCGTGCGGTACCGACGATAAATTCGGGCATCAACACGAAGCTTTCAAGGGCCACCGCCACTCGCCGTTGAACACCCAGCTCATGCAGGTGCACGGCATCCATCGCCAGATTCCGGCCATCGGCAAACTCGCGGACCACGTGCTCCGCGTCGCAATAGTTGGCCAGGCTCAAACCATCGGCGAACGGCGATTGCCGAGCGCAGACAATGCAACAGAGCTGATCACTCATGAGCGGTAGGTGGGGATAAGCCGGATTCACCCTGCGCTGCGGCACAATCACGCAATCACTGCGACGATAATCGAGCGCTTCGCTGACCACATCACCGTCACGCGGTACAGGCAAGTCCCGCAGGCTCAAGCGCACGCCAGATGCAACACGGGCCAATTCACGACTGACCGCTGGCAGCAGCACGCCAGCCACGTAGTCGGAAGCCACCAACGTGAAGTGCCGAGTGCAATGGGCCGGTTCAAAATTGACCGGTGCATCGACAATCTCCCGCGTCAGTGCCAGCGCTTGACGTACTTTGGGCAACAACTCCAAACCCAATGCCGTGGGTTCCAGGCGTCGTCCTATCTGAACCAGCAAGGGGTCATTGAAATGCTCACGCAAACGCCCGAGCGCCGAACTGGTTGCCGACTGGCCCAGGCACAAACGTTCGGCGGCCCTGCTGACGCTGCATTCACTCAACAAGGCATCCAGGGCCACCAACAGGTTCAGGTCAAGACGTCGATAACGCATGCAGCATCCATTTTGGTTTGGAGGAATGAGCGATCATCACTGATGGATACTCAATTTACAGGGTCGTTTGAAACGCTCCAACCGCTTCACCGAGGCTGACACTCAAACGCTGCAAGTTGCCATTAGCCAATTCCAACCGAGCGCACTCCTCGGCATTTTGCTCTACCACCGAGTCAACCTGACCAAGAGCTGCATCGACTCGGCAGACCATGTCGTGTTGCATCGCTGCGGCTTGGGCAATGCTTTGTCCGGTGTGTTCAACACGCGAAATGGCCGAGGTAATCGCATCCAGAACCAGGCTCGCGCGCACTGTCAGATCAACGCCTTCGGCGGTCAGACGCTGACTGTCGCAAAGACTGGCGGCGGTCTCGCCAGTCACCTCTGCGAGACGTCGAATCATGCTGTCGATCTCGCCAGTCGACGCTCGCGTTCGACTGGCGAGCGCCCTCACTTCGTCCGCCACCACAGCAAATCCGCGTCCATGTTCTCCGGCGCGTGCGGCTTCGATGGCGGCATTCAAGGCCAGTAGATTCGTCTGTTCGGCGATGGCGCTGATCACGTCCAGCACACGGGTAATAGCCTGGCTCTCGGTTTGCAGCAATTGCATGGAACTCGCACTGCTGGTCATTTCCAGCGACAGCCGCTGCAGGCTTTGACTAGCCTGCCTTACCAAATCGTCCCCTTGATGGATCAGCTCGCAGGCTTCGCCCAAGGTTACCTGGCTGCCTCCGACTTGCTTGTTGACCTGCGCAGCGGCCTGGGTCATATGCTGCATTGCTTCAACCACCTCAGCGGTTTGTTCGCGCTGTGCACGCACACCCTGCCCTGTGCGCTGTACCATTGCGCCCAACGTGGCGGCGGCAGAGTCAAGCTGCTGCACATCGCTGCCGATCCGCCCAACAAGACCGCGCAGCGCCTGCAACATCAGATCGATAGCGCGGCTGAGCTGGCCCAATTCATCTTGCCGACCTAGCCGCGCGGGACGATCTTTCAGATCACCTGCGGCCACACGTTGCGCCAGATCCAGCATCAACTTCAGGGGGGAAACAATAGAGCGTCGGATCACAAAGCACGCACCGATACTAAGCATCACTGCCAGTAGCACCATTGCTGCAAGTTGCAGGTCCAGACGTTGGCGGAGTAATTCATAAGATTGCGCGGCCCTAACGCGCTCGTCTTCCAACAGCGCCGTCACTTTCTCTGCCGAGATCGACATGCTCACCTGTTGCGCCATGGCCTGCTCACCGCTGACGGCATAAGCCAAAAATGCCTCACGATATTCGGTCAACGCTGCGCTGGCCTCATCCAGTGCACGACGACGATCCCCGTCTAGTTGCGAATTCAGGCTGCTTAACGCGGTATCCAGCTCATTTACTCGGTTGACCCAGTCGTCCCGGTAACGCGTCTGCGGATCAAGGGAAAAATACAACTCGCTGTCGCGCAGATTGGCCAAGCGTTCGCGTAACGAAGCCGCCTCCTCCAACTGCTGCATTGACTGCGCGTCGGGCAAGTTGCGCTGCTCAAGGTCCAGATTGATAGCGTCCAGTTGGTCGAGAAACACTTCGCTGAAACGCTGCCCCGTCGTTTCAGCCAGCACTTGCATACGCATCCTCGCCTGTAACGCCTGCTGCCGCGCCTCGGCATATGCCTGAAATGCCTTCAGGTAGGCGTCGGATGAGTCCGCGAGCGTGCGCCCGAAGTCTTCGCCAAATTTTGCAAGCGACGTACCGATTTGAAGCTGACGAAGAGAGTCCTCGACCTGTTTCGCCGCCTCCGATGACCGCTGCAAACCGAAATCCTTCTCTGCAACCCGTGCGTGGTCGAGGTCAGCTTTCTGGTGATCCAGTTTGCGTAACTGAGAGGCGCTCGATTGAGTTACCTGCACTGAGTACCAAGCGGTGAATGCCATGCCCATCGTGCAGATCAGCACTAGACCGAAGCCGAGCGACAACTTTCCGCCAACGCTGAGGCGGCTGAGCACGGAACGAATAACCATCGAACGAGCCTTCTTTTATTGTTTTGTTGGCAATATCACCTGCAACCTCCGGCCGGGAATGTTGGCTCGAACCGTTGCTCGTCACCTGGCGGGATAGACCGAGCGACGGGCACAGGTTGCCGGGACGCAGCGATGCGGACTAATCGCTTGTTGGGATGTGACCTATCGGAAAACGCGATATCTGAAATGTATGCGAGTGGTCAGGGGTGATTCGGCATGAAGAGGCGTGGTGTCACGAAGCGACACCACTTAAAGGAAAGGCGTTCAAGCGTAGATTCAAGCGTCTACCGGATCGTAATCGTTCACGTTGGAGACCTGGGCATGCATGCGGCCCAACAACTCGATAAGGGTGTCCACTTCTTTAGTAGAGAGCCCGCTGAGCAGGCGTCGCTCGCGTTCCAGTGCAACCTTCAACACTCGACCATGCAGCGCTTTTCCGCTCTCAGTCAGGCTGACGGTGTAGCGCCGCGCATCCTTTGAATCAACCTGGCTGCAAATGTGCCCTGCAGCTTCCAGCGTCTGCAATGAACGGCTGACCGCGCTCTTGTCGAGACCGATCGTCTGACAAATTCGATTGGCGGTGATGTCATTTTCCACGGCGAGCATCGAGAGCATTCGCCACTCGACCACACCTATGCCGAAATGCTTGCGATAGCACTGCGATGCGCCCGCAGAGAGCTTATTGGACAGAAAATTCAACAGCGCAGGGACATAACGCGACAGGTTCAGCTGAGACTCTACGGACATTGAGCGAACACCTTGGATCGGCGGGTCTTAGAATATTGGTTGACACCGCAACTAAATAATCGGAGGATTTCTCTACCGAACGTCACGGGTGATTGCCTGCATGATAGGCCGTCGCCCTACCACATAAAAATAATTATCGGGTTTTGGTCATGAACTCATTCAATTTCATCCCCTTCGCCTTGTTCAAGCAAATGATCGTCCCCCACGTGCCAGCGACCGGCTGACCCGTCCCCGGCTAACGCTCTAACTCATGCTTTTTTTTCAGCAGCCACTTCAGTGTGGAGGGACAAGTCATGCTTCAAGTCAACGTCACCCGCAAAGCGGATGAAGCCGAAGGCATCTGCAGTTTCGAATTATGTGCTGTAGACGGCAGCGCTCTACCGCCGTTCGAGGCCGGTGCCCACATCGACATTCACATTGCCGAGGGTCTCACCCGGCAATACTCCTTGTGCAACGATCCCAACGAGCGCCATCGCTACCTTATCAGTGTGCTCAAGGACCCGAGTTCCCGTGGCGGCTCCAAGGCCATGCACGAGCAGGTACGGTCAGGACAAACACTCACCATCAGCACTCCGCGCAACCTGTTCCCGCTTGATCGCTCAGCCAACCGACACCTGCTGTTCGGCGGTGGGATCGGCATCACGCCCATGCTGGCCATGGCCTATGAGCTTTCACATCAAGGCGCTGACTTCGAGTTGCACTACTGCTTTCGATCCAGCGAACGCGCGGCATTCGTTGCGATGCTTGCGCAAACTCCTTTTGCAAGTCGCATCAAGTTTCATGACGACAGTGGCGCTCAAATGCAGAAGCTGGATGCGTCCGCCTTGCTGGCAGAGCCGGACGCTGGCACCCATCTCTATGTATGCGGGCCGGCCGGTTTCATGAACTACATCCTCGATTCAGCGCAGAACGCTGGCTGGCCGCAGGACCGCGTACATAAAGAGTTTTTCGCCGCAGACCCGATCGATCAAAGCGCCAATGCGCCCTTCGAAGTTGAGCTGGCAAGCACTGGACAGGTCTTTCAGATTCCTGCCGAACGCACCGTGTTCGAAATACTCGACGAAGCCGGCATAGCGATCGAGTCATCCTGCGAGCAAGGCGTCTGCGGCACCTGCGTAACCCGTGTACTCAAGGGCATCCCGGAACACCGGGACAAGTTCCTGACAGTGGCTGAACAAGCCGCAAACGACTGCTTTACCCCCTGCTGCTCGCGCGCCAAATCATCACGCCTGGTTCTTGATCTGTGAACCCAAACAACAACTTCAAGGAGACCGCCATGAACACATCCACTCTCCAAACGCTTGCCGAAGAAATTCCGGCGCCGGCCTTACCTGACTTCCCCCTCAACCAGTGGTACGTCGCAGCCTTGGGATGGGAGTTGAAGGACAAACCCGTCGGCCGGACATTACTCAACAAGCCTGTCGTACTGTTTCGCAAAGCCAACGGCGAGGTCGCAGCCCTGGAAGACCGCTGCTGCCATAGAGCGCTGCCTCTGTCGAATGGCACGCTCGAAGAATCCGGTATTCGGTGTGGCTACCATGGCCTGCTTTTCGATGAGCGGGGGAAGTGCGTCGAAATCCCGGGCCAGGACAAGATCCCGAGCAAGGCTAAAGTGCCCGCGTATCACGTGAGTGAGCAGGACCAGATCGTCTGGATATGGTTTGGCAGCGAGGCGCAACCGGAGCCGGATTGTGAGCCGCCGACCTACCCTGTCCACAGCAGTGGCAAGTACCTGTTCGAAGGCAATGTGTATCACTACAACGCGCCTTATCAGTTAATCCACGACAACCTCATGGACTTGAGTCATCTGGGTTATGTCCACCTGCGCACCATCGGCGGCAACGCCAGCATCCATATGAATGCCCGGATGAATGTGGAAAGTGAAGGCAACGTGGTACGGGTCGTGCGCCACATGCCGGACTCTGTCCCACCACCCACCTACACGGCCGCCTACCCCTTCAAAGGCACCGTGGACCGTTGGCAGGAAATCGAATTTCACGTCAGTCACCTGCGTATCTGGACCGGTGCGGTGAATGCCGGCACCGATTCCCTCGATGACCCTGATCGTGGTGGTTTCCATATGCGCGGATTCCATGGTGTAACACCAGAAACCGCAACCACCAGTCACTATTTCTGGACCATTGCCACCAATCCCGAAAGCGACCCCGAAGCCATCAAGGCCAAGGTGGTTGAGCAAACGGTAATGACCTTCGATGAAGACAAGGTAATCATCGAAGCCCAGTACCAGAACATGTGCCGGTTCGGCACGCGTCCGATGATCGACATACACGTCGATGTCGGTGCCAATCGCGCCCGGCGAATCATCGAGCAACTTCGCCAATCCACTGTTTGAGCACAGGGCGCACGCGTACTCAACTCAGTGTGCACCTCTACATAACAACAACTTCTTTAAGGGAAAAAGCATGTCTGGCAATCGTGGTGTGGTGTATCTCGGCTCCGGGAAAGTAGAAGTACAAAAAATCGACTACCCGAAGATGCAGGACCCGCGCGGTCGCAAGATCGAGCATGGGGTCATTCTCAAGGTGATCTCCACCAACATCTGTGGCTCCGACCAGCACATGGTGCGCGGTCGTACCACCGCTCAGACCGGTCTGGTGCTGGGTCACGAAATCACCGGTGAAGTCATCGAGAAAGGCAGCGACGTCGAGAACCTGAAAATCGGCGACCTGGTCTCTGTACCGTTCAACGTCGCTTGCGGGCGCTGCCGTTCCTGCAAGGAAATGCATACTGGCGTTTGCCTGAGCGTTAATCCGGCGCGTCCGGGCGGGGCTTATGGCTATGTCGACATGGGCGACTGGACCGGCGGCCAGGCGGAATACGCCATGGTGCCGTACGCCGACTTCAACCTGCTGAAACTGCCTGATCGCGACCGTGCGATGGAAAAAATCCGCGACCTGACCTGTCTCTCCGACATCCTGCCCACTGGTTACCACGGCGCCGTAACGGCTGGCGTTGGTCCAGGCAGCACCGTGTACATCGCCGGTGCCGGCCCGGTCGGCCTGGCTGCGGCTGCGTCCGCTCGCCTGTTGGGCGCTGCAGTGGTGATCATCGGTGACGTCAACACCGTGCGCCTGGCGCATGCCAAGGCGCAGGGTTTCGAAATCGCCGACCTGTCCCTGGACACTCCGCTGCACGAACAAATCGCTGCTCTATTGGGCGAGCCGGAAGTGGATTGCGCCGTCGACGCCGTAGGCTTCGAAGCACGCGGTCACGGGCATGCCGGCGTGCACCATGAAGCGCCAGCCACCGTGCTCAACTCACTGATGGGCGTGGTGCGGGTGGCGGGCAAAATCGGCATCCCGGGCCTGTATGTGACCGAAGATCCAGGTGCCGTGGACGCCGCTGCGAAAATGGGCAGCCTGAGCATCCGCTTCGGCCTGGGCTGGGCCAAGTCCCACAGTTTCCACACCGGCCAGACCCCGGTGATGAAGTACAACCGCCAATTGATGCAAGCCATCATGTGGGACCGCATCAACATCGCCGAAGTGGTAGGCGTGCAGGTGATAAGCCTGGACCAGGCACCGCAGGGATATGGCGAGTTCGATGCCGGCGTGCCGAAAAAATTCGTCATCGATCCACACAAAACTTTCAGCGCGGCTTGAACGCTTAATTTTCCGGCTGACTCAGGCGTTCCATCGACCTGAGCCCCTTGCCGCCCCGGAGTCGAGTCGCCGGCTCCCGGGCACCTTGCATGCTCCACAGACCAACAAAAACAAGAAGGTATCGACATGTACACCCTGTATCCCCTGCATAGCGAGGCGGCTTCGGCTGCCCGTCGTTCACACCAATTCCCTGCCTACAGCCTCGGAGCCTGATCCCATGAACCAGTCGATTGGGCAACAGCTGGATGAAAAACCGATGGTCAGCTTCCAGTGGGGCGTGATTGCGCTCTGCTTTCTGATCAACATGCTGGATGGCTTCGATGTATTGGTGATGGCTTTCACCGCTGCGTCTATTGCTACCGACTGGGGCCTCAGCGGCATTCACCTCGGTTACCTGCTCAGCGCAGGACTTGTCGGAATGGCGATCGGCTCGTTGTTTATCGCCCCGTGGGCCGACCGCTTCGGACGACGCCCACTCATCCTGCTCTGTGTCGGTATCGCGGGGCTCGGCATGTTGGCGTCATCCAGGGCGACGTCCCCCGAGATGCTGGGCGTGCTGCGTCTGATCACCGGACTCGGCATCGGTGGCATCCTGGCCAGCAGCTACGTTGTCGCTGGTGAGTATGCGAACAAGAAGTGGCGCGGTCTGGCCATCAGTTTGCAATCCACAGCCTACGCATTGGGGGCAACGATAGGGGGCATCATCGCGGCGCAGATCATCCCTTCCATGGGGTGGCGTTCGGTGTTCTTTTACGGTGGCGCAACAACGTTGCTGATCCTTCCGATCCTCGCTCTCTGGTTGCCCGAGTCCCTGGCATTCCTGCTGTCTCGCCAACCCCGGAACGCGCTGAAACGTATCAATACTCTACTGCAACGCGTCGCGGTCGCTTGCGTCGATCAGTTACCCGAGGCGCGGCAGGACGCCCGCAAACCTTTAAGAGAGACGTTCGCCGAGCTCTTCTCGCCAGCCTTGCTCCGTTCAACCTTGCTCATCTGGATGGCCTTCTTCCTGGTGATGTTCGGTTTCTACTTCGTCATGAGCTGGACGCCAAGGCTGCTGGTTTCAGCAGGCCTATCGAACCAACAAGGCATCACCGGTGGTGTAATGCTGAACATCGGCGGCATTCTCGGCACGTCGCTGATCGGCTTGCTGGCATCGCGCTTTCGTCTGTCCCGGGTGCTGATGGCTTACCTCCTGATCAACGCGGTACTCCTGGCGGTTTTCGTGCAGTTCACTGCCGTCCCGAACCTGGCCTTCGCCTTGGTGCTGCTAATCGGAATCTTCGTCAATGGTTGCGTTGCCGGGCTCTATGCCCTGACCCCGACCATCTACAACGCCACCCAACGCGTCACCGGCCTGGGATGGGGTATTGGCATCGGCCGCGCCGGGGCGATTCTGTCGCCATTGGTGGCTGGCCGGTTGATCGATGCCCAGTGGCAACCCGCTGACCTTTACCTGCTGTTTGCCTTGTCTTTCGTTTTCGCTGCCCTCGTCGTCTGGCTTTTGAAGCCGCAGCGACTGCTGCACCTGAGCACCACCTCCAACGCCTGATCCGGCGCCCCCTATAAGAACAAGATCTGGACACATCACATGCAAAACAGAATTGAATGCCCATGGCTCTATTGCCTGGGCATGGCGACAGCCTGCGCCTCTTCCACCGTCTACGCAGGGTTCGTTGACGACAGCAGCGTTACCCTGACTGCACGCAACTACTATCTGGATCGGGATTACAAAAATGACACGCCTTATTCGGCTGCTCGCGAATGGGCCCAGGGTTTTATCCTCAGGGCCAATTCCGGTTTCACCGAAGGAACCGTTGGCTTCGGCCTGGACCTCACGGGCATGCTGGGACTCAAGCTGGACTCAGCGCCTGATCGCACCGGTACCCAGCTCCTGCCCTTCAACCCACAGACCCGTGAAGCCGCCGACGAATATTCAGAGTTGGGGGTGGCGCTAAAAACGAAGATATCGAAGACCCGGCTATCTGTGGGGACACAGTTCCCTACTCTGCCGGTGATCACGGCGAGCCATGCACGTTTGCTTCCGCAATCCTTTCGCGGCGCCTATGCAATTTCCGATGACATCGACGACCTGACGCTGCACACGGGACGCATGGATCGAGTGAACCTGCGGGACTCCACTGACTATCAGGCAATATCGGTGGCGTCGCCCAATGGCCGGTTCAAAAAGGGAGCCAGCTCCGAGCGTTTTGACTTCATCGGTGGCGACTATCATTGGTCCGACGCATTGACGCTGCGCTATTTTCACGCCGAACTGATGGATATATACACTCAGGACTTTGCGGGAGGCATCCACCTGCTCCCCCTCGGCCCCGGCAGACTGAAAACAGATGTGCGGGTCTTCAACAGTCGGGAGAACGGCCGGGCAGAAGCCGGCAAGGTAGATAACCTGAACGCCGGCGCCATGTTCAGCTACCAGATTGCAGCCCACACCTTAGGCTTGGGTTACATGTACCAGACAGGCGACACGGCATTGCCTTACATTGCTGGCGGGGAGCCGGCAGTGCTCAGCGATGGCACTTTAAGTGCAGACTTCGTGAATCCGAAAGAGCGGACCTGGGTGGCGCGCTACGACTACAACTTCGCCGCTGTTGGACTGCCGGGGCTAACCGGCATGGTCCGCTACTTGCGAGGAACCAACATCGACCTGCCGCAACTGGGGGGTAGCGACCTGACGGAATCGTCAAAAGACCTGGAATTGGCCTACGTCATTCAGTCAGGCCCGGCAAAGGGCCTCGGTCTGCGTTTGCGCAATGCGTTCTATCGCAATGAACAAAGCTCAGCCTCGACATTCCGAAGTGACAACGAAACCCGGATCAACATCGACTACACGCTCAAGGTCTGGTAACTGACAAGAGCAAACCCAACGCTGAGCGTAAGCCCATCAGCAAGGAAGCGAATTAGCGGCCGGGAGCCGCGACGGGAACACCCGTCGCGTCGTCTGGCATGCAATGAGGGCTTATCAGCTGGCCTGTTTGCCCCAGCTACAATCACAACGCGTCCCTCTAAGCCGACGCCTCGCGCAGCGGCGTTCAACTGCTCGCCTACACTGCCATGGTTAACCTGACGGGTTCCCTGAGAACGGAGTAAAGGATGCTTTATTTTCAGCAAATGTTGGGCACCGCCGTGTTTGCCATTACCGGAGTGCTGGCTATCCATAAGGCAGGGGTCGATGTGTTCGGAGCCGTGGTACTTGGCATCATCACCGCTATCGGTGGGGGGACCATTCGCGACCTGTTGCTCGATCAACCGATTTTCTGGATTGCCGACTTCAACTACATCTGGGTCGCCTTGATTGCTGGAGTACTGGCCTTTTTTCTCACCAAACGATTCCAGCAACGCTATCAGTTGCTGCTGTACCTCGATGGTTTTGCGGCCGCACTGTTTGGCATTGTCGCTACCGAGAAAGTGCTGGGGCTACAGCTTGCCGCACCGTTTGCCGTGATGATGGGGGTGCTGACCAGTATTGGCGGCGGTATCGCGCGCGATGTGCTGGCCGGGAGAGTTTCGTTGCTGATGTCACGTGAGATCTACGCCACGCCTATCCTGCTGGGGTGCACCCTCTATGTCCTGTTGCGCGATGTATTCCCGACAATACAGGTCGCCGGCTGGATTGCCTTGATATTCACTTCGGGTTTGAGGTTTCTCGCTATATACAAGGAACTGCAAATGCCAGCGATTCTCTCCACCCGGCAGGGATAAGGTTGGACACCCCCAAATCTGGGGGGCTGCTATAGTCAGACAGAGAACGAGGCAATCGTTGCTGATATAAAACTATCTACTCTGGAGCTTGGTTATGCGAATCATTGCGACCCTTGTGTGCACATTCCTGCTGTCCCTGGCTCTGCCATCGCTGTCCTTTGCCGCTTCAAACTGCGAAAACTCGGGGAGTAAAAATGCCGCGAAAAACTGTGTAAAAAACAACAACGATCAAAAAGGTAAAGGCAATTGCAATGGAAATGGCAATTGCGGCAACAACGCCAAGGACAAGGCCAAAGACTATGATGATGATCACGCGATCGATTGCAGGGATATCAATAGCATTACCCTGCGCCGTGAGTGTCTTGAAAGGCGCAGAGATTGAATGACCGACGCCGTGAGTACGGATCTTTCGGCGAACGATTCTGTTCTCCCTTTCCCTTCAGCCTCACCATAAAATCCGGGTTGGCGTAAAACGACCTAGAACACAGCGGCAATTCAGGCGATCCTCTCGCTCGCCCGCAGGCTCTGTCACAGGCTGGGCGACAGGGTAAGCCTGCGTTGGCGGACAATTGAATTGCCGGAGTTGTTATGCGTTGTATTGAACTGATTTTTCACAAAATCCGTGACTACACTGTGCCAAGTACATCGCTTGTGCCAGGAGGGGGCGGTCATGCTTGATTACTTCGCGTTAGGCCTATTGTTCTTTGTCGGTCTGGTCCTGTTCTACGGGATCATCGCGCTGCACGACATTCCTTATGAAATTGCCGTGCACCGCAATCACCCCCATCAGGATGCTATCCACGCAACCGGTTGGGTCAGTTTGTTCACCCTGCATGCGCTTTGGCCATTTCTGTGGATCTGGGCGATGGCGTACCGGGAAGACCGGGGTTGGGGATTTGGTGATGGTAAGTCTCCGCAGGTTCATGTCGCTCATCTGGAGCAGCAGGTTGCTGACCTGCAAATTCGAATAGAACGGCTGGAAGGGGCTACCGGCACTGCACGGGACAAACCAGCGTCAGACAATCGCAGTGAGGAAATCTAAGCCATGGATCTTCTGCTCATTTTGACCTATGCAGCCATCTGCGTTGCCATCTTCAAAATTTTCCGCATACCGCTGAACAAATGGACGGTTCCAACGGCGGTGCTCGGTGGGATCCTGATTGTCGGCGCATTGATCTTCACGATGAACTACAACCATCCATACTCTGAGGTTGCTCGTTCTTACTTCGTCTCCGTACCGGTGATTCCGGTGGTGACCGGTCTGGTGATCGAGGTGCCGGTCAAGGGTAACGAGCCGCTCGAAAAAGGTGATGTGCTGTTTCGTATCGACCCTGCCCCGTTCGAGTACCGGGTCAGGTCCATCAAGGCACAGTTAGTCTCGGCAAAAGCTGATCGTGCTCGAATCACTGAGCTGATCAAGCGCAACTTCGGCACCCAACGTGAACTGGACGTCGTCATTGCTCGATCCGACGACTTGCAGGCTCAACTGGATAATGCTCAGTATGAACTGGACAACTCCACTGTTCGGGCGCCTAGCAAAGGCTTCGTGACCCATGTTTCGTTGCGTCCGGGCATGATGGCCACTAAGTTCCCCTTGCGCCCTTCCATGGTGTTCATCCCGGAAGAGGGTCATTACTTTGCCGCATGGATGCGTCAAAACAGTCAGTTGCGCTTGACGGTAGGCGATGAAGCGGAAGTGGCTTTTGACGGCATTCCCGGCAGAGTGTTCGCGGGACGGGTCACAAGCGTGATCGGCGTTATCGCAGAGGGGCAAGTTCAGCCCTCCGGAACGTTGATTGGCTACACCGGCTCACCGCCGGCAGGCCGGGTACCGGTCATTATCGAAATCACCGACCCTGCCTATGCCCAATACAGCAAGCTGATGCCCGGTGGCGCCTATGGGCAGGCGGCGATTTACAGTCAACACTTTCACCATATCGCCATGATGCGCAAGATTCTGCTGCGCATGGCTGCCTGGATGAACTACATCTTTCCATTCCATTAAGAACTGGCTGACGCCCTCTTCCATAGGGGGCGTCACCCCTCCTCTGTCCGCCCCCGGACCGACTGGATTTTTTAGTTGCAGTGACTACACGCCACCGTTCAGGTGTCGCGTGGTCGGCTGAGTTGTGCATGAAAGGATTTGGAGTTGGAGCAGCACATGAGTCAACAACGTAGCGATCAGGATGATCGGCTTTCACGGTTTACCCCCCCGCTACCGGAGTGGATGGGACACTATCGACAAGCCTTCTTCAAGGGCGATGTCCTTGCGGGGCTGACCGCCGCGGCGGTGGTCATTCCCAAGGCGCTGGCATACGCCACCATTGCAGGCCTGCCGGTGCAGGTCGGTCTCTATACCGTATTGGTACCGATGGCGATCTACGCCGTACTCGGCAGTTCGCGGCCGCTCAGCGTCAGTACCACAACCACCCTGGCCATTCTGGTCGCCTCCGCACTTGGGCAGATCAGCCCGTACGGCGATACGGCGACCTTGATAGTGGCCTCCGCGACGCTGGCCTTTATGGTGGGCGCCATACTGGTCGCGGCAGGCGTGATGCGCCTGGGCTTTGTTGCCAATTTTATTTCAGAACCGGTACTGGTGGGTTTCAAAGCCGGCATCGGGATTGTCATCGTGCTCGACCAGCTCCCCAAGTTGCTGGGCATCCACATCGACAAAGGCGGCTTTTTGCACAACGTGCTCGCTACCTTCCAGGGGCTGGGGCACGCCTCATGGCCGACCGTGGCAGTCGGCGTGTTCATGGTGGTGATTCTGATCGGGATGAAGCACTTTGCTCCTCGATGGCCGGCGCCGCTGATTGCGGTCGCGCTCGGCATCGTCGGCATGAGTGTGCTCAATCTGGAGCAATGGGGTGTATCGGCCGTGGGGGTCGTTCCAATCGGGCTGCCATCGTTGACGCTGCCCAATTGGTCGATCGTGTCCGAACTCTGGCCGTCGGCCATGGGCATTGCACTCATGAGCTTTACCGAAACCATCGCGGCAGGACGTGCATTTGCCCGCAGTGATGAACCCGCGCTGCAGCCCAACCGTGAACTGGTGGCGACAGGCGTTGCCAACCTGGGCGGTGCGTTTCTTGGCGCCATGGCCGCCGGGGGTGGGACCACTCAAACGGCGGTCAACCGCCTGGCCGGTGCGCGATCACAATTGGCGGGGTTGATGACTGCCGGGTTGGCGCTGGGGACGTGCCTGCTGATCGCCCCGTTCATTGGTTTGATGCCCAATGCCACGCTCGCCGCCGTGGTGATTGTGTATTCGACAGGCCTGATCCAGCCCTCGGAGTTTCGCGACATTCTTTTGGTGCGCCGCACAGAGTTTATCTGGGCGCTTGTGGCCATGGTCGGGGTCATGTTTCTCGGCACGCTGCAGGGTATCGTCGTGGCGATCATTGTGTCGTTGCTGGCGCTGGCCTACCAGGTCTCGGACCCGCCCGTGCACAGATTGGGGCGCAAACCCGGCACCAACATCTATCGCCCGTCATCTACCGAGACTGACGACGATGAGCACTTTGAAGGGCTGTTACTGCTGCGGCCTGAAGGTCGCATTTTCTTTGCCAACGCCGAACATTTGGGGTCGAAAATACGGCCGATGATTGTGGAGGCAGCGCCCAGTGTCGTGATTCTCGATTTGCGCAGTGTTTTCGATCTGGAATACACCGCCTTGAAAATACTCACGGAGGCGGAACAGCGCTTGCGGGAAAAGGACATCTCGTTGTGGCTGGTGGGCATGAGCCCAAGCGTTGGCGCGATGGTTAGCCATGCGCCATTGGGCCATGCACTGGGCAACACACGAATGTTCTTCAATCTGGAGCAAGCCGTTGCGCATTATCAGAAGCAGCACCCATCGACAGTGAATTTCGTACGCTGCCCGGCAGCCGGGTGAGGTACGTCAGCGTGTCCTTGAGAAATTGAACTACCCTTTACTCGCAAGCCGTAGCGGTGATTACAAGCCGGTACGCACCGCATTCAAAGCCAACTTGAGGTTGAAGTATTACGATGAAAAAACAAGATCGTGAAATAGCCGACTCCGCGGAAAAGAAAGCCGAAGGGCTTAGCCGCAAAGAATACGAAGCCCAGTTGAAGACCCTGCATGTCGAGATGGTCAAATTGCAGCAGTGGGTTGTTGCCACAGGGGCCAAGGTCGTGGTTGTTTTCGAAGGCCGCGATGGCGCTGGCAAGGGTGGCACCATCAAGGCGCTGACCGAGCGTGTCAGCCCGCGGGTATTCCGTGTGGTGGCCTTGCCGGCACCGTCCGAGCGAGAAAAAAGCCAGATGTACCTGCAGCGCTACATGCCGCACTTTCCGGCAGCTGGCGAGGTCGTCATCTTCGACCGCAGCTGGTACAACCGCGCGGGCGTCGAGCGGGTCATGGGTTTTTGCGACGAGAAACAGGTGAACAGCTTTTTGACGCTGGCGCCGATGTTCGAACGTCTTATGGTCAACTCCGGCGTGCTGCTGTTCAAGTACTGGCTGGAAGTCAGCCCGGAAGAGCAGACCCGGCGTCTCAAGGAACGCATCACTGACGGACGCAAGATCTGGAAACTGTCGCCGATGGACATCAAATCCTACAACCGCTGGGACGACTACACGCGCGCCCGTGACGACATGTTCGAAGCCACCGACACTGAATGGGCACCGTGGAATGTCGCCCGTTCAGAAGACAAGAAATCCGTACGGCTGAATGTGCTGACTCACTTGCTGGAGAACATTCCCTACAAAAAAATCAAGCAGGACAAAGTCGTTCTGCCAAAACGCAAAATCGGCAGCTACAAGGCCGCCAACTATCCGTTCAAATACATCGCTGAACCCTACTGAGGGTTCAGCGCGATGCAAAAGCGGCCTATTCCTCGGTTTGGGCCGCTTTCGCAGTTTCTTCGATGGCCCGGATACTGATTGCCGCGAAGATGGCCGTCATCAGTACGCCGTTGAAACCGAGCGCCACTGAAAGGATACGCGCGAGGGTCGTTTTCGGTACCAGGTCACCGTAGCCGATGGTCAAGCCGGTGATGAACCCGAAGTAGATACCGTCAAACGGCCCCCACCCTTCCAGTTGGCCGATGATGATTCCGAACAACACAATCGTGAATAACAGGATGGAGAAAATCGGCCAGACAACAAGAAAGTAAAACCACACTGTTTTGTAAAACTCTCTACGGACGTGCTTTGCAAAGGAATGTTTCATGTCGTGAGTTTCCTGAGGTTTACGTTGGCTACAGTTGAATGCGTGGGTTTCGACCTCTGACAGCTTGGCACAAGTGTGGAAAAAGGAGATTTTGATGGCCGACTCAAGCAAAAAAATGAGCCTCATGGGGCTCACCACACTGGTGATGGTCAACATGATGGGGTCGGGCATCATCATGCTGCCGACGAGCATGGCTCAACTCGGGGCCATTTCATTGCTGTCATGGATCGTCACGGCTGTCGGTTCCATGGCGATTGCTTACTGCTTTTCCCAATGCGGCATTTACTGTCAGCGCTCGGGCGGGTTGTCCGCCTACACCGAAGAAGCGCATGGCAAATCAGGTTTCTTCCTCTGTTCGTATCTGTACTTTCTGTCGCTGGCCATCGCCAACGTCGCCGTTGCCATTTCCGCCGTAGGTTATATGACCTCGTTCCTGCCCTGGCTGGGCAGCGGCGCAATTCCCCTGTTCATCGGTACCGTAGGCCTGCTGTGGTTGACCACCGTGGCCAACTTCGGCGGTCCCGGCATCACCGGCAAGATCGGGGCGATTACTGTCTGGGGTGTGATTATCCCGGTGGCGGGACTGAGCATTATCGGCTGGTTCTGGTTCAAGTCGGATGTCCTGGTTGCCGCCTGGAACCCTAACAACCTCACCAATTCCGAAGCGATCAGCAAGGCGATTCCACTGACCCTGTGGGCTTTTCTGGGCATGGAGTCTGCAGCACAAGCTTCCGATGCGGTGGAGAACCCCAAGCGCACCGTGCCACTCGCCTGCCTGTTCGGCACCCTCGGCGCCGCCGTCGTCTACATACTGTCGACGACCGTTATCCAAGGCATCATCCCCAATGCTGAACTGGCCAATTCTTCGGCGCCCTTCGCACTGGTCTACGCGCAAATGTTCAACCCCATGGTCGGCAATATCATCATGGCGCTGGCGGTGATGGCCTGTGTCGGCTCGCTGTTGGGCTGGCAATTCACGCTGGCGCAAACGGCGAAGATGACCGCTGACCAAGGAATGTTTCCGAAACTGTTCAGCAAGGTCAACACGCGCAATGCCCCGCTCATGGGCATGCTCGCCTGTGGTGTGTTGCAGACGCTGATGGCCTTGTCGACCATTTCACCCAATGCCAGCGAGCAGTTCGGCAAGCTGGTCAATCTTGCCGCCGTGACCAACCTGATTCCCTACGTGACGGCGCTGACCGGGCTGCTGGTCATGATGTACAAGGCCTCGGTTTCGCCAGCGGTCTACCTGCGCAATACCCCGGCGTTGCTGGTCGCGGTCGCCTATTCGTTGTACGCCCTGCATGCCTGCGGCAAGGACGCCGTGTTCGGCGGGGCCCTGGTCCTGGCCTTCGGGTACCCGCTCTATGGTCTGCTCGCCAAGCGCTTTGCCACGGTGTCTGCAACCGGTCAACCCAGGGGTGATATCCCTTAGGACTGGTTTTCAGGACAGCACTGACATCTGCACACGGGGAATCAGGACATGAACGGACAACGAACCAAAACCACCGCACGGCTGCTCGCCGGCCTGCTGCTGACCGTGCCGATACTGGCCGGTGCCAGCACCCTTGAACGCGTGCGTTCGAGCAATACGTTGAACCTCGGCTACCTGCCGGAATTCGCCCCCTTCAGTTACAAGGAAGGTGACAAGGTTCAGGGGTATGCCATTGGGCTTTGCGAAAAAATCGCCGATAAGGTCAAGGCCGAACTGGGGTTGCCCGAGTTGCAGGTGCGCTACCAGCCTGTCACCACTGCTGATGAGATCAGTGCGGTCAGCTCGGGCAAGGTCGACATCCTTTGCACGCCGACACCACGGACACTTGAGCGACGCAAGTCAGTGAGCTACTCAGTGCCGATCTACACGGCCGGCCTCTCGGTGGTGGTGCACCAGGATGCCCCGGCACCGCTGCTGGAAGTACTAAACGGCAAAGTGGCCCATACCGGGCCGACCTGGCGTGCAACCATCAACCATGGGCTGACCAATCAGACGTATGTCACCACCAAGGGCGGCGTGACCGAGGCGTGGATTCGTCAGCAGATGCGCTTGCTCGGCGTGGTCGCTACCCTGATCACGGTCGACACCACCGCCGCCGGTCTGAAATTGGTCGCAGAAGGCAAAGCGGATGCCATGTTCAGCGAACGGATGATGCTCAGGAACCTCCTCGACAACCATTACCCCACCGGAAACCTGGTCCTGCTGGAGCGCATCTTTGAGTACGCCCCGACGGCCATGGCGGTGCCGCGTGACGATGAAGACTTCCGTCTGCTGGTTGATACCACGCTGAGTGAAATGTACCGATCCGGCGAGATTGAACAGGCGTACGACAAGTACCTGGAAGGCGCCAACGAAACGACCCGCAAGCTGTTCAAGGTCTATGCGCTACCTTAGCACCGGTGAATTTTGAGATGTCGTGGCACTGGAAAATGCCCGTAATCAAGTTACCTGTATTCGCGTGTATGCCAAAGGCGCAACAGGTAAATGGTTGAACTCTGAATTTCGTAACGCAGTTCGTAGTGGCCGATCAGGATTCGACGCACGTCGCGCGGTTCGAATTCTTCCAGGCGCTCACCAATGCGCGGATTAACCAACAAGGTGCTTGGGGCAGCGGTGAGTTGTTGAACAGTGTGTATGGCCGCAGCTTTGTTCACCGTGGCCAGAAATTCGTACAAACGGGCAATGTCGGAAAGTGCCTTGCTAGTCCACTTCAATTCCATTAACGCGGTACCGGCAGCGGAAAATCTGTACTGAGACTTTCGGCCCAGGCCTGGACAGCCTGATGATCGATCACGTGGCCAGCGTCCACATCAACCAAGGCTTCACGCGTCAGACGACTGCGCTCTTCTTCTTGATCGATCCAGGCAGACAGCGCTTGCTTGACGATCCAGTTCTTGGAACGTTCAAGGCGCTCGGCAATCTCGTCGACCCTTTCGGCTAGATCCACAGGGATATGAGCCGTCACAGATCGGGTTTTGACGGTAGTAGCCATGATCATCACTCCAATGCTGCGCAGAGCAGCAGTTTCTCATTTGAGTACATTCGGGCACCAAGTCCGAGGCGGTGTTCGCACACCTGACCTTTAGAATAGTCGAAGGCTAACCGCCCTTAAATCACAATGCATCATTATGATCTAAATCAAATCATAATTAATCACTTTGGGCGGCAAGGCCCTGATGTGCGGTCGGGCAATTCCTCATCTTGCGAAAAGGCCTGCCAAAAAAAAACAGGAGCGCGGCAAGCCGGGCTCCTGTTTTTTTTGCCTGGTCCTAGTGCATCAACAGCACTTGGGCCCGGCCTTGCTGCCATATCGAGCTTCCTGGCGTTCCCGGAAGAACACCTCGTAACTCATCACCGGTTTGTCCGGGTGTTTATTCTGCATGTGCTCGACGTAGGTGTCGTAATCGGGCATTCCCACCATCAGGCGTGCGGCCTGACCGAGGTATTTACCGAGACGACTCAGATCATTGAACATCAACACCCTCCTCCATCAAGAAGCCTGCGGAATCGCCTGGTAAGGCGCTTCTTTATCCGTGCGTTCCTTGGTGCCCCAAGCGGCGATACCGACCTTGAGGGCAAAGAACAGGATGCTGAAGACCACGAACAGGAACAGCGCCGTCAGTGTTGCGTTGGTGTAGGCGTTGTAGATCACGTGCTGCATCTGGTCGATGCTCTTGGCCGGGGCCAGCACCTGACCGTTGGCCAGCGCGTCGCTGTACTTCTTGGCCAGGGCCAGGAAACCAATGGCCGGGTTGGCGTCGAACAGCTTGATGTAGCCCGCAGTCACCGTGCAAATCAGCAACCAGACTGCTGGCAGCATGGTGACCCACACATAACGCTGGCGCTTCATCTTGATCAGCACAACGGTCGCCAACATCAGCGCGATACCGGCCAGCATCTGGTTGGAGATACCGAACAGTGGCCACAAGGTGTTGATGCCACCCAATGGGTCGATCACGCCTTGGTACAGCAAGTAGCCCCACATCGCCACGCAACCGGCGGTGGCGATCAGGTTGGCGGTCCAGGAGTCAGTGCGCTTCAGCGCCGGCACGAAGGAGCCCAGCAAATCCTGGAGCATGAAGCGACCGGCACGGGTACCGGCGTCGACAGCGGTCAGGATGAACAGTGCTTCGAACAGGATCGCGAAGTGGTACCAGAACGCCATGGTGTTTTCACCCGGCAGCAGCTGGTGCAGGATCTGCGCGATACCGACCGCCAGGGTCGGCGCACCACCGGCACGGGCCAGGATGCTGGTTTCGCCAATGTCATGGGCCACCGCTTGAAGAGCTTCCGGTGTAATGGCAAAGCCCCAGCTGCTAACGGTTTGAGCGACGGAAACCGCATCCGCACCGACCAATGCCGCCGGACTGTTCATCGCAAAGTACACGCCCGGCTCGATCACCGAGGCGGCAACCATCGCCATGATGGCCACGAACGACTCCATCAACATGCCGCCATAACCGATGTAACGGGCATGCCCTTCATTGGCCAACAGCTTCGGCGTGGTGCCGGAAGCGATCAGCGAGTGGAAACCCGAGACCGCGCCACAAGCGATGGTGATGAACAGGAACGGGAACAGTCCGCCCTTCCACACAGGGCCCGTGCCGTCGATGAATTGGGTCAGCGCCGGCATTTTCAGATCGGGCATGGTCACCAGAATACCGATGGCCAAGGCGACGATGGTGCCGATTTTCAGGAAGGTCGACAGGTAGTCACGCGGGGCCAGAATCAGCCATACCGGCAATACTGCAGCGACAAAACCGTAGCCAATCAACATCCAGGTGATCTGAATGCCGGTAAAGGTAAAGGCCTTGGCCCAGACCGGGTCAGCGGCAATCTGCCCACCCAGCCAGATCGAGCCCAGCAGCAACAGCACGCCGATCACGGAGATTTCACCGATACGGCCCGGGCGGATGTAGCGCATGTAAATGCCCATGAACATCGCAATTGGGATGGTCGCCATCACCGTGAAAATGCCCCATGGGCTTTCTGCCAGGGCTTTGACCACAATCAGCGCCAGCACCGCGAGGATGATGACCATGATCAGGAAGCAGCCAAACAGCGCGATGGTGCCGGGGATGCGGCCCATTTCTTCACGGACCATGTCGCCCAGGGAACGACCGTTACGGCGCGTGGACAGGAACAGGATCATGAAGTCCTGAACGGCACCCGCCAGCACGACGCCGGCGATCAGCCACAGCGTACCGGGCAGATAGCCCATCTGCGCTGCCAACACCGGCCCGACCAGAGGTCCGGCGCCGGCGATGGCCGCGAAGTGGTGACCGAACAGTACGTGTTTGTTGGTCGGCACGAAGTCCAGGCCATCGTTATTGATGACTGCGGGCGTGGCACGATTGGGGTCCAGTTGCATCACCTTGGTGGCGATGAACAGGCTGTAATAGCGGTAGGCAACGAGGTAGATGGCGACGGCTGCGACTACGATCCAGAGGGCGTTGATCGCTTCGCCGCGGCGCAGGGCCACGACACTTAGCGCAATCGCTCCCAGAACAGCCACGGCAAACCAGGCGAGGTGTTTAGCCAGACGGGGCATAGCGTGTCTCCTGCCGACAGCCAGTGACTGCGGCGGTAATTTTTATAATTGTGTCCGCGGAGCGGAGCTCGCCCAATATCCCCGCATGCCGTCTACAAATAAATCCGCGTTACTACGTACGTGGCGTCTACGTAGTTCTACGTAGACGAAGTTGATTTCCTGTGGGAGCGAGCCTGCTCGCGAAGGCGGTGTGCCAGACGACATTGATATTGAATGACCGATGGCATTCGCGAGCAGGCTCGCTCCCACAGGTTTTGGCCTATGATGCCGGGCCTTTGCCTTCCTTCGGTCAGGAGCCAGGATGCAGCTCAAACACAAAATCGTCGCGCTCGGGATTCTGCCGCTGGTGTTGGCCATCGCGGTGATCTGCGCGCTGGTTATTTCGCTCAACCGACAACTGGGCGATCAACAGGCGCAACTGATCGAAGACAGTATCCTGGCCAGCAAGCGTGCCGAACTTAAAAACTACGTCGAAATGGCGCAAAGCCTCATAGCGCCGCTGTACGACGACGGCCACGGCGACGCGCACGCCCAACGGCAAGTCCTGGAAGAACTGCGCAAGCTCAGCTTTGGCATCAATGGCTACTTCTTCGTCTACGACCGCGAAGGCCGCAGCCTGATGCACGCGCGCCAGACCGAACTGGTGGGCAAGTACCTGTGGGACATGAAAGACGCACACGGTTTGCCGGTGATACAGGCATTGCTCAAAAGTGCGCAATCAGGCGAAGGCTTTCAGCGCTACACCTGGATCAAACCCTCCTCCGGCCAGGTGACCGACAAGCTCGCCTACGTGGTGATGCTGGACCGTTGGGGCTGGATGCTCGGCACCGGTATTTACCTTGAGGACGTTGAACGCGCCACCCAACAGGCGCGTGACGAAGTGGCTCAGGGCATCCGCAAAACCATGCTGGCGATTGCCGTCGTGGCGCTCGTGGCGGTGCTGTTCGTGTTTGCCAGCGGCATGACCCTCAACGTCAGCGAGCATCGCCTGGCGGACAAAAAGTTGCAGCGTCTGACCCAGCGTATCGTCAGCCTGCAAGAGGAAGAACGTTCAAGGGTGTCCCGGGAGCTGCACGACGGCATCAGCCAGTTGCTGGTGTCGATCAAGTTTCGCTTCGAACTGGCCAGCCACCTGCTGGAGAATGAACAGGGGCATGACAAGGGGTTGAGCACGTTGAAGGACGCCACCGAACGCCTGGGCGAAGCCATTGGTGAGGTCCGCAGCCTCTCGCACGACCTGCGTTCATCGTTGCTCGACACCTTGGGCCTGCCCGCAGCCATTGGCCAGCTCGCCGCCGAATTCGAGCAACGCAGCGGTCTCAAAGTGACCTACGACGACAATGAATTCGCCTGTCACCTGGTCGATGGCGCGGCCGTCGCGCTGTTCCGGATTGTGCAAGAAGGCCTGACCAATATCGAACGCCACGCTCAAGCGAAAAACGTTTCCATCACGCTGCACGGCGCTGAAGAATCGGTCCGCCTGAGCGTGGTCGATGACGGTATCGGTTTCAACGTCTCCCAGGTCGAACGTCGCCATGCGGGCATTGGCCTGCGTAATATCCGTGAACGTGTCGAGCATTTTGGCGGACGTTTCGAACTGATATCGGTGCCGGGCAGAAGTGAACTGGACGTGCAGCTGCCGATGAAAGCGCCCGCAACGAAACGCTGACCGCCCCCTTAAAACAAGAGTGGATACCCGCAATGAACCTGCCCTACCCGATCCGCGTCGCCTTGGTCGACGATCACTCTCTGGTCCGCGACGGGATCAAAGCGCTGCTGGCGGTCATGGCGCCCCTGGAAGTGGTGGGCGAAGCCGAAAGCGGTGCACAGGCTATCGAGATGGTCGGACGTTGCCAGCCGGACCTGTTGCTGGTCGACATCAGCTTGCGCGACATGAACGGTCTTGAACTGACGCGCGTGCTACGCAGCCAGTACCCCTCGCTCAAGGTCCTGATGCTGAGCATGTACGACAATTACGAATACGTGAGCGAGTCCGTTCGTGCGGGCGCCAGTGGCTATGTGCTGAAAAATTCTCCATCGAGGGAAATCATTGCCGCCATCGAAGCCATTGCCAGCGGCGGTACGTTCTACAGCGCCGAAATTGCCCAGCGGCTCATCGCCGATAAAACCACGGACAATGAGCTGACGCCGCGCGAGAGCCAGGTGTTGTACAAAATGGCGCAGGGCCTGAACAACAAGGAAATGGCCCGCGAACTGGACATCAGTGTGCGGACCGTCGAAACCCATCGCTTGAGCATCCGTCGCAAACTCAATATCGACAAACCGGCCGCGCTGGTCAAATACGCGATCGATCACGGAATTATTTCGCGGTAAGAAAAAAAAACGCCTTCCGCTCGACAATTCTCTCGGCCGTCTATGCTCCAGTAATCTTTCTTGGCTGGACACAGCGCAATGCCCCAAGGTCTTTCCCTTAAGTTGCAGCCAGGCCATCTCATTCTGCTAGGGGCGCTGGCCCTGAGCGGTTGTATTCGTCTGGGACCGGACTTCCAGCCGCCGGCTGAGGAGTGGATCAAAACATGGGACACGCCTTCCCTCGAACAAGCGAGCCAACGCGGGCCCAATCCTGATCTGCGACAGTGGTGGCAAATCTTTCGCGACCCGGTGCTCAACAAACTGATTGCCCAAGCGGATGCTTACAACTCCAGCCTTAAAATTGCCGGCTTGCGCGTCATGGAGTCCCGCGCCCAACTGGGTATTACGCAAGCCGGGCTGTACCCGCAATTGCAGCAAGTCAGCACGGACAATTTGTACATTGATCGTAACCAATATGGTGGCAACAATCCGCAGGACACCCATTTGTGGCAACACAGTGCCGCGTTTGACATCGGCTGGGAGATTGACTTCTGGGGGCGTTTCAGTCGAGCCATCGAGTCGGCCGATGCGGCTTATTTTTCCGCGCAGGCCAACTATGAAGACGCCCTTGTACTGCTACGAGCCCAAGTGGCGGACACCTATTATTTGTTGCGCACTACAGACTCCCGTTTGCGCGTCGCGCGTGAAAACGCTGCGCAGCAAAAGCGCAATTACGAGATCACCGAAAAACTGTTCAACAGCGGCCAGGATGCCGAGCTCGACCTGCAACAGGCCAAAACCCAATATTTGGGCACGTTGGCCAGTATTCCCAACCTCCTGGACCAGTTGCAACGCACGCGTAACGCCTTGGCCGTGCTGATCGGGCAGCCGCCGGGCAGCCTGCCACAGGTGATCGATAACAATAGTCTGGTCCCGCTGGTCGATCGCGCCGTGCTGCAAGATGTACCGGCCAACCTGCTGCTGCGTCGGCCCGACGTACGCGCCGCCGAACTCAACGTCGCCGCCCAAGGCGCGCTGGTCGGTGTGGCCGAAACCGATTTCTATCCATCGTTGACTCTGCTCGGCAGCATTGTCTGGTCGGCGGACTCTCTCAGTGGCACCTCCAACAGCCTGGACCTGATCGGTGGTCCCAGTCTGCGCTGGAATGTGTTCGATCACGGGCTGATCGCCAACAACGTGCGCGTCCAGGACGCGCGGTTGCAGCAATTGATCGAAGCCTATCGCGATAAAGTTCGTCAGGCTGCTCGCGAGGCCGATGACGCGGCCAACGGCCTGATCCAGTCGTTGGAAAGCGAACGCATCCTGCGCGACGCCGGAGGGGCTGCCGAACGTTCACTGGTGCTGGCCAGCGTGCAATTCCGGGAAGGTTACGCCGATTTCCAACGGGTGCTGGACGCCCAACGTGCGCTGCTCCAACAACAGGACAATTACCTGCTCGCACGCGGTAACGCGGTGAGCAATGTCATCGCCCTGTACAAGGCCTTGGGCGGTGGTTGGTATTCCTCGCTGCCATATGTGGACTCGGCCACCCGCCACGTAATGGAAGAACGCACAGACTGGGGCAACATGCTTGAAGATCCCGCCGCCGCAGTGCCCGCATACCCGCTGCCAGACCAAGGAAAATAACCATGAGTGAAGCCTCGCAGCCCTCCCCCGACGCCTCCGAACCGGTAGCGGCCGACCCGGTGAAAAAAGGCATCAAGTGGGTGTTGATATTGATCATCCTGAGCCTGGTCTGGTACTTGTTGGCCGACCGGTTCACGCCTTATACGCAACAAGCGAGAGTGGGCGCCTTTGTCATTCCGGTGGCATCGGAAGTCGCGGGCAAGGTGATCCTGGTGAACGTGCACAACAATCAGATCGTCAAGGCTGGCGACGTGCTCTTCGCGGTGGACCCGGCGCCGTTTCAGATTGCCGTCGATCGCGCCCGCGCCGACCTTGAGACTGCACGCCGGTCATTGGGAGCCAGCACCGCCGGGATTGCTTCGGCGCAAGCGGCATTGCGCGCCGCCCAAGCCAATGAAACCAAGGCGCGTCAGGAGAATCAGCGCCTCGAAGGGTTGTACCGCGAGGACCGCGGGACCATCTCCGTGCGCGTGCTCGAAATGTCACGCACCACCCGCGATGCGGCAGTCAGTCAAACCGCCGCCGCCCGCGCCGAAGTTCAGCGAGCCAAAGAAACGGAAGGCGGCGGCGAAGACGTCAACGCGAAGTTGCGCAGTGCCGCTACGAACCTGTCAAAAGCCGAACTGGACCTGGCCAATACGCAAACACGCGCGCGTTCGGAAGGACTGATCACCGACCTGCGCACCGATGTCGGGCAATTCGCCTCGGCGGGCGGCCCGGTCATGACCCTGATTACCATTCAGGACATCTGGATCACTGCCGACATGACCGAGAACAATCTCGGTCATGTCAAACCCGACACACCGGTGTCCATTGTGCTCGATTCGCTGCCGGGCGAAGTCTACTCCGGCCATGTACGCAGTGTCGGTTATGGCATCAGCGTCGGGCAGCCGGCCCCGCCCGGCACCTTGCCCGGCATACAAAACAGTCGGGACTGGCTGCGACCCGCCCAACGGTTCCCGGTGATCATCGAGTTTTCCCCGGAGTCCAAGAGCGCGCTGCTTGGCAGTGGTGGAATTCGTGCCGGTGGCCAGGCTGAAGTCATGGCGTTCCCCTCGGAAAGCAATCTGCTCAACCCGCTTGGCCGGATATATTTTCGCCTGATGAGCTGGTTGTCTTATGCCTACTAAACGCTCTCCACGGGAGCAGCGTGCCTTGCGGCTGGCCAGTGGCACCGCACTGTGCCTGGCCATCAGTTTCGGCCTGGCGTTGCCGATACCATTTCTCGCGCCGGTGTTGTGCCTGATCCTTCTGGCCGCGGTCAATCGTCCGCTGCCCTTCAAGGCGGCGATTGTTCTCGCGCTGGTGGCGATGCTGACCACCGGTATCGGCCTGGTCTTGATCCCGATCCTGCGCTACTACCCGGTGACCGGCGTGCTGCTGGTCACCGTCAGCCTGTTCATGGTCTTCCGGTGGGGGCTCAGTGGCGGCAATAACCTGATCGTGACCTTGCTGGTAATGGGCCTGACCATGATTTCCTCGGCAGGCGTCGCCGAGTTCGAAGCGGCGGCAATGGTCATTGGGGCGCTGGTCAAGGGGTTGTTGATGGCGGTGATGGTGGTTGGGATCAGCCATTGGCTTTTCCCCGAACCTGCCAATGCGCCGTCGCCGCCCGCTGCCAAACCGCCAGTGGGCGAAGAAGCCAGTCGGATTGCGTTGCGTGCGACCTTGATTGTCTTGCCGACGTTCCTGCTGGCAATGATCGACCCAGCGAGTTATCTGCCGATTATCCTGAAAGCGGTCGGCCTGGGGCAGCAATGCAATACGACTGACGCTCGCAATGCCGGTCGCGAACTGGTCGGTGCCACGTTGCTCGGCGGCTTGTTGGCCATCGTGTTCTGGTGCGTTCTGAGCCTGTTTGTGCACCTATGGATGTTCTACCTGTGGACGCTACTGTTCGGCCTGATCCTGGCGCGCAAGCTGTATGCCCTGAGCCCGAGCCGGTTTGGGCCGGGGTTGTGGCTCAACACCTTTATCACCTTGATCATCCTGCTGGGCCAGTCCGTGCAGGACAGCGCTTTGGGCAAAGACGTCTACACCGCCTTCGCCGTACGCATGGGGCTGTTCATCGCGGTCACGCTGTACGCCTGCCTGATGGTCCGGCTACTTGACCGGCAACCCCGGGCACAGGCTCAGGGCGTCACCTGATACCCCTTCCCTTGCAGGCAACTGGTATAGGCCGTCGAGGTGGTGGCAGTACTGGTTTTCTCATCAGCCCGGCGCTCCTGACGCTGACGCGAACCACCGACGACGACACCGGCTGCCGCCGCGCCTTTAGCTTGATCCTGCCGATACTCCTGCTTCACGTCGTCGTTGGCGCCGTCGTAAAACTCGTCATGCTGGCGCCCGCGCGTTTCGGCTGCGACGGCGCCGGCCGCAGCACCGACCGCCGCTCCACGCATCCGTCCTCCCGAACTGGAAGTATCGGTCGAAGCCGCCTGACTGGCCGCCACGCTATGGCATTCGTTGATGTCCAACTGGGTTTGTTGTGAGGTCTGGCCTTTGGTGGGCACCACGGTTTCAGCCCAGCCTTGCGCAGATGACACCGACAACGCAACGCACAGGCTGATGGAAGACAACTTATGCATGAGGATCTCCTGCGCGACACCCCGTGAGCTGTTGCCCACCGATCCCGCGTGTGATTAAGCCTATAGCAGTGTAGATCATGAAACTTTTCGATCGTTTCATCCTGATGACCTAACCTCAAAGGCTGAGTGACCAAACACGGAGCCGCGCAC
Source organism: Pseudomonas sp. GM21 (assembly GCF_000282215.1). GTDB lineage: Bacteria > Pseudomonadota > Gammaproteobacteria > Pseudomonadales > Pseudomonadaceae > Aquipseudomonas. Next base: position 52,409 of record NZ_AKJS01000191.1, read on the forward strand.
GCCTATGCGTCATACATTGATGTCAGTGATTTTCGTCGCGCTCGCGTTATTGGTGCAAAGTGGCGCAGCCCTGTCTGCTGCTGAACCGACGCCGTCTTCAATCATTGCCTCGGAAGCGCCGCCGGTGGTGGTGTCTTCGAGTGAACTGCAAGCCCTGCAAATGCGGCTGGACCTGATTAAACAACAGGTGTCAGTGGCCAATAACGTCACCCTGATGGTCGGCCTGCAGGATTCCGTTCAGGTGTTTATCAAGGACGTGGACACCCTGCAGTCATCGCTTCTGCCGGAACAAAAACAATTACAAGCTCAACTTGATGTATTGAGCGGCCCCGTTTCTCTCGGTGATGTCGCGGTAGAGAAATCGGACATTACCACCCAGAGGACCGATATTTCCGAGCAAAAGAAAACGATCGACGCCACCTTGAAGAACCTGGCGGCCCTGCGAGGCAGCGCCGTCGAACTGCTGACTCAAATTGCCGCCATTCGGCGCAGCCTGCTGGAAAGCGAAGTCACGCTTCGCAGTGGCAGCGTCCTGGCACGGGATTTTTGGGAGCCGTTGATCAATCCGCTGGCGGAAGATCGCCTGCGCCTCAACGATTTCATTGACCAGACCCAAAAAGCCCTCGCGGCCGCCTGGCAACCCGGCAAACGTCTGGTTACGGGCCTGCTGATCGTGCTGGCCTTGGCCATCTGGATCTGGGGCCGTAGAGTCGCCGATCAGGGGCTCACCTGGATTTGCATACATCGCCTTCCTGTAGGGCGATTGCGTCGAAGCGCGCTGGCGCTGGCGTCGGTATTTGCAACCGTATTGACCACCGCCTTTGCGTTGCAATTGGTGTTTTATGCACTGACGCGACATCAGCCGTTATCGCCCATGATGCAGACCTTCGCCGAGGAATTCGAAAAACTCATTTATACCTGCGTCTTGATCACCGGGTTGAGTCGGGCAATGCTGGCGAACCAGCACCCCTCCTGGCGGCTACCGGATATCGACGACTCCGTCGCCGAGGCGATGAAGCCCTTCCCCAAAATACTGGCCGCCACCCTGCTGATATTGGTCACGGTGGCGCAAATCACCAATGTCACGGGCATGAGTGGCCCCGCCGTTCTGTTGGGACGAGGCTTGATCGCAATTGTGGTCACGGCGCTGCTCATCCTGTTGTTCCGCCGTGCCAGTCACGCTCAAAGAGAGGTCGTGGCCGCCGGCGATGCCTCTGAAGAGAGTAGTACCCTGGCCGGCCTGATTTACTCCGGCACGATTATCGCGCTGATTATCTCCATCTTTGCGCTGTTGATCGGCTACGTCTCCCTGGCAAGGTTCATCACTTACGAACTGGTCTGGGCGTTCATCATCCTGTCCGGCTTCTACATCCTGATTCAGTTGTTCAAAGACTGTTGCGAGTACCTGTTCTCACCCAGGAGCCCGAGCGGCAAGGCGATAAAACAATTGCTGGGGGTTGGCGATGTACGGCTTGAGCAAGCCGAGGTCATCTTGTCCGGGGCCGGTCGTGCGGCGTTATTACTGCTGGCCGTCATTTCACTGTTTGTCGGCGGCGTTGGCACCACGCTCGGGCAACTGGTCACCCAAGCGCTGTCCATTCTTGGTGGCGATGGCTTGCGAAAACTGAACATCATCCCGGGTCACTTGCTCAATGCAATCCTGGCCTTGGTGATTGGTGTCTACCTGATTCGGGCGCTGTGTCGCTGGCTCGATGACGAGTTCCTGCCGAAAACCAATATGGACCCTGGCATGTGTGCCTCGCTGAGCACACTGTTCGCCAACGTCGGTTACATCCTGGTGATTCTGCTCACGCTGTCATCGTTGGGCATCGAATGGACGAACCTGGCATGGATTGTCAGTGCCCTGTCGGTCGGTATCGGTTTTGGTTTGCAGGAAATCGTCAAGAACTTCGTCTCCGGCCTGATCCTGCTCACTGAGCGTCCGGTCAAGGTGGGCGACCTGATCAGCATCAGCGGCGTGGAAGGAGATATCCGGCGCATCAACGTCAGGGCCACGGAAATACAACTCAGCGACCGCTCGATTGTGATCGTGCCCAACTCCCAACTGATCTCGCAAAACCTGCGTAACGTGACCCTGGGCGGCAGTGCGCAAGGGGTCGCGACACTTGACCTCGTGTTCCCGCTGGACATCGACCCGGAGCAGGTAAAAGACTTGCTGTACGACTGCTACCAGCAGAACGAAAACATCCTCGATAAACCGGCGGCGTTTGTGCGATTCAGCAAACTCACCCCGGACGGCATCACCTTGAGCATCACCGGTTACGTCAGCAGCCCGAGAATTGTCGGCGTCACCAAAAGCGACCTGTTGTTCGAAATATTGAAACGTCTGGGTGCGGCGGGTATTGCACTGGCCAAACCGGGGAGCTAGGAATAAGTCCGTCGATTTATTCGTTGAGTAAGCGTTGGCTCGCGCGCTTGAGTGTTTCACTCGGCAACTCTTTGAACAACGCCCGATAGCTGCTGGAAAACCGCCCCAAATGCCAGAACGACCAATTCATCGCTACTTCTGCAACGGTGGTCTCGCTGGGCGTACAGCGGAGCAATTCACGGCGGGCATTGTTCAGCCTTCGCAGACGCAGCCAATGGGTCGGCGTCATCCCGGTGAAGGCCTTGAAGGCATGCTGCAACTGGCGCAGCGACACCCCGGCGACCTGGGAAAGCTCCAGCAGGTTGAGGGTTTCATCCGGGGAATCAGCAGCCCACTCACCGATGCGCTTCATGATCGTGCGCGCTTCGGTGCGACGCTGTAAGCCGCCACGATCAAGGCAAACACTCGCGTTGTCGAGAATGTACAGACAGTCCTCCAGCAACTGCTGCGTCAAGGCTTCCTTGCTCGGTGGGTCGAGTGTTTCTCCCAGGCGGGTCAGCGTGCCGCTCAACCAGCGGCTGAACAATGCGTTCTGCCCCGAGTTCAGCGGCGACATGAACAACCCCTCCAGCTGCGCTACGTTCAAACCCTGACGCTGCACGAACTCCGGACCGAACACCACGGCGATTTCCTGGTAGTTCTCGGGGGTGATCCAGATGTTGCGGCTTTCGCCATTGAGCAGGTAAAGCGCGTTGTCGCTGCGATCAAAACAGAACGCCAGGGAACCTTGGGGCGCACTGAAATTCTGCTCGACCCGGGTGTTCATCTGCTCTTCGTAAATCTCCACGCCGTGCAAGTCCAGGTAGCGCACACGCCCGGCGAAATGCCCCGGAGACATCTGCTGATAGTGCTGTACCCAACCCGGCGTGGCGCGGATTTGCTCGGCGACATCTTCGGTGTTGAAAGCTTGAACCTGTATCGGACTGGACGCTGACATGGGGGACCTTACGCACTCGTTTGGTGCGTTTTGGTGCTGCTTAAAGTGGATAGATGGAACCGCAAGGCTCGCCCAAGATAGTCGTCAACGCGTCTCAGGGGAAGAGTGCGGTGGATGAAACCGCTCTCCCCCGACGTTAATAAAACCAATAACGAGGTCTTTATGAATGTCCCTTTCGATCAGCTGTTCACGTGGCTGAAAGATCACAAGATTACCGAAGTCGAGTGTGTGGTCAGCGACTTGACCGGCATTGCACGCGGCAAAATTGCACCCACCAACAAGTTCCTGCATGAGCGAGGCATGCGCCTGCCGGAAAGTGTGCTTTTGCAAACGGTAACCGGGGACTTTGTCGACGACGACATCTACTACGACCTGCTCGACCCGGCCGATATCGACATGGTCTGCAAGCCAGACGCCGACGCGGTTTACGTGATCCCATGGGCCATCGAGCCCACCGCTATCGTCATCCACGACACCTTCGACAAGTTCGGCAACCCGATTGAATTGTCGCCGCGCAACGTGCTGAAAAAAGTGCTGCAGTTGTACACCGACAAAGGCTGGAGGCCGATTGTCGCGCCGGAGATGGAGTTTTACCTGACCCAGCGTTGCGAAGACCCGGACTTGCCACTGAAAGCGCCGATGGGTCGTTCGGGCCGTGCGGAAAGCGGTCGTCAGTCGTTCTCCATCGACGCCGCCAACGAATTCGATCCCCTGTTCGAAGACGTCTATGACTGGTGCGAACTCCAGGGTCTGGACCTCGACACCTTGATCCATGAAGACGGCCCCGCGCAGATGGAAATCAACTTCCGTCACGGCAACGCGCTGGACCTCGCGGACCAGATCACCGTGTTTAAACGCACCCTGCGTGAGGCCGCGCTCAAGCACAACGTCGCGGCGACGTTCATGGCCAAACCGATTGGCGACGAGCCCGGCAGTGCCATGCACATCCACCAGAGCGTGGTCGACATCGCCACCGGCCAGCCGATTTTCGCCGACGCGGATGGCAACATGAGTGAGCTGTTCCTGCACCACATTGGCGGCCTGCAAAAATATATTCCCAAAGTACTGCCGATGTTCGCGCCCAACGTGAACTCGTTCCGCCGCTTCCTGCCGGACACCTCGGCACCGGTCAACGTCGAATGGGGTGAAGAAAACCGTACCGTCGGCCTGCGCGTGCCGACTTCATCGCCTGACGCCATGCGCGTGGAAAACCGTTTGCCGGGCGCCGACGCCAACCCGTACCTGGCGATTGCAGCCAGCTTGCTCTGCGGTTACCTGGGCATGGTCGAGCGCATCGAACCGAGTGCAGCGGTGCAAGGGCGCGCCTATGAACGTCGCAACCTGCGCTTGCCGATCACCATCGAAGACGCGCTGACGCAGATGGAAGAATGCGCCATCGTCGAGCGTTACCTGGGCAGCAAGTTTGTCCGCGGTTATGTCGCGGTCAAGCGTGCCGAGCACGAAAACTTCAAGCGGGTGATCAGCTCCTGGGAGCGGGAATTCCTGATGCTCAGCGTTTAAACACTTGCCACGGCAACGATCGTTCCCACGCTCCGCGTGGGAATGCAGCCCTGGACGCTCCGCGTCCCATTGGAACGCGGAGCGTCCCTTGAGGCATTCCCACGCAGAGCGTGGGAACGATCATGGGAAGAATCCAATAATTAGAAAGGTGTCGATATGCGTCTATTGAAATCCGTGGTCCCGCTCGCGCTGGCGATGATGTGCAGCGCCGGTGCTCAGGCTCAGCCACAGGTCAGCGTCTATAACTGGACCGATTACATCGGCGAAACCACCCTCGCCGACTTCCAGGCGAAAACCGGGATCAAGGTGATCTACGACGTCTTCGATTCCAACGAAACCCTGGAGGGTAAACTGCTTGCCGGACGTACGGGCTACGACGTTGTGGTGCCCTCCAACCACTTCCTCGCACGTCAGGTGAAAGCCGGCGCGTTCCTGAAGCTGGACCGCGAGCAACTGCCAAACTTCAAGAACCTCGACCCGAAACTGCTGGCCTTGCTGGAAAAGAACGACCCTCAGAACGCGCATTCGGTGCCGTACCTGTGGGGCACCAACGGCATCGGCTATAACGTCGACAAGGTCAAGCAAGTGCTGGGCATCGATCGCATCGATTCCTGGGCCGTGCTGTTCGAACCGGAAAACATCAAGAAACTCAGCCAGTGCGGCGTGTCGATGATGGACTCGGCGGATGAAGTGTTCCCGGCGATGCTCAATTACATGGGCATGGACCCGCGCAGCGAAAATCCCGAAGACTTCAAAAAGGCCGAAGCCAAGCTGTTGGCCATCCGCCCTTACATCACCTATTTCCACTCATCCAAGTACGTGTCGGACCTGGCCAACGGCGACATTTGCGTTGCGTTCGGCTACTCGGGCGACGTGTTCCAGGCCGCCAACCGCGCCAAGGAAGCCAAGAACGGCGTGAACATCGCCTACGCCATTCCCAAGGAAGGCAGCAACCTGTGGTTCGATTTGCTGGCCGTGCCTGCCGATGCCAGCAACCCCAAAGAAGCTCACGCGTTCATCAACAACCTGCTGGACCCGCAAGTGATCGCCAAGGTCAGCGCTACAGTCGGTTATGCCAACCCGAACCCGGCAGCGAAAGAATTCATGGACGCGGAGCTTGTGAACAATCCTGAGGTTTACCCACCCCAGGCCGTCCTCGACAAACTCTACATTTCGACCACCCCGCCCCAGGCGATCATGCGTTTGATGACCCGTTCCTGGAGCAAAGTGAAGTCCAACAAATGAATCAATACACCCACGAACACGCTCACTCCTACTATGCCGCGTCGGCTAACGGCCTGAAGTCGCGCCCCACGCTGACCTCGGACCTGGTGGCCGACGTCTGCGTGATCGGTGGCGGTTTCACCGGCATCAACACGGCCATCGAACTGGCGCAGCGCGGGCTCTCGGTGATCTTGCTGGAGGCCCGACGGATTGGCTGGGGCGCCAGCGGACGCAACGGCGGCCAGTTGATTCGCGGCATCGGCCATGACGTCAGCGGTTTTACCAAGCACGTCGGTGCCGAAGGTGTGCGCTATCTGGAACGTGCCGGGATCGAATCGGTGCACGTGGTGGGCAACCGGATCCGCGAACACGGCATCGACTGCGATCTGCGCTGGGGTTTCTGCGAGCTGGCGAATACTGCGGCGCAATTCGCCGGACTGAAGGCCGAACACGCGCAACTTGTGGAGTCGGGTTACGCCCACGAAACGCGCTTGTTCGAATCCGGGCAGATCCGCGAGCACGTGGTGAACTCCGGCGTGTATGCCGGTGGCTTGGTGGACATGGGCTCGGGGCATTTGCATCCGCTGAACCTGGTCCTCGGCGAAGCCAACGTTGCGCAATCACTGGGCGTACAGATTTTCGAGCAGAGCCCGGTGCTGGAGTTGATCCATGGCAGCACCGTGCAGGTACGCTGCGCCAGTGGCACGGTACGCGCTGGCAGCCTGGTGCTGGCCTGCAACGCGCATCTGGAGGAACTCGAACCCAAGCTCAGCGGCAAGGTGCTCCCGGCGGGCAGTTACATCATCGCCACCGAGCCTTTGTCGGAGGACGCTGCCGCCCAACTGATCCCGCATAACGTCGCCCTGTGCGATCAGAAAGTCGGCCTGGATTACTACCGGCTCTCGGCGGACCGGCGCTTGCTGTTCGGTGGTGCCTGCCATTATTCCGGGCGCGATCCGGCCGATATCGCGGCGTACATGCGTCCGCAGATGCTCAAGGTATTCCCGCAATTGGCGAAGGTGCGTATCGACTACCAATGGGGCGGCATGATTGGCATCTCCGCCAATCGATTCCCCCAGGTCGGCCGTTTGAACCAGCACCCGAACGTGTTCTACGCCCAAGGCTACTCCGGCCATGGCCTGAACGTCACCCACTGGTGCGCCAAACTGTTGGGCGAGGCCATCCACGCCGGCCACAGTCAAGGCTTCGACGTCTTCAGCGCTGTGCCGCACATGACCTTCCCTGGTGGCCGCACCCTGCGTTCGCCACTGCTGGCGCTGGGTATGCTTTGGTATCGGATGCGGGAAATGCTGGGTAGATGACGCTTATCTGAATGCTTCTGCGAGGGGGCTCACCCCTCGCGCCTCCTGCCGGTTTCAGTTGGCGGGCCTCCCCCCTGTTAACGCCGCCCCTCACCGTTCAAGCCCAGTCAGTCCCCCCCCTCACCCTGAACTTTATTCATGCGTGGCAAGAACGTTGTCATTGAATGAAAAGAGTTTGTCGCCGAATGAATGGTTTCCCAGCGAAAAATGGGCGTAGAAGTCAGCAGCAGCTATTGCTGGATGATGCCGTTGCGCCATACCTGCGATTTAATAGCTCCGATTTACATGCCTTAAATCCTAATAATAATCCCAACAAGGATCGCGTTTTATGCGTGTGAACTTGCCCGTCACCGAGCATGAAAGAGTATTTCCCGCCGAACAACGATTGATATCCATCACCGATCTGGATAGCCGAATCACTTACTGCAATGACGCGTTCGTTGCCATCAGTGGTTTCACTGGCGACGAATTGGTCGGCCAGCCCCATAACTTGATTCGACACCCCGACATGCCGCCTGGGGTATTCATTCATATGTGGCACACCATCAAGCAAGGCAAACCCTGGCTGGGTATTGTGAAAAACCGGGCGAAAAATGGTGATTTTTATTGGGTCAGTGCCTACGTCACACCTATCTATGAAAACGGACGCATGAGTGGTTACGAGTCGGTTCGCTCGGTGCCCACCCGTGATCAGATCCGTCGCGCAACCGCACTTTATGCAAGGATGCGGGCGGGCAAGCCGATCGTTGCCTTGAGCACGCGAATGTTCCGGCCACTGCAACACGCCTGGCCATTACTGATGGTGGGTGGGGTTTCACTGCTGGGTTATCAGTGGCTGCCAAAAACGGCGGCTGAGGGAGCGCTGGTGGCGAGCCTGTGTCTGGCCTGGTACTTGATCGAGTCCCGACATCGCGGGGCCATCGAGCGCACACTGGCCGAGCATCCGAAAGCATTTTCCGACCCGTTGGTAGCGCTCACCTTCAGCGACAACTACGGTCCCCAAGGGCGACTGGACATGGCCATGCTCAGTGAGGAAGCTCGTTTGCAGACTGCCTTGAGCCGGCTTGTCGATGCCGGGGTCAATGTAAAGGCCAAGGCGGCACAGTCCTCCGAACTCTCTGGTTCACAGGCGCAGTCGCTTGATCGCCAGCGCAGTGAAACGGATCAATCTGCTGCGGCCATCTCCCAGATGGCGGCAACGAACCAGGAAGTGACTCAAAACGTCATTATTACTGCGCAGGCCGCCTATGAAGCGGACGAGTTGACCAAGGAAGGCAGTGAGCTGGCCCGGCAAAGTCTGCACGCCATGGAAGCCATGAATGGGGCCGTCAACGAAATCGGTCAGGCAGTCAACGCCCTGGCGAGCGAGACGCAATCGATCGGCAGTGTCGTGGATGTCATCACGTCGATTGCCGAACAGACCAACTTGCTGGCGCTCAACGCGGCCATCGAAGCGGCCCGGGCAGGTGAGCAAGGTCGGGGTTTTGCCGTCGTGGCCGACGAGGTGCGCTCCCTGGCACAACGCACCCGCACCTCCACCGAGCAGATCCACGGCATCATCGCTTCACTGAACAGCGGTGCCGATCGCGCAGTATCCACCGCCAATAAGGGGGAGCAGATTTCTCGCGACAGCATGCAGCGTGTCGAGGCGGTGCAGTCGGCTCTGGTCGGCATCAGTCAAGCAGTCAGCCGGATCACCGCCATGAGCCAGCAAATGGCATCGGCATCCGAGGAGCAAAGTCATGTGACTGAAGATATCAATCAACAGATCACGCGGATTGCTCAGTTGTGTGATCACAGTGCCGGACAGGCCAAGCAAGGCGCCGCGATCAGCCAGGATCTTGAAGAAATGGCTGAATACCTGCACAGCCTCGCCGAGCGTTTTAACCGGTAGCCATTAGCGCCCGTTCATGACCTGCACGGATGTGGGTCAGCAACCGGCGGGACGCCCATCAACGAACTCGCCAATAACGTCTCCAACCCCATCGGCTTGGCAAAGTAATAACCCTGGGCCTGCCCTGCGCCTATTTCGCGCAGCAAGTCCAGCGTTGCCTCATCCTCGACACCTTCGGCCACCACACTCAGATCCAGCGATTCGGCCATCCGCACGATCGCCCGGACGATTGCGCGACTGCGAGCACTGGTGGTCAGTTCGAAAATGAACGACTTGTCGATCTTCAAGCCGCTGAAACGGTATTGATGCACATAACTGAGGGATGAAAACCCTGCACCGAAGTCATCGAGCACCACCGACATGCCGTTATCGGCCAATTGCTGCATGGTCCGTCGGGCAATGGCTGGCTCAGCCACCAGCGCACCTTCGGTCAACTCCAGACAGATTCGCGATGGCGCAACCCCGTGCCGCTCCAACAGTGCAAGTACATCACTGGCGAAGTCCGGGCGCGTCATGCTGTAGCTTGAGCAATTGACGTGCACCGCAGGCCAATTGGCATGTTCGGGCTGTGCGAGGATCCCCGCTACGCTGGTGAGCATGTACAGGTCCAGTCGACCGATCAGGCGCAAGCCTTCGACATCCGGTAAAAACTCGCCCGGCGCGATCACCCGGCCGCCCGGTTGATGCCAACGGACCAGCGCTTCAAGGGCTAACAATTCGCCGCTGTCGACGCTGACAATCGGCTGGAAATACGGCAGCAGTTCGTCAGTCCGTTTGAGCGCATTGCGCAAAGCCCCTTCCCGCTCCATCTGGTCCGAGACTTCACGGCGCACTTCCTGGTTGAACACTGCGAAGCTGTCGCGCCCGGCACTCTTGACCCGGTACATCGCCGCATCGGCATCGCGCAACAAGTCGGCGGGTTCGTGATGAAACTGACTGTCGGCGCTGACGATACCGATGCTGCAAGACGAAAAAACTTCGTGGCCACTGATGAAAAACGGCAAGTCAAATGCCACCAGGATCCGTTCGGCGATTTCGATCACCACGTCCAGCGGCGCCTCGGGAGCCAGCACCGAAAACTCATCGCCCCCCAGGCGCGCGAGCATGTCGGTTTCACGTAGACAGCCGCGTAAACGTTGAGCGGCCTGCATCAACAGCAAGTCACCAAAATGGTGGCCGAGGCTGTCGTTGACCATCTTGAAACGGTCGAGGTCGATGAACATCACCGCCAGGTGCCCGCCTTCGCTGCCGAACCGCGACCAGGCCTGGCTGAGGCGCTGTTGCAGGTAGGTACGATTGGGGAGCCCGGTCAGCGCATCGTGGGAGTTTTCGTGTTGCAACTTGGCATTGGCGTGGTCGAGTTCACGGGTACGGTTCTGCACCCGCGCTTCCAGCTTGAGGTTGGCGACATGAATCGCTTCGGCGGCGGTGCGTCGCGACAACGCGGTGTCGATGTGACGCGACACGAACGTCAGCAGTTCCTGGTCACGCTGGGTATAGCTCACCTGCGAGGTATAGCTTTGCACCGCCAGCACGCCACGCACCACATCACCATCGAACAGTGGAATGCCCAGCCACGAGTAGGATCGGACAGACTGATTGGCCAGTTCGATTTCACCGTGCGCCGCCAATCGTTCCGCCTCCCCGACGTCAATCAGACAAGGCCGACGCTGACGGATAACGTATTCAGTCAGGCCCCGGCACCCACGCCGTGCCAGCGGGCAGATCGTCTGCCGCTCATCGACATAATACGGAAAGGTCACTTCACTGATCGCATCGTCAAACAGCGCAATGTAGAAATTCTTCGCGAACAGCAAATCATCGACGATGCCATGCAGGGTTCGAAACAACTCCGCCATGTCGCCAGGCTGGCTCGACAGTTCCGCAATCTGGAACAGCGCACTCTGTAGATGCTCCGCGCGTTCTCGTTCTGCCACTTCCTGGCGCAATGCGTCGTTGAGTGCCGAAAGCTCCAGGGTGCGGCGCATCACTGTCTGTTCCAGGTCTTCGCGATGCAGAATCCGGTCCAGCGCCATCGCCACGTGGCGCGCCACCACCAGAAAGAGTGCGCGGTCTTCAGCGCTGTAGGTACGAGAAACGTCGTAGACCTGCATGGCAAGCATGCCAAACACGTCATCCGAGGCGTTTTTCAACGGGGCGCCCATCCAGAATTCGGGACGATCACCCACGCAGTAGAAACGGTGCTCGGCTTGAGCCGCGAGGATACCGGCGGAGTCGATGAGCAACGGTTGGCCAGAGGTCAACACCTGGCCGGTCAATGACAGGTGCGACGGGTCAAGGAACTCATAGTGCTGGGCCTCAACGGCATCGACGTCGATGATGTCGACGTAATACGGATAATCAATCTTGCCACTGTGCGGGTCATACAACGCGAGATAGAAGTTCTCGGCGTCGATCAGGCTGGCCAGCAGTTGGTGAACCCCCACCAGAAACACCGACCGGTCGCGGGTTGAACTGGCCAGGTAGGTAATTTCATACAGCACACGCTGAGTAATCTGCGCACGGGCGAGGGTATTGGTCTGTAGCTCATTGCCCAGGCGCCGGGCAAACTCGGCGAGCACCGGTTCCGCAGCATCATTGACTGGCGCGAGTAGCCAACCCAGCTCACTTTCGCCTCTGCCGGTCGGCCAGCGGTGCAAGCCCCGGCTCAGGCAAAAGGCTTCAAACTCTTCATTGGCAACACTTGATGGCCACGGCAGTGCCGGGTCACCCTGCCCGACCCAATGCATTTGTTCGCCGGCGCGGTAAACCACCCACGCAGTGGTATGGGCCCAGCTGCGCGCTGAGGCCAGCAAAGATTCGATGGTGTTTTCGTTGCCTGCGTAGGCCATGCCGAGAGTATCCGAGTTCCCTTTCAGTTGAGGTGCGACAACGTCGCAATCGTTCGATTGCCGCAGGGAGTCGGTCAATGGACGAACACCCATCAGCGCTCCCTTAGCCAAAGAAATGGCGATACTCACTGACTGATTGCTGGCAATATGCCGGAGAGCTTCCCGTTTATAGCGAATACGATTTTTTTTCAATAGTTTTATTCGTTTTACGAGACAGAGCAAACAAAAACGCCGCTCAAAGAGCGGCGTTTTTGTGTTTAGAGCGGCAAACGGGATTCACCTGGATATTTGGCGTCTCAGGCGTTGCCGTTCCAGGGGCGGTCTCCGCTCTCGTCTTTGATGCGGGTTGGCAGGCCCATCACATCCAGCGCGTTGAGGAACGGCTCAGCCGGCAGCTCTTCGACGTTGGCCATGCGCTTAACGTCCCATACGCCGCGGGCAACCAGCAGAGCTGCCGCCACGGGAGGTACGCCAGCCGTATAGGAAATGCCCTGGCTGTCAGTTTCTGCGTAGGCGTCTTCATGATCGGCCACGTTGTAGATGAACACCTCGCGCGGTTGTCCATCCTTGGTGCCCTTGACCAGATCGCCGATGCAGGTCTTGCCGGTGTAGCCTGGCGCCAGCGAGCTCGGATCAGGGAGCACGGCCTTGACCACTTTGAGCGGCACGACTTCCAGGCCTTCGGCAGTCTTGACCGGTTGCTCGGAGAGCAGGCCGAGGTTCCTGAGCACCGTGAACACATTGATGTAGTGCTCGCCGAAGCTCATCCAGAAACGCACGTTAGGCACGTCGAGGTTCTTCGACAGCGAGTGCACTTCATCGTGGCCGGTCAGGTACAGGTTCTGCGCCCCGACGACTGGCAGGTCATCAGTGCGTTTGACTTCGAACATGGTGTTGCTGGTCCACTGGCTGTTCTGCCAGCTCCACACCTGTCCGGTGAACTCGCGGAAATTGATCTCCGGGTCGAAATTGGTGGCGAAATATTTGCCATGGGAACCGGCGTTGACGTCGAGAATGTCGATCGAATCAATGCGGTCGAAATACTGTTGTTGCGCCAATGCTGCATAGGCGTTGACCACACCCGGGTCGAAACCCACGCCGAGGATGGCGGTGATGTTCTTCTCTTTGCACTCTTCGAGGTGGTTCCACTCGTAGTTGCCATACCAGGGCGGCGTCTCGCAGATTTTGCCCGGCTCTTCGTGGATGGCGGTGTCCAGATAGGCCACGCCGGTATCGATGCAGGCACGCAGCACCGACATGTTGAGGAAAGCGGAACCAACGTTGATGACGATCTGCGATTCGGTTTCGCGGATCAGCGCCTTGGTCGCTTCGACATCCAGAGCGTTCAGCGAGAACGCCTTTATTTCTGCGGGCTGTTTGAGGCTGCCCTTGGCCTTGACGCTGTCGATGATGGCCTGGCATTTGGAGATGTTGCGCGACGCGATAGCAATACGACCGAGTTCATCGTTGTGCTGCGCGCACTTGTGGGCCACCACCTTGGCGACACCTCCTGCGCCAATGATAAGTACGTTCTTCTTCAATTTATCTATCTCTCCTTCTCAGCCAGCTTACGAAAGGCTGGACATGTAGTCGTTGTAACCAAACTCACGAACCACCTCGACACTACCGTCGAGTTGTTTCACTACGATGGACGGCATTTTCAGGCCGTTGAACCAGTTCTTCTTGACCATGGTGTAACCCGCCGCGTCGATGAACGACAGGCGATCCCCGATGGCCAGCGGACGATCAAATTGGTATTCACCGAAAATATCACCGGCCAGGCAGGATTTACCGCACACCATGTAGGTGTGTTCGCCTTCGCTCGGCGCCAGCTTGGCATTGAGGCGATAGATCAGCAGATCGAGCATGTGGGCTTCGATGGAGCTGTCCACGACCGCCAGGTGCTTGCCATTGTAAAGCGTGTCGAGCACGGTGACTTCCAGCGATGCGCTCTGAGTGATGGCCGCTTCGCCGGGTTCCAGGTAGACCTGTACGCCGTATTTTTGCGAGAAGGCCTTGAGGCGAGCGCAGAATGCGTCCAGCGCGTAGTTGTCACCGGTGAAGTGGATGCCACCGCCGAGGCTGACCCACTCGACCTTGTGCAGCAGATGACCGAATCGCTCTTCGATAGTGCACAGCATCTGGTCGAACAGGTCGAATTCACCGTTCTCGCAGTTGTTGTGGAACATGAAGCCAGAAATCTGCTCGATAACCTGTTCGATCTTCACCGGGTCCCACTCGCCCAGACGGCTGAATGGCCGTGCCGGGTCGGCCAGCAGGTAATCCGAGCTGCTCACCTGCGGGTTGACCCGCAGACCGCGCACCTTGCCTGCTGAAGCCTCGGTGTAGCGCTGCAGCTGGCTGATGGAGTTGAAGATGATCTTGTCACAGTTCTCGAGCATCTCCTCGATCTCGTCGTCGGCCCAGGCCACGCTGTAGGCGTGAGTCTCGCCAGCGAATTTCTGCCGACCGAGCTTGAGCTCGTAAAGCGACGACGACGTGGTGCCGTCCATGTATTGCTGCATCAGGTCGAATACCGACCAGGTGGCGAAGCACTTGAGCGCCAGGAGGGCTTTGGCCCCGGACTGTTCGCGCACATAGGCAATCTTCTGCATGTTCGCCAGCAGCTTTTGTTTGTCGATAAGGTAGTACGGCGTTTTGATCATTTCGAGGCGCCTCCGGCAAGGCCAGCCAAAAAAAGGATGCGCATTGTGCCTTCACTGGCGACAGATCGAAAGTACAGAAAGCGCTTGCCGCGCGAAGTCAGGCTGTCTGGTCTTCACGGTGACGGCGCATGAGAAGGTAACCCGAGAAAAACATCCCTCAATTATAAGAGTGAAATATTTCAGTCATATTTCTGCGCGACACTATTGTTTCACTTTTAAGACAGCCCATCCCACACCCTGACCGCTTGACTGAATCAGCAGTCAACGACGGGTGTACCTGGACTTACGGCAATACAAGGAGGTCAACGATGCGATGCTCGCCAGATGAGATACGCCACCAGATCCTGGACGCCGAATCTGTGTTGAAACGGCTCGATATCGAGATGGAGGGGATTGAGTTTGATCCGCTGCTGCCTTCAAGTGTCACTGCTGCCTGCGCCAGGGTAGATCGTGTAATTGAACATCTATTGGCCCCGTTCAAAGCAAACCCAATCCTTGGGCCGTTAACAAAAGAACTGAAGTCGCAATACATTGACGGTATTGAAGCGAAGGTTGCGCACGCCAGGAATGGTCACTGATCGAACGAGAAAGGCTCGCATCAGGGGGCAACAGAAAGGTTCCAACCCTCCTGCTATGCTCCATCCACCGTTCATTGACCCAGGTTTAATCACTGAACGGCCAACTCCTGATAATGTTTTTTCAGATTCTAGGAAGGCTTTGAATGACGCCCCAGCTCTTCTCGGTGCACGGTCTCGTGAGTTTCACCCTTGCCATCCTCCTGCTTTTCCTCGGCAAAACCCTCGTTCAAAAAAACGCCCTGCTCCGTCAATACTGTATTCCCGAATCGGTCGTCGGCGGCTTCGTCTGTGCGGCGGTGACGTCCCTGCTTTATTTCGGCCTGAATATCCAGGTCGAATTCGATCTGCAAGTTCGCGACACCCTGTTGCTCTATTTCTTTGCCGGCATTGGCTTGAAATCAGACATGCGCCAACTGCTCAAGGGTGGACGCCCACTGCTGATCCTGCTGGTGCTCGCCGGGGTGTTCATCGTCCTGCAAAACGCACTGGGCATGGGTGTCGCCGAGGCATTTGGACTCGACCCCAAGGCGGGGTTGATGGTGGGTTCCATTTCCCTCACGGGCGGGGCAGGCACCACGCTGGCCTGGGCACCATTGTTCATCGAAAAGCTGGGCATCAATAACGCCCATGAACTGGGCATGGCCAGCAACACCGTCGGCCTGATTGCCGCTTGTGTAATCGGTGGTCCAATCGCCAACCGACTGATACGTCGTAATCGACTGAAGACTTCCGGGGATGCGGCGCTTGAAGTCGGCATTCTTGAGGATCAACCGAACAATTCACTGAATTACTACGACGTACTGTGGGCGTGGATGTGGCTCAACCTGACCCTGATGCTGGGCTATGGACTCAACCTGCTGTTGGTGGATGCCGGCATCACCCTGCCCAAATTCGTCAGTTGCCTGTTCGCGGGCATCGTCATTCACCACATCGTTTTTGCATTGGTGGGTGAAGAGCGTCTGAAATCCTGGAGCGGCGCGAGCCTGGGCCTGTCGCTGATTTCCGATATTTGTCTGGGCATGTTTTTGACCATGGCCCTGATGGGGCTTCAGTTATGGCAGCTCAGCGGTGTGTTGGGGTTCATTGTTTGCGCCTTGACCCTGCAAATTCTGCTGACGGTGCTCTACACGTATTTTGTGGTCTTCCGCTTTATGGGTCGCGATTACGAAGCCAGCGTGATTGCTTCCGGATTCGGCGGGATTGCCCTCGGTTCCACAGCCACGGCCATCGTCAACATGACGACCGTGACTCAAAAGTACGGTGCGGCCCACCAGGCGTTCCTGATCGTGCCGCTGGTCTGTGGCTTTTTCATTGACCTTGTCAATGCCGTGATCATCGGCCTGTTCAGCGGCATCTAGGGGGCGCCTCCCGTGCTGATCACGGTTTTCAGCGTTTTTCAGCATCTTGCGGGGTACAAATCAGGCCATTTCAGAGCAGTTCTGTTGACGCCATGCGTTACTGGGGGCACGGGTTGGAGGAAACAACCTGCCCCCAAGCGTGTTCGGAAGTTTTCAGCAGAACACGGCAGACAGGGTTTTATTGGCTCTTGAAGGGTTGGAAATGATGTTCGATCACGATCTTTTGACTGCCGCCGAGCGCGAGGCAATCATTGCCGCGATGCAGGAGCCGGGGCTGTTGCCCCAAAAAGTCTTGATCGTCGAAGATGACCCGTGCACACGCGAGATGCTGGCCGACATTCTTCACGTCAATGGCCTCTTGTGCCTTGAGGCTAGCAGTGCCGACGAAGCCATGCGTTCATTGGACATCGACAGTTCAATCGGATTGGTCATTACTGATTTGCGTATGCGCCCGCTCAATGGCCTGGAGTTGATTTCAAACATCCGCGAGTCGGAGTGGGCCGACATGCCGATTGTGATCATTTCTGGAGATGCGGATGTTCGCGATGCCATCGAGGCCATGCGTTTGAGTGTTGTCGACTTCCTGCTCAAGCCGATCGATCCGGATGAACTGATCACCTTGGTTAACCTGCAACTGGGTCTCACGCCAGACGAATAGCCACAGCCATCAAATACAACACAGATCCAGTGGGAGCGAGCCCCCCTCACCACAGGGCTCACTCCCACATGGATTTTGTTTGACTGACGCAGTGAGTAATTCCACTCGGTTTTGCTGAAGCTTAAACAACAAGAATGTTGTCTGTTTAAACGTAGCCTCCTGTTACCACCCAAAGGCTACAACGCCTTGCGCCATCACCTACGGGTAAGACAGAATCCGCCGGCTTGTGCGGCTGCGGGGTGGGCTATATCGTTTTCCGGTCACTGAAAAACAGTGATCGGGTTTGGTAGCCCGTCTGCAAATAGTCGTATAGCGACACCTTATGCAGTCTCTTTTTTGAGGCTCGCTTTATATGGTGGTCATGCGTGGGGCTCCTTTGTGAGCGCCGGGTTTCCTACTTGCAGCCGGTCTACCAACCCGCGTATGGCCACCACCCTCGTTTGGTAGCAAGGGTGATGGCTCCTTCAATCTGCAGTAGGAGGTTCATCCATGATCAAACCAACACCTAACCCACCGGACATCGATCCGGCTTCGCCCTACGAATCCCTGCTGGCCAACGCCAGCGAATCACTGGGCTCGGCCACCACCATGCTCAGCAATTTCGCGGCGCTGTTGGAGAACTCACACCGCAAGACGTTGCTCGGGATTACGCAAGTGGTGATGTTGGGGGAGTTGGCGGTGAATCAGGCGCTGGATAAGGTTGAGCTGAAGGAGTAAGCACGGCGCAGGCGAGTACGTAGCACGGAATGCTGCGTACTCGCCTATCACTCAATGCGGTGCGCGCGGGATCGTCTTGAGCAGGTCTTCGGGACTGATGTAACCCACGACCGGTTCCGCAACACTGCCCGGCAGCGGCAAGTCGAGGATGTGGCCCTTGATCTTGCCAATGACATGCATTTCGCAAGGTTTACAGTCGAACTTCAGCGTCAGGACTTCGTCACCGTGCACCAGTTGCATCGGCGCGACCTTGGTGCGTACACCGGTGACGCCTTTGGCTTGCTTGGGGCAAAGATTGAAGGAGAAACGCAGGCAGTGCTTGGTGATCATCACCGGCACTTCCCCGGTTTCTTCATGGGCCTCAAACGCTGCGTCGATCAGCTTGACGCCGTGGCGGTGATAGAAATTCCGAGCCTTCTGGTTGTAGACGTTGGCCAGGAAGGACAAGTGCGACTCCGGATACACCGGTGGCGGAGTGGTTTCGGCCTTGCGATGCCCTCTTGGGTGGGCGTGCAGACGGGCCACGGTCAACGCTTCAATCACTTCGCGGCGCAAGGCTTTGAGCTGCGAGTTTGGAATGAAGAACGCCTGGGGTGCATCCAGTTCAATGGCGGTGGCGTGATAGTCCGTGGTACCCAGCTGACCGAGCAGATCGCGCAGTTGCTCCAAGGCTTGCTCCGGCTTGTTGGCCAGCCCGAACGGACCGTCCAGAGACAAGCTGGCGCTGACGCCCTCCTCGCTCGTGGCGGTCAATTGCAGGCGCTGCTCGTCAAGACGTGCCACCCAACTCAGACCGATACGACGCTCGGCGGAGGTCTTCTGCAAGGCTTGCTGCCAGTTATGGTCGAGGTTGCGGCTCAGTGGATGGTTGGGCCGCAACTTGAACATCCCGTCCGGCATCTCGTTGGGTTCGACGCGGTAGCGATAGCGCTTCTGGCCCTCTTCGAGAAATTCACCCTTGGGCTCGGCGATGTTCGCGCGAAAACCCACCACCTCGCGCTTGATCTGCACGTTTAGGCCGTCGCCATTGGACAGCGGTTCAAAGGTGACCACCTGCATATCACGCTTGCCCACTTTTTCCACCACGCCCACCGACAAGCCGGTGAAGGTCGGTGAGTCGAAGGCGCCGATGTCGATCTTGCGCTCACTGACGAAGTAGTCGGTGCTGCCACGGTGAAAGGTCTTGTCCGGGTCGGGGACGAAGAAATGTGCGGTGCGGCCGCTGGATGCCCGAGCCAGATCCGGACGATCTTCAAGCACATCGTCCAGACGCTGACGGTAATAGGCCGTGATGTTCTTCACATAGCCCATGTCCTTGTAGCGCCCTTCGATCTTGAACGAGCGAACGCCCGCTTCGACCAACGCGCGGATGTTGGCGCTCTGGTTGTTGTCTTTCATCGACAGCAGGTGTTTTTCGTAGGCGACTACCCGACCCTGGTCGTCCTTGAGGGTATAAGGCAAACGACAGGCCTGGGAGCAATCGCCACGGTTGGCGCTACGACCGTTCTGTGCGTGGGAGATATTGCACTGCCCGGAGAACGCCACACACAACGCGCCGTGGATGAAGAATTCGATCGCCGCATCGGTCTCGTCGGCGATGGCGCGAATCTCTTGCAGGTTCAGCTCGCGGGCCAGTACCAGTTGGGAGAAGCCAGCCTGGTCAAGGAACTTTGCCCGCGCCAGGGTGCGTATGTCGGTCTGGGTGCTCGCGTGCAGCTCGATTGGCGGAATATCCAGTTCCATCACGCCCAGATCCTGAACGATCAACGCGTCGACGCCGGCATCGTACAACTGGTGGATCAGCTTGCGGGCCGGCTCCAGTTCGTTGTCATGCAGAATCGTGTTGATCGTGGTGAACACTCGCGCGTGGTAGCGACGGGCGAACTCCACAAGTCGGGCAATATCGCTGACTTCGTTGCAGGCGTTGTGCCGGGCGCCGAAGCTCGGGCCACCGATGTACACGGCGTCGGCACCATGCAGGATGGCCTCGCGAGCAATGTCCACGTCACGGGCGGGGCTGAGCAATTCCAGGTGATGTTTGGGAAGAGACATATTTTTTATCTGGTTATCACGGTAGGTGCGCATTGTAGCGGGCAAAAACGAGATGGGCACCTGGTGCGACGCAATGGAACCTGTCACTCAACAGCCAATAACCGGACACGCTTCATTGCAAGGGCGAAAAAGCCGCTGGCAGGTAAATCGTCGAGCGCATGTCACACAGTTGCGGACCGGAGTTTTCAGGCGGCCAGACACCGTCCGCCACGGCTTGAGTCCGCACTTGCAGACGCTGCTCCAGGGTTGACCACGGCCAGATGTGCAGGTAGCGCGGCAAGGCACCGTCGGTCGCATAAAACGCCGCATACACCGGCGAGTACTGCTCGGCGGTACGCGGCTCCACGGCCTTGATCCAGCCATCGAGTGTCGGTTGCAACCCGGAACTGACCAGGTCGTACACGCGCATTTCGTAATAGGGCCCGTGTTTTCCGGCGTTCAAGGGCTTGAGGAACGGGAACAAGCTGTAGTTTTCGATTTTCAGGTCGGTAATAAAGGCGTTGATGCCGAACGCTTCGCCCTCCAACAGGAAGCGCTCGCGCTCTGCTTGCCGCAAACTTTCGTCGGCATAACCGCGCAGAACGGTAATTTGATTCAGCTGGCCGATTTCCGACGCCCAGCACCCCATCAGCGTTCCCCCCACCCCAGGCTTGGCCAGTGCTGCCTCGATTCGCACCAGTGCCTCTGCAACGGTGCGCACACGCACCGTGAAAGTAATCAATTCAAACAATCGCATAACGTGGCTCCACTCATTCGTTGCCTTGAGCCTAACCCGGAGCCTCAAAGGCGAGATATTGAGACGAACCCCTTGGGGTACGGCGTTCACCTTAGTGCGCTAGGTAATTCCTTTAGGGCAACAGTCAGCAGGTAAGCCACCGCTCGTTACCGTGCGGACGGAATTTAGCGGGTCAGAAATTCCAACGCACTTGCATGTCACCCGTATTGGCGGTGTAGCCACTCTCGGCTTCCA
>NZ_AKJS01000192.1 GCF_000282215.1 Pseudomonas sp. GM21
CAACTACCTTGAAAAACGCCGTGTCGCCGAAATCGGATTTTTGCGACATGAGTGTTATCGCGAGGAAGGTTTCTACCGCTTGAGTGCAAAAAAGGCGTTGTTTGTGAGACTTTTGGGGCTGCTACGCAGCCCAGCGCGAGCAAGTTCGCTCGCCACAAGGTGAGCAATCAAGCGACGTCGACGGTTTCCACAGTGATCTGCTTCAGCGCATAAAACGGCGCAAACGCTGCTTCATCCGCAGTGGAGCCGGTAATCAAGCGCCACTCCCGCTCAATCGGCGTCCAATGCCGCTGACGTGCGCGCCCCAGTTTGTCGGTATCGGCCAACACAACTATCTGCGCCGCCCGCTTGATGATGCAGACTGTAAAAAAAGCCCCGAATCAATCGGGGCTTTTTTCTTTGCCTGAGCGAGCCCAGCTTGAGTCTGTCATCTACCAACAGGCTGATGCGGGTGGTATCGATCACTCACGCTACTGTCTATCGGCTCTTCCCCCCGCATCGACTGAGCCACAGCTTCGGTAATGGCGTCCCAAATGTCAGGCCTTGTCAGCACAGGCATTTCCTTTGCCAGGACGTTGCTCAGCTTCCCTTCGTTTTGCTCCATGGATCGCAGGAGCCGATCAGCCTGTTGATCCGGCATTTCAACGACCTCCTTGATCGCCTGTCTGGCCCTTATGTGGCTACGTAAATACCGCGACTCTTCACGCATTTGTTCAGTGATTGTGCGGCGAATGACGTTCGAGATGAACACTACGTGTGGCCCAAGGTTTGGATACCGCCACACCGGACGTGCCTGATCCTGGCCTGTGAATTCAATGTTCGAGACCACGCCGTCAGGGTACTGCGTACGAGTACTGGCGAACGTTACCTGGTCTCGTATGCCCTGCATGAGTGGTTTTGAAACATGATCCAGCACGCTGTCATACAGGCGCCGCTCAGCCGAGTCGTCGGTGATAACCGCTGAAATCGGAAGAATCACCGGGTCTGGAATGGCCCCGTCACGACGCAAAATGTCGTTGATCAGGAAGCGATGGACCCGGCCGTTGCCGTCAGCCAGTGGATGGATATAGACGAAAGCAAACGCGGCTACAGTGCTGCGCATGACCGGGGATTGCCCTCGGGTGCGATTCAGAAAGACGCGAATGCCTTCTAACATCCGTTCCAAATCACTCTCCGGGGGAGCGACATAATGGACAATCTCCTGATAGCGAACCGTCTCGCCAACAAACACGGGAGATTGCCGAATCCCCAGGCGTGTCAGTGTGGTCACTGCGCCAAGGATTTCTTCCTGCATCTCAGCCAGTGCAACATCGGTGAGCGGCAAGTCGCCCTGACCGGTTCGTCGCGCCAACACATCTGCGAAACGCTGGATACGGGTAGAACGATCCGCCTCCCCTTCAATCGCGAAACTGGCTTTGCTTTCCCGAAGTGTCATCCATGCGGCGGCGCGCAGCAGAAGGGCTTCGCCAAATTCAGCGGTCAGTTGACCAAAAAGATGAGGCACATCGAGGTCCGCTGCTGACTTGACTGCGGCTGTCTTGACGACGATTGGGCAGAAGTAACTCGTGCCCGGCAGGTTGTCATTCACTCGCCAACGCGGCACCTTCACCGCCTCTTCGGGTGACGCCGCCACCATAAGATCGGCGTTGATGGCGTCGACATACTTACCGCCTATAGGCTCGGGCGCTTGCAATTGCTCGCCTGTGAGCCACTCAAACAGAAACGCTGCCCTGCGTGCATATTGACCGGTGGGCTCAACATTTAACCAGTCTTGTACCGGTGCGGGACCCTCCTTGGTAAACAGCCGGCTCAAGAACTCAAGGTTCGGGACTTCATGCCGTAGGTGAAATTGCAGATGAGATGAGAGGTCCGGAGCGGGGCGCATATTCTCCGTATAGGTCTCAAGACGAAACCCATCTTCGACTTGAGTTGACCGTCGGCTACCGACCTGACTTAACACGGGTAGCCGTGCAATCGGCAGCACGTCGAATGTCGTCGCTAGCCAGGCAGCACCGATGGGGTCTACGGGAAACTCGCTCACGGTCACACTCCTTTGAACAACTCGGCTGAAATCAAAAATGCCTACAAATGAGAGTAACGATCAAAATCAGGTTTTGCCGCATAAAAACGATTATTTTTTGATGGATTTGCATAAAAACGAATATTTCAGACGCGTCAGATTGATCCGGCCTGATCCCTGAACGCATAAAAACGAGTTTCCGCGCTCAAAAATGATCATAAATCCTGACTTTTGCATAAAAACGTTTCGAGGGCGGCCAGCCTTACGAAGTCCGCAGGACGAAACCCGTACCGACAACCCCATTCTCACTCCAAAAAAATGCCCAAACCTCCCGGCCCGAGCATTCTTTTTTCCCGATCTCTTACCCTTCCCCTAAAACCCCGACGCGCCGTAATCTCCAACCATCGGACGCTAGCAACATTTCGCAACTAAACTCGGGACAAGCGGGTTCAGGTGCAGGATTATAGCCAGCACGTATCGCCCAACCGACGGCCAGGTACTCAACAACAGCCAGCCCACTTTAGAGGGCATTACCCAATGGATAGCAGAACCCTACGCAACCTCATGCGCATTGTGCAGACCGGCTCTTTGTCGGCGGCGGCAGAGCATTCCTGTTTAACGGTGCAGGCATTGGCTGCGCAATTGAACAAGGTCGAAGAGCAGTTTGGTTTTCGGTTGTTTCGTCGCTCCAACAAGGGGTTGACCCTGACCACCCAGGGCTCGGAACTTACGCCTTACATGGACAAGGTGTTGCTGGCCACGCGGCAACTTGAGGAAAAAGTGGCTGCGCTGAAGGTGCCTGGGCAGCGCACGCTCAAGGTGGCGCTGAACACCACGCTTTCGTCTGACTTCAATCGGCGAATGATCGGACGCCTGATTGAGGTATTTCCCGACTATCAGCTGGAATTCAGCTACGCCGAGTCGATGGAAAACCTCAGCAAGCTCAAGAATGAAGATTTCGATCTGGCCGTGTTGATCGGCCCGCAGCAGCCGGGATTGCCAAGCATTATCCTGCCCGAGGTTCAGGTGCAGGTAGTCGGTGCCCATTGCGGTCAGGAACATGATCCGCTGGTGATGCTGGGCAACAAGTTTCAGGTGCGTCCGGCCGGCGATTGTCCGTACTCCCACAGTTTTTTGCGTTTTCTCGACGCCGGCCTTGGCAATTACGAGTCGAACAAGCGGATGGTCTATTCCTGCAGCGAGACGCTGACGCTGTCGCTGATCACGCAGATGGATGGCCTCGGCATGGTGTCTCGTGACGCGGCCCAACGTAACGGCTTGACCATTTTCCCTGGCTTCGAAGATGCCCTCGAAGTCCGGTTGGCGGTCAATAACCCTGAGTTGTCGGGCCAGGCCTTGCAAGATGTGGTCGACCTGCCGCTACAGGAACGAGCCGAGCGCAATGTACGCAGCCGTTCCCACCGCAACGGAGAGAAAGAGGTTTTTGCTGAAGTACGCACATAACAACGTCGGAATCGCGGCATAAAATTCCGGGCGATCGAGCTGCAGGTGTTGATCCTTGATTAACAACGGCGTGAGGCTGATGGCAGCGACGATCGCCACGGGCAAGTATTCCAGCGCCCGGGCAATGAAGGGCGGCCAATGGTCGGTGTTCACTTGCAGCGGCAGCGCTCGTGGCAGGAACGTCACGGCCATCATGAGCACAACGACCAGAATCAGGAACGTTTGGTCAGGCATACACCCACCCCGCAGCCCACAAAGGTGGCGATAAATACGTTGAACGGCGAACTGCCGACCAGGCTCAGCGCGCCCATGCAAGCGACGGCGGCCAGTGCGGCGATGAGTTTGTTACGCGTATTGCACAAAGAAACCAGCACATAGAGCATCATCGCCGTCAGCGCGTAGTCGAGCTGATACTTGATCAAATGCGCCGCGTACTGCGCGCAAATCGCCCCGAGCAACCCGCCGAGCACCCATGAGGTGTGGCAATACAGATTGAAGCCGATCAGGTATCGCACATTGACCGGCGTACCTTTGCCCAGTTTGACGCTGTGGAAAGCGAACGATTCATCGGTCAAGCCTCCCGCATAACACCAACGCTCAAGTCGACTGAGCCCCATCGCCTGCAACGCCTTGGCCATATAGACCGACATCAGCATGTGCCGCGCGTTGATCAGAAACGTGGTGAGGACGATGGTGGTCAGCGACGCACCGCTGGAAATCAGCGCCAGGGCGGCAAACTGCGAAGCGCCCGCGTAAACGAACAGGCACATGGCGACCGGCAACCATAAAGGCATCCCGGCATTGACCGCCATCAGGCCGAACACAAACGCCACCGTGAAATAACCTGCCACCACCGGGCTGGCCTCCGCAAAAGTGCGCGAACGCGGTGGCCGGACCATCAGCGGCTGGCTGCTGGACGTCTCATTCATAGATCCCTCTCTAATGTTCTTTCGCCGCGCGGTTCGCAAAAACCCTGGGCACTCCAAAAGCGTTGGCCGGCGAGGTTCGCATCGTCGACAAACAGGAACATGCGCAGCACGCCCACACGTTTCATGTCCGCCGATGCCGCTTCAACCAGCCGTTGACCGACGCCCTGGCTGCGGTACATCGGGCTCACCGCCAGGTGGTTGATGGTGCCGCGACTGCCCAGCATGCCGCCCAGCACCGCGCCGACGATTTCGCCACTGAGGTCCAGCGCGATGAACGAGGTGGTGGTCTTTTGCACCAACACCCCGCGCAGGCATCTGGCGTCCTGCCATTCGCAGAAAGACACCTCTTCAAATTGCCGAAAAAAGCGTTCCAGACGCGGTGCATCTTTGGCCGTCGTGCGTCGCAACATCACCGGTGCAGGGCACTCGGAAAGGTTCGTGGGGTCGAGCTGTTCAGCGAACAATGTCAAAAGCGGTCCCGGGCCGCGAGAAGGAGATCGCCAGAATTTGTCGATAGGCCATGTTGTGGGAATGGGTATTGCGCGCCGGCGTGACGTAGTGGCGCATGTCCCGGTCAAGGAAGTAAGTGGTATCGAGAATGTCCGTGTACGTTGTCGACGCCAAATGCTCTTGTTCATGGGCGCTGTACAAGCGGCTCTCCGCCCCCTCCACATTATTACGCCCCCAAAAATGTACGCCGCTGAACGGGTAGCCGTCGCAGTGAATACCTTCCGGGGTGATTTCCAATTGTTTACCTGGCTTGATCTCGATACGGATCTGGTGAATCTGGCACTGCCAGATTTCGTCGTGCAGTTCCGGTGGCAGGACGTTTTTGTACACGTCGAAATCGGTGTCGATCAGGCTGCGCATCACCGGTGAATGGATGATTTCATCGGAGAAGTCCTGGAAGTGCCGCACCATTCCGCCCACATAGCTGTTGTTGGCCTTGGACTGAACGTAAGCGCGGTGTTCCAGCTGGGTCAGTTCGCGCGTAACAGGGTTGTATTCGAAGTCGCTGTAGCGGCGATACCGATTGCCCGCCTCGGCCTGACCGTAGTAACTGTCTGGCTCCATGTTTTCCCAACTTCGCGTCAATCTGACGAAGTCGGAGAAGTGTCCGAATAAATTGAAATCACTACTTTTGACGTTGACGTATTTATCGCGCCGTAGCGATTCGCCCACTTCTTTATTCAAAACGAGCATTTTTAAAATCTCCGTGCATTTAGCTACCTAATCTAGAGAGCACAGAATTTGCGTCCATGAGAAAGAATTTCAGGCTTCTCAAGCACGGCTTGAAACGGCGTTTGAAGCGGCTTTGAGTCGACTTTTACGACTGAAAACAGCCGTTTTCAGTGCTTTTTTACTGTGTCGAGGTAAAAACCAACGAACCCGTCAGGGGATTTTTTGTAGCTCGCAAAGTCATCGCCCATAAAAAAGCGCCGCCATCCCGGCAGCGCTTTATCAATCCTTTGTTTTTTCTTCTTATCCTTCCATCACATCCCACAACGCTTCCAGTTCCGCTTCGCTGAATAAACCAGCGGGGTAGCGCTCGATCATCGTCCGGCGCGGATCAGGTGCACTGATCTGACGCATTCCATTGGACTTCAACCAGTGCCCAAGATCCTGGAGCGATTCACCATTAATTGCCAGGGGATGCAACGCCCGCTCGCTCACTACATTTACTTCGGCGTTCATTTCAGCGCTCTCTCCTGGTTCGTGAGCGGCTAACTTTTCCAAGGTTTATGACAGAACATCGCAGTTCTCCCCCCCTCCCTGTTTCACGCGCTTACTGATACAAGAGCTGTGCCAATGTTTCCGTGCTGTCGAAAAGCGCAAACAAAAAAGCCCACAGTCCTTCAGGACTGCGGGCTTTTCATGTAGCGCAGGAGGGTTAACCTCTGCACAGCAATTTTTGCAACCATCTCAAGATGTTACAACTGCACTCACTCTTTGTGCGGCGCCGGTTGTTGTTGGGTAAGGCAGTGGATGTTACCGCCTCCCAGTAACAGTTCCCGGCCTGGCACCATCACCACTTCATGTTGCGGGAATAGCGTCTGCAAAATTTCTTTTGCCGGGCCGTCCAGCGGGTCATCGAAGCTCGGTGCGATAATCCCGCCGTTGACGATCAGGAAGTTCACGTAAGAACCGGCCAGACGAACAGTCGGATTGCGCTCCTGAGTGCCGTCCACCGGATCCACACCGGCGCACTCTTCTTCGGTCGCATACAGCGGCCCCGGAATGGGCATCTTGTGCACCGTGAACGGGCGACCCTTGGCGTCGGTGCTGTTTTGCAGCACGTTCATTGCCGCCTGGCAACGCGGGTAGTTCGGGTCTTGCGGGTCATCGGTCCAGGCCAGCAATACTTCACCCGGGCGCACGTAACAGCAGAAGTTATCCACATGGCCGTCGGTTTCGTCGTTGAACAGGCCGTCCGGCAGCCAGATGATTTTATCCACAGCCAGATTGGCGCTGAGTACTGCTTCGATCTCCGCACGATCAAGGTGCGGATTGCGATTGCGGTTGAGCAGGCATTCTTCGGTCGTGATCAGGGTGCCTTCGCCATCGACGTGAATCGAACCGCCTTCGAGCACGAAGCCTTCGGTGCGATAACGCTGGCTGCGCTCAATCTCAAGGATTTTGCCGCCGACCTGCGAATCTCGGTTCCACGGCGAATACAGACCGCCGTCAAAACCGCCCCACGAGTTGAAATCCCAGTTCACACCCCGGACTTCGCCACGTTTATTGATGACAAAGGTCGGGCCGGTGTCGCGAACCCAAGCGTCATCGCTGGACATTTCCACCACACGAATATTCGGCACATCGAGACGGGCGCGAGCGTTTTCGTATTGGCCCGCCGATACCGCGACGGTCACCGGCTCGAAACGCGCGATGGCTTTCGCCACCGCCACGTGTGCGGCTTGTGCCGGTTTGCCACCCAGGCGCCAGTTGTCCGGGCGCTCGGGCCAAATCATCCAGGTCTGGGTCTGTGGTGCCCATTCGGCCGGCATATGGAAGCCGTCGGCGCGAGGCGTGGTGTGCAAAGTGGTCATGACAATCAGGACTCCAGGGAACCGTCGAGAGTTTTCAGTGTGCCGTAAAGGTTCGGGCGGCGATCACGGAACGAACCCCACGCGCTGCGAATGTGCTCCAGCTCGTCGAGGTCAAAAGTGTGCACCAGAATACCTTCTTCGGTTTTGTTGAGCTCCTGAACTTTTTCGCCGAACTGGTTGGCGATGAACGACGAGCCATAGAAAGTAATGTCGTAGCCATCTTGCTCTTCGTTGCCGATGCGGTTGCTGGCGATCAGCGGCATCAGGTTCGCACCGGCATGGCCCTGTTGTACGCGCTGCCAATGTTCACGGGAGGAGATGGTCTTGTCGTGTGGCTCGCTGCCGATGGCGGTCGGGTAGAACAGAATTTCCGCGCCTTGTAACGCCATGCTGCGTGCGCATTCGGGAAACCACTGGTCCCAGCAGATACCCACGCCGATTTTCGCATAACGGGTGTTCCACACTTTGAAACCGGTATCGCCCGGGTTGAAGTAATACTTCTCGTGGTAACCAGGGCCATCCGGGATATGGCTTTTACGATAAATCCCGAGATTGGAGCCGTCGGCATCGATTATCGCGATGCTGTTAAAACGCGCGCGACCGGCCAATTCATAGAAGCTGATCGGTAGCACCACTTGCAGCTCTTTGGCGACTTTCTGGAAGTGCTTGATGGCAACGTTGTCTTCAACGGTCGTGGCCAGTTGCAGGTAATCCGGGTTCGGCTTCTGGCAGAAGTACGGGGCCTCGAAAAGCTCCTGAATCAAAATGATCTGCGCCCCCTTGGCCGCCGCTTCACGGACCAGCTTCTCAGCGGTTTCGATATTGGCTTCAAGGTCCCAGGAACAGGCCATCTGGGTAGCGGCGACGGTAACGATACGGCTCATGAATCGGCTCCTGAGCAAGGCTTGGGGTCGAGTGTGGCATCGACCCATGACAGAAATGGGAAGCACTGACTGTGGATCGACCATAGCGAGGCAGTGATGACTTTATAGACGATAAATATCGACTTTAGAAGCCAGAAACATGCCATCTGTCATATTTTTTTGCGCAAACGCCGATATCTATCGAGTTTTCACCGTACCAATGTGGGAGCGAGCCTGCTCGCGATAGCGGTCGAACATTCAACATTGTTGTCGACTGATCTTGCCCCATCGCGAGCAGGCTCGCTCCCACAGGAGAGATGTGTTTACAGGCCTTCTGCGAGCACCTTCGAGAGCATGTCGACAAAGAAATCCACGCTCCGGCGCGAGGTCACCATCGGCGGTTTGATCTTGAGGACGTTGAGAAAGTCGCCGGTCGGTTGCATGAAGATCCCCAGTTCACGCAAGCGATCACACAGCGCCGTGGTTTCTTCGGTCGCCGGCTCCAGTGTGTCGCGGTTGCGGATCAGTTCGACACCCAGATAGAAACCGGAGCCATGCACCGCACCCACTAGCGGATGAATATCGATCAGCGCTTCGAGGCGCTCCTTGAAATAGCCGCCCACCACCTGAGCGTTTTCCCAGAGCTTTTCTTCTTCCATCACATCCAGCACTGCCATGCCGATCTGGCAACTCACCGGACTGCCGCCCGCTGAAGAGAAGAAATAACCTTCGGCCTCCAGTGCTTCGGCAATTTCCCGACGCGTGATCACTGCGCCCAACGGCTGACCGTTGCCCATGCCTTTGGCCATGGTGATGATGTCCGGCACCACGCCCTGCTCTTCAAAGCCCCAGAAGAAATGGCCCATGCGCCCGTAACCGACCTGCACTTCGTCGGCGATGCACACGCCACCCTGTGCGCGAACCATTGCGTAGACCTGCTGCAAATAGCCCGGTGGCAACGAGATCCCGCCAGCATTGCCGTACACCGGCTCGCAAATGAAACCGGCCAACTGACGCTTTTGCTCGGTGATTTTCGCGAGATTGTGCTCAACGCTGCGCACGTAATCCGGCGCGCTGTCCGGGCCACGGAACTCACCGCGATACGTATTCGGAGCGATGACCGGATGCACCCAATCGGGACGGCTGCTCAAGGCCTTGGGGTTGTCGGCAATCGACGTTGACACCGCATCGGCGCCCACCGTCCAGCCGTGATAGGCCTCCAGCACGCTGAGCATGTCGCGCCCGCCGCTGTAAGCCCATGCCAGGCGAATCGCCAGATCGTTGGCCTCGCTGCCGCTGTTTACCAGGAATACGCGGTCCATGGAGTCCGGCGCCAACTTCAGCAAACGCTCGGAAAACTCGGCGACCGCTGCATAGTTGAAGCGCGAATTGGTGTTGAGCAACGACCATTGACGACTGGCGACTGCCGACATGCGCGGATGGCCATGGCCGAGTACCGCGACGTTATTGAGCATGTCGAGGTAGGAACGGCCCTGCATGTCGATGAGGTGGTTGCGCCAGCCGCGTTCGATGCGCGGCGGGTCGACGTAATAGTGCTTCTGGGTACGGGCAAAACTGGCGCTGCGACGCGCCAGCAAAGTCTGCGAATCGAGTTCCTCTTGCGCATCACAAGCCAGTCCCAGCAACGCGGCCGGCGACGGGCACAAGGCTTGCCAGGCCAAGGCGCGAGAAGGTGTGCAAAAAAACGGTGCATTGAAAGCAGTGCCTCGGCACATCTGCACGATCAGCGGTCCGCTGACCGAGCCCAACACCTGACCTTTGACCAGCGCCGCGCCAGTGTGCAGCGACGGTGTCACACCCCACAACCGCACGCTCAATTGCGGGCCGTCCAGTTGCAGCACGCCCGCCGACGGTTGATGAACCACACCGGCAAACGGTGATTCGACCGCCGTACCGTGGGGCACTCGCAACTCGACGTGCAACGGGCACGTGTCGGGTTCGGCCGCACTGTCTGGCTGAGTCCGCGACAATCGATACTGCCCATATCGACTGGCTGCCAGACCGTGAGTCTGCGCAGCTTGCGTCAGCAACTGCTGATCAATCCCCTCCTGCTCCCAGTTACCCGCCTCGAAATGCGGGCTGAGGACACCCAGATCAATCAAGGCAAACTCTCGTCCCACCAGGCTCGGCAGCAACGGTGCGAAACCTTCACTGCCAATACTCGGCAGGCTCTGGCCAACCGACGTCAGAATGGCCGCCTCCATCAATTCCAGCGGTACCGACGTGGCCACGCGGAAAATTTCCCACTCATGGGTCAGGTTGTCACGGCTGTACTGGTTGCCCGGATCAATGCTGACCTGCTGCTCGCCGCTGAGCACCAACACCGCCGCACGCGCGACGATCAACGGCCAGAGCGCCTGTAGTTCTGCCGGCTGCAACGGATTGACCGCGTGATAGGCCTCAATCGCCGGCAAAATGTAGAACGGATCGCTGTTGGCGTGATGCAGTAACGCCGCGCACGTCACCGAAAGATCAGTAATGCGCCAGGTGCGGACCAGGTCGCCGAAATCGATCACGCCCTGCAATTGCCATTGGCGTTGCGAATCCCGCTGCCAGACCACGTTGTCGTCGGTGATGTCCATGTGAATGGCCTGCACCGGCAACTTGTCCACCAACGGTTGCAGATGACGCTCGGCGCGTTCGGCGGCATCGGCGATCACCCGGCGTTGCGCGTCGTCCTTGATGACCGGCAGCAAATGGCCGATCAAAGCATTGGCGTGGCGGGCATCCCACTGCAACGTGCGCTCAAGGCCCGGATGTTCAAAAACGGCCAGCGCCAGGTCCATTTCACCGCATAGCTGGCCGAAACCGGCTACTACGGCTCCCGGCAGATGATCCAGGTGGGTGAGCGATTGGCCTTCGATGTAGTCAAGCAGGCGCACGTGCACCGATTGGCCCGCGACGTCCAGCGTGAGCAGATCAGCACCGTTTTTGGCCGGGATCACTCGCGGCACCTTCACCCCGGACTGCTCGCCCAGATGCTTAAGCCCCGCATGCTGGGCGTGCAGTTCCAGCGCCGCATAATCGCCACGGCAGATTTTCAGGACGAATCGCCCCCGGTCGCTGTCGACGCGAAAGTTGAGATCCTGCTGGCTGCCAAGAGCCTGCAACGTCCCGCTCAGCCCGTAATGCCCTTCCAGCAGCTCAAGCGCTTGCTGCGCAGACACTATCGGGCTAGGCAAACTGGCGCGGTGAATCAACGTGGCGAGCGGCATACAACGACCTCTGAAATGTTATTAGGCGCTTATATCGCCACTGCATCGATCGATAATCAACCCCCCGTTGACGCTGTGAATCTCAAATACGACCAACAACCCTCTTGCACCACCCCGCTCCTGCCGACAAGCTATGCTCATCCACTTGTCTTACGAAAAAAGGCTGGCCAACATGCGTATTCTCATCACCGGCGGTGCCGGTTTCATTGGCTCTGCCCTGATTCGTCACCTGATCCGGAACACGGGGCACGAAGTGCTCAACCTGGACAAACTGACCTACGCCGGCAATCTCGAATCGTTGACCAGCATTGCCTCCGACACCCGCTATGAATTCGTGCAAGCCGATATCGTCGATCAGGCGGCCGTGAGCGCAATCCTGGCGCGTTTCCAGCCGCACGCGATCATGCACCTGGCGGCCGAATCCCATGTAGATCGTTCCATCGACGGTCCTTCGGATTTCATTCAAACCAACATCGTCGGCACCTACAGCCTGCTGGAAGCAACCCGCGCCTACTGGCAGACCCTGGCCGAACCTGAAAAAAGCGCCTTCCGTTTCCATCACATCTCCACCGATGAGGTCTATGGCGACCTGCACGGCGTCGACGATCTGTTCACCGAAACCACGCCCTACGCGCCAAGCTCGCCGTATTCCGCCAGCAAAGCGGCGTCCGACCACCTGGTCCGCGCCTGGCAACGCACCTACGGCTTGCCGGTATTGCTGACCAATTGCTCGAACAACTACGGGCCGTTCCACTTCCCCGAGAAACTGATCCCGCTGGTGATCCTCAACGCTCTGGCAGGCAAACCGCTGCCGGTATACGGCAACGGCCTGCAAGTGCGTGACTGGTTGTTCGTCGAGGATCACGCCCGCGCGCTGCTCAAAGTGGTCACCGAAGGGGTGGTCGGCGAGACGTACAACATCGGCGGTCACAACGAACAGAAAAACATCGACGTGGTGCGTGGCATCTGCACCCTGCTCGAAGAACTGGCGCCGCAAAAACCGGAAGGCGTGGCGCATTTCGCCGATTTGATCACCTTCGTCCAGGACCGCCCCGGTCACGACCAGCGCTACGCCATCGACGCCAGCAAGATCCAACGCGAACTCGGATGGGTACCCGAAGAAACCTTCGAAACCGGCCTGCGCAAAACCGTTCAGTGGTATCTGGATAACCTGGAGTGGTGCCACCGTGTTCAGGACGGCAGCTATCAGGGCGAACGACTGGGCGCCATCACTACCAAGGAACTGCTCGCATGATGAAAGGCATAGTATTGGCAGGCGGTTCGGGTACGCGTTTGCACCCGATCACGCTTGGCGTATCGAAACAGCTGTTGCCGGTCTATGACAAGCCGATGATCTACTACCCGATCTCGGTACTGATGCTGGCCGGCATCAAGGACATCCTGCTGATTTCCACACCTCAGGATCTGCCGCAGTACCGCAACCTGTTGGGCGACGGCAGTCAGTTCGGGGTCAATTTCAGCTACGCCGAACAACCGTCGCCGGACGGTCTGGCCCAGGCTTTTTTGATAGGCGAAGAATTTATTGGCGACGATCCGGTGTGCCTGATCCTCGGCGACAACATCTTCCATGGTCAGCACTTCGGTGATCAGTTGAAAAACGCGGCAAAACGCCCTTCTGGCGCGACCGTGTTCGGCTACTGGGTCAACGACCCCGAACGCTTTGGCGTGATTGATTTCGACGGCGAAGGCCGTGCCTTGTCGATCGAAGAGAAGCCGAAAAAACCGAAATCCAGCTACGCCGTCACTGGGCTGTATTTCTACGACAACGACGTGATCGACATCGCCAAGGCCGTGAAACCCTCGCCTCGCGGCGAACTGGAAATCACCGACGTCAATAACGCCTACCTCCAACGCGGCGATTTGCAGGTCGAGCGTTTTGGTCGCGGTTTCGCCTGGCTGGATACCGGCACCCACGACAGCCTGCTCGAAGCCTCTCAGTACGTGCAGACCATCGAGCATCGCCAAGGCCTGAAAGTTGCATGCCTGGAAGAGATTGCCTACGAGAATGGCTGGATCAGCCGCGAGCTTCTGCTCGAGCGCGCCAGTTATTTCGGCAAGACCGGTTACGGCCAATACCTCTTCAAGTTGGTGGGGGAAGAACAATGAAGGTGACTGAAACCGCCTTGCCCGGTGTATTGATCATCGAGCCCAAAGTCTTCGGTGACGAGCGCGGCTTTTTCTACGAAAGCTTCAATGCCAAGGCGTTCGAAGATGCAACGGGGCTGAACACCCAGTTCGTTCAGGACAACCACTCCCGATCCCAGAAGGGCGTGTTGCGTGGTCTGCACTACCAACTGCAAAACACCCAAGGGAAACTGGTGCGCGTGACCGTCGGTGAAGTGCTCGATGTGGCGGTAGACATCCGTCGCAGTTCGCCGAATTTCGGCAAATGGGAGGCGGTGCGGTTGTCCGCCGACAACCACAGGCAACTCTGGGTGCCCGAAGGCTTTGCCCACGGGTTTGTCGTGCTCAGCGACTTTGCCGAGTTCCTCTACAAGACCACGGATTACTACACACCGTCTGCCGAACGCAGCATTCGTTGGGACGATCCGACCCTCGCCATTGATTGGCAACTGGAAGAAGCCCCACAGTTGTCGGCCAAGGATCAGAACAGTCAGCTCTTTTTAGAGGCTGATCTGTTTCCATGAGAATACTCATCAGTGGTCAAAACGGTCAGGTCTCCCGTGAGTTGCAGCGTCGCCTGGGTGATGTCGGTGAATTGATCGTGCTGGGGCGCGATCAGCTTGATCTGGCTCAACCGGAACAGATTCGTCGGCAGGTCCAGCGTGTTCGTCCCGACCTGATCATCAACGCGGCGGCTCACACGGCTGTCGATCAGGCGGAGAGCGAACCTGCGCAGGCATTTGCCATCAATGCGACCGGCCCGGGTGTATTGGCTGAAGAGGCGCTGGCGCTGGGCATCCCGTTGATTCATTACTCGACCGATTACGTGTTCGACGGCAGCAAGACCGCGCCTTACAACGAAGACGATGTGCCCAATCCGCTCGGCGTGTATGGCAAGAGCAAACGGGCCGGCGAACAGGCGATCACGGCGGTTCAAGGCCTGCACCTGATCTTGCGCACCAGCTGGGTTTACTCGACCCACGGCCGCAACTTCCTGCTGACCATGCAACGTCTGCTGCAAGAAAAACCGGAATTGCGCATTGTCGCTGACCAGATCGGCGCGCCCACCTGGGCTGGCACGATTGCCGAAAGCACCCTCGCCCTGATTGAACGCTGGCAAGCGGGACAGGCCGGTGCCTGGGGCACGTATCACCTCACAGCTCAGGGTGAAACATCATGGTTCGGCTTCGCCCAGGCCATTGGCGATGCGCTTCGGGAACAGGGTAAGCCGTGCGCCAACCTGCTGCCGATTCCGTCCAGCGACTACCCGACACCCGCAGCCCGGCCACTGAACTCTCGCCTCGATTGCAGTCGTCTGCAGCGCGAATGGGGCGTCTGTCAGCCTGACTGGCAAACTGCGCTGCGCGAGTGTCTTGCCGGGCAAGCCTAGGCATAATGCGCCTGTACCCCCAGGCGCCCGATGCTCATGACTCCAACCCTCCCTCGCAGACCCCGCTGGCGCAGCCTCGCCCTGCTGGCGCTGTGCCTGGCGCCGTTACTGTGGCCGCTGGAGCATTTGGCCGAGCGTTACTATCGCAGCGAACTGGCCGGGCAGAACCGTCAGACCCTCGACCTGTACGTCGCCAACCTGTTGGGCACGCTGCACCGTTATGAGGTCTTGCCGCAAATCCTCGGCGACCTGCCGGCCCTGCGTGCGGTACTCGGCGCGCCCGATGATGGCGTCACCCAAGGCAATGCCAATCGCTTACTGAAAAACATCAGCACCCAAACCGGTGCCGAAGTCATGTACTTGATGGACACGAGCGGCAAGACGCTGGCGGCATCCAACTGGGACAAGCACGACAGTTTCGTCGGGCGTAATTTTTCTTTCCGGCCCTATTTCAGCGAAGCCATGGCCGGGCGACTCGGACGGTTTTTCGGCTTGGGCACAACCTCGGCCAAACGCGGCTATTTCTTTGCCGCCGCAGTTCGCAATGGCGAAAAGGTCATCGGCGTGCTGGTGGTCAAAGTCGACTTGGACCACACCGAAAGCCTGTGGGGAAAAACCCCGGAGCAGCTGCTGCTGACCGACCAAAACGGTGTGGTCATTCTCACGTCGCGGCCGGAGTGGCGCTTTCGCTCAACCCGCCCGTTGACCGAAGAAGAAAACAAGGCCATTACCGCGATTCAACCGTACCCGACCCGCGATCCAAAACCGTTGAAGCTCAATCCCAATGCCTGGCTGACACAAACGCGGCAGATCGCCGAAACCGGCTGGAACGTCAGCATCCTCGCCCCGCGCACCTTGATCAACCGCCCTGTCCGCACGGTGGTCGCCATCGGTGGCGCAGCGCTATTGGTGTTGATGCTGTTGCTCGGGCTGATGATGCAGCGCCGCCGTCATTACCTCGAGCGCATCGCCTTCGAAGCCAAGGCCAGGCGCGAACTGGAAGGCCGGGTCGCCGAGCGCACCAGCGACCTCGAAGGCCTGAACCGGCGCCTGAAACAGGAAGTGCTGGAGCGCGAACACGCCCAGCAGGAGTTGGTGCGCGCGCAGGATGATCTGGTCCAGGCCGGTAAATTATCAGCGTTGGGAACCATGTCGGCGAGCATCAGCCATGAGCTCAATCAGCCCCTGGCGGCGATTCGCAGCTACGCGGAAAACGCTGAAGTGCTGCTCGATCATCAACGCACCGACGATGCTCGCGGCAACCTCAAACTGATCAGCGAACTGACCGGGCGCATGGCCTCGATCATCGCCCACCTGCGCGCCTTCGCCCGACGTGATCGCCATGCGCCGGAAAGCGTTGCGCTGCAACCGGCGCTGGATGACGCGCTGGCGTTGCTGGCCAAGCGCCGACGCAGCATGGAAGTCGAGCTGATCCGCGACTTGCCCGCCGCGACGCTGTGGGTCGAAGCCGGGGAAACGCGGCTGCGTCAGGTACTCGGCAATCTGTTGGCCAACGCCCTCGATGCGCTGACTGAAAAAGGCCCGCCGCGTAAACTCTGGTTGAGTGCCCAATCCACCGCTGACGGCGTCAATCTGTACATTCGCGATAACGGCCCCGGCTTTTGCATGGAAGCCCTGGGGCGCGCCAGCGAACCTTTCTACACCACCAAGACCCGCACTCAAGGGCTCGGGCTGGGGTTGGCGATTTGCGAAACCCTGATGCGTGCCTTCGGTGGTGAACTGTCGTTCGCCAACCACAAGGAAGGCGGCGCCCTGATTACCCTGAAATTGCGCGCAGGCGCACCGGGCGTGAGCCTGCAACCGTCCGAGGACCGAAGTGCATGACCATCGACAGCCGCATTCAGGTCGTGTTGATCGACGATGATCCCCATCTGCGTCAGGCCCTGAGCCAGACCCTGGACCTCGCCGGCCTGAAAATCCTGCCGCTGGCGCAAGCCAAAGGCCTGGCCGCGCAACTGGAGCGTGACTGGCCGGGCGTGGTGGTCAGCGACATTCGCATGCCGGGCATGGACGGCCTCGAACTGCTGACCGAACTGCATGCCCAGGACCCGGAGCTGCCGGTGCTGTTGATCACCGGTCACGGCGATGTACCGCTGGCGGTACAAGCCATGCGCGCCGGGGCCTATGACTTCCTGGAAAAACCCTTCGCCAGCGACGCCCTGCTCGACAGCGTGCGCCGCGCGCTGGACTTGCGCCGGTTGGTGCTGGATAACCGCAGCCTGCGTCTGGCCCTGAGTGATCGCAATGAATTGAGCACTCGACTGGTCGGGCAATCGGCGCCGATGCTGCGTCTGCGCGAGCAGATTGGCGCACTGGCCGCGACCAAGGCCGATGTGTTGATTTTGGGTGAAACCGGCGCGGGCAAAGAAGTCGTGGCCCGGGCGTTGCACGATTTGTCGAACCGTCGTAATGGTCCGTTCGTGGCGATCAATGCCGGCGCACTGGCCGAGTCTGTGGTGGAAAGCGAGCTGTTCGGTCACGAGCCCGGGGCCTTCACCGGGGCGCAAAAGCGCCGCATCGGCAAGTTCGAATTCGCCAACGGCGGCACACTGTTCCTCGACGAAATCGAGAGCATGAGCCTGGACGTGCAGGTGAAATTGCTGCGCTTGTTGCAGGAGCGCGTCGTCGAGCGTTTGGGCGGCAATCAGTTGATCCCCCTGGACATCCGCATCATCGCCGCGACCAAGGAAGACTTGCGCCAGTCCGCCGATCAAGGACGTTTCCGCGCTGACCTGTATTACCGCCTGAACGTCGCGCCGCTGCGTATTCCGCCACTGCGCGAGCGCGGCGAAGATGCGTTGGTGATGTTCCAGCACTTCGCCGATGAAGCCAGCGCACGCCACGGTTTGCCGCCCCATGAGCTGCAACCGGGACAACGCGCCCTGCTGCTGCGCCACACCTGGCCCGGCAACGTACGCGAATTGCAAAACGCCGCCGAACGCTTCGCCCTGGGCCTGGAACTGGCGCTGGACAATACTATGCCGGAGGGCGGTACCAGTATGCCGGTTCAGGGGTTCAACGGCGGCTTGAGCGAACAAGTGGAAAACTTCGAAAAAAACCTGATTGCCGCCGAACTGGCACGCCCTCACACCTCCGTGCGCAGCCTCGCTGAAGCGCTGGGCATCCCGCGCAAGACCTTGCACGACAAGCTGCGCAAACACGGGCTGAATTTCGCCGGCGGCTCCAGCAGCCCTGCTGACGATCTCGATTGAGCGACCGTTAAATCATCATTTTCAACCAAGAGGCCCGCGCATGAACCGCGACAGTCGTCACCTGGAATCCATTCTCCATCGCGACATCCCCCTGACGCAGGCCATGGGCATCAAAGTGCTCGACTGGCACGACCAGCAACTGCGCCTGTACTTGCCACTGGAGGCCAACGTCAATCACAAAAGCACCATGTTCGGTGGCAGTTTGTATTGCGGCGCGGTGCTGGCGGGTTGGGGCTGGCTGCATTTGCGCTTGCGTGAGGAAGGGATTGAAGACGGGCATATCGTGATTCAGGAAGGGCAGATCAGCTATCCGCTACCGGTGACCCAGGACGCGACGGCGATTTGCCAGGCGCCGAGTGCGGCAGTGTGGAAGAAGTTTTTGGCGATGTATCAGCGCTATGGGCGAGCGCGATTGACGCTGCATTCACGGATTGTGAATGTCGGCAGTGATGAGGATGCGGTGAAGTTTACCGGGCAGTACGTCCTTCACCGGTAACTGATCGTTCCCACGCTCCGCGTGGGAATACAGCCCGTGACGCTCCGCGTCACTGGACGCGGAGCGTCCCTAGAGGCGTTACCACGCAGAGCGTGGGAACGATCTTATTCGCAGCCTCGTTTCACTCGACAGCTCCTACAGAAAATCGCATCCCTCCTGTAGGAGCTGTCGAGTGAAACGAGGCTGCGATCCTTGATCTTTACGCCCGTGCCAACGCCAACAATTTTTCGCGCCACGCAGCCTTCGCCGGCAGCGCCAAAAAGAACTCATTCAACAGCGATTCCCGTGCAGGATAGCAAAACGGCGCACCGCTCAAGTCCAGCACCTCGCCGCCCGCTCCTTCCAGCACGCCTTGCGCCGCTGCCGTGTCCCACTGCGAAGTCGGTGCCAGGCGCGGATAACAATCCGCCGCCCCTTCCGCCAACAGGCAGAACTTCAGCGAACTGCCGATATTGGCCAGTTGCAACTCACCCAGACTGTCGCTCAACCCAGCCAGCAAGCGCTCTTGTTCCGGGCTCGAATGTCGACGACTGGCGACCACGGTAAACGCCTCTCCCACTGCAGGCACTTCGCGAACCTGGATCGGCAATGGCTGGCTGCCCTTGTCGCCGCGCCAGGCGCCCAAACCCGCACCACCGACATAGAAACGCCCGTTGGTCGGCACCGACACCACACCAAACACCACTCGCCCCTGCTCGATCAGCGCGATGTTGACGGTGAACTCTTCGCTGCCGGTAATGAATTCCTTGGTCCCGTCCAACGGGTCCACCAGCCACCACCGCTGCCATCCGGCACGCACGCTTTGTGGGATGTTGGCGTCTTCTTCAGACAACACCGGAATGCTTGGGTCCAGCGCGGTCAAACCGGACAGAATCAAATGATGAGCCGCGAGGTCTGCGGCGGTGACCGGAGAATCATCAGACTTGGACGTCACGGCAGTATCGATGCGCCAGAACGGCAGAATCGCTTCGCCAGCCGTCAATGCCAGTTCGATCACCGGCGCCATCAACGGATGGGGAAAATTCAACTTCATGGCAAAAACACCCCACGCTGGGTCAGTAGGTCACGGGCCAGATACAGTGCCGCCAAGGCACGGCCCTCGGTGAAGCGCGGGTTCTGCGCCAGGGCGGATAACTCACGCAGATTGATCTTGTCTACGCCCATCGGCTCGGGCTCGTCGCCTTCAAGGCTTTCTTCATACAGATCGGTGGCCAGCACCACCTGGATCTTCTGGCTCATGTAACCGGGCGACAACGACAACTCGGTCAGATGCTCCAGCTGTCGTGCGCCATACCCGGCTTCTTCCTTGAGCTCACGCACAGCAGCCGCCAGCACGTCTTCACCCGGCTCGATCAGGCCTTTGGGCAAAGACAGCTCATATTCATCCGTGCCGCCGCAGTATTCCTCGACCAACACCGCATGATCCGAATCGAGCATGGCCACGATCATCACCGCGCCATACCCCGCGCCTTTGCCGACCAGACGCTCGTACGTGCGCTCCACGCCATTGGAAAAGCGCAGTTTCAGCTCTTCGACACAAAACAAACGGCTGGTGGCGACGATCTCGCGGGCAAGTACGGTGGGTTTCTGGCGCATGAAAAGCTCCTTGGCGTGAACGCGCTACTATACCCGGCCTATCCTGTTTGTTGACTCTGGATATCTCTTTTACCGCTGGAGAAGTTTTTTATGTCCCTGCTGCCCTGGCGCGACATCGACACCGTTCTGCTGGACATGGACGGCACGCTGCTGGACCTGCATTACGACAATCATTTCTGGATGGAGCACTTGCCTCAGCGTTACGCCGAGCTGCATGGGGTGAGCCGGACCATGGCCGAGCTGGAATTGCAGCCGCTGTTCGAACGTAATGCC
This sequence comes from Pseudomonas sp. GM21, assembly GCF_000282215.1. Lineage (GTDB taxonomy): Bacteria > Pseudomonadota > Gammaproteobacteria > Pseudomonadales > Pseudomonadaceae > Aquipseudomonas. The sequence continues at coordinate 20,696 of NZ_AKJS01000192.1, forward strand.
GGCCAGTTGCAGTGGTACTGCCTGGATTTCTGGAGCGCCGAATTGAAACTGCCGGTGCGCGAACTGAAACTGGAAACCGCGCACCTGATCGCCTTGCGCCCGGATGCTGATACCTTTCTGGCGGCAGTCAGACAGGCGGGCAAGCGTGTGGTGATGATTACCAATGCGCACCGGGATTCGCTGTCATTGAAGCTGGAAAGGATTGAACTGGCGCCCTACTTCGAGCGTTTGATCAGCTCGCATGATTACGGTTTCCCCAAAGAGAATGCGCAGTTCTGGGAGGCGTTGCAGGCGGACATCGGCTTTGATCCGGCGCGTAGCCTGTTTATCGATGACACGTTGCCGATCCTGCGCAGTGCCCGCCGTTTTGGCGTGGCGCATCTGTTGGCGGTGAGCGAGCCGGACAGTCGCAAAGGGCCCAAGGACACGGCGGAGTTTGCGGCGGTGGGGGATTATCGGGATTTGATTGCAGGGCTTTAGACCGAGTCGTCTGCATCGCGGGCAAGCCACGCTCCCACAGGTTTTATGTCGTCTGTAGGAGCGTGACTTGCCCGCGAAGGCCATCACACGGTCTTGAGGGTTACTCGGGAATCCGCAACGACTGCCCTGGATAGATCTTGTTCACGTCCTTGAGCATCGGCTTGTTGGCATCGAAAATCTTTTGATACTTGTTGGCATCGCCATACACGCGCAAGGAAATCGCGCTGAGGGTGTCACCCTTCACCACCGTGACAAACACCGCAGCCTTCGCCACCGGCCCGGTCACGGTGATCTGGTCATCAACATTGCCCACACCGGCAATATTGCCCACCGCCAGCAGAATTTTTTCCTTCTCTTCCTGACTGCCGACTTCCCCGGTCACGGTCACTGTGTCGCCATCCACCGTGGCCTGTACATTCGGGTTACCCAAGCCGACCTTGCTGATGTGTTCCTTCAACTGCTCGCTGGCATTGGCGTTGCCGGGGGTCAGCAGATCGAGCAGTTTTTCGCCGGCTTCCTTCACAAAGCTAAAAATACTCATGGTGCACTCTCCTTGGGTTTGGTTTCCAGACGCAAAAGCGTAGACCAAGCGGGTAACCCCCGGCTCCAACCCGACCAATGACGTTGATCGGGTGCAAGCGCTAGAATCCCCTCCTTCACCGCGCCCTGGAGCGAAGATGGACATCAAGCAACTGAAATTCCTCATCGCCCTCGACGAAACCCGGCACTTTGGCCAGGCCGCCGCCCGCTGCCACATCACCCAGCCGACCCTGTCCATGCGCTTGCGCAGCCTCGAAGAAGAACTCGAGTTGCCGCTGGTCAATCGTGGTCAGCGCTTTGAAGGGTTTACCGCACCGGGTGAACGTGTGCTGGCCTGGGCGCGCACCGTGCTGGCGGCTTATGACGGCTTGCAGGCTGAAGCCGCGGCCTGTCGCGGCAACCTGGTCGGTACGTTGCGCCTGGGTGTGGTGCCGCTGTCGAGTTTCGATCCGTTGCCGCTGATGCAACGCTTGCACGCTGAACACCCGAACTTGCGCTTCGAACTCTCGGCACTGAGTTCCGAGCAAATTCTCGAGCAGCTGTCGAACAATCGTCTGGACCTCGGCGTGTCTTATCTGGAGCGCCTGGACAACGAGCGCTTCGATTCGCTGGCGTTCAGTGAAACCCACATGGGCCTGCTCTACGATCAGCGCTTTTTCAGTTTCGGCGAAGCGCCTTTGAGCTGGGAGTCGCTGATCGCAATGCCGCTGGGAATGCTCACCAGTGGCATGCACTTTCGCCAGTCCATCGACCACAACTTCCACAGCCGCGGCCTGTCACCCCAACCACTGCTGCAAACCGACGCGGTGCACCAATTGTTACAAGCGGTTCATGGCGGCATGTGCTGCGCGGTGATGCCGCTGGACGGCGGTCTGGAAAACCTCACCGATCACTTGCGCCTGCACCCCATCGAAAACGCGCAAACCCTCGCACGGCTGGGGTTGATCATGCGTCGCAGCGCCCCACGCTCGGCCTTGGCGGAAGCCTGTTTTGCGATCTATCAGAAATCGTTGACAGCCTCTTGATCGACGTCATCTATCGGTAGATCAGTAATAGCGATTAGACGCGACCAATTGACGCGCCTAGGCTTAAACCTGACTAATCCCGTCGGTGATGCCTCATGAACACCAAGCGCCCCGGCTGCGCGGCGCCCGCACTCGAAACGCCCGCGCCAGACGCAAGCCAGACCTACAGTTTCTGTGACCTTCAATACACCGAATCGGCCAGCACCGCGCTGGCCGAAGAAGTGGCGTTGGCGATCGCCTTCAACGGCATCAGCCAGGCCGTCATGCTAGTGACGCCGACGGACCTTGAAGACTTCATCGTCGGCTTCAGTCTCGGCAGCGGCATTATCGAAGACGTGACTGACATCTATGACCTGCAATTGACCGGTGAAGGATCGGCACAGTACGCGCAAGTGACCATCGCCAATCGCGCCTTCTGGAACCTCAAGCTGCAGCGGCGGCAACTGGCCGGCACGAGCGGTTGCGGGCTCTGTGGCGTGGAAGCGGTTGAGCAGGCATTGCCCGACCTCAAGGTGTTGCCCGGCGCGCCGCTGCCGCCCGCCGAATGGCTCGATGGCCTGCGCGAACGCATCGGCGCATTCCAACCGCTGGGTCAACATTGCGGCGCGGTGCACGCGGCGGTGTTCATGAATGATCAGGGTGAATTGCTGCTGGGCCGTGAAGACATCGGCCGGCACAACGCCCTCGACAAACTGATTGGCGGGTTGATCCGCCAGAAGATCCCGACGACTGGCGGCCTGGCGATTGTCACCAGCCGTTGCAGCCTCGAATTGATTCAGAAAGTCTTGCGTGCCGGCATCCAGACCCTGGTCAGCCTGTCGTCGCCCACGGGCCTTGCCGTGCAATGGGCCCGTCGCCACAACCTCAATCTCATCCATCTACCCCAGAAGAATGCGCCGCGGGTCTACAGCCCAGCGTTGGAGACTCAAGCGTGAGCCAACATCAACAAGCCGACCAGACACCCGTCCCCCGCTACAAGCCCTATAAAGGCGCGGCCGGTGGTTGGGGCGCACTGGCCAGCGTTGCCCGGGCCTGGTTGACCAGCGACAACGCGCTGAAAAACCTGCGCATGATGCTCAAGACCAACAAGAACGGCGGGTTCGACTGCCCTGGTTGCGCCTGGGGCGATTCCAAGGAAGCCGGCATGGTGGCGTTCTGCGAGAATGGTGCCAAAGCGGTGAACTGGGAAGCGACCAAACGCCGTGTCGATGGCGCGTTTTTCGCCAAACACAGCGTCAGTTCGTTGCTGGAACAAAGCGATTACTGGCTCGAGTACCAGGGTCGTTTGACCGAGCCGATGTGCTACGACGTCGAAACCGATCGCTACAAGCCGATCAGCTGGGAAGCGGCGTTCGCCTTGATCGCCAGGCATCTGCGGGGCCTGTCGAACCCGAACCAGGCTGAGTTCTACACCTCGGGCCGCGCCAGCAACGAAGCGGCGTACCTCTATCAACTGTTTGTGCGCACTTACGGCACCAACAACTTCCCCGACTGCTCGAACATGTGCCACGAGGCCAGTGGTGTGGCGTTGGCGCAAAGTGTCGGCGTCGGCAAAGGCACCGTGACGTTCGATGATTTTGAACACGCCGATGCGATTTTCGTCTGGGGCCAGAACCCCGGCACCAATCATCCCCGGATGCTCGAACCGTTGCGTGAAGCGGTGAAGCGCGGCGCCCAGGTTATCTGCATCAACCCGCTCAAAGAGCGGGGCCTGCAGCGCTTTCAGCACCCGCAGCACGCGATAGAAATGCTCACCAACGGTGACAAGCCCACCAACACCGCGTTCTTCCGTCCAGCCCTCGGTGGCGACATGGCGATTGTGCGCGGTATGGCGAAATTCCTGCTGCAATGGGAGCGCGACGCACAGAAGGCCGGTGAGGCTGCCGTGTTCGACCACGACTTCCTCAACGAACACAGCGCCAACGTGCTGGAATACCTGGCCGCCGTCGACGATACGCCGTGGGAGCAAATCGTCGCACAGTCTGGCCTGCCCCTGGTGGAGGTCGAGCAAGCAGCGCGCATGTATGCCAAGAGCAGGAGCGTGATCATGTGCTGGGCCATGGGCATCACCCAGCATCGCCACTCGGTTGCGACCATCCAGGAAATCGCCAACCTGATGCTGCTGCGCGGCAACATCGGCCGGCCGGGCGCCGGTCTGTGTCCGGTGCGTGGCCACAGTAACGTGCAGGGCGACCGGACCATGGGCATCAACGAGCGTCCACCGGTAGCGTTCCTCGATTCGCTGGAGCGTCGCTTCCAGTTCAAGGTACCGCGTGACAATGGCCACAACGTGATCGAGGCGATCCATGCCATGGCCGAAGGTCGCGCCAAAGTCTTTATCGGTCTGGGCGGCAACTTCGCCCAAGCCACTCCAGACAGTTCGCGCACCTTCCAGGCGTTGAGCAATTGCGACCTGACGGTGCAGATCAGCACCAAGCTCAACCGCAGCCATTTGGCACATGGTAAAGATGCATTGATCCTGCCGTGCCTGGGCCGCACTGACATCGATATACAAACCGAAGGCCCGCAAGCGGTGACCGTGGAAGACTCGTTCAGCATGGTCCATGCCTCCAACGGCCAATTGCAGCCATTGTCGAACCGGATGCGCTCGGAGCCGTCGATCATTGCCGGTATCGCCGCCGCGACCCTGGGCAGTAAACCGGTGGACTGGAACTGGCTGGTGGCCGATTACGGCCGTATCCGCGATCTGATCGCCGACACGATTCCAGGCTTTCGGGACTTCAACGAAAAGATCAAGAATCCGGGCGGTTTTTATCTCGGCAACAGTGCCGGTGCGCGTAAATGGAACACACCGTCAGGCCGGGCCAATTTCCGTCCCAATGCCCTGCCTCAAGACTTGGTTCACGAGCGCACCCGCGCTACTGGCGTACTGCCGGATTTGATCATGCAATCGATGCGTTCCCACGATCAGTACAACACCACGATTTATGGTCTCGACGACCGTTACCGAGGAGTAAAAGGCCAGCGCGACGTGTTGTTTGTGAACGAAGCTGACATCATTCGCCTGGGTTTCAAACCGGGACAGAAAGCCGACATTGTTTCGATCTGGGATGACGGGCGTGAGCGTCGGGTGAAAGGCTTCACACTGCTGGCGTTTGATATTCCCGCGGGGCAAGCGGCGGCTTACTACCCGGAAGTGAATCCGCTGGTGCCGCTGGAAAGCATCGGGGATGGCAGCCATACACCAACGTCGAAATTCGTGTCGATCCGGTTGGAAATGGCGAGTGAGACCGGGCTGATTTTGGCAAGGTCGGCTTAACGCGGCGTGATCGTTCCCACGCTCTGCGTGGGAATGCTATCCGGGACGCTCTGCGTCCCAAAGCGGACGCGGAGCGTCCATTGAGGCATTCCCACGCTGAGCGTGGGAATGATCATATTCCGGACACTTTCCAATCGCCCACAAAAAAGGCCGTTCCTGTATAGAAACGGCCTTTGCGAAGTAACTAAAGACCGGCGAAAAACAGTTAAGTTCCGTCTAAAAAACAGTAACTTATAGAATTGTGCACAAGTCGTGTTACTCGTCGGATTTCGATTGTCACGCCTCTGACACGGCCTCAGGATCGCGTCGTCATCCCCTTGAGGTTCCTACATGAAGTTCTCCTCGATTCTCTTGTTGTCCCTTGGCTTGTTCAGTGGCATTGCTTCTGCTGGCGGCAACACCGAAGCCGGTGTGGGCGGCGCATTGGGCGGGGTTCTTGGCTCGGTCGTCGGTCAGTCGTTAGGCGGCAGTACAGGTTCCACAATCGGCGCGGCCCTGGGCGGCGCGGGTGGTAGCGCAGTCGGCGCAGACAAACACAGCCGTGGCGAAGCCGCCATCGGTGGTGCGCTGGGCGCGGCAGGCGGTAACGTGGTCGGTCGCAACATGGGCGGCACCACAGGCAGCCTGATCGGCGCGGCAGCAGGCGGTGGCGCCGGTGGCGCGCTGGGTAACTACATGGGCAATAAATACGATGATGATGACGGTGACAATGATCGTCGCTCCTATCGTGGCCATGGTGATCGTCGTTACTACCGTGACGGCCATCCAGGTCGTGGCCATGCCTATGGCCATCGCAAGCACAAACACAAATACTATCGCCACTGAGGCTTCCATCGCCTCGTTAATCGGTAGTTAAAAAAATCGCAGCCCTGGGGCTGCGATTTTTTTTGCCCCGTCTAAACCACCAGGCGTTCCAGCGCTCCACGTAATCCGGCCGGAATCGATACCGGCTGATTTGAAGCACGATCTACAAAGACATGCACGAAGCGCCCGGCCGCACAAGCTTCGTTTTCCCCTTGCTTGAACACAGCCAATTCGTATTGCACCGAGCTGTTGCCCAGCTTGCCAACCCGCAAGCCGATCTCGATCCGGTCCGGAAAGGCGATGGAGGCAAAGTAATCGCACGCCGAACTCACGACAAAACCCACGACCTCGCCGTCATGGATATCCAGGCCACCGACTTCGATCAGGTAAGTGTTCACCGCCGTGTCGAAGAAGCTGTAGTAGGTGACATTGTTGACGTGACCGTAGGCGTCGTTGTCGTGCCAGCGGGTGGTGATGGGCTGGAAGTGTGGGTAGTCGGTGCGTTGATTCATGCGCAGCTCTCGTCTTGAAGTGGCTGAAGTTTATCGATCCGCAAACCCTTTACTCACCTCTGCCAATTCCCCGATCAAGCGTGCCGGACGCCAGTGATCACCCTGTCGGGTTTCCAGTGCCATCAAGCGCTGATGAATGTCCGCCAAGCCTTGTTGATCCGCCCACGCCATAGGCCCACCCTTCGCCGCCGGGAACCCATAACCATTGAGGTACACCAGATCGATGTCGTGCGCAGACGCCGCAATGCCTTCCTGAAGGATCTTCGCGCCTTCGTTGACCAGTGCCAGCAGGCAACGCTCAAGAATCTCCTCAGCGCTTATCTCGCGACGCTGGAAGCCCAGCCCTTCGCTGACCTGCAACACCAGCGCATCCACTTCCACATCGTGCTCGGCCTGACGACTGCCCGGCTCGTAGTGGTAATAACCGTTGCCACACTTCTGACCGAAGCGCCCGAGTTCACACAACCGGTTGTCCACCTGGACTTCCGGCGCATCCTGCCCCGTGCCCGCCAGTTCCCGAGCCCGCCAGCCCAGGTCGACGCCCACCACGTCGTACATGCGGAACGGCCCCATGGCGAAACCGAAACCTTGCAGCGCCGCATCCACTTGATAAGGATAAGCACCCTCAAGCAGCATTTTGCGCGCTTCGAGCACGTAGGTATTGAGCATGCGGTTGCCGATGAAACCGTCGCAATTGCCCGCCACCACACTGACCTTGCCCATGCGCTTGCCCAGAGCCAGCGCTGCGTCCAGGACTGCCGGTGCAGTCTGGGCGCCACGGACAATTTCCAGCAGTTTCATGATGTGTGCGGGGCTGAAAAAATGCAGGCCCAGCACCTGCTGCGGACGGCGAGTGGCGGCGGCGATGGCGTCGATGTCCAGCGCCGAGGTGTTGCTGGCCAGTATTGCTTCGGGTTTCAGCAGGCCGTCCAGCTCGCGAAATATTTTCTGTTTCAGTTCGAGGTTTTCGTACACAGCCTCGATGACCAGATCGACGTCGCGGATCGATACGTAGTCCGCCGCTGCGGTCACTCGCGCAATGCGCGCGTCAGCTTCGGCCTGATCAATGCGCCCTTGGCGCACATTGTGAGCGTTGGTTTCGGCTACCGTGGCCAACGCCTGTTCAAGCATCTGCGGATTGTTATCCACCCACTGCACCGGCACCCCGGCGTTCGCCAGACACATGACAATGCCACGGCCCATGGTGCCTGCACCGATGACGGCGGCGCGCTGAATGTTGAATGGCGTCTGGCTCATGATTTGCTCTCTTGTTGGCGATCCAAAGACAGCCACCACCATAGTCAGGCGTCGTGCGTTTTTGAAATTTATTCCTGTGATGAGCGACATTCAGCGGATGGATGAGATACCCATTGCAGCCCCATTCTCACAGCAGAAGTCCGAGTCCTTTGGGATACAGAACTCTGGAAGTACTCAATAGGAGTGAAATGAGCGCTAGCCAACAGCTTGAATCAGGTTAAAATTTTCTTGCCAGCTTCGCCGATTTTAAAAAAAAACTTGGCGTGGTAAAAAAAATCTATCCGGACGGGGGAACTGCCGATGGGAAACCGAGTGGGCTACGCCCATTTGATTGATGCGCTGGATCTGAAAGCTATCGAGGTGAAGCGGCCAGCGATCATCCAGCCGGTTACCCGCCTGGAGAAAATCGGCGGTGCATTGTCAGTACCGCAGAGCGTTGCGCCAGCGGAAGATGACTATCTGGCTCACATCATATTTGCCCTAAAACATGAGGGCGTCAATCTCGCCATTCTGGCTCAGGCACTCCCTCATATTGATGGCCAAATACTGGTCGAAGCCATTACCAAGGCTCCCAGTAGCGCTTACCTACGTAAAATCTGTTTCCTCTGGGAGTTTTTCACCGGTCAGCACCTGGACTATCCCGATAATCCTCGCGGTACCGCTACTTTTCTATTTGCCCCGGACAACTACGTCACCGGGCCATCAGTACGAAACTCGCGCTGGCGAGTCGACTTCAATGGCCTTGGCACACTTCGATATTGCGCGACAGTCGAGCGCACAACAGAGATTCAGTCCTTGCTCGACTATGACATTCTGGGTAGATCAAGAGCCTTTATTGGCGCCCTTCCAAAAGAGATGATGGATCGGGCGATCAGTTGGGCGTATCTCAGCGAAACCGAAAACTCGTTTGCCATAGAGAAGGAAGCTCCCAGCGAGCAGAAAGCACAACGATTTGTACAACTGCTCCGCCAGGCACATGAGCGTCAGCCACTTACCGAAGATTATCTTGTTGCGTTACAAAACAGCACGATCTCTAACCCCTTCGATCGTGCAGCCGCATTCCGTCACGAACAGAATCACCTGAGCAATTCGTTTCGCGGCGCAGCTGGCGTGACCTACGTGCCGCCGGCCCCAGGGCTCTGTCGTGAATTGATGGAAGAGTTGATGACGTTCGCCAACAGAGCGCCAGAGCAACTCGATCCTCTTGTGGCCGCAGGCATCGCCTCTTTTGGCTTCGTCTTTCTGCACCCGTTCATGGACGGCAATGGCCGTCTTTCACGCTTCCTCATCCACTTGGCTCTGTGCCGAAGCGGCGCTCTCGAAAACGGTCTCTTGCTACCTGTTTCGGTCGCTATGAAGCGCGAAGAACAACATTATCTGGAAGCGCTGCAATCTTTCTCAAAGCCCGTTCGTGAATTCTGGGATGTTCGCTGGATTGATGCGGAAACAATGAGCTTCAACTTCATTGGTGACGCCAGCATCTATCGCTACTGGGATGCCACCGATTGCGTAGCCTTCACAATGGAAATGGCTAAACGGGCCCTCGAGGTAGAGCTGAGAGAGGAAACCGACTTTCTTCAGCGGTTCGATACACTCGTGAAGGTTGTGAACGAAAACTACGACGTTCGAGGCAATCTTTTGTCCAGGTTAGTCATGCAGTGCCTGGATCAAAACGGCATTGTTTCCAAAGGCCGCCGCAAGCAATACCAAGGATCGATTCAGGAGGAGGTCTTCGACTTTCTCGAGCAACAAGCTCAGTCGCTATTGGCCGATGTCTACGGCGAACTTAATAACGATGCTTGAACGACCGCTGAGGAAGCGGTCGTACATCAACTTCACAGATGTGCCTCGGCCCAACCGCGTACCTCGCCGTACGGATAATCCTCCATCGCCGCAAACCCGGAAATAGTCCGCGCCTTCATCTTGGTAAACAACGGCACACTAATCCCGCACAGGAAACGCGTCACACGCTCAGCCGAAGGAACGCTGCCGGTGTGCTGTTCATGCCTGTGGATAAAGTCGCCGCACAGCGCTTCAAAGTTTTTATCCACAAGCGCTGGCAAATCCGGTGGTGCCGGCAGTCGCGCAACCTGCCCGTGGCATACCGAACAATGCCCGCATTGCCGAGGTGCGTTTTCGTCACCGAAGTATTCGGCCAGGCGAAAGCCCAGGCAGTGGTCGGTGGCGAACAAATCCAGCATCGCGTGAATCCGCGCAATTTCCGTACGTTCGTGTTGGGTGAAATAAGCGTGCAGCTCGGCACTCAACGCCTGACTGTCAAAGCCCGTTTGCAGCAGGCTGTAGACCTCGGTCATCTGCTTGCTTTCAAGCTCGACCCAACCCTTTTCCTGGAAATAATCCAGCGCCTTGACCACCCGATTTCGCTCCGCCTGATGCTGCTCATACAGTGCATCGAAATTCACCGTGGCCCAGGTTCGCGCACGACTGGAGGTCTGGATGATCGCGGCCACGAAGTCCTTGCGCTCACCCTCGAAGCGCGCGAGCAAGGCGTCCGGCTCCTGCAAATACTTGAACCGGTATTCGGCGTAGTAGGCGTAACGCGGGGCGATTAAACCGCGCAGCTCCAGCTGCACCAGCAAGGTCTTGAGCGGCAATTGGCGAATGTTGCTTTGATCGGCCAACGGCCCCAATAGAAACTCCCATTGCCCCTCAGGCGCGGCGGCGAGCATTTCATCAAGCACGCAGCGGATACCGTCCAGTTCAGGAGTGTCGCCGTAAACGAAATTTTCCAGCACGTTGAGGCTGTCGCGGTTAGCCAATACCAGGCAGTCGGATGGCTTCCCGTCACGTCCGGCACGGCCGATTTCCTGGCTGTAGTTTTCGATGGATTTGGGCAGGTCGAAATGCACCACATTGCGGATGTCGCTCTTGTCGATACCCATGCCAAACGCGATGGTGGCGACGATGCAATTGGACTGTCCGCCCATGAATCGTTTCTGGATGGCTTCGCGTTGATCGTGGGGCAAACCGGCGTGATACGCCTCGGCTTGAATGCCGTTGTGCCCCAGGTGTTCAGCGATGTGCTCAGCGGTTTTTTGCAGGGTAACGTAGACGATGCTCGGCTGACCGGAGCGTTCGCTCATCCACTCGACCAGACGTCGGCGTTTGTCCTGACCGCGTACCGGCTCGACCAACAGGTTGAGATTTGGCCGGTAGAAACCGGTGGTCACTACATCTTCCGAGGCGATGGCGAACTTGGCTTCCATGTCCGCGATGACCTTGGGCGTCGCGGTGGCGGTCAGCAGCAGCGCCTGCGGAATATTGAACTGGCGCTGGTAGTCAGGCAGCTTGAGGTAATCGGGGCGGAAGTTGTGGCCCCACTCCGAGATGCAGTGCGCCTCGTCCACCACCAGTAGCGAGATGGGGACTTGCTGCAGGAAATTACGGAAACGCTCGTTTTTCAGACGCTCCACCGAGATCATCAAAATCTTCAACTCACCGGACTTGGCCCGAGCCATCACATCACTGGCGTCGTCGCGGCTCTGCGCCGAATCGATACTGCCCGCCGCGATGCCGTGGCGTTGCAGGAACGCCAGTTGATCCTGCATCAGCGCGAGCAACGGCGAGACCACCAGCGTCAGGTGCGGCAGCAACAAGGCCGGTAATTGATAGCAAAGGGACTTACCGGAACCGGTGGGGAAAATCGCCGCCGCCGAGCGCCCGGCCAGCACTGCACTGACCGCTGCCTCCTGACCCGGTCGAAACTGTGGGTAACCGAAAACCTGTTCCAAGGTGTTGTGCATAAGCTGTCACTCCGTTGACCGCTGCGAAGCCCAAAGCCTAGCTGGCAAACGCCGCGAGTCGAGAAAAGGTCGGGGACCAAAACGATACGGGATGATACCGCGTCGCTCTATGGGGCTTTGCCACAGGATGAAACAAACGAAACACTTTGTTCCTCGCAGGACCGCTCAATCTGACGGTAAGGTCTTTCTCGCAAACAACCGTCTGCGCATTTCACATCACGGCAGGACGCCTGATGGGCGCGGCATTTGAACAAGGAATGACCATGCTTCAAAAATCAATTTTGGCCGTTGCGCTTATCCTGACTTCCCTGCTGCTGAGTGCCTGCGATGGACCACCCGCGGAGCCACCGTTGCTCGCGACGTGTGACTCCCTGGAGTGTTCCGCCCAACAGGCCTGGCGAACGTCCTGACAACTGCGGGTCAAGTGGCTACGACACCACCCACGGACACCCGTAGCTGGCTCGTCCAACCTCTACTCCTGAAACACCCGGCTCTTGCTCTCTCATGCAGCATGGGCCGGTCTGATTTCACCCGTCAAAACCCTGCACAAACAAGCGTAGTTTCAGACTCGGCTCATCCAGCACTTCGCCTTTTTCGAAACGTCCTACAAATTCTGGCGCGCACGTTACTGAGGTTTGAAGCGTTGCGCCTGACAAGCTCGTAGGAAATTCGCCCCCTAAGGGTATGGCAGGAAAAAACTCGGGGGACACGTAGGCAAAAGGTGACATCGACGATAAACCCCCTACAAAACCCGTCCATTTGCGCGGTATTGCGACGCCTGGATGCGCGCCCCTATAGTTTGCCGCGCCGCTGAAAACAGGACGGACCCCATGCAAGACCGCTATCGCCCACTCAAAACCAGTTACAGCGAAACACCCGTGTTGGTCATCGACACTGACGCAGACCCTCACGAAATACTCGACGCCGCGCGACAACGCATCCGCGCCGCCACCGGCCTGCTCGAAACTCTTTATTGCCTGTGCTTTAAACAGGCTGATACAGACGACATCCCAAATATCGTCAACGCGTTATACCTGCTGACCCAGGACGGCAACGAACTGCTCGAAATAGCCCGGCAACGACTGCCGAAAATTACCGCTGGCTAATGCCCGGATGAAAATCCCTGTGGGGATCAGGCTTGCCCGCGATGAACGATAACGCGGTAGGCCTGAATGCCACCAAACGATAGATATTTCGGCTGGGAATAAGTCTGTAGGCAACGCCCTATCAAAGCTTCATCCCGGTCCTACAGCTTCAGATCCCTTGTCGTCTATCGCTGCTCGGCGGCTCACACCTATAGTCGTGATCGTCGCTGACACATTCAGCGACTCGGGCTTGGTCACCCGACAAAGAGAGCTCACATTTCCAACTAATACAGGTGTTCCTCAGTGACAACGTTAAATCCTCTTTTTGATCGCTACCGCCCACTGCAAACCAACCTCACCGATTCCCCGCCCCTGATCATCGACACAGAGGCCAACCCCCAGGCCATCCTCGAAGCTGCCATGCAGCGCATCCGAGCCTCCAGCGATCTCCTTAAAACCCTGCACTGCATCTGCTTCAAACACGGCGATGTCGAAGACATCCCCCACATCACCCACGCACTTTACCTGCTGACTCAGGACGGCTTCGACCTGATGCAAGTCGCCCAACAACGCATGATGGGCTGGAAAGCGCCTGCCTGACGCTGCGTGAACAGATCGTTCTCCCGCTCAACGTGAGAACGATCAACCACTAGTCGTGGCTGATCACATGAAAGGCATTTCAAGTCAGATCAGCGTTGCCCTAAAGTAAGCCAGTGGCGTACATTACCGATGATTTTCGTTGAAACCCCGATCTTCACCCGTCGAGCCAAAGAGCTGATGGATGACGATGCCTATAGCGCCTTACAGAAGGTATTAGTGGTGAACCCTTCGGTTGGCGACATCATCGAAGGAACAGGCGGAATTCGCAAAATGCGGGTCGCGGCCAAGGGCCATGGCAAACGAGGCGGAGCCCGAGTGATTTACTACCATTTCGTCTCAGCGTCGCAGATCGCGCTGTTGATGATCTACCCTAAAAATGAACAACACGACCTGACCGCCGATGAACGCAAAGCATTGAAAGCAGTAATCGAACACTGGAGATAACCGTGAGCAAGTTTTTTGATGAGCTAATGGAAAGCGTGCAACAGATGGACGAGATCGTACGGGGTGAGCGTCTGCCTTCCCGCGAATTCCATGTGGATGCGTTGCAAGTCAAAGAGATTCGCAAGGCTACTGGACTGACTCAGGCAAAATTCGCAGCGTTGATCGACGTCCAACTCGGCACTCTGCGCAACTGGGAACAGGGCCGCCGCGAACCGACAGGGCCAGCCAAAGCCCTGCTGAAAGCCATACATAATGACCCGGTCCATGTGTTGAATGCGTTAGCCGGCTGAACAGTGCAGCACTGTTGAATTCCCCCTGTCCCAGCATTCAAGCATTCGTAGCCCGAGGTAATTATGATGACTGAATTAACGTTCAAACATAAACAAGCTCACTACGAAAAGGTCCGTCGCTCAAATTACTTGGCCAGTCTGCATCTCTCAGGATTCGACACCTCACCGGCTGACCTCGATAGGCCGCTTCTGACACGAGAAGAAGCGCTCGCCAAATACCGACAAGACACTCCGCCACAATCTGCTCCCGCTCTTCCCCCCAAGCTTGGTGAATTATAAGATCCATCCAAGCCCAAACTGACACCCCTGCAATGAACCTCGCCCCCAACTTCCCCGACGACCACACAATGCACCTGCTCATGCAGTTGCTGCATGAAGAGCTCGGCCTGCCCGAACGCAAAACCATCAGCCTCACCACCTCGATCAACTTCGACCTGGGTTGTGACGGTGCCGATGCACAGCATTTGATGGAAGCACTGGAAGAGCAGTTCGGGATCGACTTCGTGGACTACGACGCCTATCGCTACTTTCATCCTGAGGGCTTTGACGTATCCCTCAAGCGCCGTGCCAAAGGTCGCGGCGACAAAGTCCTGCTGACCATCGACATGCTCTACCAAGCGATCAAGATGCAACGATGGGACACACAGAAACTGGAAGGCATCTAGCCAACCCCATAAGTGCCATTATTCTGGTCGTTTAGCGCGTTTTCAGCTGGAATATTGGCAGTTGTACGGTCATTGGTGAAAACCGACCCACAAAAAAGCCGCCCTCAAAGGGCGGCTTTTTCATTACATCAAACCAACACTTACAACTTCGGCCCGGCAGCCTTGATCGCGTCGCTCACTTCGAACTTCTTGAAGTTCTCAACGAACAAACCGGCCAGCGCCTTGGCAGATTCATCATAAGCAGCCTTGTCAGCCCAGGTGTTACGTGGGTTCAACAGGCCAGTTTCAACGCCCGGCACAGCCAATGGCACGTCGAGGTTGATGGTGTCGAGGTGTTCGGTTTCAGCACCGATCAAGGCGCCGCTCTGGATCGCTGCGATCACCGCACGGGTAGTCGGGATGTTGAAGCGCTTGCCAACGCCGTAGCCACCACCGGTCCAGCCGGTGTTGACCAGGTAGACCTTGGAGCCGAAGCCGCGGATGCGTTTGATCAGCAGCTCTGCGTATTCGCCAGCCGGACGCGGGAAGAACGGTGCGCCGAAGCAGGTGGAGAAGGTCGACTTGATGCCGCTGCCGGAACCCATTTCGGTCGAACCCACCAGTGCGGTGTAGCCGGACAGGAAGTGGTAGGCCGCTTGTTCTTCGCTGAGGATCGACACAGGCGGCAGTACGCCGGTCAGGTCGCAGGTCAGGAAGATCACAGCGTTTGGCTCGCCACCGAGGTTCTTCTCGGAACGCTTGGCAACGTGCTCAAGCGGATAGGCTGCGCGGCTGTTCTGGGTCAGGCTGACGTCGTCGTAGTCGGCGTGCTTGGCGTCATCGATAACGACGTTTTCCAGGACTGCGCCGTGCTTGATGGCTTTCCAGATAACCGGCTCGTTCTTCTCGGACAAGTCGATGCACTTGGCATAGCAACCTCCTTCGATGTTGAACACCACGCCCTCACCCCAACCGTGCTCGTCGTCACCGATCAGGTAACGGCTTTCGTCGGCGGACAGGGTGGTTTTACCGGTGCCGGACAGACCGAAGAACAGGGTCACGTCGCCCGCTTCACCGATGTTGGCAGCGCAGTGCATTGGCAGCACGTCAGCGGCCGGCAGCAGGAAGTTTTGCACCGAGAACATGGCTTTCTTCATTTCACCGGCGTAGCGCATGCCAGCGATCAGCACTTTCTTCTGTGCGAAGTTGAGGATCACGCAACCATCGGAGTTGGTGCCGTCACGCTCTGGAACGCATTCGAAGTTGGCAACGTTGAGCACCTGCCACTCATCACGGCCAGCCGGGTTGTACTGGGCCGGGTTGATGAACAGGCAACGACCGAACAGGTTCTGCCAGGCAGTCTGCGTGGTCATTTTTACGGCCAGGTAGTGGTCGGCGGACGCACCTACATGAACGTGGGAAACGAAATGCTCTTGCGCATTGTTGAACGCCTCAACGCGGTCCCACAGGGCATCGAACTTGTCGGCCGGGAACTTGCGGTTGATCGGGCCCCAGGCGATAGCGGCCTGAGTGGTCGGCTCTTCAACGATGAAACGGTCGACTGGCGAACGGCCGGTACGGTGACCGGTACGAACAACCAGCGCGCCGGTATCGGCAAGCTCGCCTTCACCGCGATTCAGGGCTTCTTTAACCAGATCATCAACACTCAGATCGGTGTACACGGCGTTATTGGCTTGCGTCATGAGGTTCCCCATCGGCCAGTGGCCGAGTGCTCCAAACGTTTTGTAGTAGAAAGTCGTGCACTACTACCGCGAGAAAAAGTGGGCCGGATTATGCCAGAAACGCCCAAAAAAAGTAGGGCCCTCCCGTCGTTACGGCGTAATTCCGGCACTAACCAGTGAATTTACCTGCGCTGAACCGTTTTAGTGACGGGTATCTGACGGCGTCTCGACGCCCGCACCGGCGAATAATTGGGCGATATCGGCAGCATCGAACAGGTAACGCTGGTTGCAGAACTGGCAATCGATCTCGATGTTGCCACCGTGCTCGACCACCAGATTTTGTGCATCTTCTTTACCCAGACTGACCAGAGCATTGGCCGAACGTTCGCGCGAACAGCTGCAACGGAAACGCAGTTTCTGCACATCGAACAGACGCACCTGCTCTTCATGGTAGAGGCGATGGAGTACGGTTTCGTTGTCCAGGCTCAGCAGTTCATCGGCGGTCAGGGTACTGCCCAGCGCGGTGATGTGC
This sequence comes from Pseudomonas sp. GM21, assembly GCF_000282215.1. Classification (GTDB taxonomy): domain Bacteria; phylum Pseudomonadota; class Gammaproteobacteria; order Pseudomonadales; family Pseudomonadaceae; genus Aquipseudomonas. The sequence goes on from NZ_AKJS01000192.1 coordinate 37,635, forward strand.
TGCCAGCTGGCGGCGCGTTCTTCTTCGTCTTTCAAGCGGTCGGCGGGCAGTTGCTGAAGCAGCAGGCCACGGGCGCGACGGCCATCGGCGTACAGCCAGAAGCGGGTGCCGACCTGTTGGGACATGACGAAGTAATTAGTGAAGCACTCGGACAGGGTTTCGCCGTCGAGGTCGACGATGCCCTGATAACGCTGACCATGGGTCGGGTCGACCGTCAGCGCCAGAACGCCGTTGGGCATCAGGTCGGCGAGCGTCGCGTCGGGGGCGATCTGGTCGGCCTCGTAACGGGCCAGGCCGCGGATGTCGCGCTCGCTGGAGCACTCGATCATCAGCAGCGGGATCGGGCCGTCGGAACGGGCCTGCAGAATCAGCAAACCATCGAATTTCAGCGCGCCAACCAGCAGCGAGGCGGCGGCCATCAGTTCGCCGAGCAGTTGTGCGACCGGTTCCGGGTAGGCGTGTTTGGCCAGGACTTCGGCGTAGCTGAGCTCCAACGAGACCAGCTCGCCACGGGTGTCGCTGTCATCGAAGATGAAGCGTTGGGTGAAGTCGTTATCCGGTAGGTCGGTCATAGGTCTGGTATCTGAATTGATCAAAATTGGGGTTCAAAGCCTCTGACGCCATTGGCCCTCTTTATGGCCCAAGGAGTCGGATGTTGTAGTGATTTTCGACGAGTGGCTATTTATCAGCACGTTGTACCGTCGGGGAATGTCCCGATATGGTTACTCATCCAGCCAATTGCAAGTCCGCCGCAGTCAAAGGCCCTGATCAGGCTAGTCGCCACTACTATTGCCGCGAAACTTGAACAAATCCCGTCGCTGTTTCTTGCTCGGTTTGCCATCGGTGGTCATCCCCAGCGCACCCGCCTTGCGCTGGGCAGCGGCGTTTTCGCGCTTGGCGATGCTGGCCTCGGTTTCGGCATACAGCGTCTGAGCCTCCGGCGCGCCACGGCGAACAATGGACAACGCTTGAACCACGACCGTACGTTCTTCGAAACCGGTGCGGATCACGAATTCGTCACCTACTCGTGGTTCCTTACCTGGCTTACAACGTTCGCCCCGGCAATGCACCTTGCCGCTTTCAATCGCCGCCTTGGCCAAGGCACGGGTTTTGTAAAAACGCGCGGCCCATAACCATTTATCGAGACGGACTTTGTCGTCCTCTTCATTTTTTTGTGCCATGGAATTTCCTCGCTCTGAAATATTGCTGAACTGTACTACCGTTTCAGTCGTACCAAGAATTGCACCGGCTCGGATTACAATGCACGCATTCCAGAACCTCCCTTGGGGGCTGGAAATCCGGGCCGTAGATATCTGTCGCCTTTTAACCATTATTCTGCGTGAATACCGCGAACTCGGTCGCTTGCGGGCCGAGCGGTTTCTACCGGTTGAGCAACTTTGAAGACATTTGACCATTTGACCGTTGTCGGTCTGCGCGAGTGGGTGGCGCTCCCTGATTTGGGAGTCGCGGGCCTGCGGGCAAAAATCGACACCGGTGCCAGCACCTCCAGCCTGCATGCCACCGACATCGAGCCGTTCGAGCGCGATGGTGAGCAGTGGGTGCGCTTCACCGCACACTTGGGCACGGTGGTGCAATTACGTCATCGACGCTGTGAAGCACCGCTGGTGACGATGAAAACCATTAAAAGCTCCAACGGTCACGCGCAGAAGCGATACGTGGTCAGCACCACCCTGGCCCTCGGTGATCGGGTCTGGCGAGTCGAGTTCACGCTCGCCTGCCGCAAATCCATGCGTTATCGCCTGTTACTCGGTTCAAAAGCCCTGATTCACGGCCAATTGGTGGTCAACCCGGGCATCAAGTACGTACAAGACAAGCCGGTGTTCCCGGTATCTACCTCCTCAACAGGTGTTGCATGAAGATCGCTGTGCTGTCGCGGAACCCGCGTCTGTATTCCACTCGTCGTCTGGTTGAAGCCGGTACCGAGCGTGGCCATGAAATGGTGGTGATCGACACACTGCGCGCCTATATGAACATTGCCAGCCACAAGCCGCAGATCCACTACCGCGGCAAGCCGCTGGAAGGATTCGATGCGGTAATCCCCCGGATCGGGGCATCGGTAACGTTTTATGGCTGCGCGGTATTGCGTCAGTTTGAAATGATGGGCGTGTTTCCGCTCAATGAATCCGTGGCCATTGCCCGTTCGCGGGACAAACTGCGCTCGTTGCAATTGCTGTCACGCCGCGGGATCGGTTTGCCGGTGACCGGGTTTGCTCACTCTCCGGACGACATCCCCGACCTGATCGACATGGTCAACGGTGCTCCGCTGGTGATCAAGGTATTGGAAGGCACCCAAGGCATTGGCGTGGTGCTGTGTGAAACGGCAACGGCGGCAGAGTCGGTGATCGAAGCGTTCATGGGCTTGAAGCAAAACATCATGGTTCAGGAGTACATCAAGGAAGCTGGCGGTGCCGACATTCGCTGCTTCGTGGTCGGCGACAAGGTGATCGCCGCGATGAAGCGCCAGGCCAAACCTGGAGAGTTCCGCTCCAACCTGCATCGGGGCGGCAGCGCCAGCCTGATCAAGATCACCCCCGAAGAACGCATGACCGCATTGCGTGCGGCGAAGGTGATGGGGCTGGCGGTGGCGGGTGTGGATATCCTGCGCTCCAATCACGGGCCGCTGGTGATGGAAGTGAACTCGTCACCGGGTCTGGAAGGGATTGAAACCACCACCGGGAAGAACGTGGCAGGGATCATCATCGAGCATCTGGAGAAGAATGGCGGGCCGAATATGACGCGGACCAAAGGGAAGGGGTAGAAAAGCAGCTTTAAGCGGCAAGCTTCAAGCTGCAAGTGAAAAGCACACGGCAGTCCCACGCAGGACTTGCTTTTCGCTTTTCGCTTGCAGCTTGCAGCTTGCAGCTGCGGCTATACCGCATCCCGAGGCAACATCAGCCCCAGTGGCAACCGCACCCGCGCTTCCAGTCCGCCACCGGACCGATTGCGCAGCTCGACATTCCCGCCATGCATCGAAGCAATCCGCTTCACGATCGCCAGCCCTAAACCAGTCCCCTTGCCACCCCGGGCACGATCCCCGCGGGTGAATGGATTGAAGATCGCTTCCAGCTCGGAAGGATCAATCCCCGCCCCACGGTCCATGACACTCAGCACCACATACGGCGCGGCGGTATCGCCAGACACATAGGCCGCCACCTCAACGCCGCTACCGGCGTGATGCAAAGCATTGCCGATCAGGTTGTTCAACAGTCGTTTCATCGATACCCGACGCAACGGAAACGGCTGGATCGGTTCCAGGCGCAAACGCACCTTTTCTTCATTCTGGTTGTACGGCGCAGCGACTTCGCGAACCAGGTCGCTCAAGTCCACTTCTTCCACTGATTCATCACGGCCATCGCGGATGAACGCCAGGAACTGATCGAGGATCGCGTCCATGTCTTCGATGTCGCGCACCATGTCGTCGGTAAGATCGGTGCGATCCCCCATCAACTCCAAAGACAGGCGCAATCGGGTCAATGGAGTCCGCAAGTCGTGGGACACACCGGCCAGCATCAGCTCACGTTCGCGACCGGCCTGCTCGACGTCCTCGGCCATCTGGTTGAAGGCGCGATACACCTCGGTCATTTCGCTGGGCGTATCGCTGATAGGTAGACGCACGCTGCGCCCCTGGCCGAGTTGCCTTGCGGCATACACCAGACGTTTCAACGGTTGATTGAGTTGGCTGACGAAGATCCATGCCGACGCGGTGGACAGCAAGCCAATGGCGAGGAACCAGCCGAGCACGTTCCAGATTTTCTGCCCACGCAACGGATGCGGGTACAGCGGCACTTTCAGCCATCCATCACCCAGGCTTGGCGCACGGACCCACAGCGCTGGCGGTGAGTGCATGCGTAACCGGACTTCGGTGTCGGCCCCCAGCTCGGCCTGCATCTGCCGCTGGTAGATTTCGCTGTACGGCCAATGGTGTTCACCTTCCGGCACACCGGCCCCCACCACCCGGATCAGCGTGGCCGCATCGGCGATCTTCGTGCGGTTTTCTTCATCGGCGGCCCAATAGGCGCGCAGCGTCAGGGCGACGCCGTGACTGTATTGACGGTCCACCAGCACGTCTTCGTTCATCAACAGATAAACCAGGGTCAGCGCCTTGGAAAACAGGACGACGATCAACACCAGCCAAAGGGTGCGGGAGAAAAAGCTCTGGGGAAACCAAACGGGGGTTTTCATGGATAGCCGCTACACACTGGCAGGAACGAGCGATGCTCGCATATTGCAGATCGCGAGTCTGCGGACAATATCGCCCGCAAGACCCGCTCCTGCAAATCACCGATCACTTGGTGGCGGCGCCATCCGGAACGAACACATAGCCCACGCCCCAGACTGTCTGGATGTAACGCGGCTTGGACGGGTCGGGTTCAATCATCCGGCGCAGACGGGATATCTGTACATCGATGGAACGCTCCAGGGCATCCCACTCGCGACCACGGGCCAGGTTCATCAGTTTGTCACGGGTCAGAGGCTGACGCGCGTTCATGACCAATGCCTTGAGGACCGCAAACTCACCGGTGGTGAGCATGTGCACTTCGTCACCGCGCTTGAGTTCGCGGGTCGCCAGCGACAGTACGTAATCACCAAAGGTCACGCTTTCGTCTTCGCTACCCGGCGCACCCGGTACAGGTGTCGACTGACGACGCAGGACCGCTTTGACGCGGGCCATCAGTTCGTCCGGGTTGAACGGCTTGGCCAGGTAATCGTCGGCGCCCAGTTCCAGGCCCTTGATGCGGCTCAGCTCATCGCCCTTGGCAGTCAGCATGATGATGGGAATCTGATTGTTCGCCGTGCGCAAGCGACGACAAGCGGTCAAGCCGTCTTCGCCGGGCAACATCAGGTCGAGGACAACCAGGTTGAACACTTCGCGCGCCAGCAGGCGATCCATTTGCTCGGTGTTCGGAACGGCGCGGGCGCGGTAGCCCTTGCTGACGAAAAAGCGTTCCAGCAGGCTGCTGAGCCCCGGATCGTCGTCAACAATAAGAATTTTTTCGCCTTCAGCAGTGTTTGCAGTGCTGCTCATTAGATGCTCCTTTGATCTCGGCGCGCATTATGGCGTAGCTGTCGTTATACGCACCGAGTGCATTGTTAGCAGATTTTTCCTCCACCGCCAGCAAACCGGCCATTACCACTCCAGCCTGCGATGCCCCCGAACGGCCGAACGCTGGTTATAATGCGCGGCCTTTTGTGTCAGGCAACATCAGACAGGTACTACAGGCAGGCGCTATTTATTTCCCTGCCGCCCGCAGTAAATGTTCGATTTCACGGGTCAATGGGGTGCCCTTTGATCCAGGCAGCGGCGCAGGCCAGGCCGCTCAACCAGACTCGCAGAGCCTTTAATTCTGCGCCTGCGAGCCTGCTTTCACAATTTGTCAGGTGGTTTTATGGACAGCATCAACAGCCGCATCGCCGAGGAACTCGGTGTACGCCCACAACAGGTCGAAGCGGCCGTCGCGCTACTCGATGAAGGCTCTACCGTTCCCTTCATCGCCCGTTACCGGAAAGAAGTGACCGGCAGCCTCGATGACATCCAGCTGCGTCATCTGGAAGAGCGTCTGCGCTACCTGCGAGAACTCGACGAACGGCGCATCAGCATCCTCGCCAGCATCGAAGAGCAAGGCAAGCTGACCCCACAACTCGAGCGCGACATCAAGCTCGCCGACACCAAGACCCGCCTCGAAGACTTGTACCTGCCCTACAAGCAAAAGCGCCGCACCAAGGGCCAGATCGCCCTGGAAGCCGGCCTCGGCGAACTGGCCGACGGCCTGTTCAACGACCCGTCCCTGACGCCAGACACCGAAGCCGCACGTTTCATCAACGCCGAAAAAGGCGTGGCCGATGTGAAGGCAGCCCTCGAAGGCGCCAAGTACATCCTCATGGAGCGCTTCGCCGAAGACGCTGGCCTGCTGGACAAACTGCGCAGCTATTTGAAGCAGGAAGCCACCCTCAGTGCCCGCGTCATCGCCGGCAAGGAAGAGGAAGGCGCCAAGTTCCGCGACTACTTCGAACACGACGAACCGCTGAAAAGCATGCCGTCGCACCGCGCGCTGGCGATTTTCCGTGGCCGCAACGAAGGCATTCTCAGCTCTGCGCTGAAAGTCGGCGACGAACTGCCGGGCACCATGCACCCGTGCGAAGGCATGATCGGCCAGCAATTCGGCATCCAGAACCAGAACCGCGCCGCCGACAAATGGCTGGGCGAAGTGGTGCGCTGGACCTGGAAGGTCAAGCTCTACACCCACCTCGAAACCGACCTGCTGGGCGAGTTGCGCGATGGCGCGGAAACCGAAGCGATCAACGTGTTCGCGCACAACCTGCACGACTTGCTGCTGTCCGCTCCGGCCGGCCCGCGCGCGACGCTGGGCCTCGACCCGGGTCTGCGCACTGGTTGCAAAGTTGCCGTGGTCGACGCCACCGGCAAGCTGCTGGATCACGCCACGGTCTACCCGCACGTGCCCCACAACAAATGGGATCAGACCCTCGCGATTCTTGCTGCCCTGTGCGCCAAGCATTCAGTCGACCTGATCGCCATCGGCAACGGCACCGCCAGCCGCGAAACCGATAAGCTGGCCGCTGAGCTGATCAAAAAATATCCGGCAATGAAGATGACCAAAGTGATGGTCTCCGAGGCCGGCGCATCGGTTTACTCGGCATCTGAACTGGCGTCGAAGGAATTCCCGGACCTGGACGTGTCGATCCGCGGCGCCGTGTCGATCGCCCGTCGCTTGCAGGATCCATTGGCTGAACTGGTGAAGATCGATCCGAAATCCATCGGTGTCGGCCAGTACCAGCACGACGTGTCGCAGCTGAAACTGGCGCGCGGTCTGGACGCGGTGGTGGAGGACTGCGTGAACGCCGTCGGCGTGGACGTCAACACCGCCTCCGTGGCGCTGCTGGCGCGCATCTCCGGTCTCAACGCGACCTTGGCACAGAACATCGTCAGCCATCGCGATGAGCACGGCGCGTTCAAAACACGCGCAGCGCTGAAGAAAGTCGCACGTCTGGGCGAGAAAACCTTCGAACAGGCCGCAGGCTTCCTGCGCGTGATGAACGGTGACAACCCGCTGGATTCGTCGGCCGTTCACCCGGAAGCCTATCCGCTTGTCCAGCGCATTGCCGCTGAAACCGACCGCGACATCCGCTCGCTGATCGGCGACGCGAGTTTCCTCAAGCGTCTTGATCCGAAGAAGTACACCGACGAAACCTTCGGCCTGCCAACGGTCACCGACATCCTGCAAGAGCTGGAAAAACCTGGCCGCGATCCACGTCCCGAGTTCAAGACCGCCGAGTTCCAGGAAGGCGTCGAAGACCTCAAGGACCTCGAACTGGGCATGATCCTCGAAGGCGTCGTCACCAACGTGACCAACTTCGGCGCGTTCGTCGACATCGGCGTGCATCAGGACGGTTTGGTGCACATCTCCGCGCTTTCAGAGAAGTTCATCAAGGATCCGCGCGAAGCTGTGAAGGCCGGTGATGTGGTGAAAGTGAAGGTCATGGAAGTCGACATCCCGCGCAAACGCGTGGGCCTGTCGATGCGCATGAGCGACACCCCGGGCGAGAAAATCGACGGCGCTCGCGGTGCACGTCCGGGGTCGGCGCCACGCCAGTCCCAGAACACCGCACCGCGCAAGGAAACAACCGCGCCGGCCCCGAGCAACAATGCGATGGCGTCGCTGTTCGCCAACGCCAAGCAGTTGAAGAAACGCTGATGGAAATCCCCGCCGGGCTAACCGAAAGCGCGTTTTTCAAGCTACTGGGCTGTCGCTTGCACAGCCTGGAAACCGGGGTGGCGCAAGTTGCCCTCGGGCTTGCGCCAGAGTTGCGCAATCGCGGCGGCAAGCTGCATGGCGGGGCTTTGTTCAGCCTGGTGGACATTGCCATGGGGCTGGCCTGTTCCAGCACCCACGGCTTTGACCAGCAGAGCGCGACCATCGAATGCAAGATCAACTACATCCGCGCCGTTTCAGACGGTGAAGTGATGTGCACGGCGCGGGTGATCCACCCGGGCCGCCGCACGCTGGTGGTTGAAGCTGATGTGATGCAGGGCGACAAACTGGTCGCAAAAGCACAAGGCACGTTCGCTGTCCTGTAGCTAGTTGTCATCGATTTGAGTTAATTTCGCCAGTACGCAACCTGTGGGAGCGGGCTTGCTCGCGAAGGCGGTGTGTCAGGCGGCATTTGTGCTGACTGACACGCCCTCTTCGCGAGCAAGCCCGCTCATACATTGATTACGGAGAGTTTCAAAACCAGGCGAAAACGCCAGTTTTAACTTCACCCTTGTAGACCGTCTTGCCCACCCCCATATTGGGGCGACTGACGCGTGAAGGAATCCAACTTGAGCGAACTTCTCAACCGCCGCCTGGCCCTGCTTGGCGAGCGCGCTAACCTCTCTCTGCTCGAACAGTGCCTTCACGGCATCGAACGTGAATGCCTGCGCGTGACAGGTGAAGGTCGCCTGGCGCAAACGCCGCACCCGGAAGAATTGGGTTCCGCGCTGACCAACGAACAAATCACCACCGACTATTCCGAGTCGCTGCTGGAATTCATCACGCCCGCCCTGCCCGACCCGGCAGATACCTTGGCGAGCCTGGACAAGATTCATCGCTTTGCCTACAGCAAGCTCGGCAACGAGTATCTGTGGAGCCCCTCGATGCCGTGCCCGTTGCCGGCCGAGGCAGACATCCCGATTGCCTATTACGGCACGTCCAACATCGGTCAGCTCAAGTACGTCTATCGCAAGGGCCTGGCCCTGCGGTACGGCAAGACCATGCAGTGCATCGCCGGGATTCACTACAACTTTTCCCTGCCGGAAAAGCTTTGGCCGCTGCTCAAAGAAGCAGAAGGCTTCGTCGGCACCGATCGCGACTACCAGTCCTCGGCCTACATCGCGCTGATCCGCAACTTCCGGCGCTACAGCTGGCTGCTGATGTACCTGTTCGGCGCCTCGCCTGCGCTGGACGCCGGCTTCCTGCGCGGGCGCTCGCACCAGCTCGAACAACTTGACCCGGACACCTTGTACCTGCCGTACGCCACCAGCCTGCGCATGAGCGACCTCGGTTACCAGAGCAACGCTCAGGCCGGTTTGACGCCGTGCTACAACGACCTGTCGAGCTACACCGACAGCCTGCGCAAAGCGGTCGCCACGCCGTATGCGCCGTATGTCGAGATCGGTACGCATCAGGACGGTGAGTGGGTTCAGCTCAACACCAACATCCTGCAGATCGAAAACGAGTACTACTCCAACATCCGCCCCAAACGCGTGACCTACACCGGGGAACGGCCGATTCAGGCGCTGGTGGCCCGTGGCATTCAGTACGTTGAAGTGCGCTGCCTGGACATCAACCCGTTCCTGCCGATGGGCATCGACCTGCAGGAATCACGATTCCTCGACGCCTTCCTGCTGTATTGCGCGCTGAACGACAGCCCGTTGTTGACCAATAATTCTTGTGGCAACGCCACCTCGAACTTCCTTAGCGTGGTCAAGGAAGGTCGCCGTCCGGGCCTGCAATTGAAACGCGGCAGTGAATCGGTGGACCTCAAAGAGTGGGCCAGCGAGTTGCTGGAGCAGATCGCTCCGTTGGCGGCGATGCTGGATCAAAGTCATGGCGGCGATGCGCACAGCAAGGCGCTGGATGCGCAGTTGGCCAAGGTCAAGGATTCCTCGCTGACACCTTCGGCCCAAGTGCTGGCGGCGATGGCGGAACACAAGGAAAGCTTCGCTCAGTTCTCCCTGCGTCAAAGCCGGGCACATGCGGCGTTTTTCCGTAGCGAGCCCTTGAGTGGCGAGGATCAGGCGAAATTTGAAGAACGGGCGCGTTCTTCGCTGGCGGCGCAAGTGGAGCTGGAGCAGAACGAAGTCGGCGATTTCGATGTGTTTGTCGGATCGTATCAGGCGAGCATTCTGGCAATCAGCAACTAACTTCCCCGTCCAAATGATCGTTCCCACGCTCTGCGTGGGAATGCCTCAAGGGACGCTCCGCGTCCAGGCGACGCAGAGCGTCACGGGCTGCATTCCCACGCTGGAGCGAGGGAACGATCAGCTCCCACTAAAATCTTCCACTCATAAGCTAATTCTAAAAAGTTATTTATTTTATAATTCTTAGATCATTTAGTCTCCTTTGACGCCGACTCTCGGTTGCCTGACAAGGAGCTTCCCAATGAAACTGCATTTCCCACTTCGCCTCCTGGCGGCCGCCTCTTTGGCTGCAGCAAGTTTCTTTGCCCAGGCGGCTGACGTCACCGTCGCCTACCAGACCACCGTAGACCCGGCGAAAGTCGCCCAGGCCGACGGCGCGTACGAAAAAGCCACAAACGCCAAAATCGACTGGCGCAAATTCGACAACGGTGCCGACATCATCGCTGCCATCGCATCCGGCGACGTGCAGATCGGGTACCTCGGTTCCAGCCCGCTGACCGCTGCGATCACTCGCAAAGTTCCGGTAGAAACCTTCCTCATCGCCACCCAGATCGGCGCCGCCGAAGCCCTGGTCGCTCGTGACGGATCCGGGATCAAGACGCCACAGGATTTGATCGGCAAGAAAATCGCCGTACCTTTCGTTTCCACTGGCCACTACAGCCTGCTGGCGGCGCTGAAGCACTGGAACATTGATCCATCGAAAGTCACCGTCCTCAACCTCGCCCCGCCCGCAATCATCGCCGCATGGAAACGCGGTGACATCGACGCGACCTACGTATGGGACCCAGCCCTCGGTGTTGCCAAGGAGAATGGCAAAGTGCTGATCACCTCGGGTGAGCTGGCCAAGTTCGGTGCCCCGACCTTCGATGCCTGGATCGTGCGCAAAGACTTCGCCGAGAAGCACCCTGAAATCGTCACCGCGTTCGCCAAGGTCACCCTCGACGCCTACGCCGATTACCGCAAAGACCCGAAAGCCTGGCTCGCCAACCAGTCCAACGTCGACAAACTGGTGAAGCTCTCCGGCGCCAAGGCCAGCGATATTCCGCTGCTGCTGCAAGGCAACGTCTACCCGCTGGCAGCTGATCAGGTGCTCACCCTCGGCGCACCGACCACCAAGGCCATCACCGACACTGCTGTGTTCCTCAAGGAACAAGGCAAGGTCGAGGCCGTGCTGCCGGACTACGCGCCGTACGTCAGCGCCAAGTTCATCACCAACTGATCGGGAGTTAAGTGCGATGGCCTTGCTACAGCTGGAGCGCATCAGCGCACAGTACCCCGGCAGCCCGGACCCGGTACTGGCGGATATTTCCCTGAGCCTTGGGCCCCAGCAATTGCTGGTCGCCCTTGGCCCGTCCGGCAGTGGCAAGACTTCGCTGTTGAACCTGATTGCCGGATTTGTCGAGCCGAGCGGCGGGCGCATCACCCTTGACGGCGTGCCGGTCAAAGGCCCTAGCGCCGAACGCGGCGTGGTGTTTCAGGACGATGCCTTACTGCCCTGGCAGGACGTGTTGGCCAACGTTGGATTCGGCCTTGAGCTCGCCGGTGTTTCCCGGGAAAAACGCGAAATCCGCGCAAGGGAAATGCTCGCACTGGTAGACCTTTGCGGTTTCGAAAATCGTCGCATCTGGCAGCTCTCGGGCGGCCAGAAGCAACGTGTCGGCCTGGCCCGCGCATTAGCCGCCGATCCTCGTGTCTTGCTCATGGACGAGCCCTTTGGCGCCCTCGACGCGTTCACCCGCGAACAGATGCAAGAGTTGCTGTTGCAAGTCTGGCAGCGCACCTCCAAACCCGTATTCCTGATTACCCACGACATTGAAGAAGCGGTATTCCTCGCCACGGATCTGATTCTGTTGGCGCCCAATCCTGGGCAAATCGTCGAGCGTCTGAGCCTGGATTTCGGTCAGCGTTATGCCGCTGGCGAGTCGGCCCGAGCGATCAAATCCGACCCGCGCTTTATTGAAACCCGCGAACACGTGCTTGCCAAAGTCTTCTCCCAACGCAGCGCCGCCACGCGGCAGGAGCGCGCATGAGCAGCTATGAAATTCCGGCCATAGCAGTGAAACCCGGTTCAACAGTGATCCCTGTTCGTCGCAGTTTGAGCACACGCTGGATCAGCGTACTGACGCTGGTCGCCCTCGTTGCCATTTGGTGGGCCGTGACCAGCACGGGAATGATCGAACCGCTGTTCCTGCCACCACCGTCTGCCGTACTGCAAAAAGGCTGGCTGCTGGTGACCACGGGATACATGGATTCGACGTTGTGGCAGCACTTGGGCGCGAGCCTCAGCCGCATCGGCCTGGGCCTGGGCTTTGCCGTGCTCACCGCCGTGCCGGTTGGCATCGCCATCGGCCACAACCGCATCGCTCGCGGCATTCTCGATCCGCTGATCGAGTTCTACCGTCCGATTCCGCCTTTGGCTTATTTGCCGCTGATCGTGATCTGGTGTGGCATCGATGAGTTGTCGAAAGTGTTGCTGATCTACCTGGCGATTTTCGCCCCGATTGCCATCGCCACCGCGACCGGTGTGCGCACCGTTGACCCGGCCAAATTGCGTGCTGCGCAGTCGCTGGGTGCGACCCGAACGCAGTTGATTCGTCATGTGATTCTGCCAAGTGCCTTGCCGGATATTTTAACCGGTGTGCGCATTGGACTGGGTGTGGGTTGGTCGACCCTGGTCGCCGCCGAATTGATTGCCGCCACCAGCGGGCTGGGCTTCATGGTGCAATCGGCCGCGCAGTTCCTGGTGACCGATGTAGTGGTGCTGGGGATTCTGGTGATCGCGCTGATTGCCTTCGCCATGGAAATGGGACTGCGCGCCCTGCAACGCAAACTGGTGCCGTGGCACGGCCAGGCACACTGAAAAAACATCATGTGAAAACCCTACAAAAGCTCTACACCCCGAATTTGAAGAGAATCACCATGAGTGACCTGAACATTGTCCCTTTAAGCTCGGCTCTCGGCGCACAGATCAGTGGCCTCGACATCAGCCAGCCGCTGAATCTGGAGCAACGCGACGCCATCGAGCAGGCGCTGCTCAAGCATCAAGTGTTGTTCTTCCGAGACCAGCCGATCACCCCGCAGCAGCAAGCGCGATTCGCCGCGAATTTCGGCGACCTGCACATCCACCCTATCTACCCGAATGTGCCGGAACAGCCTGAAGTGCTGATCCTCGACACCGCCGTCACCGACGTGCGCGACAACGCGATCTGGCATACCGACGTGACCTTCCTGCCGACCCCGGCGATGGGCGCGGTGCTCAGCGCCAAGTTGCTACCGGAGTTTGGTGGCGACACGTTGTGGGCCAGCGGGATTGCGGCGTATGAAGCGTTGTCGGCACCGATGAAATCCTTGCTCGAAGGGCTGACGGCGACTCACGATTTCACCCGGTCGTTTCCGCTTGAGCGTTACGGCAATACGCCCGAAGCACTGGCTCAGTGGGAGGAAGCTCGGCGCAAGAATCCGCCACTTTCACATCCGGTCATTCGCACACACCCGGTCAGCGGACGGCGCTCGTTGTTCGTCAGCGAAGGCTTCACGTCGAAGATCAATGAGCTGTCGGAAACCGAGAGCGAAGTGATTCTGAAGTTTTTGTTCGCTCATTCAACGCGACCGGAATTTACCATCCGCTGGCGTTGGCAGAAGGATGATGTGGCGTTTTGGGATAACCGCGTGACCCAGCATTACGCGGTGGATGACTACCGGCCGGCGCGGCGGGTGATGCAGCGGGCGACGGTGTTGGGGGATGTGCCGTTCTTCCGCTAATTCCGGAATCCGATCGTTCCCACGCTCCGCGTGGGAATGCAGCTCGGGACGCTCCGCGTCCCATCCAAAGCCGAACGCGGAGCGTCCGCTGAGGCGTTCCTACGCAGAGCGTGGGAACGATCAGTGCTCCGTTACTCAGCCGTCGAAGGCTTCTCCCAAAGATTGATCCCGCCTTCCTGGGCAAACCGGTCAATCTCCGCCAACTCCTCAGCGCTAAAGCTCAAGTTCTTCAACGCCCCGACGTTTTCGATAATCTGCTCCGGCCGACTCGCACCGATCAGCGCCGACGTCACCCTCGGATCGCGCAGCGTCCACGCCAACGCCAACTGAGCCAAACTCTGCCCGCGCCCCTTGGCGATTTCGTTAAGCCCACGAACATGGGCAATATTGGCCTCAGACAAGTGTGAGGACTGCAACGAAGCACCGCCCGGGCGATTGACCCGCGCATCCTTCGGAATGCCATTGAGGTATTTGTCGGTCAGCAGGCCCTGCGCCAATGGCGTGAAGGCAATCACGCCGGTGCCGAGTTCGTCAGTAACGTCCAGCAGGTCTTTTTCAACCCAGCGATTGAGCAGGTTGTACGCCGGCTGATGAATCAACAGCGGCACTTTCCATCCTTCCAACAGCGCCGCCATTTCACGGGTTTTCACCCCGGAATACGACGAGATGCCGATGTACAACGCCTTGCCCTGCTGCACCGCTGTGGCCAGTGCACTGGCGGTTTCTTCCAGCGGGGTGTCCGGGTCGAAACGATGTGAATAAAAAATATCCACGTAGTCCAGGCCCAGTCGCTGCAGGCTCTGATCCAGGCTGGCCAGCACGTATTTACGTGAACCGCCGCCCTGCCCGTAAGGACCTGGCCACATGTCCCAACCGGCCTTGCTGGAGATGATCAGCTCGTCGCGGTACTGCTTGAAGTCTTCGCGCAACAGACGGCCAAAGTTGATCTCGGCGCTGCCGTACGGAGGGCCATAGTTGTTGGCCAGGTCAAAGTGATTGATCCCCAGATCGAATGCCGTGCGCAGCAACGAGCGCTGGGTATCAATCGGCGTGCTGTCACCGAAGTTATGCCACAGCCCCAGGGACAACGCCGGCAGCACCAGACCGCTGCGGCCTACGCGGCGGTAAGGAATGGAATCGTAGCGGTTTTCGGCAGCGGTGTAGGTCATCGAATCCTCTCTTGTCGGTCTTGAATGCGGTATCGACTGCGTCGCAAGTTGCCCAGCATACGCCCGGACAAACGCCGATAAACCTCGGACTCGAGAAAATGCTGAAACGTTTCACAGATTTTTAACTGACCCACCTTATGCCGACAACTCACGCAGCGCTGCGGCCGCTAAAAACCCGGATCTTGAGCTGTACCGCTGATCTCGCCTGACTGTCTGGTCGATACGTTCAAGAAGCTGCTCGGGAAGCGTGGCATTGAAACGCACTGACTTGCCGAAATAAGGCGTGATATCGAACTCGACCACACCCCACACACCGCCCGCGTAATCGGGGTTATCCAGATGAGCATCAATCTCTCGCACCTTAGGCAATGAATCACCATCGGCGACCAGGCCTTCATAGTGCAACGCCAACGCTTCCTTCACGTTTTCAAATGCCTGCGCCACCGTAGCGCCCGCGGAGAAACAACCCGGCACATCCGGGATAATCACTCCGTATTCTGAGTCGGCATCCTTGCGCAGAACGACCGGAAATTTCATTTCGGTGAGTCCTATTAACTAGGTTCATGCGGCGCACTATAGGTAAAAAACCATCATCAAAACCCACAATACACATCCTGAAACTGATCGCCTCCAACTCCTGTATGACTACCTCGCCCCCGCAAACACCTCCCCCAACCAATCCACAAACACCCGAACCCGTGGCGACATGTGGCGGTTGTGCGGATACAACACCGAAACCGGCATCGGCGGTGGCGGCATATCGGTGAGGACTTCTCGCACCAGCCCTTGGGCAATCTGCGTTTCCATTCGGTAATGCGGGCACTGGATCAGCCCGAGCCCGGCGATGGCGGAAGCGGCGTAGATTTGCGCGCCGAACACTGAAAGCGCGCCGTCGATGGCCACTTCCTTCAGCTCGCCCTTCACCATGAATTCGAAGGGAAACAGCTTGGCGGTGGTGCGCGAGACGTAGTTCACCGCGCGGTGATGTTTCAGGTCCTGGAGGGTTTTCGGTTCGCCGTATTTGCGCAAGTAGGCGGGGCTGGCGCAGGTGATCTGGCGAAGATTGGCGATGCGTTTTCCGATCAGTGCCGAATCGCTCAGAGTGCCGGCGCGCAGCACACAATCAACGCCTTCGGCGATCAAATCGACAAAACGGTCCGACTCGCTGATGGACAGTTCGATCTGCGGGTAGCGCTCCATGAATTGCGGCAATGCGGGGATCACAAAGCTTTTCGCCAGCGTCCCGTGCAGGTCGACGCGTAACCGGCCTTTCGGGGCGCCGCCGCGAAAGGCCAGCTCGGCCTCTTCCAGTTCCGCCAGCAGTTGCACGCAGCGCAGGTAGTACGCCTCGCCGTCCAGGGTTGGACGTACCTTGCGCGTACTGCGCTCCAGCAACCGTGTGCCGAGCCAGGCTTCGAACTGGTTCAGGGTGTGGGTCAACGTGGCGCGGGGCAGGTTCAGGTCTTCGGCCGCCAGGGTGAAGCTGCTGCGCTCGTAGATCCGCACGAAGACTTTCATCGCTTTGACTTGATCCACGTTGGCTTCCGATTGTTGGCGATTATTGAACAGTCAAGGCAACTCTCGTGCATTTATCGGCCTGAGTAAACATGTGAATCTGGCTTCACATCCCGCCCACAACTTCATCAGGAATCAACACCATGACTACTCAGAAAGTTGCCATCGTTACTGGCGCCTCCCGTGGCATCGGCGCCGTGATTGCCAAACAGCTGGCCAGCGACGGTTTCGCCGTCGCCATCAATTACGCCAGCAGCGCCACTGAAGCCTCGGCCCTGGTGGTGGAATTGCGTCAGGCCGGCCATCAAGCCATAGCGATCAAGGCTGACGTGGCCAAGGCGGATGACGTGCGCCGGATGTTCGACGAGACCGAAACACAACTGGGCAAGGTCGACGTGCTGGTCAACAACGCTGGCATCCTCAAGGTGCTGCCGCTGGCGCAGCACACCGATGAACTGTTCGAGCAGACCTTCAACATTCACGCACGCGGCACGTTCAACACCTTGCGGGAAGCGGCGACGCGTTTGAACAGCGGCGGGCGGATCGTCAACTTTTCCAGCAGCACTGTCGGCCTGAATTTGCCGGGTTACGCGGTGTACATCGCCAGCAAAGCGGCGGTGGAATCGTTGACTCAGGTGTTTGCCAAGGAAATGCGCGGGCGCAATATCACCGTGAATGCCGTGGCGCCGGGGCCAGTTGCCACCGAGTTGTTTTTACACGGCAAGAGTGAAGAACAGATCCAGAACTTTGCCAAGATGCCTCCGCTGGAGCGCCTGGGTCAGCCGGAGGATATTGCTCGCGTGGTGTCGTTTTTGGTGGGGCCGGATTCGGCTTGGGTCAATGGGCAGATTTTGCGCGCTAATGGTGGGTTGGTTTAACTAAGCTCATACAAAGACCGAAGCGCTCCCTTCGCGAGCAAGCCCGCTCCCACATTAGACCGAGTTGCTGGCATGTACGCAGTCAAATGTGGGAGCGGGCTTGCTCGCGAAGGCGGTTTAGTAGGCAACAAAAATTTGAAGGATGGACTCCACTATGCACACAGCCATCATCATCACCTTCGGCCTGGCCCTCCTTGCCATGATGCTGTTCATCGGCGAAAAAATCGGCTTCAGTCGCCAGACGCTGACCTACAGCTTTGTGGTCCTGTGGCTGGCGCTGACGGTGATCAACGGCGCCATCGGCGTGGTCACTGCCGGCCAGTCCTTGAGTACAGAGCTGGGGATCGGCACGGTGGTGTTCAGTGTGCCGGTGGCAGCGCTGGTGCTGTTTATGGTGATGAGCGCCGAGGCCTGAAACAGGCCCGGCGCCAACAGTTTTCGATCAACGCACCAAATGCAAAAACTGCAGATGCCGTTCGTATTGGTCAAGGATGTCGTTGATGATCTGATCCTTGGTGTACCCCACCAGATCGTAGTCCTGACTGCCCTCGCTCAAATGCACTTCTGCCCGGTAGTAACGACGGTTGTTGAGTTGCTTGGAGCCCATACCGCCACGGGCAAAGGATGGAGTGAAATAGCCGCGCATCTGCACCTGATAAATAAACGGATGCTGTTCACCGTGACCGATTTCCAGGCTGACGCTGTCGTTGGCCGGGTCCGGTTGCGTGATCACGTTCAAACCCTTTTCGACGAACACTGCCGACACTTCCTCAATCGCCGGTCGCACCGTCGTATCGAGAAAACGGTACACCTCATCCCGGGACGGGAAGTGCACCGCCTGACTCAAGCGCTGACGCCAGCCACCGCGTCGTGAGCCGGCCACCGGCGCCAGTGAATGCAGTTGCGCGATCTGCTTCTGGGATTCCAGGTAGAACGCCTTGTGCAGCCCCCACATCATCAACAGCAGGATCAGCGAGAACGGCAGCGAGGTCAGCACCACCGCCGACTTCAACGCATCGATGCTGCCGGAGAACAACAATGCACTGGTCACCAGCGCCGTCATTGCGCCCCAGAACACCCGCAGCCATTTCGGCCCGTCTTCATCCGGGTTGCCACCCTTGGCGGACAACGTCGACAGCACCACCGTGCCGGAGTCGGCCGAGGTGACGAAGAACACGAAGCTGATGAACACCGTCACGGCGATCACCGTTTTGCTCCACGGGTAAGTTTCCAGCAGCAGATAGAGGGTCATCGACGGGTTGTCGATGGCCGACATGCCGAGCGCACTCATGCCATGGTTGAGCACTTGATCAATGGCGCTGTTGCCGAAGATCGACATCCACGCCAGGGTAAAACCGAGCGGGATCAGCAGTACGCCGAAAACGAATTCGCGGATGGTGCGGCCACGGGAAATCCGCGCGATGAACAGGCCCACGAACGGCGACCATGCGATCCACCAGGCCCAATAGAACACGGTCCAGCCACCGAGCCAGTCGCTGGGTTTGTCATACGCGTACAGGTCGAAACTCTTCATCGGCAACGCGCCGAGGTAGTCGCCGAGGTTCTGGATCAGGGTGTTGAGCAGGTGCTGGGTGGGACCGGCAAACAACACAAATAGCAGCAGCGCGCAGGCCAGCAGCATGTTGATGTCGGACATCACCCGCACGCCTTTATCGACGCCGGACACGGCGACGATGATCGCCGCACCCATCATCAGTGTGATCAGGCCGACCTGAATCCACTGGGTATGGGCGATGCCAAACAGGTAATCCAGCCCGGAGTTGAGGTGCAGCACACCGAAGCCCATGTCGGCACCGAGACCGAACACCGTGGCGATGATGCCGAAGCCGTCCACCGCATAACCGATGGGGCCGTTGATGCGCTTGCCGATCAGTGGATACAGCGCCGAACGCAGAGCCAGTGGCAAGTTGTGTCGGTAAGCGAAGTAGGCCAGCGCCATGCCGACAAAAGCGAACACACCCCAGCCATGCAGTCCCCAGTGCAGAAACAGAATCTGCATCGCCTGTCGTGCCGCGTCCGCGGTACCGGCCTCGCCTTGGGGCGGTTGCGCCAAGTGGGTCAGCGGTTCGGATACGCAAAAGAAAAACAGCGTGATGCTGATCCCGGCGGCGAACAGCATGCCGGCCCAGGACAGGTAACTGAATTCGGGTTCGTCGTGGTCGGCACCGAGCTTGATCTTGCCGTAGCCGGACAAGGCGGTGACCACCACGAAGACCAGATACAGGGTCATCGCGAGCATGTAGTACCAGCCGACCGTATTGGCCGCCCAGTTTTGCGCTTGCAGCAGCCAGGCACCGGCCTGCTCTGGCATGGCGATAACGACAATGCCGAAGAGCAGAATGAAACTCGCCGAGAAGTAGAACACCGGCGGATTCATGCGGACCAGACCGCTGGGAGGAAGGGACGATGCACTCATGAAACGTGCACCTCGACGGGGTAAAACGTGGCTGTAAAAATCGGACTCAGCAAAGGCAAGCCTCCTGTTGTGAGCGGGCAGCAAACTGCCGGTTTAACTTGAATGAACGTTCAAGTTAAACATGGATAGGGGGCTAAGGACTAATCCCGAGGCTCGACGGTCGTGCTTGTACGCTAGCTCAAGGATGGAAATGACGCGGGGTTGACGATCGTTCCTACGCTCCGCGTGGGAATGTCTCAAGGGACACTCCGCGTTCCAGTTCGTAAAAGTGACGCGGAGCGTCACGGGCTGCATTCCCACGCAGAGAGTGGGAACGATCCGTTGTAGGCTTACTTCTGCGTCCCATCATCATGCTGCAAATTCGCCTGCGTCAGGTTGCAGCCCGCCGGCACGCTGCGGGTCAGCCAGACATTGCCGCCAATCGTCGAACCCTTGCCAATCGTGATCCGCCCCAGAATCGTCGCCCCGGCATAGATCACCACGTCATCCTCAACAATTGGATGGCGCGGATGGCCTTTCTGCAACTGACCATCCTCATCGGACGGGAAACGCTTGGCGCCCAACGTGACCGCCTGATAAATCCGCACCCGCTCGCCAATAATCGCCGTCTCGCCGATCACGACGCCCGTCCCGTGATCAATGAAGAAGCTGCGACCAATCTGCGCGCCAGGGTGAATGTCGATGCCGGTGGCCGAGTGGGCGATTTCCGAGCTGATCCGCGCCAGCAACGGCAACCCGGCGCGATACAAATGATGGGCCAGGCGATGGTGAATCACCGCCAGAATGCCCGGGTAGCAGAGCAATACTTCATCGACACTGCGCGCTGCCGGGTCGCCGTGATAGGCCGCCAACACATCGCTATCCAGCAAACTGCGCAGTCCCGGCAAAGCGAGCGCGAAGCCCTGAATGATCTGAATGGTTTTGGCCTCTATGTCAGCCTCCGCCTGCTCACTGTGGCGAGCGGCGTAGTGCAACTCCAGCCGTGCCTGCGCCAGCAGCGCATTCAACGCCACATCCAGAGTGTGGCCGACATAGAAGTCTTCACTCTCCTCGCGCAAATCCACCGGCCCCAGGCGCATGGGGAACAACGCGCCGCACAGTGCTTCAAGAATCTCCGCCATGGCCGCTCGCGACGGCAATTCGCGCCCGCCCTGTTCGGTGCTGGCACGGCCATTTTGTGCGCGCCACTCAGCGCGCGCCGTGCGCAGTTGGCTGACGATGGTCTGCAGTTGCCAATGACTGGAACGCTCGCTCACGGTAAAAACTCCTCACGGGCGGCCGGACTGTCTGGCCGCACTGACGGCGATTACTTTACGGCAAGGTCCTGAAGCCGAATTAAGAACCAATTGTGCTGGCCTCAGCATCTTTGGCTATAAGCGATTGACGGTTGCCCAGGCAAATCGGCGTGCCTATAGTCCTGACATCTTTCCCCGCCAGTACGGACCCATGATCAAACAACAGCTCGTTCGCTTTAACCGTCTCGATTTACTTGGCCACCCTACCGCCCTGGAAAAACTTGAACGCTTGTCGACCTGGCTGGGCCGCGATGTGTACGTCAAACGCGATGACCTGACGCCACTGGCCATGGGCGGCAACAAGCTGCGCAAACTCGAATACCTCGCCGCCGATGCTCTGGCACAAGGCGCCGACACGCTCATCACCGCAGGCGCGCTCCAGTCCAACCATGTGCGCCAGACAGCCGCCATTGCAGCCAAACTGGGCCTGGGTTGCGTCGCGTTGCTGGAAAACCCTTTGGGCACCGAAGACGCCAACTATGTCGGCAACGGCAATCGCCTGTTGCTGGACCTGTTCGATGCCAAGGTCGAACGGGTGGAAAACCTCGACAACGCCGACGAGCAATTGCAGGCACTCGCCGAGCGCCTGCGCAACAACGGCAAAAAGCCGTATCTGGTGCCGATTGGTGGTTCGAATGCCTTGGGCGCGTTGGGTTATGTACGCGCCGGGCTGGAACTGGCCGAGCAGATCAAGGATACCGGCCTGGACTTTTCCGCCGTGGTCCTCGCATCGGGCAGCGCCGGTACCCACAGTGGTCTGGCGCTGGCACTGAGTGAAGCCCTGCCGGATCTGCCAGTGATCGGCGTCACGGTTTCCCGTAGCGATGAAGATCAGCGACCGAAAGTCCAGGGCCTCGCCGAGCGTACGGCCGAACTGCTGGGCGTGCAGTTGCCCGCGAGTTTCAAAATTGAACTGTGGGACGAATATTTCGGCCCTCGCTATGGCGAGCCGAATGCCGGAACACTGGCGGCGGTGAAACTGCTGGCGAGTCAGGAGGGCTTGCTCCTGGACCCGGTTTACACCGGCAAGGCCATGGCCGGGTTGCTTGATGGTATTGGACGCGGGCGCTTCGATGAGGGGCCGATTATCTTCCTGCACACCGGTGGGGCGCCGGCGTTGTTTGCCTACAAAAACTTTTTGTAACTGATCGTTCCCACGCTCCTGCGTGGGAATGCAGCTTGTGACGCTCTGCGTCACTGGACGCGGAGCGTCCCCAGAGGCATTCCCACGCGGAGCGTGGGAACGATCTTAATATGCGTATAAAGAATATACAGATTGATATTAAGTATTTTCCAATCTAAAGACGTCATCTTATAGTCGCGCCGCAGGCGAATTTGCAGCAAGACGCATAAGCTGCTTTAGGGCAGGATATTGCAGTCGTCCAAATCCCGAATTTGCCAACCTTCCCAAAGCGTCTTCCATAAGAAAACACAGGGGCTTTTCATGAATTTTTCCGCACTACGTCGAAACCTGCTGGTCGGTTCACTGGGCCTGGCGCTGAGCGCCGGTTTGCTGGGCCAGGCGGTTGCCGGTGAGCAACTGCAAAAAATCAAAGACGCTGGCGTGATCAACGTCGGCCTGGAAGGCACTTATCCACCGTTCAGCTTCGTCGACGCCGACGGCAAACTGTCCGGCTTCGAAGTCGAGTTCTCCGAAGCCCTGGCCAAAGAGCTGGGTGTGAAGGCAAAACTGCAACCGACCAAATGGGACGGCATCCTCGCAGCGCTGGAATCCAAGCGTCTGGACGTGGTGATCAACCAGGTGACCATCTCGGAAGAGCGCAAGAAGAAGTATGACTTCTCCGTGCCGTATACCGTCTCCGGGATTCAGGCGCTGACCCTTACCAAGAACAAAGACACCGTCAAGACCTCCGCCGACCTGGCCGGCAAGAAAGTCGGCGTAGGCCTGGGCACCAACTACGAGCAGTGGGTCAAGGAAAACGTCCCAAAAGCCGACATCAAAACCTATGACGATGATCCGACCAAGTTCCAGGACCTGCGCGTCGGCCGTATCGACGTGATTCTGATCGACCGCCTCGCCGCACTGGAATACGCCAAGAAGGCCAAAGATACTTCCGCCGCCGGCGAAGCGTTCTCCCGCCAGGAAGCCGGTATTGCCCTGCGCAAAGGCGAGCCTGAGTTGCTTGCAGCAATCGACAAGGCGATCGACAAGCTGCGCGCCGACGGTACGCTGAAAAAGCTTTCGGAAAAATACTTCAGCGCTGACGTCACCAAATAATGGAAGAAGCTTTCCAACTCGCACTGGATTCCGCGCCCTTTCTACTCAAGGGCGCGTATTACACAGTGATCCTCAGCCTGGGCGGGATGTTCTTCGGCCTGGTGATGGGTTTCGGCCTGGCGCTGATGCGCCTGTCGCGCTTCAAGCTGGTGAGCTGGATCGCCCGCATCTACGTGTCGTTCTTTCGCGGCACGCCGTTGCTGGTGCAACTGTTCGTGATCTATTACGGCTTGCCGCAACTGGGCATCGAACTTGATCCGCTGCCGGCGGCCCTGATTGGCTTCTCGCTGAACATGGCCGCCTACGCCTGCGAAATCCTGCGTGCCGCGATCAGCTCCATCGAGCGCGGCCAGTGGGAAGCAGCCGCGAGTATCGGCATGACCCGTGCGCAAACCCTGCGCCGGGCCATCCTGCCGCAAGCGATGCGCACCGCGTTGCCGCCGCTGGGCAACAGTTTCATTTCGCTGGTCAAGGACACTGCGCTAGCCGCCACTATTCAGGTGCCGGAACTGTTCCGTCAGGCGCAACTGATTACCGCCCGCACCTTTGAAATTTTCACCATGTATCTTGCCGCCGCGCTGATCTACTGGATTCTGGCCACGGTGCTGTCGCACCTGCAGAACAAGTTGGAAGAGCGGGTCAATCGGCACGACCAGGAGTCCTGACCCCATGATTGTCGTGGAAAAACTGACAAAGCAGTTCAAGGGTCAAGTCGTGCTCAACGGCATCGATCTGCAAGTGAAGGAAGGTGAAGTCGTGGCGATCATCGGGCCTAGCGGCTCGGGCAAGACCACGTTTCTGCGTTGCCTGAATTTTCTCGAAGAACCCACCAGCGGCCGGATCAAGGTCGGCGACATCGAGATCGATGGCAGCCGCCCGCTGAACCAGCAGCAAGGACTGGTACGGCGCTTGCGCCAACACGTCGGTTTCGTGTTCCAGAATTTCAACCTGTTCCCGCACCGCACGGCTCTGGAAAACGTCATCGAAGGCCCGATCGTCGTGAAGAAAATCCCGCGCGCCGAAGCCGTGGCCCTGGGCAAAAAGCTCATGGCCAAGGTCGGTCTGGCGGGCAAGGAAGATGCTTACCCGCGACGCCTGTCCGGCGGTCAGCAACAACGGGTGGCGATCGCCCGTGCGCTGGCGATGGAGCCGGAAGTGATCCTGTTCGATGAGCCTACCTCGGCGCTCGATCCGGAACTGGTGGGTGAAGTGTTGGCGACCATCCGTGGCCTGGCCGAGGAGAAACGCACCATGGTCATCGTCACCCACGAAATGGGATTTGCCCGGGACGTGGCCAATCGCGTGGTGTTTTTCGACAAGGGTGTAATCGTCGAGCAAGGCGAATCAAAAGCGTTGTTTGCCAATCCGAAAGAAGAGCGGACAAAACAGTTCTTGAGCAAGTTCCTAAACAACTCTCACTCCTGAGCAACATCATCACTTGTTCACTTCCATGGACGGAAGTGACAACTACCAGACTGACAAAAATACCTCCACCCTACTTCCCACACCCACACTTTAAACAATTCAACTGATGACTTGTGCGGTACATATATATGTCCTGCAACAGATTCATTCCGCCTAACATCCGTCAAATCCAGCGATCATCAACGAGCGAACCCTCGCTATGACCCTCGCTCCAATACCGTAAAAACGTGGCCTTGTTCGACTGTACGCTGAGGCTTATTAACTTGAACATGTAGGAATATTCTGAATAACAAGTGATCCAACACTTAACTAGCCAGCTCTATTGACACCTATCCAAGCGCACTCTTATCTAGTTGCCAACAGGCGTAAACCTTTGCACTTCAGCATTATTCAACGTTCAAATAACAAGCCGATTTGTTGCTGGGCAATGCACGCCTTTTGATCTTTCAGAAACGGAACTTCGCTGCAAGGCTTCAAGGAGAAACCCCATGACAAGCACATCGAATACCCCCGAACTTGCGGCCCCGACCCTGGCGCAATCGCAGAAGGCCGGCGTCAACCTGATCTCGGCGGCTCATCTCATGATCGACGTGGCGCCCTACCCCAGGATGGACGCAGGCGACCTGATCGAACTGTTCTGGAACAACTGCTACGTGGCCTCCCGTGTGCTGGACGCCGACGACGTCGGTGAGATGATCAGCCTGCGAGTGCCGGAAAGCTTCATTGCCAACGGTTGCGCACGCATCCACTACAAGGTCATGCAGGTTGGGCAAGGGCCCGCGTTGTCACCGGCGGCGCGGGTCCAGATCAAACTGGATTGCCCTGGCGGCCCGCCATCGGCCCAGTGCGGCGACGAAAACCAAAGCCTGGCGCCCGTGAGTCTCCCCGAGACCATCCGCCGCCAAGGGGTCAACCCAAACCAGATCAAGCGCGGCGTGCCGTTGACCATCGAGCCTTATCTGAACATGGCCACCGACGACGAAATCACCTTGCGCTGGGGTGATGTGCGCATGGACCTGCCCCGGCTCAAGGCAGACGAGGTGGGCCAGCCCATTCAGGTCTGGGTGCCGCCGGCGATCATCCTCGAAGCCGGCGAAGATCTGCGGCTGGAAGTGACGTATTGCATCCTCGATCGCGTGGGTAACAACTCACGCTGGGCTCCGCCGCGCTGGTTGAAGATTGGCTGTGCCAATCCCTACCTGAAGGCCCAGCCGAAGGAGTTGCTGATGGCCGCCGAGCCCCGCAAACGCTGAGATTCCTGTGGCATTGAATGGACTCGATCCCGTAGCAGCTGGCGAAGCCTGCGTCCGGCTGCGAAGCAGTCGCTAAATCAAGCAACGCGGTCATTAAGATTGATCGCGGACTTAGCATTTACGGCTGCTGCGCAGCCGGACGCAGGCT
>NZ_AKJS01000193.1 GCF_000282215.1 Pseudomonas sp. GM21
CACCCGCCATATAGGCTCGTCGGCTGAAGGTCGTCCGCCAGGAAAGGGCTGGTCGCATCAGCGCTGGAACGAGTTCTACCCGCAATTGGCCTACAAAACCGTGCAAACCGGGGCGAGGCTCAACAGCGGCTGGCGTGACAGCCTGCAGATGCACCACTACGCCGTGGGCGAGTTCGGCCCCGGTGGCCTTTATCACAACGTCGCCGGCGTGCCGGCAACGGATGGCACCTCCAAAGGCGTTGATGCGCGCTTCCACCCGAACATGCCGGTGCAGAATCACAACTCGGTCTGGACCTTCGACGGCACCCTGCCGCCGAAATTGCTGATGGTGCGTTATGGCCAACCAGTATTGATGCGCCACTACAACGGCTTGCCGATCGACCCGGCGGCCAACATGGGTTTTGGATTGCACACCATCAGTACCCACGAACACAACGGTCACGCACCGGCGGAAAGCGATGGTTATGCCAACGCGTTTTTCTTCCCGGGGCAGTATTACGACTATCGCTGGCCGATCCAGCTGGCCGGTTACGACACCATCAACACCGACGCGCATGATCCACGCGCGGCGTTCCCTTGCTCGCCGGGCGAAACCCTGTGGACCAACGACGTCACCCCGAGCCGCAAGACGTGCGAGAACGGCACGATCAAGATCCGTGGAGACTGGCGTGAAACCATGAGCACCCACTGGTTCCACGACCACATGCTCGATTTCACCGCGCAGAACGTCTACAAGGGCAACGCGGCGATGATGAATTACTACAGCGCCCTGGACCGTGGCAACGAATCGGTGAACGACGGCGTCAACCTGCGTTTCCCCAGCGGCAGCGCCTTGCCCTGGGGTAACCGCGACTACGACGTCAACCTGGTGTTCGGCGACAAGGCGTGGGATCAGAACGGTCAGTTGTGGTTCAACCCGTTCAACACCGACGGCTTCATCGGTGATCAGGTGCTGGTCAACTGGCAATGGAAACCGACCCTGGATGTACGCGCCCGCAGCTATCGGTTCCGCATGCTCAACGGTTCGGTGTCGCGCTACTTCAAGTTCGCCCTTGTCCGTGAAATCAAAGGCACCAGTGGCGAGTTCCAGGGACCTAGAGGCTCGGGTGTGTCCTATGCCCGCGTGCCGTTCCACATGATTGCCAACGACGGCAATATCATGGAACACAGCGTGCCTTTCGACGGCACCATGGACCTCGACGCCGATGGCGATAAACAGAACCACAACGCCATCCTGCCGACCCAAGGCATTGCCGAGCGCTTTGACATCATCGTCAACTTCGCGAAAAACGGCATCAAGCCGGGTGACAAGGTGTTCTTGGTCAACCTGCTGGTGCATGACGATGGTAAAGGCCCGAAAGAGCCGGTGTCGCTGGCCGACGTGCTCTCCGAAAATTACAAAGCGGTGATCAAGCAAACCAGCAAAGGGCCAATGTGGGACAAGGGCGACCCGGCGGTGGGCAAGATCTTGCAACTCAACGTCAAGCCCTACACCGGTCAGGACCTGAGCATGGACCCGGTCGCTTATGAACCGGCCAAACCGGGTAAAGCCGAAGGCCTGGTGATGATCCCGCTGAAGATCCATCGCGACAATGCGGCCGACAAGTCGCTGCTGGCTCAGGCACGTCACCGCACCTTCACCTTCGGCCGCTCCGACGGTACCGACGAAGCACCCTGGACGGTCAAGACCGATGGCGGCTTTGGCTTCCACATGGACCCGCGTCGTTTGAACGCCGCGACCCAGCTGGCTAACGGTCCCACCGATGCCGGTGCCGCCGGTTTCGGCACGCTGGAAGTCTGGAATATAAAGGCCGGCGGTACAGGCTGGAGTCACCCGGTGCATGTACACTTTGAGGAGGGGATCATCCTCAGTCGCGGCGGCAAGGCACCACCGGAATGGGAAAAATGGGCGCGTAAGGACGTGTACCGCATCGGTTCGGAAAAAGACGGTCTGGACAGCGTCGAGATGGCCATCAACTTCCGAGAATTCGCCGGGACCTACATGGAGCACTGTCATAACACTCAGCATGAAGACAACTCGATGCTGCTGCGTTGGGACATTGAGAAACCCGGGCAATTCCAGTTGATGCCAACACCGCTGCCCAGCTGGGATGGTGTGCGCTACGTCAACTCCGCCGCGCTGCCAACCTTCCGTTCTGGCGACGGTTCTGGCCCTAAAGTGACGGTTAAATAATGAAACACCGCGAGGGAGCCGACATGGACATGAACGTGAACATGAAAACACCGCGCTCCCGCGCCCTGGGCATGCACCTGGTATTGGTACTGGTGACGTGTCTGTTGGCCAGTCAGGTGCTGCTGGCCCATGAAGGTGTGCTGTCGCCGCCGCAGGAACCGGAGCCGGCGACACCCTGGGGCGGCGATTATTTCCCTAATACCCTGCTGACCGACCAGGACGGTCAGCAGGTGCGTTTTTTCGATGACTTGATCAAAGACAAAGTGGTGGTGATCAACTTCATCTTCACCACGTGCAGTGACTCCTGCCCACTGGAAACCGCGCGCCTGCGCCAGGTGCAGAAGCTGCTTGGCGACCGGGTCGGACAGGACATTTTTTTCTACTCCATCAGCATCGACCCCTTGAGCGACACACCTGAAGTGCTCAAGGCCTATGCGCAACGCTTCCAGGTCGGACCGGGCTGGAAATTCCTCACCGGGGAATTTGCCGATGTCACTGACCTGCGCAAAAAACTCGGACTGTTCATTGAGGGCGTCGACAACGGACGCAACAAGGACCACAACCTGAGTCTGATCGTCGGTAACCAGAGCACCGGTCGCTGGATGAAAGCCTCACCGTTCGAGAACCCATGGATTCTCGCCGATCAGTTGGCCAACACCTTGCAGAACTGGAAAAAACCCAGCACTGGAGAAAGCTACGCCAATGCCCCGGAAATTCGTCCGCCCAGCAACGGCGAAGAACTGTTCCGCACCCGCTGCGCGTCGTGCCACAGCCTGGGCCCGATGGACGGGCAGGGCATCGGCATGCGCAGCATCGGCCCGGACCTGATTGGCGTGACCCGTCAACGTGACCCGGCCTGGCTCAACCGCTGGATTCGCGAGCCGGACCGCATGCTGAAGGAGAAAGACCCGATTGCCGTGGAGCTGTTTGAACGTTACGACAAAGTCCCGATGCCCAACCTGCGTCTGGATGAGAAATCCGCGCGATCGATCATTGAATTTTTGCAGGAAGAAACCGACCGCCAGCAACCGTTGAAAGCGGCGCAGGCGCAGTAGCGGCTAAATAATATCATTGGGTCAGAGACAGTCACGTTCAATGCCACCTACACTGATCGGTGACATGGCTGAACAGGCTTGATGCGAGTATTCAGGACAACCCTATGCCGACACTGGAACAACAAAAAGAATCGGCGCCAGCCACGCCGACAGCACAGGGCCAGAACCGGATGGGGCAGTTCAATCTGCTGCGCTGGTTTTCCGTGGGCAGCTTCGTGATCATCGCCCTCGTCGCGGCGGGGCTTGGCTATGTTTCCACGCGTTTTGTCGTCATCGAGAGCATCGAGCGCGATTCGTTGCTGACCGCGCAGTTCCTTCAGGCCATTGGTGCTGCCGAAATTCGTCATGCCTCGATCAGCCCGAACAGAACCATGGGCGAAATGCTCGACCCGCGCCTGGACAACGCCTATCCCGACGTGTCCCCGACAACCCGCGCGTCTGCGCGTTCGGAGTTTCTCGATCATGTGGAGCATCTGCCGGATATTTTGCTGGCGACGGTGTACGCGCAGGATCGTACCGTGGTCTGGTCGACGAACCCGGAGCTGATCGGCGAACGCATCGAAGGCGATGAGGAGCTGGACGAATCGTTTGAAATGAAGGAGTCGGTGTCCTCCAGCTACCACGAGATCGACGTTGAGCGTCCCGAACAGAGGCTGCTGCGCGAGCCGGAATACCTGTTCATCGAGAATTACATCCCGATGTTCAATGCGGACAAAAGCAAAGTGGTCGCCATGGTCGAGATCTACAAGGAACCGGTGGACCTGGTGGCGCGCATCCAGCGTGGTTTCAAGGCCATCTGGCTGGCGACCGTACTCGGCGGTCTGGTCATCTATCTTGGGTTGTTCTGGATCGTGCGCCAGGCCTCCTTGTTGTTGAAGAGCCAGCAAAAGCAATTGATTACCAATGAAACCTTCGTTGCATTGGGGGAAATGTCCTCGGCGGTCGCGCACAGCTTGCGCAATCCGCTGGCGAACATTCGTACCAGCGCCGAGATGGCCCAGGGCATCGCCAGCCAGAGTGCGCAGAAGAACATCGGCGACATCATCAATCAGGTCGATCGCATGTCGCGCTGGGTCCGGGAGTTGCTGGTGTCGTTGCGGCCCATGAATGACGACTACGAAACGGTCGATCTGGTACTGGCCATTGATGACACCCTGAGTGCTTTCGAGGCGCTGATCAAACGTTCGAACGTGGAAGTGGACTTCACGCCTGAAACTTGCCCACCGGTCGTCAGCCAACAGGTGCTGCTGACACAAATACTCAATAGCCTGTTTGCCAACGCCCTGGAAGCGATGCCCAAGGGGGGCACGCTGAAGATTGAGATCGAACAGCCACAGGCCGGCAAGGTGCGCATGATTCTCAGTGACACCGGCAAAGGCATGACCAAGCAACAGCAACAGATGGTCTTCAAGCCGTTTTACACCACCAAACAAGGAGGGTTAGGTGTAGGCCTGGCCCTGGTCAAACGAATAATGGAGCGTTTCGAAGGCTCGGTCGAATTGACCAGCCAAGAGCAGGAAGGAACCCGCGTCTGTCTCAATTTTAGAGTGGCAACGGGAGGGGAATATGGAGCGCAGCATATTGCTGGTCGAGGATGACGAAATCCTCGCCGAGAATATACAGACCTACCTGGAGCGCAAAGACTTCGAGGTAACGGTTTGTCACTCTGCTGAAGATGCACTGGAGCAATTAAGTACGTTTGCCCCTGACGTGGTGCTGACCGACAACTCGTTGCCGGGCATGAGTGGTCACGACCTGATCCAGAAGCTGCGCGTCAGCGCGCCGGATCTGAAAGTGATCATGATGACCGGCTATGGCAATGTCGAAGATGCCGTGGTGGCGATGAAAGAGGGCGCTTTTCACTACGTCACCAAACCGGTGGCCTTGCCTGAGCTCAAGTTGTTGCTGGACAAGGCGCTGGCGACCGATCGCATGGAGCGCACGTTGTCGTTTTATCAGGAACGTGAGGCGCAGAAGTCCGGCGTGCAGGCGTTGATCGGCGAATCGGCACCGATGAATTATCTGAAAAATACCATCGCCCAATTGCTCGACGCCGAGCGACGCATGGCCAACACCGACCTGCCGCCGGTACTGGTAGAAGGTGAGACGGGCACCGGTAAAGAACTGGTGGCCCGGGCGCTGCACTTCGACGGCCCGCGCAGCAAAGGCCCGTTCATTGAATTCAACTGCGCGTCGATCCCCTCCAACCTTGTGGAGTCGGAACTGTTCGGCCACGAGAAAGGTGCCTTTACCGACGCCAAGGACCGTCGTGTCGGCCTGGTGGAAGCCGCCGATGGCGGTACGCTGTTTCTCGATGAAATCGGTGAAATGGACTTGTTGTTGCAAGCCAAGCTGCTGAAGCTGCTGGAAGACCGGACCATTCGCCGAGTCGGCTCGGTGAAAGAGCGCAAGGTCGATCTGCGCGTGATCAGCGCCACCAACTGCAACCTTGAGCAAATGGTCCAGCAGGGCAAGTTTCGCCGTGACCTGTTCTTCCGTCTGCGGATCATTTCCATCAAGGTGCCGCGTCTGTATGCCCGTGGCGAAGACATTCTGCTGTTGGCCCGGCATTTCCTGGGGAGTCACGGCAAACGCTATGGCAAGCCGAACCTGCATTTCAGCGATCAGGCGGAAGAACTGCTGCTCAGCTACAGCTGGCCGGGCAATGTGCGCGAGTTACGCAACATGCTTGAGCAAACGGTGCTGCTGGCCCAGAGCGATACCATCGCCGCACACCAGCTAAACGTTTGCCTGAGCCTGGTGGATGACCCGCCGATGTATCAGCATGAGCCACAACACCACGAGCAGCGACCGGCCTACAACGGCACCGAGTCGATGAACCTGCCCGAAGTCGAGCGCGACATGGTGCGCAAGATGCTCGACAAGACCGACTGGAACGTCACCAAGTCCGCCCGGCTGTTGGGCCTGAGTCGCGACATGTTGCGCTACCGGATCGAGAAACTCGGCCTGGCACGCCCGGATAAACGCCAGTGGTAGGCTTTATTGCAACATCGGGCCCTGACGACTGAGACACTCGAGTGTGCAGCTCGGGTCGAGGACTTCCTCGTTCACGTACACGCCATGCACGGCATCGTACGTGCGGATAAACACCCGAACGGAGGCATCGGCGAGTGTCGGCAATTGTGAATCGTAGAACACGTGCTCGCTTGAAATCGGGATGAACTCCTTTGGCGAGGTCGGGATATATGAACCTGGCGGTACTGTACTCATGGAGGGTGGGGCGGGGTGGGCGAAGGGTTGGTCGGCCCCGTAATACTGGAACTCACTGCTGTAGTCGGTGGTAGGCGTCAGGCGGTCGTCTGCGTGGGCGGCGCTTGTAACAACCAGGCAAACAGTGAATAGCAGCGTCAGATCGGTCTTTTTCATGGCAACACCTGTGTAATCGGCTTCGCGCAATTCCCCAAGGCCATTAACTATAGCTGCCGTACGGGCACGCGTTTGCCGTGCCCGGTTTACAAGATTCCAACAGGCTTTTTTACAGGCTGAGCTAGACTCGTGCCGGTCAAACAAGGTCTGAGTTCTGGAGCGTGCAATGGAAATGCCGACAAAAGAAACTGCCATCGCCAGCAACCGCGAGGCGTGGAACGATTCCGCCAGACATCACAAAGAGACCCGCGAATGGCAAGATATTTTGAGTGCCGTGGGTCAGAGGGACTTTTCCTGCCTTGATCCGACGTTGACCGGCGTGCTGGAGCACGTGGGCGTTGATGGCAAGGACGTGGTGCAACTGGGCTGCAACAACGGCCGCGAAAGTCTCTCACTGTATGCGTTGGGTGCCCGTAGCGTGGTGGGCATCGATCAGTCCGCAGCGTTTCTCGATCAGGCCCGGGAGTTGGCGTCGCACTCGCCTTATGCACCCGAGTTCATCGAGGCGGACATCCATCATTTGCCGAGCGCGATGCACCATCGTTTCGACGTGGCCCTGATCACCATCGGCGTCTTGAACTGGATGCCGGACATCGGTGAATTCATGCGTCACGTCGCGCAAACCCTCAAGCCCGGCTGCGCGCTGGTGGTATACGAAACCCACCCGTTCCTGGAAATGTTCGATCCAGAGTCAGCTGATCCGTACCGCCCGGACAGCTCGTATTTTCGCAGCGAGCCATTCGTGCAGAATCAGCCGATCGTCTACGAAGGCAAGGTCGAACAGCAGGCCGCCACTTCATACTGGTTCGTCCATACCCTGGGCGCCATCTTCACCGGCGCCCTTGACGCGGGGTTGCACATCAGCCACTTCAAGGAATACCCGCACTCCAACCGTGAAGAACTGTATGACCGGTATGAGCGGCAAGCGGCGCAGTTGCCGATGTGTTTTACGTTGGTGGTGAAGCAAGCTATTTAACCCGAAGCGACTCTCAGTGAGCCGAGTGATTTACCGAATGACCCGGCTGAGCACAGAGATCAATTCCAAGGGCATGAATAACCTTCAGGACAGTATCAAAACGAGGCTTGGCACCCGGAGCGAATGCCTTATACAGGCTTTCGCGTCCCATACCCGAGTCCTTCGCTATTTGTGTCATTCCTCGTGCTTTTACCACATAGCCGATAGCACGAAGAAACTCCTCGTTGTCGCCGTCGGCCAGCACTTGGGAAAGGTACTCGCTGATAGCTTCGTCGCTGTCCAGCAGCGCCGCCATATCGAATGAAGTCAAAGTCTGGCTCATGTTTAAACCTCCTTTGCCAATTTTTTCGCCCGCCTGATGTCAGCGGATTGCGAAGATTTATCTCCACCGGCTAACAGCACAATGACGACGTTGTTTCGCATGGTGAAGTAGACCCGATAGCCGGCACCAACGTCCACGCGCATTTCGGAAACACCATCACCCACGGATTTGATATCGCCCAGATTGCCCACAGAAGCACGGTCAATGCGACGAGCGATAGCTAATTTTGCCCGCAAGTCGCGAATTGAGGCATGCCATGCCACAAAGATCATAGTTTGTTGAATGAGATATTTCATTACTCAAATGTATCCATTTGGATACGCTAGAGCAGTCAGGCGGATCCTTGGCTACATGCGTTTTTTCCGAGAGCTGTGTAGGCAACATGATCCCCATCGCGAGCAAGCCCGCTCCCACATTTTAATCTTCACCGGACACAAACTTTCTGACCGCCAAAGATCTCCTGTGAGAGCGGGCTTGCCCTAATGCCAGTCAGTTAAGCCGAACCGCACTTTGTAGCAGCTGGCGAAGCCTGCGTTCGGCTGCGCAGCAGTCGTGAAATTAGCCGA
>NZ_AKJS01000194.1 GCF_000282215.1 Pseudomonas sp. GM21
GCATCCCTGCGTAGCGACCTTGCCCTTTATTCATGACGGCGCGTAGATCAGCGCCACGCAGCCGGATAGAGCCCCAACAAGACGGTTTCCAGCACGCTATTAAGCTCAGCTTTATCTTGCAGGTAACTGTTCATCATGCTGCTCAGTATGGCTGTACAGGTGAAGGCGTTTTCGATGCCTAAAAGGCGCGCTTGCCAGTCAGTCGCCGTAGCATTATCGATCAGTGAAGGGTCCAGAGCACGAGCTTCGTTTAACAACGCAGACGCGTAGAGTCGCACGGCTGGAGGGGATTCAGTTTCTGTGCCGAACAAAGCGCTGGAGCTGTAGCGTGTAAATATACTCGAAAGGCACAGCATCACGGCTGCGCGATTGGGGCCGGTATCTTGAAGACCTAGACCGTTGACGGCTTGCCAGAGTTGCTCCTGGTGCTCAGGTTGCAAGGCCCGGGAGGTATTCTGTGGATCATCAACATCGCCTTTGACTACTTGCCAGCGCCCGGAAAAGGCATCGTAGAGTTCGTCTTGTTGTGCGTTGGCCACCAGCTTGCTTGGGCTAGTGTTGCGGTTAAGTGCTTCGAGGAAGGCGGTTGAATGGGGGGAGTTGCCCAGAACGCCACGGATCAGATTTGTACCGATTTCACTCTGCATAAGCGCCGCATAACGCGTCTTCAAGAACGGTTGTATGGCGTAGACTTCCTTCAGGTTCCCGAGATCAGCCGTTTCAAAGTGGGCGGTCCGAGCATTACGCGTCAGGAGGTATGCGCTCTTCCAAGGGGTGGCCTTGGGATTGGCGCAAACGAGGTTTTCGAATAGCTCGGGTTCCAGGGCCAGCACTTTTTGACCATTACCGGCAGCAAAGATGTAGGTCAATTTAGACAGATCGTCTTCAATTGCGTCAAATACTGAGCTGGCTTCCTTGATCGTCAGATTGTTCAGAAAGGTGGTGCGTAGTTGCTCAGCGGACGGACTCAGGTTTTTCTGGTTCGGCGCCAAGGTCGCGGCATGGAGCAATTGATTGACCGCTCCCTGATAGCGGGGCGCTGACCAATCAACCGTCGACGAACTGGCGTTGAGCAGGTCAAGTACAACGACCAGATTTATTTCGTCGGGACGAAGCAGCCCCTGGTTTTTGCTTTCCATCCACTTAGACAGCAATCGAGTTTGAATAAACTGGGCGATGACAGAGTCTTTGGTATAGGAGGGGTCGTTCAGTAATACATTCGCCAGGGAGTCCCAACTCCCGGCAAGTCTATGATCGCCCAGTGAGTCCAACCTCTCAATGACTGATCTCATCAAGACATTTCTTTGTTCCTCGTACTTAGGATCAATGCTGTTGATCGAGACCAATAGACCTTCATGCTCGTTGTTGAGGTGATTGATATGAGTATCAATATTTCTGGCGATATCGTCTAAAAGATCCGGATTTAACGAGATCTTGGCGTCGGTCAGGTTTGCGTTAGAAAAATTTACGCGATCAATATAAACTCCGGTCAGGTCGGCTCCTGTAAAATTGCTACCGGAGAAGTTGACCTCAATGAGCTTTGCTCCGGCTAGCGTGGCGGCGGTGTAATTAACCCCCTCAGATTGAATTTTAACCAACTTGGCGCCTGTAAGTGTGGTGCGGGAGAAGTTGCTGTTATTGATTTCCATGTCTCTTAGCTGGGAGTGCGACCATGTGGATCCACTGCATTGCAGGCGGTGCTGAGGTTCTCCCACCCGAGTTCGAAGATTTTTGCCCCATAATCTAATGCCGTCAAGATTCACGTTATTTAAATCTATCGATCTCAGATCTGTTTGTGCGAAAAGGCATAACTCAAGCATTATCGCTTTGGTAGTGGATGGGACCGTGTCGAAAAATGTGGCTGCAGCGGGTCCTTCAGGTCGAGAACATTCAGGGGTTGTTGAGTTCACTAGTTTCAAAAGTTCTGAATTGAACGACTTTGGAAAATCTTTGAAAAATTCAGATTTTGCCAAAGTAGAAACTCGAAGGACATTTGCGCTTACCGCAAATCCGTTTTGCGTAATACCGGCGGAGGGAAGAATTGCCGAAATACCTCGTGCCTTCAGGATGGAGAGGCCGGTGCACAAATCATTAAGTACACGTAGTTGCTCTGCGGTTGGGTTTTTATTTGTATGAGCTAAAAATTCCCTGGTGATTGTTTCGTCGAAACTAGTTGGGGCCAAGCGTAAAGAAGGCGTGGTTTCATGAGCAGTGACGGGTGGTGAAGAAGCGTCTTGTATAAGGCGAGGTCGCTCGTTTTTACTCCTTATTGCATTTTCCACATGTCTTAATGCTTCACGAATTGAAATTTTTTCACTGGTGCTGCCGAAATAGTCACTGGCATCTGACTGCTCTGCTCGGTATCGGCCATGATTGACTAGATTTTTCACTCCCCCAGGAGTCGTGGTTAAATCATTTCTTTTCAGTTTTAGCGTATCACCTGTGTGTTGTATGCTTTTTAAGCTGTTGTTCAGCTCAGTTAATACCGCTATCGGTTCGTGTGCTATGTGGTTTGTAGTAGCGTGATGAATGTGTATTTTAGGCATGCTGCTGTGTTTACCACTGATAATGAAGGGGGTAGTGGATTTTTGGTGACGTGTCGCGCAGCACGCTTCTATAAAGCGCTCTTCAAGGTGGGTTTTTGCCAACACCTCCAATGTACTGAAGTAGTTCCTCGGTCAGGCTTGGCAGCCAGGATGGAAAATCGGGGGAAAACCACTCGATTACCAATTGGCAGATGGATTGACGGTATCCGCAAACAGTTTTTTACATCTGGATGCTAAGGAGTCATTCTGATCTTGCCAATACGTTTTGAGCGCTGTTCGGCTGTGTTGCCAGCGAATTCAAGCGCACACGCAGCGCCGGTGCAGCACAAGGTGAACCTTGGCGGTTTTGGTGCAGCAAGGTCGACAGCATCCCTGCGTAGCGACCTTGTCTTTTTGGCATCAAAGCGCGTCGATCAGCGCCACGCAGCCGGATAGAGTCCCAATGATACGGTTTCCAGCAGGCTGTTTGGCTGAGCTTTATCTTGTAGGTAACCGTTCATCATACTGCTCAGTATTGCCGTACAGGTGAAGGCATTTCCTATTCCCAAAAGGCGGGCTTGCCAGTCGGTCGCCGTGGCACTATCGATCAGTGAAGGGTCCAGAGCGCGAGCCTCGTTCAACAGCGCAGCCGCGTAGATTCGCACGGCAGGAGGGGATTCAGTTTCTGTACCAAATAAAGCGCTGGAGCTGTAGCGTGTAAACATACTCGACAGGCACAGCATCACGGCGGCGCGATTGGGGCGGGTATCTTGAAGGCCGAGACCGTTGATGGATTGCCAGAGCTGTTCCTGGTGCTCAGGTTGCAAACGCCGGGACGTATTCTGTCGATCATGAACATCGCCTTTGGCTACTTGCCAGTGCCGGGAAAAGGCATCGTAGAGTTCGTCCTGTTGTGCGCTAGCCACTAGCTTGCTGTGGACAGTGTTGCGGTTAAGTGCTTCGAGGAAGGTGGTTGAATGGGGGGAATTGCCCAGAACGCCACGGACCATATTTCTCCCGATTTCACCCTGCATGAGCGCTGCATATCGCGCCTTCAAGAACGGCTGTATGGCATAGACTTCCTTCAGATTACCGAGATCAGCTGTTTCAAAGGGGGCGGTCCGAGCGTCTCGCGTAACGAGGTATGCGCTATTCCAGGGAATGGTCTTGGGATTGGCGCAAACGAGGTTTTCAAATAGCTCGGGTTCCAGGGCAAGCACTTTTTGACCATTGCGAGAAGTAAAGATATAGGTCGCTTTGGACAAATCGTCTTCTATTGCGTCCAATACTGAAGAGGCCTCCTTGATCGCCGGATTGTTCAGATAGGTGGTGCGTAGTTGTTCGGCGGATTGACTCAGCTCTGCCTGGTTCGGCGCCAGGGTCGCGGCATAGAGCAATTGATTGACCGCTCCCTGATAGCGGGATGCTGACCAATCAGTGGCCGATGCACTGGCGTTGAGCTGGTCAAGCACAAGGGCCAGATTTACTTCGTCCGGACGAAGGAGCCCCTGGTTTTTGCTTTCCATCCAATGTGGCAGCAGTCGAGTTTGAATAAACCGGGCAATGACGGGGTCCTTGGCATAGGAGGGCTCTTTAAGTAATACATCCGCCAATGAGCCCCAACTCTCGGCAAGTGCGCTATTTTTCAGTGAGTCCAGCTTCTCAATGACCTGTCTCATTAAAAAATTTCTTTGCTCTTCGTGTTTGAGATCAATACTGTTGATCGAGACCAATAAACCTTCATGCTCGTTGTTAAGGTGATTGATATGAAGATCAATGTCTTTTACAACTTCGTCCAAAAAAATCGGATTTAACGAGAACTTTGCATCGGTCAGGTTGGCATTGGAAAAATTTACGCGATCAATATGAACTCCAGTCAGGTCTGCTCTGGCAAAATTGCTGCCGGAGAAATTGGCCTCGCTCAGGTATGCACCGGCTAACTTGGCTCCTGCGTAATTTACTCCCTGGGACTCAACTCGGCTCAGTTTGGTGCCTATCAGCGTGGCGTTGGAAAAATTGCTGTTGTTAATCACCATGTCTGTTAACTTGGAGTGCGACCACGTGGCTCCACTGCATTGCAGATCGTGCTGCGGAATACTTGCGCCGCCTTGAAGTGTGGTGCCGGACAAGTTTATGCCATCTAGATTTGCGTTATTTAAGTTTGTCGATCTAAGATCTAGGGACTTGAAAGTGCATAACTCAAGCGCTATCGCTTTGGTAGTGGATGGGATTGTATTGAGAGCTGTGGTGGCAGCTGGTCCTTCAGGTGGGGGGCATTTGGAGAGTGTTGATTTGACAAGTTTTATAAGATCTGCATTGAACGGTTTTGGAAGATGTTTGAAAGATTCGGATTTTTCCAGCGCCGCGCCTAGAAAAACATTTGAGAGTACCACAGTACCATTTGGCGTACGACCGACGGAAGGAAGAACTGCTGAAATACCCCGCTCCCTCAGGATGGAGAGGCCGGTGTACAAATCATTAAGTACGCGTAGTTGCTCAGAGGTTGGGTTTTTATGATTATTAGCTAAAAATTTCCGGGTGATTTTTTCGTCGAAATCGAGTGGTGCCAGGCGCACAGCAGGCGTGGTTTCATGGTTCGCTACAGGTCGCGTGGAAGCGTCTTGTAAAAGACGAGGTCGCTCGTTTTGACTCCTTATTGCATTTTCTACACATTGTAATGCTTCACGAATTGAAATTTTTTCACCGGTGCCGCCGAAATAGTGACTCGCCTCTGATTGCTCTGCTCGGTATCGATTCTGGTTGACTAGATTTTTCACTCCACCGGGAGTTGTGGTTAAGTCATTTCCTTTTAGTTTTAACGTGTCACTGGTGTGTTGCATGCTTTTTAAACGGTTGCTCAGATCAGTTAATACCGTTTTTGGTTCGTGTGCTATCTGGTTTCTAGTAGGGTGATGAATGTGTATTTTAGGCATGCTGTGCTTACCATTGGTGATGAAAGGTAAAGTGGAGTTTTGGTGACGTGTCGGGGGCACGCTTTTATAAAACGCTCTTTCAAAGAGTGTTTTTACAAAACCCCCAATGTGCTGAATAGTTTTTCAGCTCTGGCTGAGCAGGCAGGATGGAAAATCGGGGGAGAACCACTCGATTACCAATCGGTAAGATGGCTTGAAGGTATCAGCGGACAGTTTTTTACATCTGGATGCTAACTATTTGTTACCAGTAGTGGCTAAAATGCCACTTTTACCCAATGCGGTCCGCCCGCACAGGCTCAAGGACGCGCTATCGGGACCGCTGTTTTGTTTTCAGACACTGCACGAGCCCCTTGGCCAGTGGGTTGGCCGGGGATGGCAGTTTGTTCACTTCTGACGTGTGACGATATCTGTGAAACTGATCATTGCCTGCATCTACGTTATCTCCATTGCGTACGTCCACCTCCGCGGTCGCGTGCGCCACAAACTGGGGCGCCAACTGAGTGACCATTCTACGTTTCTGGCGCCGCTCAATTGCTTCCTTTACCTGTTTTCGAAGATCCCCAACAAGCCTTATCTCAATCCGGCGGATTTCCCTGATCTGAGCCCCTTGCAGACACATTGGGAAGAAATCCGCGCCGAAGGCCAGAACTTGCTGAGGGCGGGGGACATCAAGCGCTCGGATCAATACGACGACGTTGGCTTCAACTCGTTCTTCAAGACGGGTTGGAAGCGGTTTTATCTGAAGTGGTACGGCGATAACCATCCTTCGGCCATGAAGCTGTGCCCGCGCACCACTGAATTGGTGCAGGGCATCGGGTCGATCAAGGCGGCAATGTTCGCCGAATTGCCACCAGGTTCCAGACTGGTCCGGCACCGCGATCCTTATGCCGGTTCCTACCGTTATCACTTGGGCCTGGAAACGCCGAACGATGCCGGTTGCTACATCAATGTCGACGGTGAGAATTACCACTGGCGCGATGGTGAAGCGGTGATGTTCGACGAAACGTTCATTCATTACGCGGAAAACACCACGCAACAGAACCGAATCATTCTGTTCTGTGACGTCGAGCGTCCCATGAAATACCGCTGGGCCGCGGCGTTCAATCGCTGGTTCAGTCGTAACGTCATGTCTGCGGCAGGCGCGCCGAATGAAGAGGGTGACAGGACGGGTGGCATCAATCTTTTATTCACCAAAGTCTACAAATTTCGCCTGCGGGCCAAAGCGCTGAAGAAAACCAATCGCAATCTTTACTACGTTGGAAAGTGGGGGATTTTTGGTGGGTTGCTGGCGGTGTTTGTCCTGATCTGAATTATGTGTTGCTGCGGATTAAGTTATCGCGAGCAAGCTCGCTCCCACAGGGGATCTTCAGCGTACGAAGATCAAATGTGGGAGCGGGCTTGCCCGCGATGAGGCCATAACAGTCACCACAAATCCATCCATCAGCCCCGAGAAGTCTTAGTGGTTTTTTTCTGTGCCGCCGGTTTGGCTTTCCCGGCGCCCTTGTTACCCAGGCTGCGTTTGAGCAACTCGGTCAAGTCGATCACATCCGCTGTCTTACGCTCTTCTTCGCCCGTTGCGGTCTCGACGTCCTCAATCTTGCCTTCATTGGCCTTTTTCTCGACCAGTGCCATGATTTTGTCTTCAAAACTGTCGCGGTAGTCGTCCGGTTTCCAGTCTGCGCTCATGTCTTGTACCAAACGCTTGGCCATATCGAGTTCGCCCTTGGCCAGTTCGGGTTTGGTCACTTCGCTGCCCAACTCAAGCGTATCGAGGCTGCGCACTTCTGCCGGCCAGCGCAACATCACCAACACCATTGCAGACTCCAGCGGCATCAACGCTGCCAGGTGCTGGCGTGTGTGCAACACGACGTGGGCGAGGGCAACTTTATTGGTTTTACTCAACGTTTCGCGCAACAGCGCGTACACCTTGCCGCCGCGTTTATCCGGGGCGAGGTAGTAGGGCGTATCGATGTTTTGCAAGGGGATCTGCTCACTGTCGACAAAGGAAAAGATGTCGATGGTTTGCGTGGATAACGGATGCGCCGACTTGATTTCCTCTTCGCTGAGAACCACGTATCGACCCTTTTCGTACTGCACGCCTTTGACGATGTGTTCCTTGGTGACTTCCTTGCCGGTGACCTTGTTCACGCGTTTGTACCCCACCGGTTCCATGCTGCGGCTGTCGAGCCAGTCGAAATCCACCCCCTGGGAAGACGTAGCCGACACCAGCGCCACAGGGATATGCACCAGCCCGAAACTGATTGCGCCTTTCCAGATTGCCCGTGCCATGGTTGTCTTCTCGCAAGTGATGTTCAGGTGACCTGCGGCGTTGCGCAAAAGTTTCCCCCGGTTGCGGACCCGGGCCGGGTGGGATGGTCGTTTCGTGTTACATCTTATGAAGGAGGTTTTAGTTAACAAATCCGAACCCTCGGCGTAGCGTGCTATCGAAGACTCTATACACGTAGAGAGGCTCCCCGATGAATAGATATGTGCTCAGCTGCACCGCGTTGGCTCTGGGTGGGTTGCTGAGCAGCCTGGCGTACGCATCGCCATTATTACTGCTGGCCCAAAGCCCGACGGGGGCTTCGAGTAATCCTTACAACAGCCCGATTCGCCGGGCCAACCCGAACAGCATGCAAGGTTCGCGATCCAGCGCCCCGGCCCTGCGCGGGCCAAATACCGTGCCGGTGCCGCGTCCACCGACCCTGGAAAACGGCGGCATCGGCAACCGTTACCCCCAAGGCCAACCGGCCCCCGCCAGCCCACCGATATTCATTCCCAATCCACCTCCGCGAGATCCAGGCAGCAGCAACCGTTGAGCCGGAACGACAAAAGGAATCGTGCATGTTACGTGAAACCTTCCTGGCCACTCTGTGCGCCAGCGCACTGATCACCGCTGCAACGCCCGTTTTCGCGGCACCGGTTCAGGAACTGGAAAGCGAACAGGGCACCCTTGAGGTCACCACGATCACCAAGGGGCTGGAGCATCCGTGGTCGCTCGCGTTCCTGCCGGATCGTAAGGGTATGTTGGTCACTGAGCGGCCCGGCAACCTGCGTGTCGTCAGCGTTGACGGCAAACTCTCCGGCCCCATTGATGGCGTGCCGAAGGTCTGGGCCAAGGGGCAAGGGGGCTTGCTGGATGTGATGCTGTCCCCCGACTTCAGGCAGGACCGCACGGTTTATCTGTCGTACGCCGAAGGCGGCGGGGTGGGCGACAAGGCGGGCACGGCGGTCGGCCGAGGGCAACTGTCCGAAGACTTGAAAACCCTCAAGGACTTCAAAGTGATTTTCCGCCAAGAGCCGAAGCTCTCAGTCGGTAACCACTTCGGTTCGCGACTGGTGTTTGATCGCGACGGTTATCTGTTCATCACGCTCGGCGAAAACAATGACCGGCCAACGGCCCAGGACCTCGACAAGCTACAAGGCAAAGTCGTGCGGATCTACCCGGACGGCAACGTGCCGGACGACAACCCCTTTGTCGGTCAAGCCGGCGTGCGCCCGGAAATCTGGTCCTACGGGCAGCGTAACCCGCAGGGCGCCGCGCTCAATCCGTGGACCGGCGTGCTCTGGGAGAACGAGCATGGGCCTCAAGGCGGCGACGAGCTGAACATCATCGAGCGCGGCAAAAACTACGGCTGGCCGCTGGCAACCCACGGCATCAACTATTCCGGCAACCCGATCCCGGAAGCCAAGGGCAAGGCCGCCGAAGGCACCGTGGGGCCGCGCCATGTCTGGGAAAAGTCCCCGGGCCTTAGCGGGATGGCATTCTACGACGGTGATCGTTTCAAGCCCTGGCAGCACAACGTGTTCATTGGTGCTCTGGTTAGCCAGGAGCTGATTCGCTTGCAGTTCGATGGCGATAAAGTCGTTCACGATGAACGCTTGCTCGGTGAACTC
This sequence comes from Pseudomonas sp. GM21, assembly GCF_000282215.1. Lineage (GTDB taxonomy): Bacteria > Pseudomonadota > Gammaproteobacteria > Pseudomonadales > Pseudomonadaceae > Aquipseudomonas. The sequence goes on from NZ_AKJS01000194.1 coordinate 9,356, forward strand.
AAGGCGCGGATTCGGGATGTGCGGCAAGGTCCGGACGGGTATTTGTATGTTTTGACCGATGAGGACGATGGAGCGTTGCACAAGGTAGGTTTGAAATAACCCTGACCGCAGCCTGCATCCGGCTGCGCAGCATTCGTTAATTGAAAATTGGCCATTGACTTGCTGCCCGCCCGAGGCTAATTTCCAGCCATGACTTCCACCGTATTGCGCTGCCAGCCAAGCATTATTACCGCCATTCCTTATTTGGCGGGCTAGCTCACGACTGCAGCACCCAACCCGCCCTAGAGGCGGGTTTTTACTATCTGTCTCCAGGGCTCCGAATACAGCCAGGAGACGACCATGAGCAGCACTCTCGCCCAGCAAAACTTGCTTGAACATTACGTAAAAAAGATCCTCGCCGCGCCGGTGTATGACCTGGCGGTACGTACACCGTTGCAATCGGCGCCCGCGCTCTCCGAGGCTTTGGGCAATCAGATCCTGCTCAAGCGCGAAGACTTGCAGCCAACGTTCTCCTTCAAGATTCGCGGCGCCTACAACAAGCTGGTGCAACTCAGTGATGAACAAAAGGCGCATGGCGTGATCACCGCGTCGGCGGGCAATCATGCCCAGGGCGTAGCACTGGCAGCGAAAACGTTGGGGATTGTCGCGACCATCGTCATGCCGCTTACCACGCCGGAACTGAAAGTGCTCGGGGTTCGAAGTCGCGGGGCGCAGGCGGTGCTGCACGGCGAAAGTTTTCCGTTCGCCCTCGACTATGCGTTGAGCCTGGCCGAACAAACCGGTCGCTCCTTTGTTTCGCCTTTCGACGACCCGGACGTGATCGCCGGGCAGGGCACCGTGGCGATGGAGATCCTGCGCCAGCATCAAGGCCCGCTCGACGCGATCTTTGTGCCGGTGGGCGGTGGAGGTTTGATCGCCGGCATCGCCGCGTACGTCAAATACCTGCGACCCGAAGTGCGCATCATCGGCGTCGAGTCAGAACATTCGGCGTGTTTGGCGGCAGCGCGCCAAGCGCACGAACGGGTTGTCTTGCCAAGCGTCGGCACTTTCGCCGATGGGGTGGCGGTGGCGCAGATCGGTGCTTATGGCTTCGAAGTCTGTCGGTTTTGCGTTGATGAAGTGTTGACGGTCAGTAACGACGAACTGTGCGCCGCCATCAAGAACATTTACGACGATACTCGCTCGATCACCGAACCGTCCGGCGCGCTGGCGGTAGCGGGCATCAAAAAATACGTGGCGCAAACCGGCGCCCGTGGCCAGACGCTGGTGGCCATCGACTCGGGGGCTAACATCAATTTCGACAGCTTGCGCCACGTAGCCGAACGCGCAGCATCAGGCTGCGCGACGGTGTGAGGTTGGGTGAGGTTATTCCTGAACGGCCTTCTCGACCTTGCTCGACGCTGACCAGATCCGATAGCGGACTTCGATATCTTTTGGCACGTAAAGCACGATCGGCAACTTGCTGTTGTAGCGCAGCAAGAAACCGTCTCCGGACACGGAGACGAAGTCTTGTTTGCTCTTGCCGTCGGGGCAGGCCATGAGTGTGCTCATCGGGCCGATGACTTTTTCCAGTCGGTAGAACGGGTAGCCCCAGCCTTCGAGGTTTTTCTCGTCAAGCATCCCACCCAGGCGTTGGCGATTGCAGTCCACGGTCAGCGTCTTACCAGCAAGGATCTCGACCTGGAAGTCGTCTTCTTTGGTTTGCGGGGCAAGGTGAATGACTTGGCGGGAAAAGCCGCTTTCAGGTTTGGGGAAGGGAGCGATGGATTCAAGCGTTGCGGCATGAGCGATGCTCGACAGCCCGGTAACCATTAGTCCGACAGTTGTGGTAAAGGTCCAGGAACCCATGATGCCTCCTTGCTTGTAATCAATTTGTGGCGCCATTCTTACTGTGCTGTGGCGCCAATGCAAACCCGCTGCGATCAGTATGCAAAATGCAGCAGCGCCGTCGCCCCTTCTTGCAGATTGCACGGCGGTTTTTCTCAGTTTTGGCGCTAAACCATTGATTTGCCGATGAGCTGCACAGCGAAAACTCAGGCATGTTTTATGCTTTAGCTGTTCTTAAGCTGGCCGGACTGCATAGAGCCAGCATTGATCATTGTTTGGCAATCTCACAAAGGAGAGGGTCGCCATGTTTCTTTCTGCCTTAGAGCTTCGCAACATCATCGAAAGCAGTTTTTTGCCCAAACGCTGCCAGTGCACACTGTCTCCGGATTTATTGATGTCAGTAAAAGTGTATGCAGACAGTCAAACCGATTTGCTGGAACTGAATGTGACCGGCATCGATGCATCGACACTGAATGGCTGTCGGGAAATCAACGAGTTGATCGCCGGGCTGCGCACCCAACATCGACCTGTCGTCATTTCCCACCCTTGGATGAGTAAAGCGCTTTAGCCCGCGGTTTCGAGTTCTATCGACACGCGCCGGGTCTGAAGAAATCCCAGGCCCAGCGCCAATTCAACCAGCACCGCCAGCAAAATGCCCGGTCCGGTATGGCCATTGAGCCATTCGCTGAAACCCAGTGCGGCCAAACCAAAGCACCCGACCATAAAACCGCTGCACAACGCACTGCGAGTCACGGACGGCGGCTCGTTTCGAATCCAATAGAAGATCAACCCCAGCGCTGCGAACAGCACCGCGCTGCGCCGCGCAACAAAGCCTGCCGAAGACGAAAACTCAATCCCCCAAATGGCCAGCATCCTGTCCGGCATCACGCCCCAGACCAGTGCCAGTACCAAACACAGGGTGGCGGTGAACATCGACAACATACGAAACGACAACTGCATAGCGAATCCTTGCGGCAGTGAGGGAGGCGCTCAGCATAACGCCAGAACCCTCACAGTAAAACCGCCCGGTTTCGAATCAGACGTTTCAGTCAGTTGTAATAAAAATTGCACGCGTCCGAAAGCTTCCTGTAGCTGAGTTCTTGAGGCTTGCCGGATTTGTCGATGTACTTCATGTCGGCGATAACCACCTTGCATTCATCGGTTATCGGTTCTGTCAGGGACACGACTTTGCCCACGTTTAGCGTCATGCCGTAGTGGTAAGGCGTGGCGTTGGAAGTGGACGTGGAAGAGGTCGTGTCGTAGGCCTGGGCAAGTCCGGTAAACGCGGTGCAGGCGAGGGTGGAGGCAAGAAGCAGCATTCGAGTGTTCATGTGGCGATCTCCAGTGCAGGCGGAAAATCTGCTCGACGATTAACGTCGAACCTGCCGCACTGGGCGTCAGAAGCGTCTGAGGGCGTGCGGTCCAGTAGAATTTTGGACCTCAACGTTAAGTGAGGGTTAACCCGGCTGAACACCGCCTGTCGCGATAGGATGAACGCCTGTCGGAAGTTTCGTTAGGAAAGCCTCTACGGCATCTTCGGCTGGGTCCTACAGGGGCCGGTGACTTGTCGACTTTCGCCTGTAGGGTAGTGGGGATTACTGTTGGGGCTCGCTGCAAAATCAGCGATCGGGTTTGGTCACCCGATGCCATCTCACATATCTGTGCCATCATTCGCGCTGCGGACATCCAAGTCCTCATAGTGCGTTTCAATGGCGGCTGTGTGCTGGACGCCTTCGGGCGAACCGATTTGATGGCATCGGTTGACCAAGCCTGTACACAGCCGCCTCCCATCGTTTGGTCACGGTGCTGGCGTTATTTATTAACCATCGAGTAATCACAATGCCAGCGTTTAAACCGTTTTCAGATCGCTATCGTTCACTCAACAGCGGCGTTACCGACTCAAGTCCCTTGGTGATCGACACCGAAGCCAACCCCCAAGACATTCTCGAAGCCGCATTACAGCGAGTACGCGCGTCCAGCCAATTACTTGAAACGCTTCATTGCCAATGCTTCAAGCACGGTGATGTTCAGGATATTCCGCACATTACTCACGCGCTTTATTTGCTGGCGCAGGATGGGTATGACCTGTTGGCGGTTGCTCAGCAACGGATGATGGGGTGGAAGGCGCCGGTCTGACGGCTGATCTTTACAAAAAAATCCAGCGCTCGAAAGCGCTGGATTTTTTGTTGCGGATGGACTCTCACCGTTAACACTTGAGGTCGCCCGAACGAAGCATCAATGGCCTGAAGTGGTTCGTGAAAGCGTTCATTAGTCTGTCATCGTTCTTTCACTTCCAAGATTCATAGGGCACACCAAACTTTTCGACGTAGGCTTTGGAAACAGCTGAAAGGGGACGGTAGTGACCTCCAGACTTACCTTCATACGGACCACGAGGATCAATTACGGCTTTTACCGTAGTCACCTCGATCGGTGTCATGCAAGGGCCGCCTACCCAGACTCTGGCGATACCTCCGGGGACCAGCCTTATGCCGATTGAATCACGATAACCAGTGATCCATTTCCCATCAGCAGCGCAGAAAACCTTTTCACCCTTAAGCATGATCTCCCGAGTAGCCTCAGGGATTTTAATCACCATCAGATAGGTTTGTGGTTCGACTTGCGACTGCCAGCGGACATAAATTTGTTTGGGCAAGTCGGCCCCTGTTACATGCTTGCCGCTACCGATGCTAGCTCTTTTCGGCCAACCTCGCGGATCGCCAGAATTGTTTGGAGGCTTTAACATGGAGGCAAGTCCACTCATCGCATGTGGGTATACATGATCCTGAATATCGACGACATCGGCGGTTTCGATCCAAACCTCCATGTAAGCGGGGGCTGAGAACCCCAAGTACCAGGATTTGTAAGGCATTGACTGGCTATTCGCAAATGTGCAGCCACTGAGTAGAAAGGTGGCAAAGGCAACACGAATAAAATTACTCATTTGGATGCACCGTGCGCATAGAGTTTTCGTCTGGTCGATTAATGAACACGATATTTAGGTCGCTATTGTTTCGATTTTTAGCGGCGTTCCAGTTATCGGAGATATGAACATAGTGCTGGAATAGCAGTTCCTCCTCCTGCGAGGTTAGCCCGATTGTTTTTCTTTTCCCCTGAGCGTAGGCCATCAATTTTTCGGAGATGGGAACGAGTTCCGCGGGTAAGGAAAGTCGTGGTTCGCCTTCGTCAATCTCGCCAAACGGTACTCCATTTTCTACGGCCAGTTCGCGCATGATCCGAAAGTAAATCAAGGATAAATCACTGCGGACTTCGCGCTGGCTGCTAACTGCGGCATAAACGTATTTCATATCTTTGCGATTTTCTTTGCCGGTGGTACGAAACGGCACCTCCCACGTACGGATCTCCAACGGAAGGTTATATTGGGCCAATTGATCCTGAAGCCGCTTCAAGTCCTCTTGGGCAACCTTGTAACTGTTAGCTTCAATAAAAGATGTCCTTTCGTCGACCGGGCTTTTACGCGGTTTGCTGAGCAGTATCCGTTCCATCGCCTTGGGTAAATAGCCGCCACCGAGGTCCGAGTGAACGCCCGGCAAGATAATATCAGCCGCCCCAAGACTGTTGAGGGCAAAGTTATAACGACGTTCATTTCGAGCGACCAACTGGACGACTTTCTTAGCCACGTCTGGCGCCAGATGGATATTGATCCCTGGGTTATAAGCATTATTACCAGTCCAGTCGCCTACCAGGGGATTGGCAATGGCCGCGACGGTATCGTAAACGCCAATGTAATTTATGGAAACATTAGAGTGCGGTGTCCAAGCAAAGCTGTCAGATAATACCGCCCCCCCAACCGGTAATGCTTTAGCAAGGATACTTTGGTTACCCTTCAATACCTCATTGGCAAAATCCCTTGCCGCTGCGGAGCCACGGCTGAAGCCGAAGATATCGAACTCGATTTTAGCCACGCGCTTATCGGGGTTGTTCTCTTGAAAGCGTCGGATTTGCTCAATAATCAGCTTTGGAGTCTCTTCAACCCGTGCCCTGACGCCCTGCACGCCTATACCGGTGCCTTGCGAAAAGGTGGAGTCCTCTGCGGTACTGCTGGTACCGATGCCATCCACATAAACGCGCAGGCTGGCCGTCTTGGCATCGATGGGCAATGTTTCATCCACTTGGCTTTCATAAAGGTCATAGAGCCGGGCGACGTTGCTGACATCATTGCCATAACTGTTATCCGGGCTACTTCCCTTGCCGTCATAACCATGAGCCGCACAGAACTGACGAATATCTTCAGCCGCTTCCTCCAGGTTCACGTCTGGCGCAAAGCAGCCAAACACCCGCTCACTGTTGTTGCGGTTGTTGCCCGTCCCATCGAAGAACACCCCAACCCGTAAGGTGATGTCTTCCAGCTCGACCTCTTCTTCCTCTTCCTCAAGCTCTTCTTCCTCCAGAGGAGGAGAGCTCAGTTCCTTCACGGGAGGCGCACTCAACAATTTCCCCGCAGCGGCTGCGGCGGCCATACCGGGGATAATCGGTGCGAGAATCCGAATCCCGCTCCCCGAACCCGGCGCACCACCCGAATTGCTCTTGACCTCAGCCCCACTAATCGTCACACCCCCGGCATCCACCTTGACGAAACTCCCGCCAGCCTTGGCCGTCACCTCCATCCCGCCTTCAACCACCACCTTGTCACCAGCGTTGTAATGAATCTCCTCACCCGCCTCGACAAACTGGGCCGTGCCGACCTTCACATGCCGGGTCATCGCCACGGTCAGATGATCATCGGCCCGTGCTTCAGTCTTGCGATCCAGGTGGGTGATGCGGTGCTCTTCAACCTTGAACTCGCTGAAGGCGTTGGCCTCGACGGTGTCGTGGCGCTCGTTGCCGATGCGGATTTTCTGGTCGTGCTGGATGTTTTCATCCCAGTCGCGCTGGGCGTGGAGGTAGATCTGTTCGGCGCCTTTTTTGTCTTCGATGCGCAATTCGTTGTAGCCCTTGCCGCCCGGTGAGCTGAGGGTCTTGAAGGTGCTACGGGTTTTGTGCGTCGGCAGGTCGTAAGGGACGAGGTTTTCCTTGTGGTACAGGCAACCGGTGACCAGCGGCTGGTCGGGGTCGCCTTCGAGGAAGGTGACGAGCACTTCCATGCCGACGCGCGGGATGGCGATGGCGCCGTAGGCACTGCCGGCCCAGCCGGTGGCGACGCGCAGCCAGCAGCTGGTTTTGTCGTTGGCCTGGCCGTCGCGGTCCCAGAAGAATTGCACTTTGACGCGACCGTATTCGTCGCAATGGATCTCTTCGCCCGGTGGGCCGGTGACGATGGCGGTCTGGCTGCCGAGGATTTTGGGTTTCGGGTGTTCGAGGGCAGGGCGGTAGTGCGCGTCCCACGGCGTGGCGAGGAAGCGGTTGCGGTAGCCCTGGTGGAAATCGTCTTTGTTGTGGGTGACGTCGCTGGTGATGTGCTCGCCGAGCACTTGCGGCTGTTTGCCTTCGTGGACCACTTCCAGCAGCAGCCAGAGGTCGTTCCATTCGGCGCGCGGGTGTTCGCTGAGGGCCATGAAGTGGCCGCTGACCAAGGTCGGTTCGTCACCTTTGCCTTCGGCGAGTTTGTAGTCGCAGCGATGGCGTTCCAGTGCGCGGGTCGCCAACTGTTTGCCGCGTTCGCGGGTGAGGAAGTGGCCGGGGTAATCGTAGTCTTCGAGTTCCGGGGCGAAGGCGCTTTTGGCGGCGCCTTCGGGCAGGAGGCGTGGTTTTTCGAAGTCGTAGTCGCGGCGGCTGACGCGGCTGGTGCGGGTTTCCAGACGCAGGTTGAAGCGCTTGAGCACCGGTTTCTCGGCAGCCATGCCGGAGTCTTGCTGGTAGGCCACGGGCGAGAGTTTGCGAAACACGGTCTGGTCATCACCGAAGACAATTTTGTGTCCGCTGGCGCTGTGCTGGAAGTGGAAGTGAATGCCTTCTTCTTCGCACAGGCGCTGGATGAAATGCAGGTCGGATTCGTCGTACTGCACGCAGTAGTCGCGATCCGGGTAGACCGCGCCGAGCTGGAAACTGTAAGCGTCAGCGAGAATGCCGCGCGCTTCCAGGACGTGGGAGATAATGTTCGGCACGCTCAGGTGCTGGAAGATTTGCTGGTCGTGGTTGTGGCGCAGGTAGGCCAGTTGCGGGCACAGGCTGATGCTGTAGCGGGTCAGTTTTTTACCCGAATCACCTTGTTCGATGCGATAGACCATGCCATGGATGAGGCCTTTGCCGGTCGCACCAAAAGTCAGGCTACCGGGTTTGTGCAGAATCTCTTCGAGTTTCAGATCGGGGCGGGTGCTGACCAGTTCGATGTCGAAACAGAATGGCTGGTTGAGGGCTTCACGGCCGACAAAACTGAGCACTTGCAGATCAGCGGAGACGCCTTCGAGCGTGAGGGAAATATGGGGTGCATTTGCGTCCAGCATGCTTTGAATTCCGTCCTTTGGATAAGCTGGGGCGGATGGTGCAGGATTAGATCGCCTCGTTCAAGGCGCAAATGCTTGGAGCTGTGGGAGTTCAGCTGTCTTCCGATAAGCCTTAAAAATAAAGTGATCAAGACAGTTGCTCCCACACTGGATCTCCAGTGAACACAGCTTTTGTGTTCGGCGACGATCTAATGTGGGAGCGGGCTTGCTCGCGAAGGGGCCATTAGCTTCAGTGAAGGGCCAGTTGATGCCGATAAGGCAAATCCGGCCCGGTCTTGCTGCACGTCAACGCTGCCGCCCGTACTGCAAAATTCAGCATCCCGTCGATGTGCTCGCGGCTCAGCGAATGTACACCTTCCACCGAGTCCCTCTGCTGCTCGGTCAACCACGTAATCAACGCCGCCTGGAACGTATCGCCGGCCCCCACCGTGTCGGCGATCTTCACCGAACTGGCCGGCACTGACCAAGAACCATGAACCCGGCTAAACACCATCGCGCCTTCGCCACCCCGGGTCATGAACACCAGCTGACAGCGATGCTGCAGCCAGCCTTCAATGACCCGCTGCGGGTCTTCCTCGGGATACAACAGGTTCAAATCCTCGTCGCTGACTTTGATCAGGTCGGCATATGCCACCAGTGTCGCGATCCGTGAACGCCACAGGTCGATATTCGGTTCAGGGTTGAGCCGCACGTTCGGATCAAGACTGATTAGGCGTTTACCACTTTCCCGTTGCACCAGCGCCAATAACGTATCGGCAATCGGTTGGACCACCAATGAGTACGAGCCGATATGCAGGCCGCGCACTTCAGGACCCAGGGCTGGCAAGTGTTCTGGTTTCAACTGGCGATCCGCGCAGCCTTCACCGCGAAAACTGTAATGCGGCGAGCCATTGGCGCTTAGTGCAACCATCGCCAGGGTGGTGGGTGCGGCGAAGTCCAGCAGGAAGTCCGGGCGCACGCCTTCATCGTTCAGCACTTGTTGCAAACGCCGACCGAGGTAGTCGGTGGACAACCCGGCAAACAACGCCGAGTTCACGCCCAAGCGGCGTAATCCGACCGCGACATTGAACGGAGAACCACCGGCAATCGCCTTGAAATTCACTTTCGAAGCCAGACCGCTGGCATCATCCTCACTGAAGAAATCGAACAGCGCTTCGCCACACACCAGATACATAGTTGCTCGCTCTTTAAAGGGTTGCGACATGCTGTTGTTAGCACTCATCGGCTTACTGTCAGGGGCGCGATCATGCCTCTATCCAGGTTTGCATTGCCAGCGTGCAGTGCGCGCACTGGCGTCAGGAAGTCGCCACCCGATCATGCAAGGCACGACCGTAAACGGCTTTCATGCTCGTGGCCATCCAGCAGTATCGAACGATCTCTGACTCGTCGAAGAAGTCGATATTGATAATGCTGCAACGTGTGACCCAGTCCCGGGTCGGGTGGAACCAGTCGTTGATATGGGTCTTGATGTCCTGAGGGCCGCCCAGAAACGCGTAGCTAGTGGCTGACAGCGACCATAGGAACGTTTCGTAAGGCGCATCCTGAAGTGTGCTGGTGATATGACGCTTCAGGTCATCGGTGTCAGCGAAAGTGATAGCGCTCCATTTGTGCGGGATGCGCGGCCAGAAGTAGTCCGCGTTCAGCTCTGGAATCAGCGGTGCTGCCAGCACTATCCTGCGGCGCGAGCCAAGGCGTTTCAGTTCACCTAGCGTCTTCGTGGCATGGGCAGGTGCAATAATCCGGTCTCCCAGTCGACTGACCAGCAGATGATTCAGTTTTTGATAGTCGAAGGGTTTGGTCCCGTCTCCGAGCTGGTGGAAGTCGAAGACGATGAACTCATCCGGATTTTGATCGAGAAACGTTGTTACGGCACTGATCAATTCCTCGAGGACGCGGTGCGATTGGTAGCCGTTATGATGGAAATAGAAAATAGATTGATCGTGACCCTGGGTATAACCAAGTCGGATATCAAACGCTCTTGCACCATTCGCAAGTTGCCACGCGAACGAGTCATTCTGGCAGGTGGTCCAGTTACCAATAAGCACGTCATAGTTGGGTGCCTGTTTATCCATGCCAGCGTTATGAGCGCAGGGCCAGACGATATCGGTCAGTTTCAGGCGGTCGATGTCAAGAGTGTTGCTCATCCATTTGTGTTTATCCAAATTCCCTTTTGTATGTCTTGTCATTTCCAATCCTGTTTGTGATTTTGCCCCGTCCGTGGGGGAGTACCGTCGGTAAAACAACAATAGAAGATAAACGCGTGGTTGCCAGCGGCTGAAACAAATTTATAAACATAGCGAATGTATGGCGCGTTCAATACATGCCTGATTGGTATGCGTCAAACGTCGTTGTTCGCTTTGATCATATTTGCCGTCCGACAATGTTGCGCCAGTTTCGATGTTTCAAAAAAATCTGCATTAATAATGCTGCTTTTCAGAACCCAGTCACGGCCAGCGGGATCAAACCAGTCGTCCAGCTGCTGCCTGATATTCACCGGCCCCCCCAAGGCACTGTAACTGGTGGCAGAGAGCGACCATGGCAACCCGCGAGGCGGGTACTTCATGACCTGCGTGATATGCATGGTTAACTCACTAATGCTGGTGGTCGCAATGCCACTCCATTTGTGCTCGATTTTTCGACAAAACCACGTCGAGTCCAAGTCCGGATGACGCTCGGTTGCTACCAGCACTCGTTGTGCGTAGCTGACTTGCTTAAGTTGTCCAAGCGTCAGGAAAGCATTGCTGGAGGGGATCATCCGGTCTCCCAAATGTGTCAATAGAAACCTGTTCAACTCCTTGAAATTGAAAGGCAGTTTGTCGGACGTCAATTCGTGAAAGTCCAGCAAGATAAATTCGTCGGGGTTCTCTTGAAGAAAACGGATCACGCCCGTCACCAGGTTTTCCAGCGAACGGGACGAGCGAAACCCGTCGTGATGGAACCAGAACGTGGCGACACCTTTTTTGGAAACCTCGTACTCCAGCCTCAGGTCGAGTGCACGCGCACCTTGGGTCAATTGAAAGTAAAAGCTATTGCTTTGACAGGACGCCCAGTGACTTACGCCCGGTGCTGCATAAGTTGCTTTTTTATCTACGCCGGCATTGTGAGCGCCGGGTAATACCAGGTCGGCAAACGACAGGTTGTCAATAGCCGGGGTGTCGCTCATCCAACGGTTCAGTGTGAAATCCACACTGTCATGGATGGAATTTGACAGGGTATCTAGATGGGTATTGCTCATACAGCTTCCTTGCATGGGTAATAAATAATTTGCGGGGTTGATCGCTCGTAACGTTCTGAGCGAAGGCTAATACTTATAACCTTATGCAAGGTGAAAGCCAAACAAGGCGTGAATCAAAAAGTGTAAGTGTTTAGAGGGTTTAATTAAGGCTCAGACATCTTCTTTATGTCGGTTCTTGGCTTCGATCCACTGCGACATATATTGAGTGCTTTTATGCTGATGATGACGCAGCATACTGCCGATGAAGTTGTTTCGTCGGATAGCGCAGAGTTGCTGCCGACAATCGTTGAGTTTGGCGATCAATGCTGGACCGTGAATAGCTGACGGGTAACGAGTGCTCAATAATTCAAACCCGGACGCTTGTGCCTGTAACCACCGGGTTTCATCTTTATAGAGTTGTACGGCGTTATCGGCAAACGCCTGGGCCGTCCTGGTTATCGCGCCCGGCCAAGCTTCTACGCCATGCATGGCCTCTGCGCCAATCGGCGTTGTGATATTCGGTGTGCCACAGATCATCGCGTCGACGATTTTGCCTTTGATTCCCGCCCCAAACCGCAACGGCGCCAGACACACCCGTGCCGCCGACATCACTTGCAAGGCGTCTTCAGCCCAGTTCATCACATGAAAGCCCTGCGACGGGTTGTGCAGGGCAGTGGCCTTGGGTGGTGTGTAAGCGCCGTAGATATGCAACTGCGCCGTGGGCAGTTGCTCGCGGATCAGCGGCCAGATTGCCGCTTTCATCCAAAGCACCGCGTCCCAATTCGGAGCATGACGAAAGTTGCCGATACTCAAAAAATGCGCCCGGTCTGCAAACGCGGTTGGCGGGGCACTCGGCAGATCGACCATCAGCGGACACCAGTGCAGCAAGTTGCGCGGCAGTTTGAACTGCTCGACCAGCAACTCGATTTCCACTTCGGAGATCATCAGGTTCAAATCGCAGCGGTACAGCGCGGCGATCTCACGTTTGGCCAAGTCCGTATCAGCCATCAATTCGAACTCTTCACGCAAGGCCGGGGCAAACAACTCGCTGAAGTCATTGGCGTCATCGCGGTCTTTCAATCGCTCTTTAAGCCGTTGATGCCGGGCATGGCGCAGGCTTTGCAAATCCGACGTCTCAAGCACACGCAAGGCGTTTGGGCAGTGTTTTTCAACGCGCCAGCCGAATTGTTCTTCCATCATGAACTGATCGAACAGCACGATATCCGGCGCCAGTTCACTGATAAACACGTCGAAGCTACTGTTGTTCAACTCGATTGCCACTTCACGAATACCCAGCGCCGTCAGGTCTGCCCGGTGTTCGCCGGTGCCGGCCGGGCTGCTGAAGGTAATGTCCCAGCCTTGTTGCAAGAACGTATCGAGAATTTGCATCACATGCCCGCTAGCCGCTGAAGAGCGCGGCTCGGGCCAGACGTAACCAATGACCAGGACTTTGGTTGCGTGGGGCTGACTCATTAACGGGTATTCCTTGGTGCGGGTAGAGGAGTGGGTGATACGAGGAACTCAGGCCTGACTGACAAGCATGGATTTGACCTTGTCGCGCAACTGGTCAATGGAGAACGGCTTGCCGATGACGTGCATGCCATCAGGCACATCAATACTTTCGGCGTAACCGCTGGCGAACAGGATCGGCAGGTCAGGGCGCAGCATCCGGGCCTGGACGGCCAGTTCTCGTCCGTCCATCACGGGCAAGCCGACATCGGTCATCATCAAATCGATGTACTGGTCTTCGTCGTTGAGAAATTCCAGCGCCTGTTCGCTGCCATCCGCCTCAAGTACTTTGAACTCCAGCTCCTCCAGCACGTCAACGATCAGCATGCGCACAATGGCATCGTCTTCGACTACTAATATGATGGATGCGTCGGCGGACATAGTGGGAGCTCTCAAAGAATGAATTCAGGGTGCCGGTCATTAAAAATCGCCGGCCTCTTGCATGAGTAAGTGGCGGATCCCGACAAGTTCCCAACGCTGCGCAAAAAAGAATCACGGTACAAGAAACAGCAAGGATAACCGCTCCCTTTGCGCTCGCGCAGCTAAATGCGGGTATTTACCTTGATACGCGGTAGAAAATTGGATCACATCCCCTTTTTTGGGGCAAACTCCTTCGTTTTGAACAGTTCGACAAGGCCTCCCCATGACCACTGCGTCTTCGGTTGATGAGCAACGATTCCGCAAACTCCTGAGCCGCAACGTCAGCCTGCCATTGGGGGTCGGCGTCATCAGTGCGGTGTTTTTTGTCTCGCTGATCACTTATCTGTTGTCGGTGATCCAGTGGGTCGAGCACACCGACCGGGTGATCAATAACGCCAATGAAGCTTCCAAGCTGACGGTTGATCTGGAAACCGGCATGCGCGGTTACCTGCTGACCGGCGATGAACGCTTTCTTGATCCCTACGAAACCGCCAAACCCAGAATCACGGTCGCTCTTAACACTTTGCTGGAACTCACCGCTGACAACCCGGCGCAGACCGATCGTGTGCGTCGTCTGCAAGCTTTGCAGACGGACTGGACCACCTACGCGCAATCGATGATCGATTTGCAGCGTACCAGCGGGGATTACCGCGCCGCGGTAAAGACCGGGCGCGGCAAGCGGCTGACGGATGAAATTCGCAAGCAGTTCGAAGAAGTGATCGATATGGAGCAGCAGTTGCGCGCCACGCGTAACGACGAAGTGCGCCGAACCACGATCTGGAGCATCGGCCTGTACCTGCTGTTCGTCGCCAGTATCAGCGCCTTGCTGGCCTACATTGGCCGTCGCGACCTGCTCAATCTTTCGCAAGTCTACAGTGCCAACCTGGCGGCACAACAAGTCAGCGCCCGGCGTCTGGAACAACAGGCCTGGCTGCGCAATGGCCAGACCGAGCTGGCCGAACAAGTGTTGGGGCAACTGAGCCTCAATGTATTGGGCCGCAACATTTTGCAGTTTTGCGCGCAGTACCTGGGCACCGCTGTCGCCGCCATTTATGTTCGCGAAGAGCACGGCGGCCTCAAGCGTATTGCTTCTTACGGTTTCTCCCGTGAGCAGGAAGAACGTGACCAGCACATCTACAGCGATGAAGGGATTGTCGGTCAGGTCGCGAACCAGGCTCGCCTGATCCGTCTTGATGACGTTCCCCGCGATTACTTCAAGGTCAGTTCCGGGTTGGGCGAAGGCCTGCCGCATAGCGTGCTCGTGGTGCCGACCAGTGATGACGAGCGGATCAACGGCGTGATCGAACTCGGTTTCCTGCGGCCGTTGAATGATCGTGACATCGAGTTGCTGGAGTTGATTGCCGGCAACATCGGCACTTCCATCGAGGCCGCTCGCTATCGCCAACGGTTGCAGGAAGTGTTGGGCGAAACCCAGCAGCTCAATGAAGAGCTGCAAGTGCAGCAAGAAGAGCTCAAGACTGCCAACGAAGAGCTGGAAGAACAGTCGCGAATTCTCAAGGAGTCCCAGGCGCACCTGGAAACCCAGCAGGTCGAACTGGAACAGACCAACGAGCAGCTCGCTGAGCAAGCGCAGATCCTGGCGGATCAACGCGATGCCATGGACCTGAAAAACACCGAGCTCAATCAGGCTCAGGTGCAGCTTGAAGATCGCGCACTGGAGTTGCAGCGCTCCAGCAAGTACAAGTCCGAGTTTCTCGCCAACATGTCCCACGAATTGCGCACGCCGCTGAACAGTTCGTTGATCCTGGCCAAATTGCTCGCTGAAAACCCGCAGGAAAACCTCACGGCCGAGCAGGTGAAATTCGCCGAGTCGATCTATTCCGCCGGTAATGACTTGCTCAATCTGATCAACGACATCCTCGATATTTCCAAGGTCGAGGCCGGCAAACTGGAGATGCATCCCGAGAACGTCAGCGTCGAGCGTCTGGTAGACGGTTTGCGCGGGATGTTCGAACCGATGGCGGCGGACAAGAACCTCGCGTTTCATGTCGAGTCGCAACCCGGTTCGCCGAAGATGCTCTTCACCGATCGCCAGCGTCTGGAACAAGTGATCAAAAATCTGCTGTCGAACGCAGTGAAGTTCACCGAGAGGGGCTCGGTCAGCCTGGCCGTGGCGTCGCAGCCCAATAACGGCGTCGCCTTTATCATCCGCGACTCCGGTATCGGTATTGCCGAGGACCAGCAGGACGGTATTTTCGAAGCGTTTCGCCAGGCCGATGGCACCACTAATCGGCGCTATGGCGGCACCGGTCTGGGCTTGTCGATTTCCCGGGACCTGGCCGCGCTGCTCGGTGGTTCGATCAGCGTAACCAGTGAGCCGGGGCAGGGCAGTGTGTTCACCCTGGTCTTGCCTCAGCAATATGTCGAGCCGGGCGACACGCCTGTCGAACCGATGAAGGCGTCCCCCATGGCAATCACCCACCGCGTGGCAGCGGCAGCGCTGGTGCCGCTGATTGCCGAGGTGGATATTCCGCGCTTCAATGATGACCGCGCTCAAGCGCCGTTCAAGACGCGATGTATTCTGGTGGTGGAAGATGAGCCCAACTTTGCGCACATCCTCTACGATCTCGCCCATGAACTGGGCTATCAATGCCTGGTCGCCCACGGTGCCGACGAAGGTTATGACCTGGCCAAGGAGTTTATTCCCGACGCCATTTTGCTGGACATGCGCCTGCCCGATCACTCCGGTCTGACCGTATTGCAGCGCCTGAAGGAACACGCCGAAACCCGGCACATTCCGGTGCACGTGATTTCGGTTGAAGACCGGGTTGAAGCCGCAATGCACATGGGCGCCATCGGTTACGCGGTCAAGCCAACCACCCGCGAAGAACTCAAGGACGTGTTCGCCCGCCTCGAAGCCAAGCTGACCCAAAAGGTCAAACGGGTGCTGCTGGTGGAGGACGACGACCTGCAGCGCGACAGCATTGCCCGCCTGATCGGCGACGAAGACATCGAAATCACGGCCGTTGGACTGGCTCAGGATGCTCTGGACCTGCTGCGCACGACGATTTTCGATTGCATGATCATCGACCTGAAGCTGCCGGACATGCTCGGCAACGACTTGCTCAAGCGCATGTCCACCGAAGACATCTGCTCGTTCCCGCCGGTGATTGTCTACACCGGACGCAACCTGACTCGCGATGAAGAGGCCGAGCTGCGCAAGTATTCGCGTTCGATCATCATCAAGGGCGCTCGCTCGCCTGAGCGATTGCTGGATGAGGTCACACTCTTTCTGCACAAAGTCGAATCGAAGTTGTCCCATGAACGGCAGAGGATGCTCAAGACCGCGCGCAGCCGCGACAAGGTCTTCGAGGGTCGCAAGGTGCTGCTGGTGGACGACGATGTTCGCAATATCTTCGCCCTCACCAGTGCTCTGGAGCAAAAGGGTGCAGTCGTGGTTATTGGCCGAAACGGTCGTGAAGCGATTGAAAGACTCAATGAAGTCGAGGACATCGATCTGGTGTTGATGGACGTGATGATGCCGGAGATGGATGGCTTCGAAGCCACTATCGAGATCCGCAAGGACCCGCGCTGGCGCAAGCTGCCGATCATTGCGGTGACGGCCAAGGCCATGAAGGACGATCAGGAGCGCTGTTTGCAAGCCGGCTCCAACGATTACCTGGCCAAGCCCATCGACCTGGACCGACTGTTCTCGCTGATTCGCGTGTGGTTACCGAAGATGGAACGCATCTAGTGGAAGGCATTTGTTCAGTGGAGCGAAATAGCGAAATCGAATTGCGTTTGTTGATTGAGGCCATTTACCTCAAGTACAGCTACGACTTTCGCGATTATTCCGGCGCTTCAATCAAGCGCCGGGTGAATCATGCGCTGGTTCAATTCGAGTGCAACACCATCTCGGCCCTGCAAGAAAAGGTGCTGCACGACCCGACCGCTTTCATGCAATTGCTGCAACTGTTGACGATCCCGGTCAGCGAAATGTTTCGCGACCCTTCGCACTTCCTCGCGATCCGCAAGGAAGTAGTGCCTCTGCTCAAGACCTATCCATCGATCAAGATCTGGATCGCCGGTTGCAGCACGGGTGAAGAGGTCTATTCGATGGCGATTCTGCTGCGTGAAGAAGGCTTGCTCGACCGCACCATCATTTATGCCACTGACATCAACCCACACTCACTGGAAAAGGCCAAGCAGGGGATTTTCTCCATGGAAAATGTCCGGGCCTACACTTCTAACTATCAGCAGGCAGGTGGCCAGTGTTCATTCGCCGACTACTACACCGCGGCTTATGGTTACGCGATTTTCGACAAGAGCCTGTGTGAGAACGTGACGTTCGCCGATCACAGCCTCGCGACCGACAGTGTCTTTTCAGAAACTCAATTGATTTCGTGCCGTAATGTATTGATTTATTTTAATAAAAAACTTCAGGATCGTGCGTTCGGGTTGTTCCATGAGTCCCTGTGTCACCGTGGGTTCCTGGTGCTGGGCAGCAAGGAAACACCGGATTTTTCAGCCTTTGGCAACCGGTTTGAGCCGCTGGTCAAACAAGAACGGATCTACCGAAAATCATGAGCGACGCAGCAGATGTTCCTTCAATAAAGGCTATCGTGATCGGCGCTTCGGCCGGCGGAGTCGAGGCGTTGCTCACGATTCTTGGCCCGCTGCGTGAAGGCTTCACACTGCCGATCATTGTGGTGCTGCACCTTCCTGACGAGCGCCGCAGCCTGTTGGCCGAGGTGTTTGCACGCAGGGTATCGATGCCTGTAATGGAAGCGACCGATAAAACCCGGGTCGAAGCGGGGACGCTGTATTTCGCCACACCCGGTTATCACTTGTCGGTGGAACAGGACCACAGCTTCTCGTTGAGCCTGGAAGATCGAGTGCATCATTCGCGTCCCGCCATCGATTACCTCTTCGAATCCGCAGCCGATGCCTACGGTTCAGCCTTGGCCGCCGTGCTGCTGACCGGGGCCAATCGCGATGGGGCCCGTGGCCTTTCGCACGTTAAACGTCGCGGTGGCCTGACGGTTGTGCAAGACCCGACTGAGGCGCAGGTCGCGACCATGCCCCAGGCAGCGCTGGATATTCAGCAGCCTGACCATATTCTCACTGTCCGCGGCATCGGCCGTCTGCTTGTCGAGCTGGAACGAATAGCATGTTAAGTAACATTCAAGCCAAATTGCTGATCGTCGACGATCTGCCGGAGAACCTGTTGGCGCTCGAAGCGCTGATCAAGCGTGAAGACCGTATGGTCTACAAAGCCTTGTCCGCCGATGAAGCCTTGTCGCTGTTGTTGCAGCACGAATTCGCCATGGCCATTCTCGATGTACAGATGCCGGGCATGAATGGCTTTGAACTCGCCGAATTGATGCGCGGCACGGAAAAAACCAAAAACATCCCGATCGTGTTTGTCAGTGCGGCCGGTCGCGAGTTGAACTACGCGTTCAAAGGCTATGAAAGCGGGGCGGTCGATTTCTTGCACAAGCCGCTGGATATCCATGCGGTCAAGAGCAAGGTCAACGTGTTCGTGGACC
Organism: Pseudomonas sp. GM21; assembly: GCF_000282215.1. Classification (GTDB taxonomy): domain Bacteria; phylum Pseudomonadota; class Gammaproteobacteria; order Pseudomonadales; family Pseudomonadaceae; genus Aquipseudomonas. Next base: position 28,237 of record NZ_AKJS01000194.1, read on the forward strand.
TGTATCGCCAGAGCAAGGCGATGAAGCAGCAGGTTGAAGCGCTGGAACAGAGCCGTCGCGAGCAAGAAGAGCTGCTCAAGCAGTTGCAGCGCACTCAGCTGGAACTGGAGCAGGCGGTGCGTATGCGCGATGACTTCATGTCGATCGTCGCCCACGAAGTGCGCACGCCGCTCAATGGCCTGATCCTTGAAACCCAGTTGCGCAAGATGCACCTGGCCCGGGACAACGCTTCGGCGTTCACGCTGGACAAGATGCACGCCATGGTCGACCGCGATGAGCGCCAGATCAAAAGCCTGATCCGCCTGATCGAAGACATGCTGGACGTGTCGCGCATCCGCACCGGGAAGCTGTCGATCCGGCCGAGCCGATTTGATCTGGTGCAATTGGTCAGCAACCTTCTGCAAAACTTTGCGCCCCAGGTCGATACCGCCGAGTGTTCCACACACTTTGTTGCTGAGCACCCAGTAGTCGGCAACTGGGACGAATTCCGCATTGAGCAAGTCATTTCAAATCTACTGACCAACGCCTTGCGTTATGGTGGCAAGAGCCAGATAGACGTACGGGTTTACGCACATGAAGGTCAGGCCCGGGTTGAGGTGCAGGATCGCGGGATCGGCATCAGCGAAGAAAACCAGAAGCGTATTTTTCAACAGTTCGAGCGTGTTTCAGCCAAAACCGTGGTTGCGGGGCTGGGTTTGGGGCTGTTTATTTCAGAACAAATTGTTGCCGCCCATGGCGGTTCCATCGCCGTCGAGAGCAAAATCAACGAAGGCGCCTTATTTCGCGTTTGTCTGCCGCTGTAGGAAAACAGCCAGATAAACGCAACCTCTGATCGACCCGACGGTCGTATCAGCAGCTATTGACCGAACAAAGGCTTCCCATGAGTGAAGATGCGCAAGATGTAGTACTCATTGTCGAGGATGACCCCTCGATTCTGATGGTGTTGTCCGCTTATTTGTCGGGTGAAGGTTACCGGGTGCTGCAGGCCGAAAACGGCGAGCAGGCCTTTGAAATACTGGCGAGCAAACCGCACCTGGACATGATGATCACTGATTTTCGCTTGCCCGGCGGGATTTCCGGCGTACAGATCGCCGAGCCTGCGGTGAAGCTGCGACCGGAACTCAAAGTGATTTTTATCAGCGGTTATCCGCAGGAAATCCGCGAGACCGACAGCCCCATCACCAAAACCGCGCCGATCCTGGCCAAGCCGTTCGATCTGGATGAACTGCAAGAGCTCATGCAGCAAATGCTGTCCTGAGCTCGTTGCAATCGGTTGTCGGGGGGGCGCTTAGATTCTGATCATCTCTCGCACCTTGGCCGTCAGCAGGTCGAAGGTGAAGGGTTTGGTGATCATTTGCATGCCGGGGTCCAGAAACCCTCCACGAACGGCCGCGTGTTCGGCATAGCCGGTGATGAACAACACCTTCAGGTCAGGCCGATACTGCCGACCGATTTCCGCCAATTGCCGGCCATTCATTCCCGGCAATCCCACATCACTGATCAACAGATCAATACGTTGGTCGGACTCGAGAATCGGCACCGCGCTGTCAGCATCGCCCGCTTCAACGAAGGCGTAGCCCAATTCACTCAATACCGCGCTGACCAGTACGCGTACCGCCGGGTCGTCTTCGACAATCAGTACGGTTTCACCGTCCAGAGCGTGTGGGGCAAGCTGGATGTCGCTCAGGCTTTCCTCGGCCAGATCCCCGCTGTAACGCGGCAGAAACAGACTCACCGATGTGCCGTGGCCCACTTCGCTGTCGATCGTGACGTGACCATGAGACTGCTTGCTGAAGCCGTAAATCATCGACAACCCCAACCCAGTGCCCTGGCCGATCGGTTTGGTTGTAAAGAAGGGGTCAAAGGCCCGGTTGATCGTGCTTTCGGCCATGCCACAGCCGGTGTCGGTCACTCGCAGCACGACGTAATCACCAGGCAGCAAATTGCCGTGGTCCGCAACGAATGCCGAATCCAGCTGCTGATTGGAGGTGTTGACGACCAGCGTGCCGCCTTCGGGCATCGCATCGCGAGCGTTAAGCACAAGGTTGAGCAGGGCGCTTTCCAGTTGGTTGGGATCAGCCTCGGCGACCCAAAGATCGTCACTCAACTGCATGTCCAGCTGAATACTTTCGTTGATGCTGCGTTGCAGCAGTTCGCCCATGGACACCACCAGCGTGTTCATCTCCACCGGTTTGGAATCCAGCGATTGGCGCCGCGAGAACGCCAATAGACGATGGGTCAGGCCCGCTGCGCGGTTCGCCGAAGTCACGCCCAGATCAATCAACCCGTCCAGGTCCTCGGTGCGGCCGCGAGCCAAGCGCCGGCGCAGCAGCTCCAGGCTGCCGATAATGCCGGTCAGCATGTTGTTGAAGTCATGGGCGATACCGCCGGTAAGTTGGCCCACCGCTTCCATTTTCTGCGACTGCCTCAGGGCTTCTTCGTTGTGCCGCAGTTGGGCGGTGCGCTCCTCGACCTGTTGTTCGAGGGTTTCCAGGGTATTTTGCAGACGGAGCTCACTTTGGCTCAAATCGATCAACCGGTCCCGGGCCTCATATTGTCGTCGCCGTCCGCGCAGTGCGGTGGTGACGAGGCTGATCAAGGTCACCGGATGAAACGGGCGCTCAAGGAAGGTCACATTACCCAGCTGCGGTCCGAGTCGCGAAGCCGGGTTCTGCTCGGGACCTCCATGATGGGTCAGCAGTACGATCGGCAGGTCGGACCACGCCGGTTGTTGCTCGATCAGATGCAGAAGAGGGTCGAGAGCACAACCGATCAGCGCTTCCGAAGAGATCACCAGCAATCCGGCACCTTGCACCAGCTCGCTGCACAACGTCGACAGATCGCGGGCCACAATGCCTTCGAAACCCGCTTCATTGAGCATCATCAGCGCAATCTGGCTGTCGCGTCCCAGCGGCGCGAGAATGATCGCGCGCTCGGACATCGCCTCGATGATACTCACCGGATATCGTCCTGAAGCAGCGGCTGGCTCGCGCCCAGATACGTTGGCACGCCACGTAATACGCCCTGGAATGCATCCAGTGGTTCACCAATCGTCATGCCCCGGCTGCCGATGCGGTATTCGCGGATGGTCGATTCATGGCTGCCGGTGCGCTTCTTGATGATCGAGATTGCCCGGCGAACCTTGCCCACGGCTTCGAAGTAGCGCAACAGAATCACTGTGTCAGCCAGATAGGTAATGTCGACCGGCGCCTGCATGTCACCGACCAGCCCGTGTTGGGCGACCGTCATGAACGTCGCAGCGCCTCGCCGGTTGAGGTACAGCAGCAACTCGTGCATGTGCAGCACCAGTGCGTTCTCCTCGGGCATCGCGGCCTGATAACCGTTGATGCTGTCGATCACCACGGTTTTGATTTCACGCTCATCGACACAGCGGCGCACGCGGTGGGAGAACTCGCCGGGGGACAGTTCAGCGGCGTCCACTTGTTCGATCAGCAGGTTGCCGGTGTCTTGCAGCGCCTGCAGGTCGATGCCCATGTTCTTCATGCGCTCAAACAACAGCCCCAGTTCTTCATCGAAGATGAACAGCGCGGCTTTTTCACCACGCGCCACGGCGGCAGCGGCGAATATCATCGAGATCAGCGATTTACCGGTACCGGCCGGACCGAGGATCAACGTGCTGGAACCCGTTTCGATACCGCCGCCGAGCAGGGCGTCCATTTCGTTGATGCTGCTGGTCAACTGTTGGCGGACATAGCCGCCACGGTGTTCGGCAGCCACCAGGCGCGGGAACACATGCACGCCGTCGCCCATGATGGTGAAGTCATGATAACCGCCGCGGTATTTCTGGCCGCGGTACTTCACCACGCGGATGCGACGACGTTCGGCGCCATAGTTGGGCGTCAGTTCTTCAAGGCGAATCACGCCGTGCGCGACGCTGTGTACGGTTTTATCCAGGGATTCGGTGGTCAGGTCATCCAGCAACAGCACGGTGGCGTCGTAACGCACAAAGTAGTGTTTGATGGCCAGAATCTGCCGACGATAACGCAGTGAGCTCTGGGCCAGGAGGCGGATTTCAGAGAGGCTGTCGAGTACCACGCGAGTGGGTTTGACCCGCTCGACCACTTCGAAAATCTGCTTGGTGGCTTCGCCCAGCTCAAGGTCCGAGGAGTACAACAGGCTTTGCTGATGCTCGGCATTGAGCAGGCTTTCCGGAGGGGTCAACTCGAAGATGTGGATGTTCTCATCCAGCTCCCAGCCGTGGGACAGTGCGCCTTGACGCAGCTCACGCTCTGTTTCTGACAGCGTGATGTACAACGAGCGTTCGCCAGCGCGGGCGCCAGCCAACAGAAAATGCAACGCGACGGTGGTTTTGCCGGTTCCGGGTTCGCCCTCCAGCAAAAAAACGTGTCCACGGGACAATCCACCGGCCAGGATGTCATCCAGACCTTCGATGCCGGTGGCGGCTTTTGCACTGAACAACTCGTTTGATGTAGACAAAAAATGCCCTCTCATGACTAGGGGAAGTGAGGCTGCAGGCTTGAGGGGCCTGTAGGGACTGCCTGTTCACTTGACCTCTGGCGGTGATGACGGTTCAACCTTTTTGCTGACCTGACGTGTAGCAACTGCCGAAGGCTGCGTTCGAGTGCGTAGCGCTCGTTGTCGGACGGTGGGAGGTTGCTACGCACAAGGACGCAGCCTTCGGCGGCTGCTACAGAGGGTGGTGTTACAAACCTTGCTGCAAGGCGGGGTCATCCGGGTTGAGCTGTTCCAGCTGCGCCAGCAGAATCTGCACGTTCTGTAGCTGTCCGCTTTCCTTCCAGTAGTTGATCAGCAGCACCCGCGCCTTGCGGTCGGCCGGGTGGCGCTGGACGATCTCCTGTAATTGCTTTTGCGCAGCTTCCAGTTCTTGCTCAAGGTGCAAGGTGGTCGCCAGGTCGTAGCGATAGTCCTTGTTGTCTGGCTCCAGTTCCACGGCTTTGGAAAGACCGAGCAAGGCAAATTCACTTTGCCCGTGGTGTAACAACCAAAGCCCCAAGGCATGTTGCAGATAGGCCGAGTCGGGCTGCGTTTTCAACTGTTTCGCCAGCAATTGGCGCGCGGCATCGCTCTGGCCTTGCCGGTCGAGCACATCAATTTGCATCACCAGGGCCGGCAGATTGCCTGGGTCTAGCTGTAATGTGCGCTCAAGCGCCTCCTGCGCCTCTTTCAATTCGGCATTGTGCAGGTGCAGGCGCGCCAACTGGTATTGGTTTTGGGCGCTGGGCGGTTGACTTTTAAGGGCCAGTTCCCAGGCATCGATGGCTTGCTCCAAAGGCCCGAAATACAGTCCCAGATCATCCGGCGACAGCCCCAGCAGTGCGTTGACGGCGGCAAATCGTACCTTTTCTACGTCGTCATCGAGCATTGGGCCAATCAAAAGGCTGCGTTGCCCGGAGGAGACCAGACCACTAATGCTTTTGATCGCGGCGATCCGCACCTCTTCATCGGGATGTTGCAGGTCCGCGCTCGCCAGTTTCAGGGCCTGCGGGCTTGGGTAATTGGGCAACTCCGCATGCAGCCAGATTCGCCGCTTGGTCGACAGATCAGGGCGGCCCATTTGCTGGTAAAGCACCCGTGCAGCCCCCGGTTGACCGGCACGCGCCTGAGTCAACGCTTCGCTGTAACCGCGCTTGATGGCTTCGGGCACTTCAGGCGTTGTGCTGCGCAGCAATAGCCAGACGATAGTGATGGCAACCAGTACACAGAGACTGACGAGCAAGTAGCGGCGGGACTGGGGCATGCAGGAATCCAGGAGCTGGCAAGCTTTTGCAAAGGTCGTCAGCTTCGGTCAGGCCGGGCTGTGAGTCAAACCCTGACATGGCTCAATGTCGTGGATTTTGCCTACAGGTTGCGTCGACATTGAAACCTGTCGAGGCCTTGAAGCAGTGACTACGCTTGCTAGAGTTGACTCCAAGAGTGTTCCCATGCAACCGCTGCTTCAATACTTCAAAGCCATACTCAATCCCGGGCAAGGGGTGCTGCTGTTTGCCTTTAGAACCATTGTGGCCGGATTGCTGACGCTGTACCTGGCGTTCCTGTTCGACCTCGATCAACCCAAGTGGTCAATCATGGCGGTGGTTATCGTCAGTCAGCCATTGGCTGGCATGGCACTGGCCCGCAGTTTCGGCCAGGTCATCGGCACCACCCTGGGGGCTGCCGCGGCGGTGGTGATCATGGCGATCTTTCCCCAGGCGCCGCTGCCGTTCATCGTCACCCTGGCCCTGTGGCTGGCCCTGTGCACCGCTGGTGGGACGTTGTTGCGCTACACCAGTTCCCAGGCGTTCGTGCTCAGCGGCTACACGGCGGTGGTGGTGGCGTTGTTGGCCGTGCCTGATCAAGACGGCACTTTCCTGCTGGCCGTTACGCGCCTGACCGAGACGCTTCTGGCGGTGGCATGCGTCTGCGTTGTCAGCCTGCTGACGGCGCGTCCGGAAGCCGTGGCCCGAAGCTACTTCACCAAGATTGATCAAGTGATCAAGTTACTGGCGACACACGCCGGCGCCGTCATACGCACGGAAGAAAGCGATGCCGATTTTCAACGCAGGCAAATGCAACTGCTAGGTGAAATCAGCGCCCTGGAAGGATTGCGCCGGCATCTTTACTTTGATGCGCCTCGATTACGCAGTGCCAATAGCCTGGTCCAGTTGCTGGGAAACCAATTGGTGTTGCTGACATCGCGGTTGATGGCGCTGCGCCATCAGCGGGAACTGCTGACCGAGCGCTGGAAAGGTGATTTACCTGTGGAAATACAGCGTTTGCGCGACGAAGAGCTGACGTTTCTCGATGAGCTGGCGCAAAAGGGCCGCTCGCTATCGGCCGATGCGCGTCAGCATTTTGCGACATTGCAACAGCGTTTCGATGATCAGGCGTACAAGGCTGAACAGCTGACCGAAGCCATGCCAGCCACACTGCGTTCGCTGGCCTGGGCCCTGCGCTGGGAGCAAGCGCGTTTATTACAGCAACTGGAGCAGATTCTGGAATTGAGCGACGCGATTCAGGAAGGGCGTCAGGCCAGCAGCGTCTTTCGGGGACAGGAGAATCCGCTGCATCTGGATTTCACCCTGGCCGCGATGAACGCCATTCGGGCTTTTACCGCGTTTGTGGTTGCGGGTCTGATCTGGATCGAGACAGGCTGGGATGGCGCGCGCGGCGGAATGGTTCTGGTCGGGATTCTCTGTTCGCTGATGGCGACTTTTCCGAGACCGCTACTGGCTGCGCAAAGCTATGCAAGGGGCCTGGGCCTGGCGTTGCTGGTGTCGGCGCTTTACCAATTCATGCTGATGCCAATGATCAGTAATTTCGAGCTGATGGCATTGCTGTTGGCGCCGTTGCTGTACGCGGTCGCGGTAGGGCTCGCCACGCCGGCGACCACCGGTACGGGCATCGGTCTTGGGTTGTCGACCTTTCTATTGTTGGGGCCGCAAAACGTCGGTATCGGCCAGAACAGTGCGATGCAGTGGTTCGAGTTCGCCGGCGCCTATGTCAGCGCAACGGTGCTGGCATTGAGCGTCTTCGCCTTGATCTTCCCGTTCAGGCCCGTTTTGCGGATTCGCCGGCTGTTCAAGGAAAACGCTGAGCAGGTCCGTGCCTTGATGAAGGCGCCAGCCACCGACGAACAGCAATTTGCCTTTGAAAGCCGCATGGTCGATCGACTGACCATGATGTTGGGCTTGTTGCCGGCGACCAGCGACAAGTCTTCCGGGGAATTGTTTCAGGTCAGCCTCGGGTGCATGGCCCTGGGCGTTGCGTTGAACCAGCTCAGGCAGCAGGGGCAGGGCAACGCGCTCTTGAGTTCAGAGCAACAACGCCGGTTACTGGCGACGGTCCGGGACTGTGGAAGATGGGTTGCCGGGCGACCAGGGGCAGACCTAAACCAGCTGCTGGGGGATTTGCACGCCTTGGGCGATGAGCTGGACGATCTGCATCTGGAGGTTCACGAACATCTGTGGTCGGTGTTCCGGATGCGCGTAGCGTTGCTGATCGTGGAGTCGTTCATACAGCGCTACCGCGAGTTTTTCCAACCTGTAGACGTCGCGGGAGTGCCGGCCCTTGCCCATTGATTTTGAACTGGGTGGCGTGTACCTGCCGCCAATCGCACAAGCACTGCTATTGGCGCTGCCGATTTTTCTGGCGCTGGACTGGGGCTTGCGCCGCCTCGGCGTGCTGCGTTTTGTATGGCATGAAGCGTTATTCGAGGGCGCGCTGTATGCCTGCGTGTGCGCAACTTTGATTCTGGTAATGGGAGCCTGATGCCTTGAAGAACATCCTTCCCCGACTCGTCACACTGGGCGTTGTAGTACTGGCCTTGGTTCTTGGCTGGTTTGCCTGGGAACATTACACCCGAGCCCCCTGGACGCGGGATGCGCGGGTGCGCGCTGATGTGGTGACGTTATCTGCCGACGTTTCGGGACGTATCGTCAGGCTCGGCGTTCGAGACAACCAGCATGTTGAGAAAGGTCAGCTATTGCTGGAAATCGACCCGGCTCGTTACACCCTGGCAGTGGAACACTCCAAACGTTCAGTGGAAGTGGCGAAAGCTTCGCTGGGGCAATCCCAGGCGGCGATTGCCGCCAGCGAATCACTGCTCAGACAGCGAAGGAGCGAAGAGCACCGCAGGCGTACGCTTAAGGAGCGCTCGGCGATCTCGGGTGAAGAGTGGGAAAAAGCCAACACGGAGGTGACCGTGGCTGAAGCCGATCTGCTGCGTAACCAGGCTAATCTGATATTGGCCCAGGCCAATGTGGACCTGGCCATCGCGGCATTGACCCAGTCTGAACTCAACTTGCAACGCACTCGGGTCGAGTCTCCCGTTACCGGGTATGTCACCAACCTGCTGACCCGTCAGGGCGACTATGCCACTGTCGGTGGCCCTTTGTTGGCACTGGTGGACAGCCAGTCGTTTTATGTCAGCGGCTACTTTGAAGAGACCAAGTTGCCCCGCATCGCAGAGGGCGACCGGGTCAACATCGAATTGATGAGCGGCGAAGCCTTCGGTGGCACCGTGCAAAGCATCGCTGTTGCTATTGCCGACCGCGAAAACCTGCCCGGTGGGCGCTTGCTGGCCAGCATCAACCCCAGCTATACCTGGGTCAAACTGGCGCAACGGGTGCCTGTACGGATTCAGATTGACGCCGACTACGTCAGCAACAACATCCTGCGCGCGGGGACAACGGCGACGGTGACTGTTCTGGAAAACAGCAATGACAGGACAACCCACTAACCCCTGTGGGAGCGAGCCTGCTCGCGATAGCGGTGTGTCAGCCAACATCAATGCTGAATGGTATATCGCTATCGCGAGCAGGCTCGCTCCCACAGGGGATTGCAGTCGGTTGGAGAATCAGCAGACGAAAAAAAAGCCCCGCGACCGAATGAGGCGCAGGGCTAAAAAATTGGTTGGTTGCGACCAACCAAAGGAGCTCTTTAAGAAGCTTACTTGCTGGCGACTGTCTCGGGTTGCCAGCCACCGCCCAGGGCTTTGTAAATCGCGACAATGCCGCTATACAGTTCGGTTTCGGCCTGGGCCTGGGTATCTTCGGCGGCCAGTCGCTCACGTTGAGCGTCGAGCAGGACGAGGAAGTCCGCCGTGCCTTCGCGGTAACGAACTTCGGCCAGGTTGGCGGCGGCGCGGCTCGATTCGCTCTGACGAATCAGTGAGATCAACCGTTGCTGCCGTTTGCCGTAGTCGCTGAATGCGTTTTCCGATTCCTCGAGCGCCAACAGCACTTGCTGCTCGTAAGTCGCGAGTGCGCCTTCGGCATCCGCATCGGCAGCGCGTATGCGGGCCTTGACACTGCCCAGGTCAAACGCCGCCCAAGTGATGGCGGGGCTCAGTGCCCAGGCGTTGGCCGCCGAGGAACCGATTTGCGAACCGCGACCGGCGGTGAAACCCAGGAAGCCGCTGAGGCTGACCCGAGGGAACAAATCAGCCGTGGCCACGCCGATACGGGCGGTGGCAGACGCCAGTTTGCGTTCGGCGCTGAGAATGTCCGGGCGACGTTGCAGCAGTTCACCCGGATCGCCAATCGGCAGCGCTTTAGCGATTGCCGGTAAGTTCTTGGGACTCAGATCGACGGTCAGTTTCTCCGGGCGCTCACCCAACAGGGTCGCGATGCGGTTTTTCTGCCGTACCTGCTCGGCCTGCAATTGCGGCACGCTGGCTTCGACGGACGCCAGACGTGCATCGGCACGCTCGACATCCAACTGATCGCCGACGCCGGCATCACGCAGGCTGATGGTGATCTTGCGTGATTCCTGCTGGTTCTGAAGGTTCGCCAGTGCGATTTTCTCCCGTAATTGCGCGCCGCGCAGTTGGCCATACGAATCCACCAGTTCGGCAATCATGGTGACTTGCAGTTGATACAAGTCCGCCTCGAGAGCCTGCTGTTCAGCGTTGGCTGATTCCAGGTTGCGCTGGATGCGGCCAAACAGGTCGATTTCCCACGCCATGTCCAGGCCAAGGTCGTAGCGTTCGCTGTTGACCTTGTCGGTAGTCTGCCCCGGGACTTGCCCATCGCCCAGATCACTGCTTGCCCGGCTGGTGATGGTCGGCATGGCATCATTGCTGACGTCATCACGAATCGCCCGAGCAGCTTTCCAGCGCGCGAAGGCGACGCGCAAATCACGGTTGCCTTGCAGCGATCGAGTCACCAACTGGTTAAGGGTCGGGTCCTCGAATTGCTGCCACCAGATGCCCTCGAAGTGCGAGCGGTCGAAGTTCTTCTGACCGGCAGCGCCATCGGTAGCCGCCGTGATGTGGGCCGATGCAGTCGCTGGGGTCTTGTAGTCCGGGCCGACGGTACAGGCACTCAGGGCCAGTACCAGCAGGCTCGGCAGGAACGCTTTCAAACTCATTGCTGCGACTCCAGTTTGAGGGCCTTGGCGGCTTTGCGCGCTTCGCCGCGCTCTACAAAGTTGCGAATCAATACGTAGAACACCGGTGTCAGCAACAGACCGAAGAAGGTCACCCCGAGCATCCCGGAGAACACCGCCACACCCATGGCGTGACGCATCTCGGCACCGGCACCGCTGGAGAACACCAGTGGCACAACACCCATGATGAACGCGAAGGAGGTCATCAGGATCGGGCGCAGTCGCAGGCGGCACGCTTCGAGGACCGCAGCCAGCGGGCTCATGCCTTCGTCCTGCTGTTTGTCCTTGGCAAACTCGACGATCAGAATCGCGTTCTTACAGGCCAGTCCCACCAGTACGATCAAGCCGATCTGGGTGAAGATGTTGTTGTCACCCCCCGAAGCAATCACACCGGTAATGGCCGACAGCAAGGTCATCGGTACGATCAGGATCACCGCCAGTGGCAGGCTCCAGCTTTCGTACTGGGCCGCGAGTACCAGGAACGCCAGCAATACGCAGAGCGGGAACACGAACAGGGCGGTGTTGCCGGACAGAATCTGTTGGTAGGTCAGGTCCGTCCATTCGTAGGTCATGCCGTTCGGGAGTTCTTCCTTGAGCAGTTTCTCGATGGCTTTTTCGGCCTGGCCAGAGCTGTAGCCCGGCGCTGCCGCACCGTTGATTTCAGCCGTGATAAAGCCGTTGTAGTGCATCACGCGGTCCGGCCCCGAGGTGTCACTGACCTTGATGAAGGTCGCCAGCGGGATCATTTCGCCTTTGTTGTTGCGCACTTTCAGCTGACCGATCTGGTCCGGTTCAAGACGGAACTGTTGTTCAGCCTGAACGTTGACCTGGTAGGTACGACCGAAGCGGTTGAAGTCGTTGGCATACAGCGAACCCAGGTAGATCTGCAGGGTGTCGAAGATGTCACTGACGGCCACGCCGTGGGTCTTGGCTTTTTCCCGGTCGATGGCGGCATCGACCTGTGGCACGTTCACGGTGTAGCTGGTGAACAGGCCGGCCAGTTCCGGCACGTTGTGACTTTTGTTGATGATGTTCATGGTTTCTTTGTACAGCTCGTCGTAACCCAGGTTGCCCCGGTCTTCGATTTGCAGGCGGAAACCACCAATGGTGCCCAGACCTTGTACTGGCGGCGGCGGGAAGATCGCCATGTAGGCTTCTTGAATCCCGGCGAACTGACCGTTCAGGGCGCCGGCAATTGCACCGGCGGACATGCTCGGGTCTTTGCGCTCGTCGAACGGTTTCAACGTCACGAACACGATGCCGGCGTTAGGACTGTTGGTGAAGCCGTTGATCGACAGGCCGGGGAAGGCCACCGCACTTTCCACGCCTGGCTGTTTCAGCGCCAGGTCGGACATGCGTTTGATCACGTCTTCGGTACGGTCCAGGCTCGCCGCATCCGGCAATTGAGCGAAGGCCACCAGGTATTGCTTGTCCTGGCCGGGGACGAAACCGGTCGGGGTATTGGAAAAACCGAAGAAGGTCAGCACCATCAGGCCTGCGTACAGCAGCAAGGCGATCCCGCTGCTGCGGATAACCCGGCCCACGGTGCCGACATAACCATGGCTGGCCTTGTCAAAGAAGCGGTTGAACGGACGGAACAACCAGCCACCGAAAATCTTGTCGAGGACCTTTGAGAAACGGTCTTTCGGTGCGTCATGGCTTTTCAGCAATACGGCAGCCAGTGCCGGCGACAGGGTCAGCGAGTTGAACGCCGAGATCACTGTCGAGATGGCAATGGTCAACGCAAATTGCTTGTAGAACTGGCCAGTCAGACCCGAAATGAACGCCGCCGGGATAAACACCGCACACAGCACCAGCGCTGTGGCGATGATCGGGCCGGTCACTTCACGCATGGCCCGCTTGGTCGCTTCGACCGGCGTCAGCCCCAGTCCAATATTTCGCTCGACGTTCTCCACCACCACGATGGCGTCATCCACCACGATACCGATGGCGAGTACCAGGCCAAACAGTGACAAGGCGTTCAGCGAGAAACCGAACAGGTGCATCACCGCAAACGTACCGATCAGCGAAACCGGCACCGCTACCAACGGAATGATCGAGGCACGCCAGGTTTGCAGGAACAGGATCACCACCAGCACCACGAGAATCAGTGCTTCAAAAAGCGTGTGAACCACTGCCTCGATGGAGCCGCGCACGAAGATCGTCGGGTCATAGACGATGCTGAAGTCCATGCCTTCAGGGAAGTTCTTCTTCAGCTCGGCCATCTTGCCGCGCACTTCATTGGAGATTTCGATGGCGTTAGAGCCAGGACGCTGGAAGATCGGGATCGCCACCGCCGGTTGGTTATTGAGCAGGGAACGCAGGGCGTATTGGCTGGAACCCAGTTCGACGCGGGCAATGTCTTTGAGGCGTGTGATTTCACCGTTATCGCCGGAGCGAATGATGATGTTCTCGAACTCTTCTTCAGAAACCAGACGACCCTGGGTGTTGACCGACAGCTGGAACGCGGTGGCATTTGGCGCAGGCGGCGCGCCCAGTGCACCGGCAGCCACTTGACGGTTTTGCTCACGAATCGCGCTCACCACATCGGTGGCGGTCAGGTTGCGTGAAGCGGTCTTGTTCGGATCGAGCCACACCCGCAGCGAGTAATCGCCCATGCCGAACAATTGCACGTCACCGACACCGCCCAGGCGCGCCAGCTCATCCTTGATGTTGAGCAGGGCGTAGTTGGACAAGTACAGCATGTCGTAGCGTTTGTCCGGCGAGGTCAAGTGCACGACCATGGTCAGGTCGGGCGAAGCCTTGTCGACGGTGATCCCGATGCGCGTCACTTCTTCTGGAAGCTTGGGCTCGGTGCGGGTCACGCGGTTCTGCACCTGCACCTGTGCGTTGTCCAGGTCGGTGCCCAGCGCGAAGGTGATGGTCAGGGTGATCTTGCCGTCAGCGGTAGACTGCGAGGACATGTACAGCATGTTCTCGACGCCGGTGATGGCTTGCTCCAACGGAGCGGCCACGGTTTCACCGATGACTTTAGGGTTGGCACCCGGGAAGTTGGCGCGGACCACAACGGTCGGCGGCACGACTTCCGGGTATTCGCTGATCGGCAACTGGAACAGCGAGATCGCGCCGGCAATCAGGATCAGCAGCGACAGCACCGCTGCAAAGATCGGCCGTGAAATGAAGAATTGGGAAAAATTCATCGGAGTCGTTATCCCTTAACCGCGTGGAGTCGCGTCAGCCAGTTTCACCACCGTTCCCGGCGCAACCTTGGCAGGTGCGACTTGGGGCAGGTTGCTGGCTTCCAGCGCTTGTCGTTGTTGAGCGAGTGCCGCGAGGGTCTGTTCGCTGGCCATCGGGATCACTTCAGGGGTGACCGGCGAGCCAGGGCGTACCCGTTGCAGGCCCTTGACGATGACGGTGTCATCCTTGTTCAGGCCGCTGCGCACGATGCGCAAACCTTCGATCTTCGGCCCCAGTTCGACGGCGCGGTAGGCCGTGTTGTTGTCGGCATCCATGACCAGTACGAATTTTTTGCCCAGATCGGTGCCTACCGCTTCGTCATTGATCAGCACGGCGGAATAAGTGCCGCTGCCCACCAGTTTCAGGCGTGCATAAAGGCCCGGGGTGTAGCTGCCGTCGGTGTTGTCGAACACTGCGCGACCGCGAATGGTGCCGGTTTTCGGGTTGACCTGGTTGTCGATGAAATTCATCACACCCTGGTGCGGGTTGCCGTCCTCGTTGGACAGGCCCATATAAACCGGGGTGGTGGCGCCGCGTTTGCCCTGGCGGGCGAGTTGGGTGTACTTGAGGAATACACGCTCGTCAGCGTCGAAGTAGGCGTAGACCTTCTCGGTGGACACGACGCTGGTCAGCGGCGTGGTATCGGCGGTCACCAGGTTGCCGGCGGTGATTTCGGCGCGGCTGACGCGACCACTGATCGGCGCGGTGACGCGGGTGAAGCTCAGGTTCAATTTGGCCAGGTCCAGCTGCGCCTGAAGGGCACCGACGGCGGCGCGGGCTTCTTGAGCCGCACTCGTACGCGAATCAGCCAGTTCGGCGGAGATCGCGTTGCTGGTGCGCAGGCGTTCACCGCGCTGGGCTTCGTTTTCACTGCGGGTGGCGTTGGCGCGGGACTGGGCAACCAGGGCTTCGAGGCGGCGGACCTCGGCCTGGAAGGGACGCGGGTCGATCTGGAACAGCAAATCACCTTTCTTGACCAGTGCGCCTTCAGTGAACGCCACTTCATCAATCTGCCCGGAGACCCGTGGACGAATGGCTACCGTTTCCGGGGCTTCCAGGCGCCCGGTGAATTCGTCCCACTCGTTGACCGGTTGTTCCAGCACCTTGGCGACGCTGACTTTGGCCGCAGGCATCGTCGCGGCGGACTCTGGAGCCTTGCCGCAGGCGCTCATCACCAGCACGGCCAACAGGGCCAACGGGAAGCGCAAATGTTTAAGTGATTGTTCCATGGATGCATCCGCCAATGTATTGAGAATGGACGGATGATGAGCGGCGAGGGTGTATGTCACGAATCGAATGAAGCGAAGGTAACTATCATTCGGAATGATATGAGAGCAGGAAAAGCTCTCTAGCATGCACCTTTGGCTGGTCAGGGATCAATTGGATTGATGGCAATTCACAGTTGCGGTGACCGCAAAGGTCGTGCATGAAACTGAGTTGGGGCCCATCTCGGGAAAGCCACTGTCCCACAGTGGGAGCATCACAGATTCACTGTGGGAGCGGCGGTGCGACGATTCGACTTGCCCGCGAAGAGACCAATAGCCCCAACACAAAATCAGGATCAGGATCAGGACAGACTATCCGGATCCTGCAATCGAGAATCGGGCGTTCAACCAAAATCGCTAGCCTGATGTCGTTCAGGCACCTGGCTCGCCTCATCGCCCCACGTTCGGTTAATGCTCTTCGCGAGACCCACTACTTCTGGATTCCGCTGGGTCTTCTCGATGTCGAACTGAGCACGGAGTGTGTTGGAGATTTCTGCACCGATGACGCAATGTCATGGGATGAACAACGCTCGGCGAACAGTCATCACGCAGCCCCGGACTCACTTGAGTTTCTTCTGCATGAACTCCAGGTCAACCACTCTTGATAGTGTGTTGAAGCTACAGGACCTTACCAGCTGGAATCCGCCGAAACATTCCTTCACGTGTGCGTGGGGCTTTCCGTCTGGCCGGTGAAGAAAGCCCGGTGCTGTGCGTCCGGAGTTGCCTGAAGACAGCGCAGCAGAACATAGGTGTGTTGGACGAACGTCATCCGCGCTTTCTTGGCAATGCTGCCCTTTCCGTTTGACTGTCTGCTGAACACCTAGCGTTCATGACCGCTGACGCATCCGGAATAACGATATGATTATATGTTCCTTTCATAATTAGCGGTCATTAATATAATCAAATCTGTTTTCTGGCTTAGCCTGAGAACCTCGCCGGGACGTCACTTTGCTGGGCCAATTTTTGCCCAGCCTCCTCGAATTCACCCATGCCAGGGCCTTTCATGAAGTTGAAAAAACTCATCGTCGCCGCCAGTCTGTTGTTCGCCGCAGCAGGGGTTCATGCGGAGCAAGCCATCGATATCAGCTACCAGCGCTCCTCGACGTTATGGATTTTGCTAAAGCAAAGCGGCCAGCTGGAGGAGCGTTTGAAACCCTTGGGCTTCACCGTCAACTGGCATGAGTTCAGCACTGGCCTGCTCAGCTCGTTGAACGCGGGGAGTGTCGACTTGCATGCAGACGTAGCGGACGCCTTTGCGTTGTTCACCCAGGCAGCAGACGCGCCGCTGACCTACTACGCGCGGGAAAATCCGTCGTCCAGTGCTCAGGCGATCATCGTTCAGGACAATTCACCGATCCATAGCGTCGCAGATCTGAAAGGCAAAACCGTCGCGGTTTCCAAAGGATCTGGCAGCAACTTTTTGTTGATTGCGGCGCTGAAGAAAGCCGGATTGACCCTCGCCGATATCACTCCGCGTTACCTGGAAGCGCCGGATGGCGGGGCAGCATTTGCCAACGGCAGTGTCGATGCATGGGCTATCTGGGATCCGTTCCTGGCGACCCAACAACGGGAACATCAGGTGCGTGTGCTGGCTGATGGCAAGGACGGTGTCGCCAATTACAACCGCTTCTACCTGGCGACGTCTAAATTCGCCAATGCCCATCCGGACGTGCTGCAAGTCACCTTCGATACCCTGCGCGAGACCGGGCGATGGGTCAAAGCGCACCCGCAAGAAGCCGCGCAAATCCTCGGGCCACTGTGGGGCAACATTCCGCCCGCCACGGTCGAGTTGGCGAACACTCGCCGCAGCTACGACATCGTCCCGGTCAAGGTCGATGAACTGGCCGAGCAGCAACGCATCGCCGACACCTATTACGCGGCAAAGCTCACACCCAAGCCGTTGAAGGTGTCCGACATCGCTGTCTGGACGCCGAAGGCGCAGTAAGGGAGCGTTGCCATGAGTCGCCAAATTCACTTGTCAGCCTTCTTGCTGACCGGGCCGGTCATCCACAGCCACGCGGCGTGGCGTCACCCGGAAACCGTCGGCAATTACCTTGAGCCCGAATACTACACGCGCGTTGCGAAAGTCGTGGAGGAGGGGTTGTTCGACTTTTTGTTCTTCGCCGATCGCCTCGCGGTGGGTGACCAGATGGGTGGCACCCGGGACCTGGCCTTGCGTTATGGCGCTCAGGACGCGACGCGCCTGGACCCGTTGCCAATCCTGTCTTACCTGGTCGGGCAAACCAGCAAGCTGGGTCTGGGGGCAACCCGTTCCACCACTTATTACGAACCGGCGCATATCGCCCGGGAATTCGCCACCCTGGACCACCTGTCCAAAGGCCGTGCCGCGTGGAACATCGTCACTTCGATGAACGACAGTGAAGGGCGTCTGTTCGGAAAGGACAAGCACCTGGAACATGACCTGCGTTACGACCGCGCCGACGAATTTGTCGAAGTGGCGTTGAAGCTGTGGCGTAGTTGGGGAGCAGACGCGCTCAAGCTCGACCGCGAAAGTGGGGTGCTGGCCGATCCATCGAAGATCCACTCGGTGCAGCACCACGGCGAGTGGTTCAAGGTCGAAGGCCCGCTGAATATTCCGCGTACTCCCCAAGGTCGTCCGGTGCTGATCCAGGCCGGCTCGTCTGGTCGTGGTCGACGTTTCGGCGCGCGTTGGGCCGAGGCGATCTTCACTATTCATCCACATTTGGCCGCCATGCGCGCCTTCCGTGACGACGTGCGTGCGCAGGTCGTGCAACAGGGGCGGGAGGCTGACAGCTGCAAAGTGCTGACGGCGATCATGCCGTTTATTGGTGGCACTGAAGCCGAAGCGCGGGCCAAGCGTGATCGGCACAACGCGCTGGCGCGTCCGGAGTTGGGGCTGGTCACGCTGGCGTCACAGCTCAATGTCGATCTGTCGCCGTTTCCGTTATCCGCGACCCTGGCCGAGGTTGCGCAATCGCCATTGATCCATCCTGCTGCCGCCGAAAAGCTGTTGATGCAAGGCGCGGAAACGACCCTGGAGCAGCTGGGACGGATTTTCTCCAGCAGCGTACGCGTGCCGCAACTCGTGGGCACCGGCGCACAAATCGCCGATCAATTGGCCGAATTGTTCCTGGGCGATGGCTGCGACGGTTTCGTGATCTCGCCGGGTTACCTGCCGGGCTCGTTCAGCGAATTCGTCGAAAGCGTGATTCCACATCTGCAACGTAAAGGCTTGTTCCGCCGCGCTTACGAAGGCTCGACCCTGCGCGAGCATCTGGGGCTCGGCGAATTGAAAGACTAACCACCTCTACCAACCAAAGGGATATTTGAATGGCTGTTTTCGATCGATTGACCCGTCGTCACTTGCTGGGTCTGGCCAGCGTCGCCCTGGCGAGTCCACTGCTGATGTCGCTGCCGCGCCCCAGTTGGGCGGCCGATGAACACGCTGGACACGATGGACACGCCGTCGATACCGGCGCCGAGCCCACCGGCACTGGTGAGTTCATCCGGCTGGACACCCCGCGTGCGCTGAAGCTGGCGGTGAATCTCAATGCCGTATGCCTGGCGCCGGTGGTCATCGCGCACGGACAAGGCTTCTTCAAGAAGCACAACCTTGATGTCGAACTGGTCAACTTCGGCAACTCCACCGAAGTGCTGCTCGAAGCGATTGCCACCGGTAAGGCCGATGCGGGTGTCGGCATGGCGTTGCGTTGGCTCAAGGCGCTGGAGCAGGGCTTCGACGTCAAGCTGACCGCGGGTACACACGGTGGTTGCCTGCGTTTGCTCAGTGCGGTCAACGGCAATGTTCATAAGCTCGAAGACCTCAAGGGCAAAACCATCGGCGTCACCGACATGGCCAGTCCGGACCGGAATTTCTTCTCGATCCTGCTGAAAAAACACGGCGTCGATCCGGTGCGCGATGTGGACTGGCGACTGTTCCCGGCCGACCTGTTGGGCACTGCGCTGGAGCGTGGTGAAGTCCAGGCGGTCAGCGGCAGTGACCCGTTCATGTACCGCTTGATCAATTCCGGCAAGGCTCAGGAGCTGTCCACCAACCTGGTCGAAGAGTACGCCAACCTCAGTTGCTGCGTCGTCGGCGTCACCGGCAAATTGGTACGCGAAGAAAAACGCGTGGCCGCGGCGCTGACCCAAGCGATTCTCGAGGCCCACGATTATTCGGTGAAAAATCCCGAGGCGGTGGCCAAGGGTTTCCAGGCCCATGCGTTGAATACTTCGGTCGAAGAAGTCAAAGCGATCCTGCATGACCACACCCACGGCCACCATGCCGTGGGCGCGCTGCTGACCAAAGAAATCATCACCTACGTCACTGACCTGCAAACCGTGGAAGTGATTCGCCAGAGCACTAACGCCGGCGAGTTCGCCAAGGAGATCACTGTCGATGTCTTCAGCTGAATTTTCGACACTGGCCGCTCCCGCCACGCAGCGGGCTTTCAAGGTGTGGCGCCAAGGCGCGATTGCGGTGGCGACGTGGGTGGCGGTCGCGTTGTTGATCAGCTATTGGCCGAATGCCACGCGGGTTTGGCCAATGACCCAGGGCCTGGCGAATCTGAGTCTGGCAGTGGCGGCATTGATCGGACTGTTGGGCCTCGTCGGTCACTGGTCTGCGAAGGTCGCCACGCGTATAAGTGCCGCGGGTGCCTGGTTGATCGCGCTGCCGATTCTGTTGGGTATCTGGGAACTGCTGACCGCCAAGCTGGGCTTGCTGCCGGTGCCGTTCTTTGCACCGCCGCAGGCGTTGCTCGCGGTGTACGTGGAAGATTGGCCGCGTCTGGCTGAAAGCTTGCTGCACTCGGCGCTGTTACTGGGCAGTGGTGTGGCGCTGGGCGTTGCGACCGGGTTTGTTGCCGGGGTCGCCATCGGCTGGTCGAGCAGCATCGGCTACTGGCTGCATCCGGTCTTGCGCATTCTCGGTCCAGTGCCTTCGACGGCATTGTTGCCGCTGTGCTTTTTTCTGTTTCCCACCAGTTGGAGTGCCAGTGTTTTCCTGATCGCCCTGGCGACCTGGTTTCCGGTGACGGTGCTGACCTGGTCCGGCGTGGCCAGCGTCGACAAAGCTTATTACGACGTCGCACGGACCCTGGGCGCGAAGCAGGGCTTTCTGATTTTCAAAGTGGCGATCCCGGCGGCATTGCCCCATGTGTTCGTCGGTGTGTTCATGGGGCTCGGTGCGTCGTTCTCGACCTTGGTGGTCGCGGAAATGATGGGCGTCAAATCCGGCATCGGCTGGTACTTGCAATGGGCCCAAGGCTGGGCGGCCTACGCCAATATGTACGCGGCGCTGTTGATCATGGCGCTTGCCTGCTCGGGGTTGATCTCCGGGCTGTTTCTGATCCGTGACCGACTGTTGGCCTGGCAAAAAGGAGCGGTGAAATGGTAGCGCTGGCACACACATCGGCCGCCCCGGTTTTGCCTGGGCTGGCGTTGCGCATTAACAAGTTGAGTCACGGTTTTGCCCTGGACGGTCAGCGCTTGCCGGTACTGGAGCAGGTTTCCCTCGACGTGGCCCCCGGTGAGTTCGTCGCCTTGCTTGGGCCTTCAGGTTGCGGTAAGTCCACCCTGTTGCGACTGGTGGCTGGGCTGGAACCGGCCGATTCCGGTACGGTGCTGGCCGATGGCGCACCGATTACCGGCCCGGACCCGAGCCGGGTCGTGGTGTTCCAGGACCCGACCCTGTACCCATGGCGGCGCGTGTGGGACAACGTCGCCCTTGGCCTGGAAGCCCAAGGCCTGCTCAAGACCCATTCCGCCAAGGTCGATGCCGCCCTGGAAAAAGTCGGCCTCAGTCAATTCGCGCGGGCGTATCCACGGCAGCTATCCGGGGGCATGGCCCAGCGCGTTGCCTTGGCCCGGGCACTGGTCAACGAACCGCGTCTGCTGATTCTCGACGAGCCGCTGGGCAAGCTTGATTCGCTGACCCGTATCACGATGCAGAAAGAACTGATCGATCTTTGGCAACGCCAGGGCTACACCGCGCTGCTGGTGACCCACGATGTCGAAGAAGCCTTGCTGCTGGCCAATCGGGTGATTGTATTCAGTGATCGCCCGGCCGCGATCAAGGCACAACTGACCATCGAGCGGACGTATCCGCGTCATCGCGACGATCCTTATCTGGTGGACCTGCGGCGCCAGATCATGGGTTTGCTTGGGTTGGGGGAGAGCTGGTAATCCCTGGTTTCGAGACAACGAAACCCCAGTATGTTCGCTCCCACAACGGGGCCACATTTCATAGGGAATACATCGCACCATGAGTTTCACTTCATTGCATTGGGGCGCGTACTGCCCGCAGGTCGTCCACGGGAAATTGGAGGCGATGGTTCCAGTGGAGTGGGACCCGGATCCGTCGCCCATCGGTGCCTCGGTACCGGACGCCATTACGTCGCCGACGCGGATCCTGCGGCCGGCGGTGCGCCGCAGCTATCTGGAGAATCCCGGCGCCCATCCCGAACGGCGGGGTCAGGAACCCTTTGTCGAAGTGTCGTGGGACGTCGCGTTGGACCTGGTCGCCAGGGAACTGAAACGGGTCAAGACCGAGCAAGGTAACCAGGCTATTTTTGGCGGCAGTTACGGCTGGGGCAGCGCCGGGCGTTTCCATCATGCGCAAAGCCAGTTGCACCGATTTCTCAATCTGTTCGGCGGCTACGTTTTTAGCGCAGACAGCTATAGCCTTGGCGCCGGACGGGTGCTGATGCCGCACATTGTCGGCAACATGGATGGATTGCTGGCTGCGCATACCTCGTGGAAAAATCTGGCGCAGCATTGCGAGTTGTTCGTCGCCTTCGGCGGCCTGCCGGCGAAAAACGCGCAGACCAGTCCCGGTGGAGCGAGTGAGCACCTGTTGTCCCGCGCGCTGGAAGACATGTCTGAGGCCGGCGTGCAGTTCCTCAACGTCAGTCCCTTGCGCGACGATCTGAGCGGACCGAAAAAAATTCAATGGTTGCCGGTTCGCCCCGGCAGTGACACCGCGCTGATGATGGCGTTGTCCTACGTGCTGGTCAGTGAAGGTTTGCACAACGAGGACTTCATTCAGCGCTACACGGTCGGCTATGAGCAGTTTCGCGCTTATCTGCTCGGCCATGTCGATGGCCAACCCAAAGACCCACTGTGGGCACAGGCGCTAACGGACATTCCAGCAGCGCAAATCACCGCGCTGGCACGGCGCATGGCCAGCCAGCGGACCATGATCAACATCGCCTATTCCCTGCAGCGTTCTGTGCATGGCGAACAGCCGTTCTGGATGACCGTGACCCTGGCCGCGCTGCTCGGGCAAATCGGCTTGCCGGGGGGTGGTTTCGGCTTGGGTTATGGCTGCATGAACAACACTGGTAGTGGTCGCAAAGCGTTTTCCGGGCCGCGCTTTTCCCAAGGGGCCAATCCGGTCAAGGATTTCATTCCGGTGGCACGGGTCAGCGACATGCTGCTCAATCCGGGCGCGCCGTTCGACTACAACGGCAAACAGTTGCAGTACCCGGACATCCGTCTGGTCTATTGGGCGGGGGGTAACATTTTCCATCACCATCAGGACCTCAATCGTTTGCTGGAGGCCTGGAAGCGTCCGGAAACCATCGTTGTTCATGAGCAGTACTGGACCGCCCAGGCCAAGTATTCGGATATCGTGTTACCGGCGACGACGGCCCTGGAGCGCAACGACATCGGCAGCTCCGCGTCGGACCGCTTCATGATCGCGATGCGCCAGGCAATCGCGCCGGTGGGCGAGTCCAGGGATGACTATTCGATTCTGGCCGATATCTCCGCGCGCCTGGGTTTCGCCGACGCCTTCACCGAAGGTCGCGACGCCGAGGCATGGTTGCGATTTACCTATGACGAGTCCCGGGGCAGGGCGCAGGACCAGGGGATTGAGCTGCCAGACTACGACGCTTTCTGGCGAGATGGACTGTTCGAAATTGCCTACCCCGACACCGATACCGTCCTGCTCAAGTCCTTCCGTGAAGATCCGGACGCGAATCCATTGCCTACCCCATCGGGGCGGATCGAAATCTTTTCCGAACGCATCGCGAGTTTTGACTATGCCGACTGCCCCGGTCACCCGGTGTGGCTGGACAAGCCGCCGACGCCGTTCCCGCTGCAGTTGTTATCGAACCAACCGAAAACCCGTCTGCACAGTCAGTACGATCACGGTGCCTACAGCCGGTCTTCGAAAATCCGCCAGCGTGAACCGCTGACGCTCAACACCGAGGACGCACGCGCCCGGGGCATTGTCGATGGTGACGTAGTCAAGGTGTTCAACGAGCGCGGCGCCTTTCTGGCCGGGGTGATTGTCTCGGACGGAATCCGTCCTGGGGTGGTGCAAATCGCCACTGGGGCCTGGTTCGATCCGCTGGTTCATGGCGAAAGAAACAGCCTGGACAAACATGGCAACCCGAACATGATCACGGCCGATGTCGGCTCGTCGAGTTTGTCTCAAGGCTGCTCGGCGCAAACCGCTTCGGTGGAGATCGTGAGGTGGGATCAGGCGTTGCCTGCCGTCACCGCTTTCGAGCCGCCGTTGATGGTTTAAGCGTGCACCTCACAGGTTCAGTGTCACGCTTTATTGAATAGCATTGCGGTGTCTGGCCGGGCTCTCTTTGATTGCCTGGATTCGATATCAGCCCCACCTCATGGCCGCCAAATCCCGACATCCTTCGTATCCACCGCCTTGGGCAACAAGCCAGCGGCAAAAAACGCATCGGCGATTTTCTGTTGTTCACCCAACTCGCCGCTTTTTACCGGTTGTACCTGATAGCTGCGATGGGTGTTGGCGCTCTCGACGGTTTCTACGCCAAGGTTGCCCCAGAGGGGGCTGAGCACTTGGGCTGCTTCAAGGGGATTGGTCTTTACCCACCGACCGGTTTTGTCCAATTGCTCATAAACCACCTTGAGTACGTCGGGGTGTGTGTTGGCGTAACTTGTGCTGGTCAGGTAGTAGCGCTTGTAGCTGGCCAGGCCTGTGCCGTCAGCCAGGGTGCGGGTCGGCAGTTGCCGTTGGGCGCTGGTCAGGAAGGGTTCCCAGGTGACCCAGGCGTCGACCTTGTTATTCTCGAAGGCCGCGCGACCATCAGCGGGTGACAGATAGGCGGGTTGGATATCGGAGAACGCGAGACCGGCCTTGTTCAGGGCGGCGATGAGCAAATAGTGGGCACCGGCAGCTTTGGTCACCGCAACTTTCTTGCCCTTCAAATCAGACAATTGTTGCAGCGACGAGTCTTTGTGCACGACGATCGCCTGGGCTGATGGCGAGGGTGCTTCCTGGGCGAAGTAGGTCAGTTTGGCTTGTGCAGCCTGGGCGAAAATCGGCACGGTGTCTGCCACATCCGCACTGATGTCGACATTGCCGACATTCAGTGCTTCCAGCAGTGGCAGTCCACTGGGAAACTCATGCCAGCTGACATCAATGTTCTGTTGCGCAAGGGCTGTTTCCAAAGAGCCTTGAGTCTTCAACAGCGTGATCAGTGTCGATGATTTCTGGTAGCCGATCCGCAGCGTTTCGCGGGCCTGGGACGGCAGCGCAAAGGACAGGGCGGCCAGTGCAGCGACCAGACTGATGAGTAGGGGTTGACGGAGTTTCGCATGACTATTTGCAGTAGATTTCGACATGGCACGCTCGACATTCAGTAAGAAATAAGGGTTTTCTGTGTTGAAGAATATGGTTATAAAAATCTATTTATAAATAATTTATAAGCATTAGCTTAGTGGGTTTAGGGTTGCGCTCTTCGTGGGCCTCCACTTGGTCCGCGGGCGATGACAGCAGATCGACTGAAATCAATCCCCGCGTTGCGCGTTCGCCTGATTCTCCAGGGCCAGGCCATTGAGAAAACGTTCGAGATTGGCCAGGAAGCTGTCGGCGATTTCATAGCGGCTGTTGCTGGAAATGGCCGAGGTGTGGGGTGACAGACGCACCCTCGAATGGGCGTAGAGCGGATGACCGTCCGGCAACGGTTCAGGTTCGGTGACGTCCAGCGAGGCCAGGCCGATGCGTCCGCTCTCCAGAGCTTCGAGCAACGCCTCGTGGTCGAGCAAACCACCCCGGGCAATGTTGATCAGGTGCAGGCCTGGTTTCGCGCTGTCGAGTACAGCGCTGTCGACGATGTGCCGGGTCGCATCGGTCAAGGGCGCGGCCAGCACCAGATGATGAGAGCGGGAAAACAGATCATGGATATCCCGCGCCGCTTCGACGCCTTCTACCTCGAAGGTTGTCTGACTCTGACGCAACGCCAGCACCTTGATGCCCAGGGCGTGGGCCTTGGTGGCCAGGCTGCGGCCGATGGCACCAAAGCCGAGAATCCCCAGCGTGGTGCCCTTGAGCGGCGTCAGCGCAGTGAAACTCCATTGCGCGTCATGTACCCAAATATCTGGTAGCCGTTTGGCGGCAGCGAAGATCGCGGCAAGGGCGAATTCGGCGATGTTCTCGGCGGCGCTGCCGCGCGAGGTGCTGACTGGCGGGCCGTTGAACAGCCAAGGCGGGTAGAAATCGATGCCCGACGACACCACTTGTATCCATTGCAGGCCATAGGGCCAACCCGGCGGCGGTGTGTCCGGCGCCTGATAGCCGCGCACATTGATCGGCCGTGCCAGCAGAATGCTGACCTCGGCTGGCAAGTCGCTGGGTACGCCCGTGGGCACACCGATGACGCGGGCCTCGGGGTGGGTTTGTGCGAGGCGCTGGCGGATCACTTCGTTGAAATCTTCGTCCAGTTGGCTGGCGATGACAAGCTGGCTCATGGGCGCTCCTTTGGCTGGCGCTGGGCGAAGACGGCTTTACCGACCCCTTGCAGGATGGCGTCGTTTTGCGGCGTATGGACGCGGCTGCACAGCACATCGCGGTAGTGCCGTTGCAGCGGGTTGCTGCGTGACAGACCCGGATTGCCCGACGCCTCGATGGCCAGCTCCACCGCACGAATCGCGTTGCCAGTCACCAGGTATTTCAGTTGCGCCGCATTACTGGTCGGAGTGTGGCCCTCTGCGGCGGCGTCGAGCAGGCTACGGTTGGCGAACAGCAAGGTGTCGATGTGGCCGACGGTTTCCTGAAAGCGCGGCAGGGTCGACAGCGATGCACCGAGGTTGGACGGCTTGCGTGTTTCCAGCCAGCCCACCAGCCAGTCGCGGGCGGCTTGAGCGACCCCGTCATAGACGGATGACAGCAACACCGACATCCACAGCAAACCCTCGCCGTCCAGTTCAGGCTGCGGCGAGCTCCAGCGGCTGACGCTGACCGCGTGATCCAGCGGCACCAGCACATTGTCGAACACCACTTCATGGCTGCACGTGGCGCGCATGCCCAAGTGATCCCAATCTTCGATGATGCTGATGCCCGGTGTGTCTTTGTGCACCAGCCAGGCACCGACCAGCGGATCTTCATCATTGCTGCGCGCCCAGAGGCTGAACCAGGTCAGGCCATGGCTGCCGGTGGAGTAGATTTTCCGCCCGCTGATTCGCCAGCCTGCCGCGGTACGCCTTGCGATGGTGGCGGGCAAACCGCCGCGTGCCGGAGTTCCCAGGTCAGGTTCGACCCGTAGGGCATTGATCAGCGCGCCCTCCCGCACGGCGTCTTGGGCCACCTGCAAGCGCAACGCTTCGGGCCAGTTTTGATTGTCTTGCAAACGCGCATGCTGGATGTACTGCATCACCAGAATCAGCGCCGTCGACGGCTCGCCTTTGGCGATAGCACGGATCACCTTGCGTGCCTGTGCGAGGTTCGCGCCACCGCCACCCAGGGCTTTGGGTATGGTCAGCGCGAGGAGGCCGTGCTCATGCAATAGCTTGAAGTTGTCGTGGGGGAAGGTGCCGTTTTCGTCATGGACGTGGGCACTGGCGCCCAGTTGTGCGCTGATGCGTTCAAGTAATGTCTCGAAATTGGCCGCTTCGATTGAACGCAGTGCTGGCGAATGTTTAGAGGAAAGGCTCATGGTGAATTCACTCGATCGAAAAGGGTGAGTGTCGTTATTTTTTATTGTGATCAACTGTGGCGAGATTCGGTGCACAACTGCAGCAGGAGGGATTCGCTCATGCCAGCGCCTCGCTTTTTTCCTCAGCCTTGAGGGCGGTGCGCGCGTGACGGTTGATCGGGACTTGCAGGCCAAGATTGTCGCGCAGGGTGCTGCCGCTGTACTCGTCGCGGAACAGGCCGCGCTGTTGCAGGACCGGCACGACCAGTTCGGTGAAATATTGCAGGCCGTCGGGCAACAACGAGTTGATGATGAAACCGTCCGCCGCACCTTCTTCGAACCACTTTTGAATCGCGTCGGCGACGTGCTCGGGGGTGCCGACGAAATCCCGGCGCGGCCTTGAGAAGCGCAGGGCGACTTCACGCAAGGTCAGGCCTTCGTCCTTGGCCAACTGCTTGATCCGGTCTGATCCGCCTTTCTGGCTGTTGGACCCCAGATCGCCCAGCTCGGGGAACGGTGCATCCAGCGGGTACTGGCTGAAATCATGATCATTGAATGGCCGGCCGAGGGCGACGATGGCGTCTTCGATGGTCACCAGTTCCACGGCTTGTTGATAGCGGCTTTCCACTTCGGCTTCATCGTGCCCTACGATCGGACGAATGCCCGGCAGGATCGACAGTATCTCTGAATCGCGACCGAAGCCGCTGGCGCGTTTTTTCAGGTCCTGATAGTAGGCATGTGCGTCCTCGAAGCCTTCGGGGAGGACGAAAATCGCGTCAGAGTTCTGCGCGGCGAAATTGCGTCCGGCCTCAGAGGTGCCGGCCTGGAAAATCGGCGGTTGTCCTTGTTTCGAACGGGCGATGTTGAGCGGACCCTTCACCGAGAAAAACTCACCCTTGTGCTCCAAAGCATGCAACTTGCCAGGGGTGAAAAACTCGCCGCTTTGCTTGTCGTAGGCGAAGGCATCGTCTTCCCAGGAATCCCACAGGCCCTTGACCACATTCACGTGCTCTTTGGCGATGCGGTAGCGAACGGCGTGGGGCGGGTGTTCAGCCTTGCTGAAGTTATCGGCGGTGCCGCTGAGCCAGGACGTCACCACGTTCCACCCTGCGCGACCACCGCTGATGTGATCCAGCGAGGCGAGTTGGCGGGCAACCTGGAACGGTTCGGTGTAGCTGACCGTGACCGTCGCCACCAGTCCGATGTTGTGCGTCGTGGCTGCCAGGGCCGAGAGAATGGTCAACGGCTCGAAGCGGTTGAGGTAATGCGGGCTGGATTTCTCGTGAATGTGCAGGCTGTCGGCAATGAACACGAAATCGAACTTGGCCGCCTCGGCCAGTTGTGCCTGCTGCTTGTAGAAGTCGAAGCTCACGCTGGCGTTGGGCCGGGCCTGCGGGTGGCGCCATTCGCCCCATCCGTGGCCGACGCCATGGACCATCGCACCGAATTTCAGTTGGCGTTGTTTGCTCATGGTCTTACTCCTGAATCCGTCGCATCGTTATCGAGATGCCTGGTCGAGTTGGGCGCGCTTGGCGTTGAAGCTCTTGTCGAAGCCTTGGGACACGTCGATGTGTTTGCCGAGAATCCCTTCTTCCTGATAGATGTCGGCGGTGGTTTGCAGGCCGCCGATCACCTTGTCGTCGATTTCCACCGGTTGCATGTGCGTGCCTTTGTCCACGGCGACATGCACCGCCAGCGGCAGGCCGGTGACGCGCGCCTGGGCGGCGGCAAATTCCTCGGGGTGGACGTTGGTCCAGCGATACGCACGATCAACCCGGGCGATAAAGTCCTCCAGTTGCTGACGTTTGTTGGCGATGGCCTGGCTGGTGGCGGCAAAGTACAAATGGTTGGTCAACAAGGTTTCGCCGCTGACCAGGACCTTGGCCTGGCTCTGGGTGGTGGAAATGGTGGTGAAGGGGTCCCAGGTCGACCAGGCGTCGGCGCTACCGTTATCCAGCAGGATTCGCGACTCGCTCGGCAGCAGGTAAATGAACTGCACGTCGTGGGTGCTCAGGCCGGCGCTGCGCAAGGCCTTGATCGCCAGGAAGTGGCCGATGGAGCCACGGGTGGTGACGATCTTTTTGCCCTTCAGGTCGCTGGCATTGTTCAGCGACGAATCCTTGGGCGCGAGAATGGCCGTTGTATAGCGACCCTCGGCATGCACGATGCTGACGACCTTGATCGGCGCGCCGGCCCCGAGGGCGAACACATACGGCGCATCGCCCAAAGCGCCGATGTCTACCGCACCGGCATTGAGCGCCTCGCCCAGTGGCGCGGCGGCCGGGAACTCGGAGAACTGGATGTCGTAGGGCACATTCTTCAGCTCGCCGGACACCTCCAGCAGCACTTTGATCGTGGATTTCTGATTGGCTACCAGCAGCGGTTGCAGGTCTGCGGCGTGGGATGACGCAGTGAAGCCCAAGGTGCAAAAAAGGCTCAACAACAGGGATTTGGGTGACATGGGAAACTCCAGGCAGGTGTTGCGCTTCGATTAACCTCCGCCTGGAAGAAGGGGTCGGTGTGGGTTGACGTTATCTCTATAAGAAACGGCTGTGAAATTCTTTATGGTTATATGCTAATTATTAAGTTAGCTGATTATTGCGTTTATTATTATTAAATTAATGCATTTAAGGTGGTGCTGAAGCTAAGCAGCACGAACGCAGAACGCACCAGGCGCGAGAGAAGGTGTTGGTCTGAAGAGGAGGGGATGCTCAAGAAGAGCGGCACCCCGGTACTGACCGAGGTGCCGGGGTGCAAATGGCTAGATCACGAAAAATCCATGGGTGCCGTCGCGGGCCAATTGGTCGACCAATCCGAACTCCCAGTCCAGATAGGCCTGCATCGCTTCGCGCGGGCTATCGGTGCCTTCATAAGGGCGGCGGTAGCGATCAATGCGCGGGGACGCCAGACGGGTTTCGCCTTCTTCCAGAGGCAGGTGCGCGACGATCCAGCTGGCCGTGCCACCCTTGAGCAGAAACACGGCTTTGCCAGTCAATGCCTCGACTTCGGCCACTGCCAGTCGCGCCAACTGACTGCTGCCGCAGGTCAGTACATAGCGCTCGGCCGATGGCACCTTGGCCAGTGCTTCACGCAGTTGCCCGCGCAATGCCCACCAGGCGCCTGGAATGTGGCGTTTGACATAATTGGCGCTGCTGGTGAAGTCCAGCACCGCAGTGTCATCGTGGGTCAGCCATTGCGCTAATGTCTCGGCGCTGATTTCTTCGGCCTGGCGGGGCGCGGGGACCGGTGCCTGCCACGCACCTTTTTCGCTGAAGTGTGCAGGCTGCAGGTCATCCAGCACATGCACTTCCCAACCCAGTTGTGCGAGCCAGGAAGCGGACATGTTGGCGCGCACGCCATCGTCGTCGACCAGCACCAGGCGCGCGCCACGCACGCTGGCGAAGTGGTCGGTTTCCTGCACCAGTTGCCCGCCGGGGGTCGAGCGGGCGGTTGGCAGGTGCCCGGCTTCGAATTCCTCCGGGGTGCGCACGTCGAACAGGTAAGTGCTGCGGGTCGGTTCCTGCTGCCAGCGTTGCAGGTCGGCAATTTTTGCTCGGCCCACCCGGGCTTTATCGGCGACGCGACGGGCATCGCCGGCGGCAATTTGCCGATGCTCTTCGCTGGTCGGGGCGAATCGGCGCGACTGGCCGTGCTGCAGTTTTTGCCCGGCGAGGGTCCAGCCAATGGTGCCGTTGCGCAGGGCTGAAACGGGGTTGGCGATGCCGGAGTTAATCAACGACTGCGTGCCGATGATGCTGCGGGTGCGACCGGCGCAGTTGACGATGATGCGCGTTGCTGGGTCCGGTGCCAACTCCCGGGCGCGCAGTACCAATTCCGCCCCCGGTACGCTGATGCCGGTGGGAATGCTCATGGTCTGGTATTCATCGAAACGCCGGGCATCGAGCACTACCACATCGGCCTCGTTATCGAGCAGGGCCTGAACTTCTTCGGCTGCCAGTGACGGCGTATGGCGCTGGCTTTCGACCAGTTCGCCAAAGGCTTTGCTCGGCACATTGACGTCGATGAACAATTCGCCACCGGCGCGGCGCCAACCCTCCAGGCCCCCTTCGAGCAGACTGACATTGATGTAGCCGAGGTCGTGCAGACGCTGAGCGGCGATGCTTGCCAGGCCTTCGCCATTGTCGTAGACCGTCACGAGGGTATCGCGCCGGGGAATTCGCGAGAACACCTCCAGTTCAAGTTTCGACAATGGAATGTTGGCGGCGAACAGCGGATGCGACTCGGCAAAGGGTGCTTCTTCTCGCACATCCAGCAGCGCCAATTCTTCACGGTTCAGCAGAGCTTGGCGAATCTTGGCGAAGGAGCGGGTCGGTAGGGTGCTCATAGGGCTTGGTTCTCTTTGGACAAATCCCAGATATTGGGGAGAAAGGCGTTGGAATAACCGGAAATGAACAGCTTCTCGCTGCCGTCGGGCTGATACACCGCGCGGCGCACGGCTCCGATGTTGGCGCCATAAACATGAATGCTGATCGAGACCTGATCATCAAACGCGTTACTGACTTGATGAATGTCACCGACTTTGGGCGACACGGCCTCAACCTGGCCCGGTCGCAAGTGCACCCGCTCACTTTCGGCGATCAGGGAGCCGTCGGTGTGGCGCTGGAAACCCTGGGAGTACTCCGCCCCCCGCAACATACCGATCAGCCCCCAAACCCGATGGTCATGGACCGGTGTGCTTTGCCCCGGTCCCCAGACAAAACTGACGATGCTGAAACGCTGCCGAGAATCAGCATGCAGGAGGTATTGCTGATAGCGCTCCGGGTCTGGGCGGGCAAAATCCTCAGGCAGCCAATCGTCATGGCTGACCAATTGGCTGAGCAGTTTGCCGCCACGATGCAACAGATCACCCTCGCGAGGGTTGCTGTCGATCAGCTCCGCCAGGGCGCCTATGAATGCTCTGAGTCTTTCCGGGTGTCGGGCCTGGGTCATGGCGATTCCATCGTTCGTTGTGAAGTTTTCCTTTTGATTTAAACATAATGTTTTTGATCAATATGCGATTGTTTGATGATTAGGATATAGCTGAAAGGAATTTATAGCCCGTTGGCATAGCACCAGACGCTATTGATTAGTGAGCTGGGGTGGGCCGGGCTATCCAGATACCGACAATAGAACTATGCTTTTCAGACATCTTATTGACTGTTCTCTATGTGCGGGCCAAATGAAAATTGATGATATCGACGCCTTTGTCGAAGTGATTCGTTGCCAGTCCATCAGCCATGCCGCCGAGTCGCTCCAGTTGACCCAACCGGCCATCACGCGGCGCGTGCAGAACTTTGAGCAGGCCTTGGGCGTGGAGTTGTTCGACCGCAATACCAAGCCGCTCAAGCCCACCTTGATCGGCACGCGGGTGTACGAACAGTGCCGGGTGATCCTGCGGGAGATGGATGCGCTGCGCGAACTGGTGGCTACCGATGCGCCGCCCACCGGGCTGTTGCGCCTGGGCGTTCCGCAAACCATCGGTGATGTGGTGTTGCTCGACGCACTCAAGCATCTGCGCATCGAGTACCCCGAACTGCGCGCGCAGGTGGCCACGGGCTGGGGCAGTCAATTGGTCGGCAAGATCGAGCGCGGAGAGCTGGACGCGGCAGCTGCATTGTTCCCGGCGGGGAAGGTTTTTCCGGACAACGTTGTCGGCGAGTCGATCGGCAAGGTGGAGTTGGTAGTGGTGTGCGCCAAGACCCAGTTGCCCAAGCGTCCGTGCAAACTGGCTGATGTTTATCAGAATGGCTGGATTCTCAATCCCGATGGTTGCGGGTTCCGCGCCGGGTTGCAGCGAACCCTGTCGGACCAGGGCCTGGCCCTGAGGGTCAATCTGGAAACCTTCGGCACCGAGTTACAACTGGGCCTGGTGGCCGATGGTCAGGGGCTCGGATTGGTGCCGCGTCCGTTGCTGGAGCGCAGCGCTCATTTCGATCAGTTGGCGGTCATGCCGCTGAAAGATTTCAAACCGGTGATGGACCTGTGGCTGATCTATCCGCACTTTCTCGGCAACCTCCAAGGACCGGTGGATACCTTTGGCAATCTGGTTGCTGCATCGCTGCAGAAGATCAAGAGCGCGGCGTGAGGCGGGAAAGCGTTGTTATCATAAAAAATAATAATAATTAGCTTAGATTAAAATGTGCTTTTTATTATTTTTTGCCATCCCATAGGCTTGCTGGAGTCCTTAAGACCATCCAGGAAGTTTTGCCATGAGCAGCGTCAGTCCGTTATCCAGCTTCTCGAAAAATGTTCGTCAGCGTGTCAGCCCCGAAGAATGGGAGGTGCGTGTAAAACTGGCCGCGGCCTATCGGCTGGCTGCCCTGTTCAAGTGGACGGACCACATCTACACGCATTTTTCCGCGCGGGTACCGGGGCCAGAAGAGCATTTCCTGATCAATGCCTTCGGGCTACTGTTTGACGAAATCAGCGCTTCCAACCTGGTCAAGGTCGACATTGATGGCACCATCGTCGACGACCCAACAGGGCTGGGTATCAACCCGGCCGGTTACGTGATCCACAGTGCGATCCACGCTGCGCGTCCTGACCTGCAAGCGGTGCTGCATACCCATACGCGCGACGGCATCGCGGTATCGGCTCAGCGCAACGGCTTGTTGCCGATTTCCCAGCATGCCATCGGTTTTTCCGGGCGGGTGGCTTATCACGGTTACGAAGGGGTGGCGCTGGACCTCGACGAGCGCGAGCGACTGGTGGAGGATCTGGGCGACAAGAGCGTGCTCATACTGCGCAACCACGGCTTGCTCACTGCTGGCATCAGTGTTGAACATGCGTTCCAGCAACTGCACGTGCTGGAGCGGGCCTGCACTATTCAGATTGCCGCGCAAGCCGCTGGCAATGTCGAGTTGATCTTCCCGCCAGCCGAGGTGGTGGCCAAGGTCGAGAAACAGGCCGAGGTATTCAAAAGCGGTGACGGACCGGGCGTTGCGCGGCACTGGAACGCGCTGATTCGGCAGTTGGAGCGCAGTGATACCGATTACAAGAATTGATCCGCACCACAGGGTTATCTTTCGAGCATAAATCCTGTGCTCGCCACCGATCAATGTGGGATCGGGTTTGCCCGCGAATGCGGTGTGTCAGTCAGCATCTCTGCTGGATCTGCAGCCGTCTTCGCGGGCAAGCCCTAATGCCAGTCAGTTAAGCCGAACCGCACTTTGTAGCAGCTGGCGAAGCCTGCGTTCGGCTGCGCAGCAGTCGTGAAATTAGCCGA
>NZ_AKJS01000195.1 GCF_000282215.1 Pseudomonas sp. GM21
GGCTGGCGGACACCGCCACTCTGCAGGGCTTGGCCTGGACGCTGATCGTGCCTGGTCACGGTCCGGTGGCCAGCGACCCACAACCCTTCGAACAAATGCGCGACTACCTGACCTGGCTCGACCAGCTGCTGCAAGAGGGCGCGGCCAGCGGCAGCGACATGGCCGAGATGATCCGCAGCCCCATCCCTGAACGTTTCGCCAGGATCAATCTGAGCCGGTATGAATTGATCCGCAGCGTCAGTCATTTGTACCCGCGTTACGAGCGTGGGCAGATGACCCGGGTTGATTCCGGCGCGGCCAAGTGACGCTTGAACTCATGCAAACCGCTACTAAGGGATTAGGAATCTCCATATTGCGGGTAATTGTTGTCGGGGCGGCGGCGCCCAAGAATCTGCACTACGCCGGGAAATGTTCCCGCGAATAACAAAAATCCGCAGAGGTAGCCGTCATGACCCAACCCGCACGTCGCCAGCCCTTCGTCTTGAGCCTGCTGCTCAGTGCCATGCTGTTGTCCGGCCAGGCATGGGCCGCCGTTTCCGACCAGGACATTCTCCAGGACCCGAAAAATCCGGAGCAAGTCGTCACCAACGGCCTCGGCGTCCAGGGGCAGCGCTACAGCCCGCTGGATATTCTCAACGTCGACAACGTGAAGGAGATGCGGCCCGTCTGGGCATTCTCCTTCGGCGGCGAAAAACAGCGTGGCCAGCAAGCACAGCCGATGGTCAAGGACGGCGTGATGTACATGACCGGTTCCTACTCGCGGGTGTTCGCGGTGGATGCGCGCACCGGCAAGAAACTCTGGCAATACGATGCGCGCCTGCCGGATGACATCCGTCCGTGCTGCGACGTGATCAACCGTGGCGTGGCGCTGTATGGCGACCTGGTGATCTTTGGCACCCTCGACGCCAAGCTGGTGGCTCTGAACAAGGACACCGGCAAAGTGGTGTGGAGCAAGAAGGTGGCCGACCACAAGGAAGGCTACTCCATTAGTGCCGCACCTCTGGTGATCAACGGCAAACTGATTACCGGCGTGGCCGGTGGCGAATTCGGTGTGGTGGGTAAGATCGCGGCGTACGACCCTAAAAATGGCGAGCTGTTGTGGGTCCGGCCGACCGTCGAAGGCCACATGGGCTACATCTACAAGGACGGCAAGGCCATCGAAAACGGCATCTCCGGCGGTGAAGCCGGCAAGACCTGGCCGGGTGACCTGTGGAAGACCGGCGGTGCCGCGCCCTGGCTCGGCGGTTACTACGACCCGGAAACCAATCTGCTGCTGTTCGGCACCGGCAACCCAGCACCGTGGAACTCGCATTTGCGTCCTGGCGATAACCTCTACTCGTCGTCGCGTCTGGCGCTCAACCCGGACGACGGCACCATCAAATGGCACTTTCAGAGCACGCCCCACGACGGTTGGGACTATGACGGCGTCAACGAGCTGGTGTCCTTCAACTACACCGAGGGCGGCAAGGAAATCAAAGCGGCGGCCACGGCGGACCGTAACGGTTTCTTCTATGTGCTGGACCGTACCAACGGCAAGTTCATCCGTGGTTTCCCGTTCGTGGACAAGATCACCTGGGCCACCGGCCTGGATAAAGAGGGCCGGCCAATCTACAACGAAGCCAGCCGCCCCGGCGCCCCGGGCGCTGACCCCAAAGGCAGTTCGGTCTTCGTAGCGCCTGCGTTCCTTGGCGCGAAAAACTGGATGCCGATGGCCTACAACCGCGACACCGGGCTGTTTTACGTGCCGTCCAACGAGTGGGGCATGGACATCTGGAACGAAGGCATCGCCTACAAAAAAGGCGCGGCATTCCTCGGGGCCGGTTTCACCATCAAGCCGTTGAATGAAGACTACATCGGCGTGCTGCGCGCCATTGACCCGAAAACCGGCAAGGAAGTCTGGCGCCACAAGAACTACGCGCCGCTGTGGGGCGGGGTGCTGACCACCAAGGGCAATCTGGTGTTCACCGGCACGCCGGAAGGTTTCCTCCAGGCGTTCAACGCCAAGACCGGCGAGAAAGTCTGGGAGTTCCAGACCGGTTCCGGCGTACTCGGCTCACCCGTGACCTGGGAAATGGACGGCGAACAATACGTGTCCGTCCTCTCCGGCTGGGGCGGCGCCGTACCGTTGTGGGGCGGGGAAGTGGCCAAGCGCGTGAAGGACTTCAACCAGGGCGGCATGCTCTGGACCTTCAAGCTGCCCAAAGATCTCGTTGCCAAGCACTGACCCTGAGTCCGCTGCACATCCCCTGTGGGAGCGAGCCTGCTCGCGAAAGCGGCGTCACATTCAACACATTGGTGACTGACACTCCGCCTTCGCGAGCAGGCTCGCTCCCACAAGGGGACTTGTGTGAAACCTACTACCAAATAACGTATCGATTCATCGCCTGTCGGTACGGCAGGCATCGACCCAGACAGAGGCTCACCATGATCTACGCACAACCCGGAACCCCAGGCGCCGTTGTTTCCTTCAAACCGCGCTACGGCAACTTCATCGGCGGCGAGTTTGTCGCGCCGGTCAATGGCGAATACTTCACCAACACCTCGCCGGTCACCGGTGAAGTGATTGCCGAGTTTCCACGCTCCAGCGCCGCCGACATCGAAAAGGCCCTCGACGCCGCACACGCCGCTGCGGATGCCTGGGGCAAGACCTCGGCCCAGGACCGCTCGCTGGTGCTGCTGAAAATCGCCGATCGTATCGAGCAAAACCTGGAAATCCTCGCGGTCACCGAAACCTGGGACAACGGCAAGGCCGTGCGCGAAACCCTGAACGCCGACGTGCCATTGGCCGCCGACCATTTCCGTTATTTCGCCGGGTGCATTCGCGCCCAGGAAGGCGGCGCTGCCGAGATCAACGAGCTGACCACCGCCTATCACTTTCATGAGCCTCTGGGCGTGGTCGGGCAAATCATTCCGTGGAATTTTCCGCTGCTAATGGCCGCCTGGAAGCTCGCCCCGGCGCTGGCTGCCGGCAACTGCATCGTGCTCAAACCGGCCGAGCAGACACCGCTGTCGATCATGGTGTTCGCCGAGCTGATTGCCGATCTGCTGCCAGCGGGCGTATTGAACATCGTCCAAGGCTTCGGTCGTGAAGCCGGCGAAGCGCTGGCTACCAGCAAGCGCATCGCCAAGATCGCCTTCACCGGCTCGACCCCGGTGGGCGCGCACATCATGCACTGCGCTGCCGAGAACATCATTCCAAGCACGGTCGAGCTGGGCGGCAAGTCGCCGAACATCTTCTTCGAAGACATCATGAACGCCGAGCCGCAGTTCATCGAGAAAGCCGCCGAAGGTCTGGTGCTGGCGTTCTTCAACCAGGGCGAAGTGTGTACCTGCCCGTCGCGGGCGCTGGTGCAAGAATCGATCTACGAACCGTTCATGGCCGAGGTGATGAAAAAGATCGTCAAGATCAAGCGCGGCAACCCGCTGGACACCGAAACCATGGTCGGCGCCCAGGCGTCCGAGCAGCAATACGACAAGATCCTCTCGTACCTGAAAATCGCTCAGGAGGAGGGCGCTGAACTGCTCACCGGTGGCGCCGCCGAGCGTCTTGAAGGTGACTTGTCCAGCGGCTATTACATCCAGCCGACGCTGCTCAAGGGGCACAACAAGATGCGCGTGTTCCAGGAAGAAATCTTCGGCCCGGTGGTGGGTGTCACCACCTTCAAGGACGAAGCCGAAGCGTTGGCGATTGCCAACGACAGCGAGTTCGGCCTCGGTGCCGGCCTCTGGACCCGCGACATCAACCGTGCGTACCGCATGGGCCGGGCGATCAAGGCCGGGCGCGTGTGGACCAACTGCTATCACCTGTACCCGGCACACGCGGCGTTCGGTGGCTACAAGAAGTCCGGCGTCGGTCGGGAAAACCACAAGATGATGCTTGATCACTACCAGCAGACCAAAAACCTGCTGGTCAGCTACGACATCAATCCGCTGGGGTTCTTCTAACCCTTCCAGATCACTGAAAAACCTGTGGGAGCGAGCCTGCTCGCGATGACGGTTTCACATTCAACAACACTGTTGACTGATGGACCGCTATCGCGAGCAGGCTCGCTCCCACATTGGTTTTGGGTGCACTTGAAGATCGCGCAACACCCCCTACCAACGCACCCCGCCATCTCCTTCGAAAGTAGCATTCGGGCACTCGACGCCCCGTGCATTAATGGCTTTACCGGAATCGCCCGGCACAAGAAGAGGATTGACCCATGTGGACTAAACCCGCGTTTACCGATCTGCGCATTGGCTTCGAAGTGACGATGTATTTCGCCAACCGTTGATTGCTCACCCGGCCAGCTGTTGTGTTGGCCGGGCCTGCCTTTGGAGCCTTACCCATGCACATCCGCGTTCTCGGCTCCGCCGCTGGTGGCGGTTTCCCGCAGTGGAATTGCAACTGCTACCAGTGCGCCGGGATGCGCAATGCCAGCCTGCGGGCGCAACCGCGCACGCAGTCCTCGATTGCCCTGAGCGACAACGGTGTGGATTGGGTGCTGTGCAATGCGTCACCGGACATTCGCGCGCAGCTCGCCAGTTTTCCGCTGTTGCAACCGGCTCGCCAGTTGCGTGACAGTGCCATCGCCGGCGTCGTGCTGCTGGACAGCCAGATCGATCACTGCACCGGCTTGCTGAGCCTGCGTGAAGGGTGTCCGCATGCCGTCTGGTGCACCGAACGGGTTCACCAGGACCTGAGCAGTGGCTTCCCGCTGTTCAACATGCTGCGCCACTGGAACGGCGGGTTGCAGTGGCAACCGATCGGTCTGGATCGCCAGCCATTCAGCATTCCTGCCTGCCAGCACTTGCGCTGGCGTGCGATTCCCCTGGTGAGCAATGCACCGCCGTACTCGCCCAATCGCGGCAATCCGCAACCGGGTGACACCATTGGTTTGTTCGTTGAAGACCGGCGCAGCGGCGCATCACTGTTTTACGCACCGGGGCTGGGGCAAGTCGATGATGAAGTGTTGAGCTGGATGCAGCGTGCCGATTGTCTGCTGCTGGACGGCACCTTGTGGCGTGACGACGAAATGCGCGTCTGCGAAGTCGGCCAGAGCCTGGGCAGTGAAATGGGGCATCTGTCCCAAAGCGGCCCCGGCGGCATGCTTGAGGTGCTGGAAGGCTTTACCCGCCAGCGCAAGGTGCTGATCCACATCAACAACACCAACCCGATCCTCGACGAAGACTCGGCCGAACGTGCCTTGCTGGAACGGCGCGGGATCGAAGTGGCTTATGACGGCATGAGTATTGAGCTATAGGCAATGGTTCCATCACCTCGAACCTTGTGGGAGCGAGCCTGCTCGCGATGAGAACAGCCCGGGCACCGCAGAACTCGAAGGAAAATAAAAATGACTGACAGACCCATGACCCCCACCGAATTCGAAGCCGCCCTGCGCGCCAAAGGCGCCTACTACCACATCCATCACCCGTACCACCAAGCCATGTACGCCGGCCGGGCGACTCGTGAGCAGATTCAGGGCTGGGTCGCCAACCGCTTCTATTACCAGGTGAACATTCCACTCAAGGATGCCGCCATCCTTGCCAACTGCCCGGACCGCGAGGTGCGTCGTGAGTGGCTGCAACGGATTCTCGACCACGACGGCGTGCCCGGCAGTGAGGGCGGCATCGAAGCCTGGCTGCGTCTGGGCGAAGCGGTGGGGCTGGATCGCGAGCAGATCCTGTCCCAGGAATTGGTGTTGCCCGGCGTGCGCTTCGCCGTGGATGCCTATGTCAATTTCGCCCGTCGCGCCTGCTGGCAAGAAGCGGCGAGCAGTTCACTGACCGAACTGTTCGCCCCTCAGATCCACCAGTCCCGGCTCGACGCCTGGCCCACCCATTACCCGTGGATCGACGTGGCCGGCTACGACTATTTTCGCAACCGCCTGAGCCAGGCCCGGCGCGACGTGGAGCACGGCTTGCGTATCACGTTGACGCACTATGTCACGCTCCCGGCGCAGCAACGCATGCTGGACATCCTGCAATTCAAACTCGACGTGCTGTGGAGCATGCTTGACGCCATGAGCATGGCCTACGAGCTGGAACGCCCGCCGTATCACACCGTCACCACCGAAAACGTCTGGCACCGGGGGATTGCCCTGTGAGCCTGATCAATCGCGAGCTATTGCCGTCGTTGCGCCAGGGTTTTCGTTTGCAATGGGAACCCCGCCAGGAGTGTCACGTGCTGCTTTACCCCGAAGGCATGATCAAACTCAACGCCAGTGCCGGACAGATTCTCGGTCTGGTGGACGGTCAGCGCAGCGTCGCGGCGATCATTGAGCAACTGGCCGCGAATTTTCCCGGGGTGCCGGGGATCGACGAGGATGTGCTGACGTTTCTGGAGGTGGCCCATGCTCAATTCTGGATCGAATGATGCCTCTATAGGTCCACCACTGTGGCTGTTGGCGGAGCTGACCTACCGGTGCCCGCTGCAATGCCCGTATTGCTCCAACCCGCTGGACTTTGCCAGGCACGGCGAGGAGCTGAGCACTGAGGAGTGGATTCGGGTGTTTCGCGAGGCCCGGGAGATGGGTGCGGCGCAGTTGGGTTTTTCCGGTGGCGAGCCATTGGTGCGACAGGACTTGGTCGAACTGATCAAAGCCGCGCGCGACATGGGCTACTACACCAACCTGATCACCTCGGGCATCGGCCTGACCGAGCAGAAAGTCCGCGATTTCAAAGTGGCCGGGCTGGACCATATCCAGATCAGCTTTCAGGCGGCCGACGAAGCGGTCAACAACATGCTCGCTGGCTCCCGCAAGGCCTTCGCCCAGAAACTGGCCATGGCCCGTGCGGTGAAAGCCCAGGGCTACCCCATGGTGCTGAACTTCGTGACCCATCGGCACAACATCGACCAGATCGGGCAGATCATCGACCTGTGCCTGGAACTGGAAGCGGATTTTGTCGAATTGGCCACGTGTCAGTTCTACGGCTGGGCCGAACTCAATCGCGTCGGCCTGCTGCCCACCCGCGAACAACTGCAACGGGCCGAGCGCATCACCAACCAATATCGCGCGCGGCTTGAGGCCCAGGGCCATCCGTGCAAGTTGATCTTCGTCACCCCGGATTACTACGAGGAACGCCCCAAAACCTGCATGAACGGCTGGGCCAATCTGTTTCTCGACATCACCCCGGACGGCACCGCACTGCCTTGTCACAGCGCCCGACAGTTGCCGGTGCAGTTTCCCAACGTGCGCGAGCACAGTGTCGAGCACATCTGGACGGACTCGTTTGGCTTCAACCGTTTTCGCGGTGATGACTGGATGAAGGAACCGTGCCGCTCGTGCGATGAAAAGCACAAGGACCTGGGCGGCTGCCGCTGCCAGGCGTTCATGCTCACCGGCGATGCCGCCAATGCCGACCCGGTGTGCAGCAAGTCACCGCATCACGGCGTGATCCTCAAGGCCCGCGAAGAAGCCGAAACGCCGGGGCAGGGCATGGAACACCTGACGTTGCGCAACGAAAAGGCTTCGCAGCTGATCTACCGTGGATAGTCGCCATACACCGATCCTTTGTGGGACGAGCCTGCTCGCGATAGCGGTGGCACGGACTTTGTAGATACTGTCTTAAACCTCACCAGGCAATCGCGTTTTGTCAGACAAATCCCAGACGCAGCCTCGCGTTGCTCCTCAGCTGCTACGGGGCGGGTGGTGAGTCAGAACTGGTTGAGGGGATTTGTAGCAGCTGTCGAGCAGCGCGAGGCTGCGTCCGGCTGCGAAGCAGTCGCCCAACCAAGCGATGTGGTGTATCACTAAGAACGCGCATTCAGGTATCACGACTGCTGCGCAATGGGACGCAGGCTGCGCCAGCTGCAGGGCCGCCTCCTTGCGAATCACCCGATGGCTCCCACAGTGTTCTTTGGTCTGATTGCATTCACGGTTGGATGGTTTAGTGTGGTTCCTACCTTCCAAAACAATAAAAACAGGCTTTCCAATGAGCCAGAGTCTCAGCCAACTGCGTAAATTCGTGTCGCCTGAAATCATTTTTGGTGCCGGCTGCCGGCACAACGTCGGCAATTACGCCAAGACCTTTGGCGCCCGCAAAGTCCTGGTCGTCAGTGACCCCGGGGTGATTGCCGCCGGTTGGGTCGCCGATGTCGAGGCCAGCCTGCAAGCCTTGGGTATCGACTACTTCCTTTACAGCGATGTCTCGCCTAACCCGCGGGTCGAAGAAGTCATGCTCGGCGCCGAGCTGTACCGGGAAAACCATTGCGATGTAATCGTCGCCGTCGGCGGCGGCAGCCCGATGGACTGCGGCAAAGGCATCGGCATTGTCGTTGCTCACGGACGCAGCATTCTCGAATTCGAAGGCGTGGACACCATCCGCGTGCCCAGCCCGCCACTGATCCTGATTCCGACCACGGCCGGCACCTCGGCCGATGTTTCGCAGTTCGTGATCATTTCCAACCAGCAAGAGCGCATGAAGTTCTCCATCGTCAGCAAAGCGGTGGTGCCGGACGTGTCATTGATCGACCCGGAAACGACCCTGAGCATGGACCCGTTCCTGTCGGCCTGTACCGGGATCGACGCGTTGGTGCATGCCATCGAGGCCTTTGTCTCCACGGGCCACGGGCCGCTGACCGATCCGCACGCACTGGAAGCGATGCGGTTGATCAACGGCAACCTGGTGCAAATGATCGCCAACCCGACGGACATCGCCCTGCGCGAGAAGATCATGCTTGGCAGCATGCAGGCCGGTCTCGCCTTTTCCAACGCGATCCTCGGCGCGGTGCACGCGATGTCCCACAGTCTGGGCGGGTTTCTCGATCTGCCCCATGGCTTGTGCAACGCGGTGCTGGTGGAACACGTGGTGGCGTTCAATTACAGCTCGGCGCCGGATCGCTTCAAAGTGATCGCCGAGACATTCGGCATCGATTGCCGTGGCCTGAACCACCGACAGATTTGCGGGCGGCTGGTCGAGCATTTGATCGCCCTCAAACACGCCATCGGCTTCCATGAGACCCTCGGTTTGCATGGGGTCAGCACGGCGGACATTCCGTTCCTGTCGCAACACGCCATGCACGACCCGTGCATCCTGACCAATCCGCGTGAATCCAGTCAGCGTGATGTCGAGGTCGTCTATGGCGAAGCCCTCTGACGATCAGCAACGGGCACTGGCGGGGCTACTCGGGTTAGGCAGCCATTCGGCGCGCAAGAGTCATTACCCGGAACTGGCCGCGCGACTCGACGAACTGGAAGCCGAACGCAATCGCTACAAGTGGCTGTTCGAAAACGCGGTCCAGGGGATTTTCCAGGCCAGCCTGCAAGAAGGCATGCGGGCCGCCAACCCGGCGTTGGCGCACATGCTCGGTTATCAGGATCCGCAGGAGGTGCTGTTTTCGCTGGCTGATCTGGCGAGCAACCTGTTTGTCGGCGGGGCGGCCGAGCTGGAAAAAATCGGCGAAATCCTCAAGCATCAACGCAGCCTGCACGGTTATGAAACCCAGTTGCGGCGTAAGGACGGCAGCAGCCTCGATGTGTTGATGAACCTGTTGCTCAAGCCTGATCAGGAAGGCCTGGTGGAGGGGTTTGTCGCCGACATCACCGAACGCAAGCTGGCCCAGCAACGTCTGCTACAGCTCAACGATGAACTGGAGCAGCGGGTCACCGCGCGCACCGATGAACTGCTGGAAGCCAACCGTAACCTGCAACAGCAGATTACCCAGCGTAAACAGATCGCCGAAGCCTTGCGCGATGCCCGCGACGCCGCTGAGGCCGCCAATCGCAGCAAGGACAAATACCTCGCCGCC
This sequence comes from Pseudomonas sp. GM21, assembly GCF_000282215.1. Classification (GTDB taxonomy): domain Bacteria; phylum Pseudomonadota; class Gammaproteobacteria; order Pseudomonadales; family Pseudomonadaceae; genus Aquipseudomonas. The sequence goes on from NZ_AKJS01000195.1 coordinate 9,731, forward strand.
GCCAGTCACGACCTGCTGCAACCGCTTAACGCTGCGCGCTTGCTGATCTCGACATTGCGTGAACGAAAACTGCCTGACGTTGAGCAGGTTTTGGTCGAACGCACTCATCAGGCACTGGAAGGAGCGGAAGACCTGCTCACTGACCTGCTGGATATTTCCCGGCTCGATCAGGCGGCGGTCAAGCCAGACGTTGCCCTCTATCGTCTCGACGAATTGCTCGGCCCGCTGGTGTCGGAGTTTCAGTCAGTCGCCGAAGCGGCGGGGTTGAACCTGCGCGTGCATGTGGGCGATTACGCCATCAGCACCGACTTGCGCCTGATGACGCGGATCCTGCGTAACTTCCTCAGCAACGCCTGTCGCTACACGGACGAGGGCAGCATCCTGCTGGCGGCAAGACGGCGCGGCGAGGTGTTGCGCCTGGAAGTCTGGGACACCGGGCGCGGCATCGCTGCGGACCGGCTGGATTCGATTTTCCTGGAGTTCAACCAGCTCGACGTCGGACGTGCCGCCGACCGCAAAGGCGTGGGCCTGGGACTGGCCATCGTTGAGCGCATCGCCAAGATCCTGGGTTATCAAATTCGGGTGCAGTCCTTGCCGGGGCGAGGCTCGATGTTCAGCATCGACGTACCGATATCCCATGAGGTGCCGCTGCCTATCAGTCAGGCCGCGCCTCTGTTGAGCACCGGTAATCCCTTGCCAGGCCGACGTTTGCTGGTGCTGGACAACGAGGTGAGCATTCTCGAGAGCATGAGCGCGCTGCTGGAACAGTGGGGGTGCGAGGTGGTCACGGCCACGGATGAATCCTCCGCGCTGGCGGCCCTGCGCGGGCACGCACCGGAACTGATTCTGGCGGACTATCACCTCGATCACGGTGTGGTGGGCTGCGATGTGGTCAGGCATTTGCGTGAGCATTACAGCCAGGTCATCCCGGCGGTGATCATCACGGCGGACCGCACTGATCAATGCCGACGCTCATTGCAGAGACTTGGCGCACCGCTGCTGAACAAGCCGGTCAAGCCCGGCAAGTTGCGCGCAGTGCTGAGTCAGATGCTCGGATAGTGGCGTTATCAGAGCGCGCGATACTGCAGGCTGAACCCGAGTTCAACCGACTCACCTTGCTCCAGCAACTGCAACCCCGGCCGACCCGGCAAGTGATGCGCGTTGACGGGGTGGCTAACCGGTTCGATACAGAAAAACGCCAGATCGACCGGGCAGTAGAGCAGGTAGTAATCGCTGCCGGTGGCCTGGCATTCCAGCGCATAACCGAGGTCGGGTTGCTGGATCAGGCAATGGCCGTCCCAGTGACAGAAGCCGTTATCCACCAGTGAAGCGGGTAGGGCGCCCAGTTGATGAAAGTCCCAGTCGGCCGGCAGCTCGATCAACCCGGTCGGCAGTTTTGAGCTATTGCACAACCAGACTTGCTCGGCCCTGGCTTGTAGCTGCGTGTTCGCGGTGCGCGGAAAGTAGGGGTGCAAACCGAGCCCATGCCATGCGGCTTGCTCGGCCAAGTGGGTGACTTGCAGCTCGATGCTCAATTGCCCTTTGTTCAACTGGAAGCGTTGCCGGGCGCGATAAGCGAAGGGTGTGCTGCTGTCGAGTTGCAGGACCACTTCGTTGGCGGATTGTGACACCACCAGCCACGGTTGTTGCCAGGCGCTGCCGTGGATGGGCAGCGGATCGGTGAGACTGTTGGGCGTCAGGGCCAGCCAGCCATCGGGGCAATCGAAGCCACCTTCGGCAATGCGGTTGGACCACGGGGCCAGGGGATAGCAACCGAGCTTGCCTGGCAGACCGGTGTTCAGTGCATGGGAATCATTGTGGCGTAGCAGCGGTTGACCGGTGCTGAGAACCGCCCAGTTGACGATGCTGCCACCGATCTCGGGGGCAAGGGTGAGGTGGGTCAGTTCGTCTTCGAGTTCGATCAGTGTCGGTTTCATGTTCACCATCGACAGCAGGAAATGCGTGGAATGCCTGCTTCAGGAGCCCGCAAAACCGGGCTCCTGAAGAAAAGCGTTACAGGACCAGATGCGGCAACCACAGCGACAGCGCGGGAATGTAGGTCACGGCCATCAGCACCAGGAACAGTACGCCGTAGAACGGCAGCAACGCTTTCACGGTTTTTTCGATACTGACCTTGCCCACTGCCGACCCCACAAAAAGTACCGCACCCACTGGCGGTGTGATCAATCCAATCCCCAGGTTCACCAGCATGATCATGCCGAACTGTACCGGGTCTACGCCAATGCCCAGAATTACCGGCATCAGAATCGGTGTCAGGATCAGAATCAGCGGCGCCATGTCCATCACGGTGCCGAGCAACAGCAGCATGACGTTGATGCACATCAGGATCACGTAACGGTTGTCCGACAGGGTCAGGAACATCGTGGTGATCTTCGACGGGATCTGCATCAGCGTCATGATGTAGCCGAAGCTGGCGGCAAAACCGATCAGAATCATCACGATCGAAATCGTGCGCACCGTGCGGTGCATCAATTTCGGCAGTTCACGCCACTTGTAGTCGCGGTAAATGAACATGGTGACGAAGAACGACCACAGCACGGCGATCGCCGCCGATTCAGTCGCGGTGAAAACACCCGACAGAATGCCACCGAGGATGATGACCATCGCCATCAGGCCCCACATGGCTTCGCCGCAGATCTTCAACGCTTCGCGCATCGGAATGACTTTACCCTTGGGGTAGTCACGTTTCCTGGCGAAAATCAGGCACAGCACCATCAGGCACGCGCTCATCAGCAAACCCGGCACCACGCCCGCCATGAACAGCGAGGCAATCGACACCGTACCGCCAGCGGCCAGGGAGTAGAGCACCGAGTTGTGGCTCGGCGGGGTCAGCAGGGCTTGCACCGAGCCGCTGACGGTAACCGCCGTGGCGAACTCCCGTGGATAGCCTTCACGCACCATTTCCGGAATCAGTACCGAACCGACCGAGGCGGTGTCCGCCACCGAAGAACCGGAGATTGCGCCGAAGAAGGTCGAGGCCATGATGTTGACCAGTGACAGGCCGCCACGGACGAACCCGACCAACACCCCGGCGAATGCCACGAGTCGGCGGGACATGCCACCCTCGGCCATGATCGCGCCGGCCAGGACGAAGAACGGAATCGCCAGCAAGGAGAATTTGTTCACGCCCCCGGCGACTTGAATCATCAGTGCCTGGAACGGGATATCGATCCACCAGGCGCCGATCAGGGCGGCAAGCCCCAGGGCGTAGGCGACCGGCATGCCGATCAGAATCAAAGCAATAAAGCTGCCCAGCAGAATCAGAGCGTCCATTTATGCGGCACCTTCATTTTCTTCAACCAGGTCGAAACGCACGACCCGACGGTTGCTCTGGTCCCCGAGCAAGAGTTTTTCCAGCACAAAGATCAACGTCAGCACCCCGCCAATCGGGATCGGCATGTAAGTGATGCCTACGCGCAGGGTCGGAATGGCGCTCATGAACTGGTTCCAGGTCGACAGGCAAAGCTTGGTGCCCCAGATGGCCATGAACAGGCAAATGGTGGCCATCAACAGCTGGGAAAACACGCTCATGTATTTGCTCATTTCGGGCGACATGCGATCGGTGATCATCGCCACCGCCATGTGCGCGCCGGCGCGATAACTGGCCGCGGCACCGATGAAGGTGAAGACCATCATCAGCAGAATCGCAGTGGGCTCCGGCCAACTGGAGCCGGTGCCAAGGACGTAACGGGCAAACACGCCCCAGGGAATCATCAGGGAAATGGCGAGCACCGACAGCCCCGCGACCCAGATGCAGGTCATGTAAATCCTGTCGTTGATGCGCAACAGCAGATTTTTCATCGAGTTTTACCGTAACCGGGCGCGCACCGACCGACATCAATGTCAGTCAGTGGCGCCGAGCCTTTCTTGAATGCAGGGAGGATTACTGAACGGCTTCGATACGCTTGATCAGGTCGGCATAAGGGGCGCCGTATTTTTCGCGGATCGAGGCGGTTGCCTCATAGAAAGGTTTTCTGTCGACGGTGATGAACTCTACGCCAGCGGCCTTGAGTTTTTCTTCACTGCTGGCCGATTTGGCGTCCCACAGGGTGCGCTCATGCGCCTGGGCGGCTTTGGCGGTTTTCTTCACCAACTCCTGCTGCTCGGGGGTGAGTTTGTTCCAGGTGATTTTCGACATCACGATGGGTTCTGGCAGTATCAGGTGCCCGGTCAGGCTGTAGTACTTGGCGTTCTGGTAGTGGTTGTGTTCCAGCAGGGTCGGCGGGTTGTTTTCCGCGCCGTCGATCACGCCAGTCTGCAAGGCACTGAAGATTTCGCCGGTGTCCATCGCGATGCCGTTGCCGCCCATGGCATTGATGGTCTCGATGAACATCGGGTTGCCTTGCACGCGGATCTTCATACCTTTGAGATCGGCGAGGTTGCGCACCGGTTTTTTGCTGTAGATATTGCGCGTGCCGCCATCCATCCAGGCCAGGGCGACCAGGTTGAATTCCGAGTTGGTGATCTTGTCGAGGATCGCGTCGCCGACGTCACCGTCGATGACTTTGCGCATGTGCGCCTGATCACGGAACACAAACGGCATGTTGAACACGTTCACGTCCGGGACCACCGGGCCGACGATCCCCAGGCTGACCCGGGCCATCTGAATGGCGCCGACCTGTGCCTGTTCGATCACTTCCTTTTCCGAGCCCAGCACTCCGCCGGCGAACATCTTGAAGGTCAGTTTGCCGTCGCTGTCGGCCACCAGGGTTTTGCCCAGTTGCTCCTCGGCCACGACTGTCGGGTAACCCGCAGGGTGGATGTCGGCGAACTTGATTTCCAGCGCGTGAGCGGCGCTGCTCAGGGAGAAGGCGAGCGGGAGTGCAGCGGCGAGCAAGGTGCGTTTGAAGTCCATGGGGGTGTCTCCAGTTTTATTGTTTTTTTTGTCAAAGGCACAGCGATGCAGCAGAGGTGGTTATGGTCAGACGTGGAAAAGAGGCTCCGGTAATCCTTTGACGCCGGGGTTGAGCGCGAACACGCCACCGGCCAGGGATTGCTCGTCATGGTCGTCACCGGGGCGGATCGAGGTCACGAACAGCGTGTCCAGTCGACTGCCGCCGAAGGCGCACATGGTGGGTTTTTTCACTGGTACGGTGAGGGAACGGTCCAGACGACCGTCGGGGGTGAAGCGGTGGATCAGCCCGGCGTCGTTGGCGCAGATCCAGTAGCAACCCTCGGCATCCACAGCGGCGCCGTCGGGGCGACCGCAGAACTGATTCATGTCGACGAACAGCCGCCGATTGGTCGGCGTGCCGCTGTCGATGTCGTAGTCAAAGGCCCAGATCTGCTGAACCAGGGGATGAGAGTCGGACAGGTACATCGTGCGGCCATCGGGGCTGAACCCAAGACCGTTCGGGACGATAAACCCGCCCAGTTGTGCCTCGACTGGCCCGCGTTGACTAGCGCTGTAGCGGTAAAGGGCGCCTTCGGCGATGTTGGCGCCCATGTTCAACACCATGCTGCTGGCCCAGAAACGTCCCTGACGGTCACAACGGCCATCGTTCAGGCGCATGTCGGTTCGGGCGTGGTCGACGTTCGCCAGCACTTGACTGTCGAGGCTGCCGTCGTTGTGCGGATGCAACTGGAAAAACCCGCTTTCCATCCCGGCCACCCAACTGCCGTCAGCCTGACGGGCGATGCATGCCAACATTTCTGGAGTTTTCCAGGCGTGGACATGACCGTTTTCGGCGCTCCAGCGTTGCAGGCCCCCGGCGGGAATATCCACCCAGTACAGGGCGTTTTCCTCGGGGACCCACACCGGGCATTCACCGACAGCATTACGGGCATCGACAATCAGTTCAGCGGACATGGCAACTCATTCCCTGGGTTTTTGTTGTGGGGATCAAGCGAGAAGCAGTGCTTCAATCACCAAACGGGCCGGCCGCGCAAAAGGCACCGCCCTGGTAGACCCGAGCCGGATCATCAGCAGCAGGCATCGGTTGGGCTTCGACTTTTTCACGGAACACTTCGGAGGTGTCCTGCGGTGCGTAACCCAAGGCCGTGGCGTAACGGTTGTCCCACCAGATGTCCTTGTTGTCGGACATGCCGTACACGATGGTGTGGCCGACGTTCGGGGTGTACAGCGCGCGTTCGAGCAGTTGGGTCAGGTCGCCAAAGCTCAACCAGGTGCTCATCATCCGGCGGTTTTGCGGTTCCGGGAACGAAGAACCGATGCGCACGCTGACGGTTTCGATGCCATAGCGATTGAAGTAGAACGTCGCCATGTCCTCACCGTAGGACTTGGACAAACCGTAATAGCTGTCCGGTTGGTGAGGGGAGTGGGCGTCGATGACTTGGTCTTGCTTGTAGAAACCGATGACGTGGTTGGAACTGGCGAAGATCACCCGCTTCACACCGTGGCGGCGCGCGGCTTCATAGATGTGGAATACGCCACAGATGTTGGCGCCGAGAATCTCTTCGAACGAGCGCTCAACCGACACACCGCCGAAGTGCAGGATCGCGTCCACGCCTTCGACCAATTGATGCACGGCTTGCTTGTCCGCCAGATCGCACGGCACGACTTCTTCGCGATCATCGATAGCCGGGGCCATGGCCGCGATGTCCGACAGGCGAATGACGTTGGCGTAAGGGCGCAGGCTTTCGCGCAGGACTTTACCCAGGCCACCGGCGGCACCGGTCAGCAGCAGGCGATTAAATGGGAGGCGGGTGGTTGTAGTAGTCATGGGAATCCTGGACACGCAGTCGTTGTAAAAATTTGTTGTAGGTTGTCGTACGACATCTTGAGATATTGTTAGGCAATCCGGGTCTTGTCAACGCGACTTTGGTCGAAATGGACGGAGGGTCATTCCCTGTTGCAGTAACGCCAATCCTCCGGACTGAAATGCAATCCTTGTGGGAGTGAGCCTGCTCGCGATAGCGGTGGATCAGTCAACCTATGGCTGATTGAAAGATAGCAATCGCGAGCAGGCTCGCTCCCACAGAGGTCGGGTTTACAGCAACGAAATCGGGTAGTTGATGATGATCCGGTTTTCATCGAATTCGTTGTTGCTGTAGTCGCGACGCATGGTCGAGTTGCGCCATTTGACGTTTAGGCTTTTCAACGGCCCGCTTTGCAGGGTGTAGGCCAGTTCCGATTCGCGGCCCCATTCCTTGCCATCGGTGATGGTGCCGGTGTGGATGTTGTCGCCGCTGATGTAGCGGTTCATCAACGTCAGGCCGGGAACACCGAGGGCG
>NZ_AKJS01000196.1 GCF_000282215.1 Pseudomonas sp. GM21
CCCTCCGCCAGTTCGGCGATTAACCAGCCAACTCATTCATCCGCTGAAGCACGGCATTGAGGCCATTGCTGCGCGACGACGACAGTTGCCGCGAAAGCCCGAGCTGATTGAACCACTCCGGCAAATCCACCTGCCGCAACTCAGTCGCCGACAACCCGTTGACCCGCGCCAGCAGCAACGCCACCAACCCGCGAATCAAACGCGCATCGCTAGTCGCCGCAAACTGCCAATGGCCATCTTGCAGCGAGCCCACCAACCAGACCTGGCTTTCACAGCCATGCACGCGGTTGGCATCAACTTTATCCACATCACTCAACACAGGCAGGCGGTCACCCCATTGCATCAACAACCGCGCCCGCTGTTCCCAGCCAGCCGCGTTTTGAAACGTATCCAGCACCGTCACCGCGTCGACAGGCAGGCTCATCGCAACAACTCCAGCGCATGGTCCAGCGCTTCAAAGAACCGCTCCAGGTCTTCGGAATCGTTATACAGCGCCAACGACACCCGAATCGCCCCGGCCAACTCGAAGCTTTTGAGCAACGGCATGGCGCAGTGATGTCCTGCTCGAACCGCAATCCCCTGCTCGGTCAGCAAATGCGCCAGATCAGAGTTATGCACACCCTCGACGACAAAACTGGCCAGTGCCAGTTGCGGCGTGCCCAACAGCCGAATGCCATTGCGTGCTTCAAGACCTTTCACCAAATAATCATGCAGTGCTGCTTCATGCTCAGACACCGCGTCCTGATCGAGGGCCGCCAGATAATCCAGCGTCGCCCCCAAACCAATCACACTGGCAATCGCCGGCGTTCCGGCTTCAAAACCGAGCGGAGCGGGGCGAAAGCGAGCGCTTTGGTAGTCCGCATCCAGCACCATTTCGCCGCCAAATTGCCAGTGGCGCAGGTGTTTCAGCGCTTCATTGCGCCCGTACAACACACCGAGTCCATCAGGACCGTAGAGCTTGTGACTGGAAAATACATAAAAATCGCAACCCAGCGCCTGCACGTCATGCCGACCATGCACCACGCCTTGCGCGCCATCGACCACCGTCAATGCGCCGTGCGCTTGCGCCATCGTCAGCAGCGCGGGTAACGGTTGCCAGGCGCCAAGCACATTGGACAGCTGACTGATCGCGAGCAAGCGGGTTCGTGGGTTGATCAACTGCGCGGCGGCATCCAGGTCGATCAAACCGTCGGCATTCAGCGGCAGGATCACCAGTTTCAGCTCGCGCCGCTGGGCCAGTTGCTGCCATGGCAGCAGGTTGGCGTGATGCTCCAGGGCGCTGATGACAATCTCATCGCCCGGATTGAAAAGAGGTTCCAGGCCATATGCCAGGAGGTTCAGCGCAGAAGTCGCGCCGTGGGTAAAAATGATCTGCCCGCCATCGCCGGCATTCAGCCATTGGGCGACCTTGCTGCGGCTGGCCTCGAACGCCTGGGTGGCATGGGCGCCGGGCAGGTGTTGCGCTCGATGCACATTGGCTGTGCCGTTGGCGTAGTAATGCGTCAGGGCATCCAGCAGGGCTTGAGGTTTTTGCGTGGTGGCGGCGTTGTCCAGATAGGTCTGGTCTTGCCGTTGCAGAGCGGCGATGGCCGGAAAATCGGCGCGCCAGGGAGAGGGGATCATCATGTTATTCGGCCCTGGTAAACATGGGCGGGTGTACGCCAGACCCTGTGGGAGTGAGCCTCCCACAGGTAAGCATTCGACGCTTAGTTGTGAGCGTGCAGCGCTTCGTTCAGTTCGATGGCCGATTTGTGGGTTTTGCACTCCACGGCACCGGTCTCCGAATTGCGTCGGAACAACAGATCCGGTTGACCGGCCAGTTCACGCGCCTTGACGACCTTGACCAGCTTGTTGTGCTCGTCCAGCAACGCCACTTTGGTGCCAGCGGTCACGTACAGGCCCGACTCAACGGTGTTGCGGTCGCCCAACGGGATACCGATACCGGCGTTCGCGCCGATCAGGCAGCCTTCGCCGACCTTGATCACGATGTTGCCGCCGCCCGACAGGGTACCCATGGTCGAGCAACCGCCGCCCAGGTCCGAACCTTTGCCGACGAACACACCTGCCGATACACGACCTTCGATCATGCCCGGACCTTCGGTGCCGGCGTTGAAGTTAATGAAACCTTCGTGCATCACGGTGGTGCCTTCGCCCACATAAGCGCCCAGACGGATACGCGCCGCGTCAGCGATACGCACGCCGGCCGGAACCACGTAGTCGGTCATTTTCGGGAACTTGTCCACCGAGAACACTTCCAGCAACTCGCCACGCAGGCGGGCTTCCAGTTGATGTTCGGCCAGTTCGGACAGGTCGATGGCGCCCTGGCTGGTCCAGGCCACGTTCGGCAGCAACGGGAACACGCCGGCCAGGTTCAGGCCGTGCGGCTTGACCAGGCGGTGGGACAGCAGGTGCAGCTTGAGGTACGCCTCAGGCGTGGACGTCAGCTGAGCGTCTTCAGCCAGAATGGTCGCGACCAATGGCTTGTGGCTTTCGGCCAGGCGGGTCAGCAGCGCCGCCTGGGCCGCGTCAACGCCTTTCAGGGCTTCAGCCAGTTGCGACGCCTGAGCGGTGCTGAACGCGATGGCCTGATTGCCTTCGGTGTAGCCCAGAGCCGGCGCGATGGCCGCGACCAGTTCGGCCGACGGGTTGAGCAGTGGCTGTGCGTAAAACACTTCCAGCCACGCGCCTTGACGGTTTTGAGTACCAACACCAAAGGCCAGACTGAACAGGGTAGTGGACATGTGAATACCTCTAACAAAATTGAACGGGCTGGCTTACTTGAGCGCTGCCGCGTAGATATCTGGCTTGAAGCCAATCAGGGTTCGGTCACCGAGATCGAGCACCGGGCGCTTGATCATCGAGGGTTGTGCGAGCATCAGTTCGATGGCTTTCGGCTGGTCGAGATCGGCTTTGCGTTCGTCGTCGAGCTTGCGAAAGGTCGTGCCTGCACGGTTCAACACCACTTGCCAGCCGTGCTCGTCGCACCATTGGGTCAGGTGTTCACGGTCTATACCGGCCGTTTTGTAATCATGAAAGTCATAGCTGACAGCGTGTTCATCGAGCCAGGTGCGCGCCTTTTTCATGGTGTCGCAGGCTTTGATGCCGAAAAGGTGCAACGTTTTGCTTGAAACGGTCAAGGAATTGCCCCCTTTGCAGGTGCTGAAAAAAAATGGTGACGGATTATGCCATGGAAGCGCAAAACCTGTGGGAGTGAGCCCGCTCGCGATTGCGCAGGATCAATCAACCTCCATGGTGGATGTTACATCGCAATCGGGAACAGGCTCGCTCCCACAGGGTTCTCGGGCAGTTCCAAGGTCCTTCATGCAGTCTAAACGCCTAATATGGCACTTCGAATCTGTCGATTACCTTAGCCCTTGCGGCAGAAGGCGCTGCGGGCACAGCGCCTGGCGTTGTATAGCCGGAATACGCATCACCCGATGGGGGTGATGTTGGCCCGTGGTTACTTGTGACGCTGAATAAAGTCGCGAATCCGCTCGGCAGCCTCGACGCATTCTGCCAGTGGCGCTACCAGTGCCATGCGCACTCGACCGGCGCCTGGATTGGCCCCGTCAACATTGCGCGACAGATACGATCCCGGTACCACCGTCACGTGTTCCTCAACAAACAGATCACGGCAGAACGCTTCATCATCGCCGTCCACATTGGGCCACAAGTAAAAACCGCCGTCCGGACGCTGCACGTCCATCACCGGGCCGAGGATTTCCAGCACGGCATCGTACTTCTCGCGGTACAGCACGCGGTTGGCGCGCACATGCACTTCGTCGTTCCACGCGGCAACGCTGGCCAGTTGGGTCTGAACCGGCATCGCGCAACCGTGGTAGGTGCGGTACAGCAGGAAGCCTTTGAGAATGTCGGCGTCTCCCGCCACGAAACCCGAACGCAGGCCTGGCAGGTTGGAACGTTTGGACAGGCTGTGGAACACCACGCAACGCTTGAAGTCTTTGCGGCCCAATTCCACGCAGGCGCTGAGCAGGCCGCCGGGCGGAGTTTGTTCGTCGAAATACAGTTCGCTGTAGCACTCGTCGGCGGCGATCACGAAGTCGTATTCGTCGGCCAGGGCGATCAGCTTCTTCAGGGTGTCGACCGGAATCAGTGCGCCGGTCGGATTGCCTGGCGAGCACAGGAACAGGATCTGGCAACGCTTCCAGATGTCCGGCGAAACCGTGTCGAAGTCCGGGTTGAAGCCGTTTTCATCCAGGCATGGCAGGTAGTGCGGCTTGGCGCCGGCGAGAAATGCCGCGCCTTCGTAGATCTGATAGAACGGGTTCGGGCTGACCACCAACGCGTCTTCGCCACGGTTGACCACGGTCTGGGTGAAGGCAAACAACGCTTCGCGAGTGCCGTTTACCGGCAGTACGTTGCGCGCCGGGTCGAGCCAGCCGTTCGGGACGCTGAAGCGGCGTTCGCACCAGGCGGCGATGGCTTCACGTAGCGCCGGGATGCCGAGGGTGGTCGGGTACACAGCCATCTGATCCAGGTTGCTGGCCAGGGCTTCGGCCACAAAGCTCGGCGAGCGGTGCTTTGGCTCACCGATGGACAGCGCGATAGGGCGTTTGTCCGGGTTTGGCGTGACGCTGCCGAGCAGGGCGCGGAGCTTCTCGAACGGGTAAGGCTGGAGCTGGGTCAGAGCGTTGTTCATGGGGGCCTCTTTTAATGTGGGAGCTGGCTTGTGTGGGAGCCGGCTTGCCCGCGATGCAGGCGCCTCGGTCTGTCAGATACACCGAGGTGCTGCTATCGCGGACAAGCCCGCTCCCACACAAGCGCTTCCCACAGGGAAAGTTGGTTAATTCAGATACTCAGGCGTGACAATTTGATATCGGGTTCGTGGCTGACGCTCAGCTGATCAACGATTGCATCCTGCAAGCGGCTGCACAGCAGCGGGTCGGACAGCTGATGGTTATTGGCGTCGGTAATGAAGAACACGTCCTCCACCCGCTCGCCCAGCGTGGCAATTTTGGCGTTTTTCAGCGACAGGTCGAACTCCAGGAAAATCGTGCCAATCCGCGCCAACAGTCCCGGACGATCTGGAGCTGTGAGTTCCAGTACGGTCACCGGACGCTGGGCGTCGTTGTGAATCGTCACCTGTGGCGCAAAGGCGAAATGCTTGAGCTGGCGTGGCACTCGACGCTGGATGATGGTCGGGTAGTTGTCCGGGTTGCGCAGGGCCTCGGTCAGCCCTTCGCGAATCTGTTTGACCCGCGCCGGGTTGTCGCCAATCGAGTCGCCGTCAGTGTCGAGCACAATGTAGGTGTCGAGGGTGAACTGGCTGCTGGAGGTGATCACTCGGGCGTCGTGAATGTTCAGGTTGAGCTGGTCCATCGCGGCCACGGTCACGGCGAAGAAATCGTGCTGGTCTGGTGCATAAATAAAGATCTGTGTGCCGCCCTCGAATTCTCGCTGAGTGGTTTCCTTGATCAGCACCAGTGGCCCGCCGTCGGTCGGGTGCTGGAGAATCGCGTCACTGTGCCAGGCTACGTCGCCGGCGGTGTGGCGCAGAAAGTAGTCGTCGCCCAATTGCGCCCACAGTTGCTCGATATCGTCCGGGTCGGTACCGCCACGGACGAGGATGTCCAGCGCCGCGCTCTGGGTCTGGCGGATTTGTTCTTCGCGATCGACCGGATTTTCCAGGCCGCGACGCAGGGCACGCTTGGTCTCGGTGTAGAGCTGGCGCAACAGGCTGGCGCGCCAGGAGTTCCACAGGGTCGGGTTCGTGGCGTTGATGTCGGCGACCGTCAGCACGTACAGATAATCGAGACGGGTTTCGTCGCTGACGGCCTGGGCGAAATCGTGGATCACCTGGGGGTCGGACAAGTCTTTGCGCTGGGCCGTAGTCGACATCACCAGATGGTTTTGCACCAGCCAGACGATCAGGCGAGTGTCCCAAACCGGCAGCTGATGGCGCTGGCAAAAGGCTTCTGCATCTACTGCGCCGATATCCGAATGGTCGCCGTGCCGACCCTTGCCGATGTCGTGATACAGACCGGCCAGGTAAATCAGCTCAGGCTTGGGCAGTTTGCCCATGAGCTTACTGGCCAATGCGAATTTTTCTGACGCCTGGGTGTACTGCAACTTACGCAGGTGTTTGATCAGGTTGAGGGTGTGAGCGTCGACCGTGTAAATGTGGAACAGGTCGTGTTGCATCTGGCCGACAATGAATCCGAACTCCGGCAAGTAGCGCCCGAGGATGCCGTAACGGTTCATCCGGCGCAGGTTGCGGTGGATGCCGATCTTGCACTTGAACAGCTCGATAAACAGGCTGGTGTTACGAATGTCGTTACGGAAGTCGTCATCGATAAGGTGACGGTTTTCACGCAACAGACGGATGGTGTCGGCGCGCACGCCTTTGATTTCCGGTTGCTGGGCCATGAGCACGAAGATTTCGAGCATGGCGAATGGCGTGCGGCGGAATACGTTGTCGTTACGTGCCTCGATATAGCCGTCATGCAACTGGAACCGCGAGTTGATCGGTTGCGGTGGCGCTTCATCGTCCGGGGCGAGGATGACTTCCTCGAAGTGCTGGATGATCAGGTCGCTGAGCTGGGCAATGCTCATGACCACCCGGTAGTACTGCTGCATGAAGTTTTCGATGGCTTGCTTGGCGTCATCGCCGACGAACCCCAGCAGCCCGGCGATCGAGCGCTGGTGATCGAACAGCAAGCGATCCTCGGCGCGACCGGCGAGCATGTGCAGCGCGTAACGGACTTTCCACAGAAACTCCTGGGAGGAGGCCAGCAGGGCGTTTTCGCTTTCGACCAGAAAACCTTCACCCGCTAGTGCGCGCAGGTTCAGGGTGCCGTATTCACGACGGGCCACCCACAGAATCGTCTGGATATCCCGCAGGCCTCCGGGCGAGCCTTTGACGTTGGGTTCCAGGTTGTATTCGGTGTCGTTGTATTTGTGGTGACGGGCCTTCTGCTCGGCGCGCTTGGCGAGGAAGAAGTCTTTGCTCGGCCACATGTGCGCGGTGCTGGTGACGTCCAGCATGCGCTGGCGCAGGCGTTCAGGACCGCAGATGGTGCGGCTTTCCATCAGGTTGGTGACGACCGTCAGGTCGGCGCGGGCCTCAACGGCGCATTCGTCCACCGAGCGAACGCTCTGGCCGACTTCCAGGCCGATGTCCCACAGCAACGTCAGAAAACGCTCGATGGAATCGCGGAAAATTTCGTGGTCGGCGCTGTCCAGGAGGATCAGCAAATCGATGTCGGAATACGGGTGCAATTCACCGCGACCATAGCCACCGACCGCGACCAGCGCGATGTCGGCGTCTTCGCTCCAGTTAAACTGCTCCCAGGCCTTTTGCAGGATGTTATCGACGAACCAGGCGCGATCCTCGATCAGCCGGCGAATGTCGCGGCCGTTGCGAAAGCGCCCGTCGAGCACCTCGCGGGCCTGGCGGATCGCCTTCTTGAAGGCCGCGATCGGGCTTGCCTTCAGGGCCAGTTCAGCCTGGAACTGGCCGCGGTCGAAGAGTTCTGGATCCACCTGCGGCATCGATTGGCTTTCCTGTCTATCTATAAGGCTGAGAGCTGCGCGGCTCGGATCAGGCCGAAACGCGGGCGATGGTGTCATCGCTGCGCAAGGTGAAGATCTCGTAACCGGTTTCGGTGACCAGCAGGGTGTGCTCCCACTGGGCCGACAGCTTGCGGTCCTTGGTGATCGCGGTCCAGCCATCGCCCAATACCTTGGTGTCGGCCTTGCCCTGGTTGATCATCGGCTCGATGGTGAAGGTCATGCCCGCTTTCAGTTCCATGCCGGTGCCGGCGCGGCCGTAATGCAGGATCTGCGGCTCTTCATGGAAAACCTTGCCGATGCCGTGACCGCAGAACTCGCGAACCACCGAGAAACCGTTCTTTTCCGCGTGTTTCTGGATGATTTCGCCGATGTCGCCGAGGCGGCAGCCGGGTTTGACGATTTCAATCGCCTTGTACATGCATTCCTGGGTCACTTGCGACAGGCGCTCGGCCCAGACCGGTACGGAGCCGACGTGGAACATGCGGCTGGTGTCGCCGTGGTAACCGTCCTTGATGACGGTGACGTCGATGTTCAGGGTGTCGCCATCCTTCAGCGGCTTCTCGTTCGGAATGCCGTGGCAGACCACGTGGTTGATCGAGGTACAGATCGACTTCGGGTAACCCTTGTAGTTGAGCGGGGCAGGGATGGCTTGCTGCTCGTTGACGATATAGTCGTGGCAGATGCGATCCAGCTCTTCGGTGGTGATGCCCGGTTTGACATGTTCGGCAATCATTTCCAGCACATCGGCAGCCAGTTTGCCGGCGATGCGCATTTTTGCGATGTCCTCTGGGGTTTTGAGGGTGACGGTCATACAGGCTCTCTCTGCGCTCGATGGCGCTTGTTGAAACGAAATGGGCGGTGTGCGATCTATCTACGCGGCCCTGAAAAACCTGATTCTATCAGACGATCAGCGCAAATCTGCGCCTCTGTGCGTCGCATCGCCCTATAGATTGGCGCATTCTTGAACGATTCCAAGGGACTAATTAAGACACGTGCCAGGTTTTGAGAATCCGGGTTCCGTTTTTTGCAGTCTTGTGGTATAAAATGCGCCGCTTTCCGGGGATACCCCGAAAGGCTTAAATCCACACACGTGTCGACACGATGACCTGGGTGCCTTCAGCTGAAGCTGCTGGTTGGTCATTGGGATACGTGGAGGCCAAACCCGACTTATTAAGGAACTATCATGTCCCAAGTCAACATGCGCGATATGCTGAAGGCCGGTGTGCACTTCGGTCACCAAACCCGTTACTGGAACCCGAAAATGGGTAAATACATTTTCGGCGCGCGTAACAAGATCCACATCATCAACCTTGAAAAAACCCTGCCAATGTTCAACGAAGCTCTGACTTTCGTAGAGCGTCTGGCCCAGGGCAAAAACAAGATTCTGTTCGTCGGCACCAAGCGTTCCGCTGGCAAGATCGTTGCTGAAGAAGCAGCACGTTGCGGTTCGCCGTACGTCGATCACCGCTGGTTGGGTGGCATGCTGACCAACTTCAAAACCATCCGTGCTTCCATCAAGCGTCTGCGTGACCTTGAAGTGCAAGCCGAAGACGGTACGTTCGCCAAGCTGACCAAGAAAGAAGCGCTGATGCGCTCCCGTGACCTGGAAAAGCTGGATCGTTCCCTGGGTGGTATCAAGGACATGGGCGGTCTGCCAGACGCTCTGTTCGTTATCGACGTTGATCACGAGCGCATCGCGATCACCGAAGCCAACAAGCTGGGCATCCCGGTTATCGGCGTAGTCGATACCAACAGCAGCCCGGAAGGCGTTGACTACATCATCCCAGGCAACGATGACGCAATCCGCGCTATCCAGTTGTACATGGGTTCGATGGCTGACGCTGTAATCCGCGGTCGCAACCACGTTGCTGGCGGCACCGAGCAGTTCGTTGAAGAAGCTCCGGTAGCAGCGGCTGAGTAACTGACGCCTTGGCGTTGACTCAGTAAGCAAAAAGGGGGCTTGGCCCCCTTTTTGCCACCTCGAAAACCGTTTGTCGGCCCCGCACTTGCAGAGCTGTAACGTGCAGCGGCTTACAACGGTGGTTCGGGAAGAATTGATCGCCCGTTCGATCGGGTGGAATGGTTGAAAACCTATCCAAGAGGATTTTGAAAATGGCAGCAATTACTGCAGCGTTGGTTAAAGAACTGCGTGAGCGTACCGGCGAAGGCATGATGGATTGCAAGAAGGCCCTGGAAAAGGCTGACGGCGACATCGAAAAAGCCATTGATGATATGCGTGCTTCCGGCGCAATCAAGGCTGCCAAGAAAGCAGGCAACGTGGCTGCTGAAGGCGCTATCGCTCTGAAAGAAGACGGCAAATCTGCTGTTCTGCTGGAAGTAAACTCGCAGACTGACTTCCTGGCCCTGCAGGACGACTTCAAGGCATTTGTTGCTGCTAGCGTTGAAAAAGCGTTCGCCGACAAACTGACTGACGTCGCTCCGCTGATCGCCGCTCAAGAAGCTGATCGCCTGGTATTGGTTGGCAAGGTTGGCGAAAACGTCAACATCCGTCGCCTCGTACGCGTTGAAGGTGATGTTGTTGGTGGTTACCTGCACGGCAACAAGATCGGTGTTGCAGTTGTCCTGAAAGGCGGCAACGTTGAACTGGCCAAAGACATCGCTATGCACGTAGCGGCCAGCAACCCAGAGTTCCTGCTGCCTTCGGAAGTTTCTGCCGAAGCGATCGAGCGTGAAAAAGCTGTGTTCCTGCAGCTGAACGAAGAAAAAATCAAAGGCAAGCCAGAAAACATTGTTGAAAATATGGTCAAAGGCCGTATCAGCAAGTTCCTGGCTGAAGCAAGCCTGGTTGAGCAGGCGTTCGTCAAGAACCCTGAAATCAAGGTTGGCGAACTGGCCAAGAAAGCCGGTGCTGAAATCGTTTCCTTCACCTACTTCAAAGTAGGCGAAGGCATCGAGAAGCCAGTAGACAACTTCGCTGAAGAAGTTGCCGCTCAGCTGGCCGCTGCCAAGTCGTAAGACGGTTTTTTAAACTGTCGCCCTGAAGAGGCTGCCCGCTTACGCGCGCAGCCTCTTTTCAGATGGGCCACCAGATTTTTATTGGTTTCCCTTTGGAACTGGCTTACAAAGCCATGTTCCGATGGCGCTGAAGCAGCGCCAAGCTAGAGTGAGCGCAGCTGCAAACAGCTCGCAAAGAATTTTTTTAAAATACGCCGCAGGAGAGATTCGCAATGGCTCAGCAGGGCAGTGGTTATCAGGCTCGCTATAAACGCATTCTACTCAAGCTTAGCGGCGAGGCCCTGATGGGCTCGGAAGAGTTCGGGATCGATCCGAAGGTTCTGGATCGCATGGCGCTGGAAGTCGGCCAACTGGTCGGTATCGGTGTTCAGGTCGGTCTGGTGATCGGTGGTGGTAACCTGTTCCGCGGTGCAGCGCTGAGCGCGGCCGGCATGGATCGGGTGACTGGCGATCACATGGGCATGCTGGCCACTGTGATGAACGCCCTGGCCATGCGCGATGCGCTGGAGCGTGCCAATATCTCGGCCATCGTGATGTCGGCGATTTCCATGGTGGGTGTGACCGATCACTATGATCGTCGCAAAGCCATGCGCCACCTGAACGCCAAGGAAGTGGTGATTTTCGCGGCCGGTACCGGTAATCCGTTCTTCACCACGGATTCGGCAGCCTGCTTGCGCGCAATCGAAATCGATGCCGATGTCGTGCTCAAGGCGACCAAGGTCGATGGCGTCTACACCGCTGACCCGTTCAAAGACCCGCATGCCGAGAAGTTCGATCATCTGACTTACGATGAAGTGCTGGATCGCAAGCTGGGTGTGATGGATCTGACAGCCATTTGTCTGTGCCGCGACCACAAGATGCCGTTGCGCGTCTTTAACATGAACAAGCCCGGCGCCCTGCTGAATATCGTGCATGGTGGCGCTGAAGGGACCCTGATCGAGGAAGGCCAACAATGATCAATGAAATCAAGAAAGACGCTCAAGAGCGTATGCAGAAATCCCTGGACTCTCTGAATCATGCATTTGGTCAGATTCGTACCGGCAAGGCCCACCCAAGCATTCTGGGTAGTGTGATGGTGCCGTACTACGGCACAGACACTTCCATTACCCAAGTGGCGAACATCACGGTAAAAGACTCCCGGACCCTGCAAGTCGTCGCGTTTGAGCGCAACATGCTCGCGGCTGTCGACAAGGCGATCCAGAGTGCTGGCCTGAACCTCAACCCGACCAACCTGGGTGAGTTGCTGCTGATCTCCATGCCTGCCCTGACTGAAGAAACCCGCAAGGGCTTCACCAAGCAGGCGCGTAGCGCAGCTGAAGATGCGCGTGTTGCCGTGCGCAACATTCGTCGCGATGCCCTGGGTGACCTTAAGAAACTGGTCAAAGACAAGGAAATCAGCGAAGACGAAGAGCGTCGTGCTGCTGCTGATATCCAGAAGCTGACCGACAAGGCTGAGGCTGACATCGATGCGGCCACCAAGCAGAAAGAAGCCGACCTGATGGCCGTATAAGGGTCGCGTTTTCATGGATAAGACCAAGCAGACTGTGCCGTCCGCGGTGCCGCGCCATGTCGCGATCATCATGGATGGTAATAATCGCTGGGCGAAGAAGCGCTTTATGCCGGGTGTCGCCGGGCATAAAGCGGGCGTGGATGCGGTTCGTGCCGTCATCGAGGTGTGTGCCGAGGCCAAGGTCGAGGTGTTGACCCTGTTTGCCTTCTCCAGTGAGAACTGGCAACGCCCGGCGGATGAAGTCAGTGCCTTGATGGATTTGTTCTTCAAGGCGTTGCGTCGCGAGGCCAAGCGCCTCAATGACAACAACATCAGTCTGCGCATCATCGGTGATCGTTCGCGCTTTCATCCCGAGCTTCAGGCTGCCATGCGTGAAGCTGAGGCGATGACTGCCGGTGCCAACCGCTTTGTCTTGCAGATCGCCGCCAATTACGGCGGTCAGTGGGACATCGCGCAGGCCGCTCAGCGTCTGGCGCGGGAGGTTCAGGCCGGGCATCTGCGTCCGGAAGACATCACGCCTGAATTGCTGCAAACCTGTCTGGCCACCGGCGATCTGCCGTTGCCGGACTTGTGCATCCGTACCGGTGGCGAGCACCGCATCAGCAACTTCCTGCTGTGGCAGCTGGCTTACGCCGAGTTGTACTTCTCCGACCTGTTCTGGCCGGACTTCAAACACGACGCCATGCGAAGCGCACTGGCCGATTTCGCTTCTCGCCAGCGCCGCTTCGGTAAAACGAGCGAGCAGGTCGAGAATGGAGCCCGGGTTTAATGCTTAAACAACGAATCATCACCGCGCTGATCCTGCTGCCGATCGCTTTGTGCGGGTTTTTCCTGCTTAAAGGTTCCAGCTTTGCGCTGTTCATCGGGTTTGTAGTGACGCTTGGTGCTTGGGAATGGGCGCGGCTGGCCGGCTTCACTGCTCAGCCTGTTCGCGTTGCCTATGCCGTTGTGGTCGCACTGATTCTGTTCATCATGTATATCCTGCCAGGGCTCGCGCCTTGGGTATTGGGCGCTTCGGTGCTCTGGTGGGGCGTGGCGACGTATCTGGTGCTGACGTACCCGCGCTCCAGCGAGCACTGGGCCAGCGCCGCCAGTAAGCTGGTGATCGGTCTGCTGATTCTGTTGCCGGCCTGGCAAGGCTTGGTCCAGATCAAGCAGGAGCCCTTGGGTAACTGGCTGATCATGGCGGTGATGGTGCTGGTCTGGGGGGCTGATATCGGCGCGTACTTTTCCGGGCGGGCCTTTGGCAAGCGCAAGCTGGCGCCGCAGGTCAGCCCTGGCAAAAGCTGGGAAGGCGTGTACGGCGGTTTGCTGCTGAGTCTGGTGATCACCGCGATCGTCGGCCTGGTGCGCGACTGGAGTTTCGCCCAGATGCTGATGGGGTTGATCGGTGCGGCCGTGATCGTCTTCATCTCGGTGGTAGGTGACCTCACAGAGAGCATGTTCAAGCGTCAATCGGGCATCAAGGACAGCAGTAATCTGCTGCCGGGTCATGGCGGTGTCCTGGATCGAATCGACAGCCTGACGGCTGCAATTCCGGTGTTCGCCGTGCTGTTGTGGATGGCTGCACCGTGAGCCGCCCACAGCAGATTACTGTCTTGGGGGCCACCGGTTCGATTGGTCTGAGCACCCTGGACGTGATTGCTCGTCACCCGGCGCGTTACCAGGTTTTCGCCTTGAGCGGGTTTACTCGACTGAGTGAGTTGTTGGCCTTGTGCGTGCGTCATACGCCGCGGTTTGCTGTTGTACCGCAAGCAAGCACGGCTCGAACCCTGCAGGACGATTTGCGCGCAGCTGGCCTGTCGACTCGTGTGCTGGTAGGGGAGGAGGGGTTGTGTCAGGTTGCTTCCGATCCTGAGGTCGATGCGGTCATGGCGGCCATCGTTGGCGCGGCGGGATTGCGTCCGACCCTGGCGGCGGTCGAGGCAGGCAAGAAAATTCTGCTGGCTAACAAAGAAGCGCTGGTGATGTCCGGGGCGCTGTTCATGCAGGCTGTGCGCAAAAGCGGTTCGGTCCTGCTGCCGATCGACAGTGAGCACAACGCGATTTTCCAGTGCATGCCACAGGATTTCGCTCGTGGGCTTGGTGCGGTCGGCGTGCGTCGGATTCTTCTGACCGCCTCTGGTGGCCCGTTCCGACAGACACCAATGGCCGAACTGGCGCATGTTACGCCTGACCAGGCGTGTGCTCATCCGAACTGGTCTATGGGGCGCAAAATTTCGGTCGATTCGGCCAGCATGATGAACAAGGGGCTCGAGTTGATCGAGGCCTGCTGGCTGTTCGACGCCAAACCGTCCCAGGTTGAAGTCGTGATTCACCCTCAGAGCGTGATTCATTCTCTGGTCGACTACATCGATGGTTCGGTGCTGGCCCAATTGGGCAATCCGGATATGCGCACGCCGATCGCAAACGCCCTGGCCTGGCCGGAGCGTATTGACTCGGGGGTGGCGCCGCTGGATCTGTTTGCCATTGCGCGTCTGGATTTCCAGGCCCCCGATGAAGAGCGTTTTCCTTGCCTGCGCCTTGCGCGTCAGGCTGCCGAGGCTGGCAATAGCGCACCGGCGATGCTCAATGCCGCGAATGAAGTGGCTGTTGCGGCGTTTCTCGACGGGCGGGTTCGCTACCCGGAAATCGCGAGTATCATCGAGGAAGTGTTGAGCCTCGAACCTGTCGTAGTGGTGGAGGATCTCGAGGCGGTGTTCACGGCTGACGCGAAGGCGCGAGTCCTGGCCGGACAATGGCTGAGTCGTCACGGGCGATAAGTGCTGCGATACGTTGGCCCATGCGGCACTGAATAGGATTGCGGAGAAAGTAGATGAGCGCGCTCTATATGATTGTCGGCACCCTGGTGGCATTGGGTGTGCTGGTTACCTTTCACGAATTCGGCCATTTCTGGGTCGCACGTCGCTGTGGGGTCAAAGTGCTGCGTTTCTCCGTAGGCTTCGGCATGCCGCTGCTGCGCTGGCACGACAAGCAAGGTACCGAGTTCGTGGTGGCTGCCATTCCACTGGGCGGCTACGTGAAGATGCTCGATGAGCGCGAAGGCGAAGTACCGGCCGATCAGCTCGAGCATTCCTTCAATCGCAAATCAGTCCGTCAGCGAATCGCCATTGTGGCGGCAGGCCCCATCGCCAATTTCCTGTTGGCATTGGTGTTTTTCTGGGCGTTGGCGATGCTCGGCACGGAGCAGGTGCGACCAGTCATCGGCGCAGTCGAGTCCGGCAGTATTGCCGCCAGGGCCGGTTTGAGCGCTGGTCAGGAAATCATTGCCATTGATGGCGAGCCGACTTCCGGCTGGGCAGCGGTGAATCTGCAACTGGTTCGACGTCTTGGCGAGAGTGGTTCACTTCAATTGTTGGTGCGTGAGCAGGGCTCCATGACGGACTCTCCTCGCGAGCTGGCGCTGGATAAATGGCTTAAGGGGGCTGACGAGCCGGATCCGATTCGTTCGTTGGGTATCCGTCCTTGGCGCCCGGCGTTGCCTCCTGTATTGGCCGAGATTGATCCGAAAGGGCCGGCGCAGGCCGCAGGACTGAAGACCGGTGACCGGCTGCTGGCACTCGATGGCAAGGCGCTGGATGACTGGCAGCAAGTGGTCGATACCGTCCGTATGCACCCGAATGCCAAAATCATGCTGCGCGTCGAACGCGATGGTGCTCAAATCGACGCCCCTGTTACGTTGGCCGCTCGCGGCGAGAGCAAGGCACCTACCGGTTATATGGGGGCCGGGGTGAAAGCGGTCGATTGGCCGCCAGAGATGATTCGCGAAGTCAGTTACGGCCCTGTGGCCGCGATTGGAGAGGGTGCGCGACGCACCTGGACCATGAGCGTACTGACCCTCGATTCGCTCAAGAAAATGTTGTTCGGTGAGCTCTCGGTAAAAAACTTGAGTGGACCGATAACCATTGCTAAAGTGGCGGGCGCTTCTGCCCAGTCGGGCGTTGCTGACTTCCTGAATTTCCTTGCATATCTGAGTATTAGCCTGGGGGTTCTGAATTTGTTGCCCATTCCTGTACTGGATGGGGGGCATTTGTTGTTTTATCTGATCGAGTGGGCGCGTGGTCGTCCCTTGTCGGATCGGGTGCAGGGTTGGGGGATACAGATCGGTATCAGTTTGGTGATCGGGGTGATGTTGCTCGCTCTGGTTAATGATCTGGGCCGTCTGTAACAACTTCGCTGAATTGCGAATCTGCCGCATTTTGCGGCAGTTTGTTTATTGCCAGTTGGAATAAGAAAGGACTTCATGAAACGTCTGCTGCTAACTGCGGTTCTCACCGTATTGATGATCGCCGAAGTTCACGCCGAGTCCTTCACTATCTCTGATATTCGCGTCAATGGCCTCCAGCGGGTCTCCGCGGGTAGCGTCTTTGGTGCTTTGCCGTTGAACGTCGGTGAACAGGCGGATGATCGTCGCCTGGTGGAATCCACTCGTGCTTTGTTCAAAACCGGGTTCTTTCAAGATATCCAGCTGGGCCGCGATGGCAACGTCCTGGTCATCACGGTAGTCGAGCGCCCGTCCGTTGCCAGTATCGAGATCGAGGGTAACAAGGCGATCTCCACTGAAGACCTGATGAAAGGCCTCAAACAATCCGGTCTGGCTGAAGGTGAGATCTTTCAGCGTGCCACGCTCGAAGGTGTGCGTAACGAACTGCAGCGCCAATACGTCGCCCAGGGTCGCTACTCCGCCACCGTCGACACCGAAGTGGTGCCGCAGCCGCGTAACCGCGTCGGCTTGAAGGTCAACATCAACGAAGGCACCGTCGCGGCTATCCAGCACATCAACGTGGTGGGTAACACCGTCTTCCCTGAAGAAGACCTGATCGACCTGTTCGAATTGAAGACCACCAACTGGCTGTCTTTCTTCAAGAACGACGACAAGTATGCGCGTGAAAAACTTTCCGGTGACCTGGAGCGTCTGCGCTCCTACTACCTGGACCGTGGCTATATCAACATGGATATCGCTTCGACCCAGGTGTCCATCACCCCGGACAAGAAACACGTCTACATCACTGTCAACGTCAACGAAGGCGACAAGTACACCGTTCGTGACGTCAAGCTGAGCGGTGACCTGAAAGTCCCTGAAGATCAGATCTCGTCCCTGCTTCTGGTTCAGAAAGGCCAGGTGTTCTCGCGCAAGCTGATGACCACCACATCGGAATTGATCACCCGCCGTCTGGGTAACGAGGGTTACACCTTCGCCAACGTCAACGGCGTGCCTCAGCCCCATAATGAAGACCACACCGTCGACATCACCTTCGCTGTGGACCCGGGCAAACGTGCTTACGTCAACCGTATCAATTTCCGTGGCAACACCAAGTCCGAAGACGAAGTGCTGCGCCGCGAAATGCGCCAGATGGAAGGCGGCTGGGCTTCGACCTACCTGATCGATCAGTCCAAGACGCGTCTTGAGCGCCTGGGCTTCTTCAAGGAAGTGAACGTCGAAACCCCGGCTGTGCCAGGTGTCGATGACCAGGTTGACGTGAACTACGGCGTCGAAGAGCAGGCTTCCGGTTCGATCACTGCCAGCATCGGCTTCGCACAAAGTGCCGGTCTGATCCTCGGTGGTTCGATCACTCAGAACAACTTCCTGGGTACTGGTAACAAGGTCAGCATCGGTTTGACCAAAAGCGAATACCAGAGCCGCTATAACTTCGGTTATGTCGACCCGTACTGGACGGCTGACGGTGTGAGCCTGGGCTACAACGCTTTCTATCGCACCACCGACTACGATGATCTCGATGTCGACGTAGCAAGCTATGCCGTAGACAGCCTGGGTGCTGGTGTAAGCGTCGGTTACCCGATCAGCGAAACATCGCGTCTGACCTTTGGTCTGTCTGCACAGCAAGACAAGATCAAGACCGGTCAATACACCGTCGACGAGATTTTCGACTTTGTTAACCGTGAAGGCGACGAATACCTGAACTTCAAGGCGTCGACGGGCTGGTCCGAGTCCACCCTGAACAAGGGCGTATTGGCGACCCGTGGTCATTCTCAAAGCTTGACGGCAGAAGTCACCGTGCCGGGCAGCGACCTGTCGTTCTTCAAGCTCGATTACCGTGGTCAGTTGTTCCAGCCATTGTCTGAAAACTACACCATGCGCCTGCACACTGAATTGGGGTATGGCGATGGGTACGGCTCGACCGATGGCTTGCCGTTCTATGAAAACTACTTTGCTGGTGGCTTCAATTCGGTTCGTGGCTTCAAGGACAGTACATTGGGGCCGCGCAGTACGCCGAGCCGCGGACAGCAAACCACCGGTAACGCGGGCACTCTTAATGACCCGGATCAGGATCCACTGCCGTTCGGCGGCAACGTCCTGATTCAAGGTGGTGCAGAGCTTCTGTTTCCGCTGCCGTTCGTCAAGGACCAGCGTTCCCTGCGTACCTCCGTATTCTGGGATGTGGGTAATGTGTTTGACTCCAAGTGCGAGCAGACCACCAATACCAACCCACAGTCGAAGTCCAATACGCAATGTAACGATGTCAGCTTGAGCAACATGGCCAGTTCCGTGGGTGTAGGTGTTACATGGGTCACTGCGCTGGGGCCGCTGAGTTTCGCGCTGGCCTTCCCGGTAAAAGAACCGGATAACTCTGAAACTCAAGTATTCCAATTCTCTCTTGGCCAGACGTTCTAAGCATCTGACCCAAAATAACGACAATGAATTTTGTAGGAGTGCATCGTGCGTAAGTTGACTCAATTGGTTCTCCTCGCAACCTTACTGGTAGCAGGTCCGGCTTTTGCCGACATGAAAATCGCCGTTCTGAACTATCAGATGGCACTGCTGGAATCCGACGCGGCCAAGAAATACGCGGTGGATGCCGAGAAAAAATTTGGCCCGCAACTGACCAAGCTCAAGACGCTGGAAAGCAGCGCCAAAGGCATTCAGGATCGTTTGATGGCCGGCGGCGACAAGATGCAGCAAGGCGAGCGTGAGCGCCTTGAACTCGAGTTCAAGCAAAAGGCCCGTGACTTCCAGTTCCAATCCAAGGAGCTGAATGAAGCCAAAGCCGTTGCCGACCGTGAAATGCTGAAGCAGCTCAAGCCGAAACTGGACAGCGCTGTGGAAGAAGTCATCAAGAAAGGTGCTTTTGACCTGGTCTTCGAGCGTGGCGCAGTGATTGATGTCAAACCTCAGTACGACATCACTCGCCAGGTTATCGAGCGCATGAATCAGCTGAAGTAATCATGACAGCGACGATAAAACTCGGTCAGTTGGCCGAGTTCCTTGGCGCCACGCTACGTGGCGACCCGGAGAAAGAAATTACTGGGCTGGCCACTTTGCAAGAGGCTGGCCCAGCTCAGTTGAGCTTTCTCGCAAATCCTCAGTACCGTAAATACCTGGCGGACAGCCGGGCCGCAGCACTGTTGCTGAAGGCCACTGATGCCGAAGGTTTTTCCGGTGATGCACTGCTGGTGCCTGATCCGTATCTGGCCTACGCGCGAATTTCCCATTTGTTCGATCCCAAGCCCAAGGCGCCCGCCGGCATTCACGCAACAGCGGTAGTGGCAGCGGACGCAGTGGTTGATCCTGCGGCGAGTATCGGTGCCTTTGCCGTGATCGAAAGCTGTGCGCGTATCGCCGCGGGTGTGACCATTGGGGCTCATTGCTTCATCGGTGCCCGTTGCGAGATTGGTGAGGGTGGCTGGCTGGCCCCGCGGGTCACGCTGTACCACGACGTACGCATCGGCAAACGAGTGGTCATTCAGTCAGGTGCCGTGCTCGGTGGCGAAGGTTTCGGTTTTGCCAACGAGAAAGGTGTCTGGCAGAAAATCGCCCAGATCGGTGGTGTGCTGGTTGGTGACGATGTGGAAATTGGCGTGAATACCGCTATTGATCGCGGTGCATTGGCCGATACCGTTCTTGGCAATGGTGTGAAGCTCGACAACCAGATCCAGATCGCCCACAACGTTCAGGTCGGTGATCACACCGCCATGGCCGCCTGTGTAGGGATCTCCGGCAGTACCAAAATCGGCAAGCATTGCATGCTCGCTGGCGGTGTAGGGCTGGTGGGACATATCGAAATTTGCGACAACGTTTTCATCACCGGGATGACCATGGTGACCCACTCGATTACCGAAAAGGGTTCCTATTCTTCCGGTACGGCAATGCAGCCAGCAGCCGAATGGCGCAAAAGCGCGGCTCGCATCCGTCAGCTCGATGACATCGCGCGGCGTCTGCGACAGCTGGAAAAGCGTGTAGGGGAAGTGACCCCTGACGGTAATGCTTCATCAGATGGCTGATACCATTTCCATATCAAGTGTGCACAGCCGTTAGACTGCTTGCTTGATTTGCTAGAGGAGCGTGTGTCAGTCGCGCGCTCCCAATCTTTACATAGGCTTCCCCCCGAAATGATGGACATCAACGAGATTCGCGAATACCTGCCTCACCGTTACCCGTTCCTGCTGGTGGACCGGGTCGTGGATCTGGATGTGGAAGGCAAGCGCATTCGCGCCTACAAGAATGTCAGCATCAACGAACCGTTCTTCAATGGTCACTTCCCTGCGCATCCAATCATGCCGGGTGTACTGATCATCGAGGCGATGGCTCAGGCTGCCGGGATCCTTGGTTTCAAAATGCTCGACGTGAAACCGGCGGACGGCACCCTTTACTACTTCGTAGGCTCTGACAAGCTGCGCTTCCGTCAGCCAGTGCTGCCGGGCGATCAGTTGATCCTCGAAGCCAAGTTCCTGAGCTGCAAGCGTCAGATCTGGAAGTTCGAATGCCAGGCTTCGGTCGACGGCAAACCAGTCTGCTCCGCCGAAATCATCTGTGCGGAACGCAAGCTATGAGTTTGATTGACCCTCGCGCAATCATCGATCCGACGGCCGTTCTGGCCGACGACGTCGAGGTCGGCCCATGGTCGATCGTCGGCGCAGGTGTGGAAATCGGCGAGGGAACAGTGATCGGGCCGCACGTGATTCTAAAAGGCCCGACCCGAATCGGTAAGCACAACCGTATCTACCAGTTTTCGTCGGTTGGTGAGGACACGCCCGATCTTAAATACAAAGGCGAAGAAACCCGTCTGGTCATCGGTGACCACAACGTCATCCGTGAAGGCGTGACGATTCATCGCGGGACGGTTCAGGACCGTTCGGAAACGACCCTGGGTGATCACAACCTGATCATGGCCTATGCCCATATCGGCCATGACAGCGTTATCGGCAATCACTGCATTCTGGTTAATAACACTGCGCTGGCCGGCCATGTGCACGTTGAAGACTGGGCGATCCTGTCCGGCTTCACCCTGGTCCACCAGTATTGCCACATTGGTGCCCACAGCTTTTCCGGCATGGGGACGGCCATCGGCAAGGACGTTCCAGCGTACGTCACGGTGTTCGGCAACCCTGCCGAAGCCCGCAGCATGAACTTCGAGGGCATGCGTCGCCGTGGTTTCAGCGAAGACGCGATCCACGCACTGCGTCGTGCCTATAAGGTGGTTTATCGCCAGGGGCTGACGATCGAGCAAGCGCTCATTGAACTCGCCGAACCCTCGGACCAGTTCCCGGAAGTCGCGGTTTTCCGTGACTCCATCCAGTCTTCGACTCGCGGCATCACCCGTTAATCATGGCTAATCTGCGTATTGCGCTGGTAGCGGGTGAGGCTTCCGGCGACATTCTGGGCGCGGGCCTCATGCGCGCACTCAAGGCTCAGCATCCGGCGGTGGAATTCATCGGTGTCGGTGGCCCGTTGATGCAAGCCGAAGGGTTGACCTCGTACTTCCCCATGGAACGGCTATCGGTCATGGGCCTGGTGGAAGTGTTGGGGCGCCTGCGTGAACTGCTGGCGCGTCGCAAAAAGTTGATCGCCGACCTGATCGCCGAAAAACCGGACGTGTTCATCGGTATCGATGCCCCGGACTTCAATCTCAATATCGAGCTCAAGTTGCGTCAGGCCGGGATCAAGACCGTGCATTACGTCAGCCCGTCGGTATGGGCGTGGCGCCAGAAGCGTGTGCTGAAGATTCGCGAAGGCTGCGACCTGATGCTGACGCTGTTCCCGTTCGAAGCGAAATTCTACGAAGAGAAGGGCGTGCCGGTGCGGTTTGTCGGGCATTCCCTGGCCGATGCTATTCCGCTGGAGGCTGATCGAGCTGCCGCGCGGGCTGAGCTTGATTTGCCGGACGGTCCGCTGGTTGCACTGATGCCCGGCAGTCGTGGGGGCGAAGTGGGCCGGCTCGGCGCGTTGTTCCTCGACACCGCCCAGCGCCTGCGCGCCCTGCGCCCGGGCGTGCGATTTGTCATGCCGTGCGCCAGCCCTGAACGCCGTGCACAGCTTGAAGCGCTGCTGGCCGGTCGCGATCTGCCGCTGACCTTGCTCGATGGTAAATCCCATCTGGCATTGGCAGCCTGCGACGCGGTGCTGATCGCTTCGGGTACGGCTACCCTTGAAGCGTTGCTGTACAAGCGGCCCATGGTGGTTGCGTATCGACTGGCGCCACTGACGTTCTGGATTCTCAAACGGATGGTGAAAAGTCCTTACGTTTCCTTGCCTAACCTGCTGGCCCAGCGTTTGTTGGTGCCCGAGTTGCTCCAGGACGACGCGACGGTAGAAGCCCTTGCACAAACACTTTCACCCTTGATTGAAGATGGCGAGGAACAGACTCGCGGCTTTGACGAAATTCACCGTACCTTGCGTCTGGACGCCTCCAATCAGGCGGCAGATGCAGTTCTGAAGCTGATCGGCCAAGTACAATGAGTAAAACAAGCATGCAAATGGGGCTGGATTTCACCTTGGTCGCTGAAGTTGAAGAGTTGGTTGCCGGTGTTGATGAAGTCGGTCGCGGTCCACTCTGCGGCGCCGTGGTGACGGCTGCGGTGATCCTTGATCCGAATCGCCCGATCCTCGGTCTCAACGATTCGAAGAAACTCACCGAAGCCCGCCGCGAAAAGCTCTACGACGAAATCTGTGAAAAAGCCCTGAGCTGGTGCATCGCTCGGGCCGAAGTCGAAGAAATCGATGAGCTGAACATCCTGCACGCCACCATGCTGGCAATGCAGCGCGCGGTCGAGGGCCTGCACATCCAGCCGAAACTGGCGATGATCGACGGCAATCGTTGCCCGAAACTGTCCATGCGTGCTGAAGCGGTAGTACAGGGCGACGGCAAGGTCCCGGCCATTGCGGCGGCATCGATTCTGGCCAAGGTCAGCCGTGATCGCGAAATGGCGGCATTTGAACTGATTTACCCGGGTTACGGCATCGGCGGGCACAAAGGCTACCCGACGCCCGTTCATCTGGAAGCGTTGGCCCGCCTGGGGCCCACGCCGATTCATCGTCGCTCGTTCGCCCCGGTGCGCCTGGCGTACGAGGCGCGTGAAAGTCTGATCGAGAGTTAGTCGCAAGGCTGATGTTTTTGCCAAGGCCCGGTACAATCCGGGCCTTGTTGTTTTCATGACATAACGCAGGATCACTATGCCGGCTTCATTCGTTCATCTACGCCTGCACACTGAATATTCCCTGGTCGACGGTCTGGTGCGGATCAAACCGCTGGTCAAGACCCTGGTCGGCATGAACATGCCTGCCGTAGCGGTCACTGATCAGAACAACATGTGTTCCCTGGTCAAATTCTATAAAGCCTCCATGGGTGCCGGGATCAAGCCGATCTGCGGTGCCGATTTGTGGCTGTCGAACAAGGATCCGGACAACGCCCTGAGCCGGATCAGCCTGCTGGCCATGAACGCTGTCGGCTATCGCAACCTGACCGAACTGATCTCCCGTGGTTTCATTGACGGCCAGCGCAATGGCTCGGTGATCATTGAGCGCGAATGGGTGGCCGAGGCCAGCGAAGGCTTGATCATGCTGTCGGCGGCGAAAGAGGGTGAAATCGGCCTGGCCATGCTCAGTGGCAACCCGGTCGAGGCGGAAAACCTCGCACGCGAATGGATGGCGGTGTTCCCGGATCGCTTCTACCTGGAAATCCAGCGCACCAATCGCCCCAACGATGAAGAGCAATTGCACGGTGCCGTGGCCCTGGCCGAGAAAATCGGCGCGCCATTGGTCGCGACCAACGACGTGCGCTTCATCAAGCAGGAAGACTTCGCCGCTCATGAAACCCGCGTTTGCATCGGTGAGGGCCGCGCCCTCGACGATCCGCGGCGTTCGAAGAATTACAGCGACCAGCAATACCTCAAAAGCGCCGAGGAAATGGCCGAGCTGTTCAGCGACCTGCCCGAGGCGTTGGAAAACACCGTCGAGATCGCCAAGCGATGCAACATCGAAGTGAAGCTGGGCAAGCACTTCCTGCCCAACTTCCCGATTCCCGATGGCATGACCATCGACGAGTATTTCCGCAAGGTGTCCTTCGATGGCCTTGAGGATCGACTGACCGTTCTGTTGCCCAAGGACACTACGGAAGACTATGAGGCCAAGCGTCAGGTCTACGTCGACCGGCTGAATTTCGAACTGGATATCATTATCCAGATGGGCTTCCCCGGTTACTTCCTGATCGTGATGGACTTTATCCAGTGGGCCAAGAGCAATGGCGTGCCGGTAGGTCCGGGCCGGGGGTCGGGTGCCGGGTCGCTGGTGGCCTATGTTCAGAAGATCACCGACCTCGATCCGCTGGAATATGACCTGCTGTTCGAACGTTTCCTTAACCCGGAACGGGTATCGATGCCCGACTTCGACGTCGACTTCTGCATGGACGGTCGTGATCGGGTAATCGAATACGTGGCCGAGAAGTACGGTCGCAACGCGGTAAGCCAGATCATCACCTTCGGTTCCATGGCGGCCAAGGCTGTGGTCCGGGACGTGGCGCGGGTGCAGGGCAAGTCCTACGGTTTGGCGGATCGTCTGTCGAAGATGATTCCGTTCGAAGTCGGCATGACCCTGGAAAAGGCGTACGAGCAGGAAGAGATCCTGCGTGACTTCATCAAGGTCGATGAAGAAGCCGCCGAAATCTGGGAGATGGCGCGCAAGCTCGAGGGCGTTGTGCGTAACGTCGGCAAACACGCCGGTGGTGTGGTCATTGCGCCGACCAAACTGACAGACTTCTCGCCGATCTACTGCGATGAGGCCGGTGACGGTCTGGTGACCCAGTTCGACAAGGATGACGTTGAAGCGGCCGGTCTGGTGAAGTTCGACTTCCTCGGCCTGCGGACTCTGACGGTCATCGACTGGGCGCTGAAAACCATCAACCGAGACCGCGCCAAGGTCGACGAGCCGCCGCTCGACATCGCGTTCATTCCGCTGGACGACAAGCCGACCTACACGCTGCTGCAAAAGGCCGAAACCACGGCGGTGTTCCAGCTTGAATCCCGTGGCATGAAGGAGCTGATCAAAAAGCTCAAGCCCGACTGCCTGGAAGACTTGATTGCACTGGTGGCGCTGTTCCGTCCGGGCCCGCTGCAATCGGGCATGGTGGACGACTTCATCAACCGTAAGCACGGTCGCGCCGAACTTGCGTACCCGCACTCGGATTACCAGTACGAAGGCCTCAAACCGGTACTGGCACCTACTTACGGCATCATCCTGTATCAGGAACAGGTGATGCAGATTGCCCAGGTCATGGCCGGTTACACCCTCGGTGGTGCGGACATGCTGCGTCGTGCCATGGGTAAGAAAAAGCCCGAAGAAATGGCCAAGCAGCGCGGCGGCTTCATTGAAGGTTGCGCGACCAACAATATCGATGCCGACCTGGCCGGTAACATCTTCGACCTGGTGGAGAAATTCGCCGGTTACGGTTTCAACAAGTCTCACTCCGCTGCGTACGGCCTGGTTTCGTACCAGACTGCCTGGCTGAAAACGCATTACCCGGCGCCATTCATGGCGGCGGTGCTGTCGGCGGACATGCACAACACCGACAAGGTCGTGACCTTGATCGAAGAAATTCGCACGATGAAGCTGCGTCTCGACGCGCCGGATGTGAATGCCTCCGAGTTCAAGTTCACGGTGAATGACGAAGGCCGGATTATCTACGGCCTCGGCGCGATCAAGGGCGTGGGTGAAGGCCCGGTGGAAGCGATCACCGAGGCGCGCCAGGACGGGCCGTTCAAGGACCTGTTCGATTTCTGCGCGCGGGTCGATCTGAAACGTATCAACAAGCGCACCCTGGACGGTTTGATCCGCAGTGGTGCGCTGGATCGTCTGGGGCCTTATTTCCATGATGAGCCGAAGGCTTATCAGGCGAGCATTGACCAGAATCGCGCGGTGCTGCTGGCCGCGATGGAAGGGGCGATCAAGGCGGCTGAACAAACCGCGCGCACCCAGGACAGTGGTCATGCCGACCTGTTTGGCGGACTGTTTGTCGAGGAAGACGCAGACGTCTACGCCAGTCATCGCAAAGCCAAGGAACTGACGCTCAAGGAACGGCTGAAAGGGGAGAAAGACACCCTGGGCCTGTACCTGACCGGTCACCCGATAGACGAGTATGAAGGTGAAATCCGTCGCTTTGCCCGTCAGCGCATCATCGATCTGAAGCCGGCACGCGATACCCAGACCGTGGCCGGCATGATCATCGCCCTGCGGGTGATGAAAAACAAAAAGGGCGACAAGATGGGGTTCATCACCCTTGATGACCGCTCCGGGCGGATCGAGGCGTCGCTGTTTGCCGAGGCATTCCATTCTGCGCAGTCGCTGTTGCAGACTGACGCGATGGTCGTGGTCGAAGGCGAGGTCAGCAATGACGACTTCTCCGGCGGCCTGAAGTTGCGGGTCAAGCGCGTGATGAGCATGGAAGATGCACGCACCAACCTGGCCGAAAGCCTGCGCCTGAAGCTGCAGACCAAGGATTTGAAGAACGATCAGCTACGCTGGCTGGGTGAATTGTTCAAGCGTCACCGCGGCGCGTGCCCGATTACCATGGAATACACGAGCCCCGATGCGAAGGCCTTGCTGCAGTTCGGCGAGACTTGGCGAATCGATCCGGCGGATGCGTTGATTCAAGCCTTGCGTGACCAGTTCGGGCGAGACAACGTCTTCCTCCAATACCGTTGACGGTCAGGTGCCATTCTTCACCTTGAGAACGTGCCCTGATCTCGACCTGAATTTTTAATCTCGACCTGAACGCGCCTCTCCCTTAAGGTAGGGCGCGAATAGACAACCGGCCGGCCCAAGCTCTCTTGGACGTCGACCCAAGACGGACGCCTATGAACCCGAATTTTCTAGATTTCGAACAGCCGATCGCCGACCTGCAAGCCAAGATCGAAGAGTTGCGCTTGGTCGGTAACGACAATTCGCTGAATATCGGCGATGAGATCTCCCGCCTGCAGGACAAAAGCAGCACGCTGACCGAAGACATCTTCGGCAAGCTGACCAGCTGGCAGATCGCCCGTCTGGCGCGTCACCCGAAACGTCCATATACCCTGGACTACATCGAACACATCTTCACCGAGTTCGACGAATTGCACGGCGACCGTCACTTCTCCGATGACGCTGCAATCGTTGGCGGTATCGCCCGTCTGGACGACCAGCCGGTGATGATCATCGGTCACCAGAAAGGCCGTGAAGTGCGCGAGAAGGTTCGCCGCAACTTTGGCATGCCGCGTCCGGAAGGCTACCGCAAGGCGTGCCGCCTGATGGAAATGGCCGAACGCTTCAAGATGCCGATCCTGACTTTCATCGACACCCCGGGCGCCTACCCTGGGATCGACGCGGAAGAGCGTAACCAGAGCGAAGCGATTGCCTGGAACCTGCGCGTCATGGCACGTCTGAAAACCCCAATCATCGCCACCGTGATCGGTGAAGGTGGTTCCGGCGGTGCTCTGGCCATCGGTGTTTGCGATCAGCTGAACATGCTGCAGTACTCGACCTACGCGGTGATCTCGCCGGAAGGTTGCGCATCGATCCTGTGGAAAACCGCCGATAAGGCGCCGGATGCCGCTGAAGCCATGGGCATCACCGCCGAGCGCCTGAAAGGCCTGGGTATTGTGGACAAGGTGATCGGCGAGCCATTGGGCGGCGCACACCGCAATCCAGCGGCCGCGGCGGCATCGATCCGTGCGGAACTGACCTCGCAATTGGCGATGTTGAAGAAGTTCGACAATGACGCGCTGCTGGCCCGTCGTTACGCGCGATTGATGAGCTACGGTCTCTGATCTGACCTCGCTTTTCCCATGTGGGAGCGAGCCTGCTCGCGATGGCGGCTTAACATTCAACTGATCTGTTGGCTGTTATACCGCTATCGCGAGCAGGCTCGCTCCCACAGTTGTTTTGTGCAAAGGGAGCGCTATGAGTCGGCCAATGACTGATCTGCCTGCCAGGCTTTTGTTGAACTTGAAACCGTGGCGCAACGCTACGGCCTGGCGCATCGCGTTCAGCGGTGGTCTCGACTCCACAGTCCTGTTGCACCTGCTCGCCCATCTCGCAAAAACCCAATCCCTGCCAGCGCTCAGCGCCCTCCATGTCCACCACGGCCTTCAGGCGGCGGCGGATGCGTGGCCGGAACATTGCCAGGCCGTCTGTGATGCCTTGGGTGTGCCCCTACAGATAGTTCACGTTCAGGTTCAAGCCGGTGCCAGCCTTGAGCGTGCGGCACGGGATGCGCGTTACGGTGCATTCGTTGCTGACACTCAGGCCAATGAGTTGTTGCTGACCGGCCAGCACCGTGACGATCAGGCGGAAACCCTGTTGTTTCGTCTGTTGCGCGGGGCAGGGGTGAGGGGCTTGTCGGGGATGCCGGGCCAGCGTCCGTTGGGCCGGGGTCACCTGCTGCGGCCTCTGCTGGACGTTAGTCGTGCCGAACTTGAGATCTATGCCGCAGAGCATCGATTGAGCTGGATCGAAGACCCTTCGAATCAGGATCGACAGTTCTCGCGCAACTACCTGCGACATCAGGTGTTCCCGGTATTGACCGAGCGCTGGCCCCAGGCAGTAGCGACCATGGCTCGTAGTGCCGCGCACTTGAGCGAAGCACAGGCATTGCTTGATGAGTTGGCGCAAATCGATCTGGCCGAAGCGACTACGGTCAGTGATTTCGACTGGCTGGGCGTGCCCTCTCTGGAGTTGGCTTCCCTGGCAAAACTTTCCGCTGCGCGTCAACGCAATGCGTTAAGCCACTGGCTCACATCGCTGACCAGGTTGCCGGACAGTGACCATTGGTCGGGTTGGGAGGATTTGCGCGATGCCACCGTTGATGCCCGTCCGGTCTGGCGCCTGGCGGAAGGCGAACTGCATCGTTCTGGGGGGCGGATTTGGTGGCTGTCGGGCTGTTGGCTAAGCAATCCGCCGCCTGCCGTCCATTGGGTTGATCCTTCGAAGTCGCTGGCGTTGCCTGAGAACGGCGTGCTCACGTTCACCGGGCAAATCCCCGATGGTCTGCTGCAAATCCGCTATCGTGAGGGCGGTGAAGTCATGCATTTTCCTGATCGCGGTCACCGCGACCTGAAGCGTTTGCTCAATGAACGCGGTGTTCCGGCCTTTGCCCGTGGCAGATTGCCGCTGGTCTATCGCGATGGGCAATTACTGGCAGTGGCCAGCGTACCGGGCTTGAATGGCAGTGGGCAAGACGGCTGGCATTTGCATTGGCTGCCACCTGGCGAAGATCAAGGTTTGAGCTGAAAGGGGCTTTCCGGTAGACTACGCTCCCTTCTTGATACAACTTCTGTGGATTCGCCTGAATTGCAGGAGTTGCCGATTACCAAGCAGTCTTTGCTGGGCGATTCCAAAAAATGTGTAGCGAGCAACGTACCGGTGTTTCATCTGCCGGTCTGTCCCAACGCGGCGGTTTTTTTGAAAGGTGCACTGTGATTAATGCAGGTGATCGGGGGCTTCGGCCTTCCTTCGCTTTCCCCGGCGGCTCGGACCGCTTTAACGCAGACTTCTAGGGTTTTTCATGACGCGCTACATATTCGTCACGGGCGGTGTTGTTTCTTCATTGGGGAAAGGCATCGCATCGGCTTCATTGGCGGCCATCCTGGAGGCGCGGGGACTTAAGGTCACCATGCTGAAGCTGGACCCGTACATCAACGTTGACCCGGGCACCATGAGCCCGTTCCAGCACGGTGAAGTGTTCGTCACCCACGACGGCGCCGAGACCGACCTGGACCTGGGCCACTACGAGCGGTTCATCCGCACGACCATGACCCAGAACAACAACTTCACCACCGGCCGTGTCTACGAGCACGTACTGCGCAAAGAGCGCCGTGGTGATTACTTGGGCGCCACCATCCAGGTGATCCCGCACATCACCGATGAAATCAAGCGCCGGATCATCAAGGGCGCCGGCGATGCCGACGTGGCGATGGTCGAGATCGGTGGCACCGTGGGTGACATCGAATCGCAACCGTTCCTGGAAGCGATCCGCCAATTGCGTTTCGAAGTCGGCGCCAAGCGCGCGATGCTGATGCACCTGACACTGGTGCCATACATCGCCACGGCCGGTGAAACCAAAACCAAGCCGACTCAGCATTCGGTCAAGGAACTGCGTTCCATTGGCCTGCAGCCAGACGTGCTGGTCTGCCGCTCCGATCACCCGATCGACATCTCGTCGCGTCGCAAGATCGCGCAGTTCACCAACGTTGAAGAACGTGCGGTGATCGCGCTGGAAGACGCCGACACCATCTACAAGATCCCGGGCATTCTGCACTCCCAGGGCCTGGATGATTTCGTTGTCGAGCGTTTCGGCCTGCAATGCGGCAGCGCCGACCTGTCCGAGTGGGAAGCCGTGGTTGATGCCAAGCTGAACCCGGAGCACGAAGTCACCATCGCGATGGTCGGCAAGTACATGGAACTGCTTGACGCCTACAAGTCGCTGATCGAAGCGATGAGTCACGCCGGCATCAGCAACCGCACCAAGGTCAACCTGCGCTACATCGATTCCGAAGACATCGAAAACCAGGGCACCGCGCTGCTGGAAGGTGTGGACGCGATTCTCGTACCGGGCGGCTTCGGTCTGCGTGGCGTGGAAGGCAAGATCACCGCCGTTCAATACGCTCGCGAAAACAAGGTTCCATACCTGGGTATCTGCCTGGGCATGCAAGTGGCCGTGATCGAGTTCGCTCGTAACGTGCTGGGCTGGAAAGACGCCAACTCCACCGAGTTCGATCGTGCCAGCGGCCATCCGGTCGTGGGTCTGATCACCGAGTGGGAAGACGCTACCGGCGCGGTCGAAACCCGTACCGAATCGTCCGACCTGGGCGGCACCATGCGCCTCGGCGCTCAGGATTGCCTGCTGGAGCCGGGTTCGCTGGTGCATGACTGCTACGCCAAGGACGTCATCGTCGAGCGTCACCGTCATCGCTATGAAGTGAACAACAACCTGCTGCCGCAAATCATGGCAGCCGGCCTGAAAATCTCCGGTCGTTCCGGTGATGGCGCGCTGGTTGAGGTGGTTGAAGCACCGGATCATCCATGGTTCGTCGCGTGCCAGTTCCACCCTGAGTTCACCTCGACACCTCGCGACGGTCACCCGTTGTTCAGCGGTTTCGTTAAAGCAGCTTTGGTTCAACACCAGAAGAAGGCGTAAATCCGATGGCGCAGAAGATCATCCGCGTAGGCGATATCGAGATTGCCAACGACAAGCCAATGGTGCTTTTCGGTGGCATGAACGTGCTGGAAAGCCGCGACATGGCGATGCAGGTCTGCGAAGAGTATGTAAAGGTCACCGAGAAACTCGGTATCCCTTATGTGTTCAAGGCCAGCTTCGACAAGGCCAACCGGTCTTCCGTGACCTCCTACCGTGGCCCCGGCCTGGAAGAGGGCATGCGGATTTTCCAGGACATCAAGCAAGCCTTCGGCGTGCCGATCATCACCGACGTCCACGAGCCTGATCAGGCTGCGGTCGTCGCGGAAGTCTGCGACATCATTCAGTTGCCGGCCTTCCTGTCGCGCCAGACCGACCTCGTGGTCGCGATGGCCAAGACCGGCGCGGTGATCAACATCAAGAAAGCCCAGTTCCTCGCACCGCACGAGATGAAACACATCCTGAGCAAGTGCGTGGAAGCGGGCAACGATCAGTTGATCCTCTGCGAGCGCGGTTCGAGCTTCGGCTACAACAACCTGGTGGTCGACATGCTCGGCTTCGGCATCATGAAGCAGTTCGAATACCCGGTGTTCTTCGACGTGACCCACGCGCTGCAAATGCCCGGTGGCCGCTCCGATTCCGCCGGTGGTCGTCGTGCCCAGGTGACTGACCTGGCCAAGGCTGGCATGAGCCAGTCGCTGGCCGGCCTGTTCCTCGAAGCCCACCCGGACCCGGACAACGCCAAATGCGACGGCCCTTGCGCCTTGCGTCTGGACAAACTGGAGCCATTTCTGGCCCAGCTCAAAGCCTTGGACGAACTGGTGAAGAGTTTTCCGACGGTAGAAACCGCGTAAACCTCAATTCTCCGGTAAAGTACCGCACGATTTAATGCTCAGGCCTTCGGGCCTGAGCTTTATCGTCCGCAAGTCTGCCTGCTGCACATCACTTGCCGACGGTAAAAGATTTCCTCTAGCTGCGTCGTTTTCGTCAACTTTGGAGTGTTTACAACAATGGCAAAAATCGTCGACATCAAAGGTCGTGAAGTTCTCGACTCCCGTGGCAATCCCACCGTCGAAGCGGACGTGCTTCTCGATAACGGCATCATCGGCAGCGCCTGCGCGCCGTCCGGTGCTTCCACTGGCTCGCGTGAAGCGCTCGAGCTGCGTGATGGCGACAAGAGCCGTTACCTGGGCAAAGGCGTGCTCAAGGCCGTCGCCAACATCAACGGTCCGATCCGCGACCTGTTGAAAGGTACCGACCCAAGCGACCAGAAAGCGCTGGATCACGCGATGATCAAGCTCGACGGTACCGAAAACAAAGGCTCCCTGGGCGCCAACGCGATCCTCGCCGTTTCCCTGGCTGCGGCCAAGGCAGCAGCACAGGACCAGGACCTGCCGCTGTACGCTCACATTGCCAACCTGAACGGCACCCCGGGTGTTTACTCGATGCCGGTTCCGATGATGAACATCATCAACGGTGGCGAGCACGCCGATAACAACGTCGACATCCAGGAGTTCATGGTTCAGCCGGTTGGCGCCAAGTCTTTCTCGGAAGGCCTGCGCATGGGCACCGAAATTTTCCATCACCTCAAAGCCGTTCTGAAGGCCCGTGGCCTGAGCACTGCCGTCGGTGACGAAGGTGGTTTCGCGCCGAACCTGGCTTCCAACGAAGACGCTTTGAAAGTGATCTCCGAGGCTGTGGCCAACGCCGGTTACAAGCTGGGCACCGACGTGACCCTGGCGCTGGACTGTGCTGCGAGCGAATTCTACGAAGACGGTCAATACAATCTGTCCGGCGAAGGTCAGGTGTTCACCGCTGAAGGTTTCGCTGACTACCTGAAAGGTCTGACCGAGCGTTATCCGATCATCTCGATCGAAGACGGCCTGGACGAGTCCGATTGGGCTGGCTGGAAAATCCTCACCGACAAAATCGGCGAGAAAACCCAGCTGGTGGGCGACGATCTGTTCGTGACCAACACCAAGATCCTGAAAGAAGGCATCGATAAAAAGATCGCCAACTCGATCCTGATCAAGTTCAACCAGATCGGCACCCTGACCGAAACCCTGGAAGCCATCCAGATGGCCAAGGCCGCTGGTTACACGGCTGTGATCTCGCACCGCTCGGGCGAAACCGAAGACTCGACCATCGCCGACCTGGCTGTGGGCACTTCGGCTGGTCAGATCAAAACCGGTTCCCTGTGCCGTTCTGACCGCGTTTCCAAGTACAACCAACTGCTGCGTATCGAAGAGCAGTTGAACGGTAAAGCCAAGTACAACGGCCGCAGCGAGTTCCGCGGTTGATTGCTAAATGATAAAAAAGACAACGGATTGTGTCGAAAAAATCGCAACAGCGGTCAATTTGCCACTAATCTGATGCCTTATCAGTACGAAGCCTGGTTCTTCCAGGCTTCGTGCTATCAGAAGCTTCAAAGTTTTTGCATGGCTGTCTTTTTTCACTGGAAACCTGATATTCGATGCGCAGTCCCAATTGGTTGTTCCTCGTCTTGCTCTTGTTGCTGGCTGGCCTGCAATACCGCCTGTGGGTGGGTAATGGCAGTCTGGCGCAAGTGGCTGAGCTGACTCAGCAGATCAAGGATCAGCAGGCTGAGAACGAAGGGTTGCTGGAGCGCAATCGGGTGATGGACGCCGAAGTCAGCGAGTTGAAAAAAGGTATGGAGACCGTTGAAGAGCGGGCTCGCCATGAGTTGGGCATGGTCAAGGACGGCGAAACCCTTTTCCAGTTGGCTCAATGAATTCCTCGTTACCGGCCTTCTGGGCCGTGATTCCTGCCGCGGGCGTCGGTGCCCGTATGGCCGCGGACCGTCCCAAGCAATACCTGCAACTGGGCGGCCGCACTATTCTCGAACACAGCCTCGGCTGTTTCCTTAATCATCCTTGCCTGAAAGGGGTGGTGGTCAGTCTTGCTGTTGATGATCCTTATTGGCCAAACCTGCTCTGTGCTGCTGATTCACGAATTCAGCGGGTCGAGGGTGGCTCTGAACGATCTGGCTCGGTGCTCAATGCGTTGCTGCATTTGCATGCGCTGGGTGCCGACGATGAAGATTGGGTGCTGGTTCACGACGCCGCGCGGCCGAATCTGAGCCGTGATGATCTGGACAAGTTGCTCCGCGAACTGGCTGATGATCCTGTCGGCGGTTTGCTGGCGGTTCCGGCGCGCGACACCCTCAAGCGGGTCGACAAGTATGGGCGGGTGATTGAAACCGTGGACCGAAGCGTGATCTGGCAAGCCTATACGCCGCAGATGTTTCGCCTTGGGGCGCTGCATCGGGCATTGGCCGACAGTCTGGTGGCGGATGCGGTCATCACTGATGAAGCATCGGCCATGGAGTGGGCTGGCATGGCGCCACGTCTGATTGAGGGTCGGGCCGACAACCTTAAGGTTACGCGTCCCGAAGATCTTGAATGGTTGCGTCAGCGCTGGTCTAACCGCCAGTAAAAGATCGCAGCCTCGTTTCACTCGACAGCTCCTACATTGTCCGCGTTCACCGCAATATCCTGTAGGAGCTGTCGAGTGAAACGAGGCTGCGATTTTTTGATCTTCAACCCCTCACACCCTGTACTCCGGCCTTAACGCCAACCCCTCCTTCAAATAATCCACCAACTTACGCACCTTGGGCGACAGGTGTCGTTGCTGTGGATAAAGCGCCCAAACAGCGGTATTCGGCGGTTGATGCGCCTCAAGCAACGAAATCAATGCGCTGCTTTTCAAATGCTCCAGCACGTAATAGTCCGGCAACTGACACAACCCCACGCCCTGTAGCGCGGCATCCAGCACCGCTTGCCCGCTGTTGCAGCGCCAGTTTCCCTGGACCCGCTGCGAAAATTCCCGCCCGTTCTGTTCCAGTTGCCACAGGTCCGAACTGCCAATGAGGCAATTGTGGCGGCTTAGTTCCGACAAGCTGTGTGGCCGACCATAACGTTCCAGGTAGGACGGTGATGCGCACAGGTACATGCGTCGAGGTGCCAGGCGAGTGGCAACCAGTCGCGAGTCTTGCAGGCGACCCAGACGGATCGCCAGGTCCAGGCCTTCATGCACCAGGTCTAGCGGGCGGTTGCTCAATTCGATGTCGACACGCAACTGCGGGTAGAGCCCCATGAAACGCGTTACCAAAGGCACGATAAATCGCTCGCCATACGCCACGGCGCAGGTCATGCGCAGCATGCCTTTCGGTTCGCTGGTCAGGTCGCCGACCGCACGCAAGGCTTCTTCTCGGCCGTCTTGCAGGCGCTGGCAATGTTGCAAGAAGGTTTGCCCGGCTTCGGTCAGCGTCACCCGGCGGGTGCTGCGGTAAAGAAGGCGGGTCTGAAGGCGCTCTTCAAGGCGTACGATTTGTCGACTGATATGAGAAGAAGAAACCCCAAGGCGTTCGGCAGCCGCCGTAAATTGGCTGCATTCGGCCACGGCGACGAACTCGTCGATCCCTTCCCAGCGGCTCTCGGACATCGGTGATTATCCCTGCATGGCAATAATGTTTTGCTTTTGTCCGGATTATTCACCGTGAGGCGCTGTATTACACTCCCTGTCTCGTTTTTAATTCACTGGAGAATCCACATGATCAAGTCGCGCGCTGCCGTTGCCTTCGAGGCCAAGAAACCTCTAGAGATCGTCGAAGTCGATGTCGCCATGCCCAAGGCCGGTGAAGTTTTGCTGCGTGTGGTGGCGTCCGGCGTTTGTCATACCGACGCGTACACGCTGTCCGGTGCTGACCCGGAAGGCATCTTTCCATCGATTCTCGGTCATGAAGGCGGCGCAGTGGTTGAGGCGATTGGCGAGGGCGTGACGTCGGTGGCTGTAGGTGATCATGTCATCCCGCTGTACACCCCGGAATGCCGTCAGTGCAAATTCTGTCTGTCGGGCAAAACCAACTTGTGTCAGGCGATTCGCGCGACTCAGGGCAAAGGCTTGATGCCGGACGGCACTTCGCGCTTTTCCTACAAGGGGCAGCCGATTTTCCACTATATGGGCACGTCGACGTTTTCCGAATACACCGTATTGCCGGAAATTTCCGTGGCCAAAATTGCTAAAGAAGCACCACTGGAAAAAGTCTGCCTGCTGGGCTGCGGTGTCACCACCGGCATCGGTGCGGTGCTCAATACCGCCAAGGTGAAACCCGGTGATACCGTGGCCATTTTCGGCCTCGGCGGCATTGGTCTGTCGGCGGTCATCGGCGCGGTAAAAGCCAAGGCTGCACGCATCATCGCCATCGACATCAACCCGGCCAAATTCGAGATCGCCAAGCAATTGGGTGCAACCGATTGTGTGAACCCGAAAGATTTCGACCGGCCGATCCAGGAAGTCATCGTCGACATGACCGATGGCGGCGTCGACTTCTCCTTCGAATGCATCGGCAACGTACAATTGATGCGCGCCGCACTTGAGTGCTGCCACAAGGGCTGGGGTGAGTCGGTCATCATCGGTGTCGCCGGTGCCGGTCAGGAAATTGCCACCCGTCCATTCCAGCTGGTCACCGGTCGCGTCTGGCGCGGTTCGGCGTTCGGCGGCGTGCGTGGCCGTACCGAGTTGCCAAGCTACGTCGAAATGGCCGCAACCGGTGAAATTCCGCTGGACACGTTCATCACCCACACCATGGGCCTGGAAGATATCAACAAGGCGTTCGACCTGATGCACGAAGGCAAGAGCATCCGTTCCGTCATCCATTTCTAAAAACAGTTACAAGTCAAAAGCCATAAGCAGCAAGTGGGTTCGCCGC
Source organism: Pseudomonas sp. GM21 (assembly GCF_000282215.1). Taxonomy (GTDB): domain Bacteria; phylum Pseudomonadota; class Gammaproteobacteria; order Pseudomonadales; family Pseudomonadaceae; genus Aquipseudomonas. The sequence goes on from NZ_AKJS01000196.1 coordinate 37,148, forward strand.
CCTCGCCGCTTGAAGCTTGGGGCTTGAAGCTGGGAGGCTCCATGAACCTGGAAAATATCTCCTGCCAGAAAAGCTTCGGTGGCTGGCACAAGCGCTACCGGCACCGTTCCGACGTGCTCGGCTGCGACATGGTGTTTGCCGTGTACCTGCCGCCGCAAGCGGAGCAGGGCGGAAAACTGCCGGTGTTGTACTGGTTGTCCGGCCTGACCTGCACAGACGAGAACTTCATGCAAAAGGCCGGCGCCCTGCGCATGGCTGCCGAGCTGGGTTTGATCATCGTCGCACCGGACACCAGCCCGCGCGGTCCCGATGTGCCTGGTGATCCAGATGGCGCTTGGGATTTCGGCCTCGGTGCCGGGTTTTATCTCAATGCCACCCAGGAGCCGTGGTCGCGGCACTATCGGATGCATGACTATGTGGTGCAGGAATTGCCGGCATTGGTCGAGGCTCATTTCCCTGCATCGGACAAGCGCGGCATCAGTGGTCATTCCATGGGCGGCCATGGCGCGCTGGTTTGCGCCTTGCGCAATCCGGGGCGTTATCAGTCGGTGTCGGCGTTCTCGCCGATCAACAATCCGATGGACTGTCCGTGGGGGCAGAAGGCCTTCACCCGATACCTGGGCGAAGACCGTTCGAAGTGGCGCGAATGGGATACTTGCGCCCTGATCGCCGAGGCCGATGAGAAGCTGCCGCTGCTGGTGGATCAAGGTGACCGTGACGATTTCCTCGCCACTCAACTCAAGCCTGAAGCCTTGCAACAGGCGGCCAAACTGGCGGGTCATCCGCTGACGTTGCGCCTGCAACCAGGCTATGACCACAGCTATTTCTTCATCGCCAGCTTCATCGACGACCACCTGCAACATCATGCGCGCGTGCTAAGCGCCTAATGTCCGACAAAGCAGGTAGAATCACGCCCTGACAAAAATCGGGGCGTTTTTTTATGCGTATTGGCCACGGCTATGATGTGCACCGTTTCGCTGAAGGCGATTTCATTACTCTGGGCGGCGTGCGCATTGCACACGGCTTCGGGCTGCTCGCTCACTCCGACGGTGACGTCCTGCTACACGCCTTGAGCGATGCCTTGCTCGGCGCGGCCGCGTTGGGTGATATCGGCAAACATTTCCCGGACACCGACCCGACATTCAAGGGTGCTGACAGCCGTGGGTTGCTGCGCCACGTTGTCGCGCTGATTCACGCCAAAGGCTGGAAAGTCGGCAACGTCGATAACACCATCGTCGCCCAGGCGCCGAAAATGGCCCCGCATATCGAATCGATGCGCGCGCTGATTGCCGCGGATCTTCAAGTTGAGTTGGATCAAGTGAACGTGAAAGCTACCACCACCGAAAAGCTTGGCTTTGTCGGTCGCGAAGAAGGCATTGCCGTGCACTCCGTTGCCTTGTTGCTGCGCGCATGAACGAATTGCAATTGCTTGGCCCGCGGGCCTATGGCGAGCCGCTTGGCACCGCTGTTCTGAAAGCCACGGCAGAAGATTTTCAGGTCGATGAAGTGCTCAACATTCCCCTCAGCGGTGATGGCGAGCATTTGTGGATCTGGGTAGAAAAGCGCGGTCTCAATACCGAGGAAGCGGCACGGCGGATCGCCAAGGCGGCGGGCGTGCCGTTACGCACGGTCAGTTATGCCGGGCTCAAGGATCGTCAGGCGCTGACGCGCCAATGGTTCAGCGTGCAACTGCCGGGCAAGGCTGACCCGGATCTGTCGGCGGCGGAAAACGACACGCTGAAAATCCTCAAGACCGGTCGCCACAAGCGCAAGCTGCAACGCGGTGCTCACTCGGCCAATGGTTTCACCTTGCGCCTGACGCAATTCGCTGGTGACAAGACGGCGATCGAAGCGCGGCTTCAATTGATCGCCAAGCTAGGTATTCCCAATTATTTCGGCGTCCAGCGTTTCGGCTTTGACGGCGGTAACGTCGTCGATGCCCGTGCCTGGGCGGCGCGTAAAGCGTTGCCTGAGCAGCGCAACGTGCGTTCGCGGCTGCTCTCCACGGCGCGCAGTTTTCTGTTCAATCAGGTGTTGGCGGCGCGTGTCGCCGACGGTACCTGGCAGCAAGCCCAGGTCGGCGATCTGTTGGCCTTCACCGATAGCCGCAGTTTTTTTCCGGCCGGTGAAGCGGAGTGCAGTGACCCGCGACTGGCGATTCTCGACCTGCACCCGACAGGCCCCCAGTGGGGCGAAGGTGACTCGCCAGCGGCTGGCGTTGTCCATGTACTGGAACAGGACATCGCCGCTCGCGAAGCGGACTTGCGTGACTGGTTGATTAACGCCGGTATGAGTCACGAACGTCGCATCCTGCGACTGCCCATTGGTGGGTTGACGTGGCATTATCCCGAGCCTGACATTCTGCAACTGGAATTCGTCCTGCCGGCCGGATGCTTTGCCACCGCATTGGTGCGCGAGCTTGTTGATCTGGTGCCGGTGGGGCAGACGGACAGCCCATGCGTATTCTGATTTCTAACGACGATGGGGTAACCGCACCCGGTCTCGCCGCGCTTTTTGCTGCGCTGGCGGATTACACCGAGTGTGTGGTTATCGCCCCGGACCAGGACAAAAGCGGCGCCAGCAGCTCGCTGACGCTCGACCGTCCGTTGCACCCGCAAACCCTGGCCAATGGCTTCATCAGCCTGAACGGCACCCCCACCGACTGCGTGCATTTGGGCCTGAACGGCTTGCTGGAGCGCGAGCCGGACATGGTCGTTTCGGGGATCAACCTGGGCGCTAACCTGGGCGATGACGTGTTGTATTCCGGCACTGTGGCAGCCGCCCTCGAAGGGCGCTTCCTTGGACGTCCTTCGTTTGCCTTTTCGTTGGCCTCACGACAAGTAGAGAACCTTCCCACAGCCGCCTACTTTGCACGCAAGCTGGTCGAAGCCCATGGCGATCTCGACCTGCCGCCGCGCACGGTGCTGAATGTGAACATTCCCAACTTGCCGCTGGACCATATACGCGGTATTCAGCTGACCCGCCTCGGGCATCGAGCACGCGCTGCGGCGCCGATGAAAGTGGTCGACCCGCGCGGCAAATCCGGATACTGGATCGCCGCCGCCGGGGATGCTGAAGATGGCGGCCCGGGCACCGATTTCCACGCGGTTATGCAGGGTTATGTTTCAATCACTCCGCTGCAACTGGATCGCACCTTCAATGATGCCTTCAGAAGTCTCGATGGCTGGCTCGAGGGGCTGCGTTAATGACGCGTGAACAAGACGATATGCTGCGCCGTGGTATCGGCATGACCTCTCAACGGACCCGCGAGCGCCTTATTCAGCGACTGTATGAAGAGGGCGTTTCCAATGCCAAGGTGCTGGAAGTCATTCGCCGGACGCCACGTCATCTGTTCGTTGACGAGGCGCTGGCCCATCGCGCCTACGAAGACACGGCGTTGCCGATCGGGCACAACCAGACCATTTCCCAGCCTTACATGGTGGCTCGCATGAGCGAGTTGCTGCTGGAGGCTGGTCCCTTGGACAAGGTGATGGAGATTGGCACCGGCTCGGGTTACCAGACGGCCGTACTGTCACAGCTGGTCGAGCGGGTATTTTCCGTGGAGCGCATCAAGGTTTTGCAGGACCGGGCCAAGGAACGCCTGGTGGAGCTGAACCTGCGTAACGTGGTGTTTCGTTGGGGTGATGGTTGGGAGGGCTGGCCAGCCTTGGCGCCTTACAACGGCATCATCGTCACGGCAGTGGCCACTGATGTACCTCAGGCATTGCTCGATCAGTTGGCTCCGGGGGGGCGACTGGTGATCCCGGTCGGCTCCGGCGAGGTGCAGCAATTGATGCTGATCATCCGCGAAGAACAAGGCTTTTCCCGACGTGTGCTGGGGGCTGTGCGTTTCGTGCCCTTGCTCAACGGGCCACTGGCCTGAGCATTTGTTTTTACGCGCTGAATTCTCTTCGATCGGCCGTGTCTTACAGCGGCAGCGATTGGTTAAACGGTATTTATCGTCAGTAGGCAAACGTGTGCGCGGAGCGATTCAGCTTCATTAAAGGTAAAGCCTGTTCGGCCCGTTATACTTGCGACATCTCGAGCCGGAACTCGGCAATCCACAATTTCAGCCACCACATAGGGAGCGGCGGGTGAGTCTCACAGTCATTGCGCAGCGTATGAGTACAACGAGCTTTCAGCGCCTGGTGACTGGCCTTGTCTTGAGCACCTTGCTGGTTGGTTGCTCCAGCACCAAATCGAGTAGCACTGGCGGCGTCGATCAAAGCAAGGCTGCGCCGCAACGTCCGGCAGTGACCACAGGTCAGTATGTCGTTCGACCAAAAGACACCCTGTTCTCGATCGCTTTTCGCTACGGCTGGGACTACAAAGCCCTCGCCGCACGCAACAACATTCCTGCGCCCTATACGATCCGTCCGGGTCAGGTAATTCGCTTCGATGGCCGCACCGGATCAACGCCGACAGCGGTGTCCAATGCGTCCGGTTCGACGCCTTCGTCTTCACTGAAAACCACGGTAATCCGGCGCCAGCCCAATGGCGCAACCACGAGTACAGAGGCGGTTACACCGTCCGTCGCCAGCAAGCCGGCCCCTGCTCCATTGCCGCCTGCGGGTCCAGCCCCGACCGGCTGGGGATGGCCATCTAATGGCATTTTGATTGGAAAGTTCTCATCAAACGGTAGTTTGAATAAAGGAATTGATATCGCCGGAGATTTGGGACAGCCTGTTTTAGCTGCGTCTGATGGGACGGTGGTATACGCCGGGAGTGGCTTAAGGGGCTACGGCGAATTAGTCATCATCAAACACAGCGAAACCTACGTCAGCGCCTACGGACATAACCGCAGGCTTTTGGTTCGGGAGGGGCAGCAGGTCAAAGTCGGACAGACAATTGCCGAAATGGGGTCAACGGGTACAGACCGGGTGAAACTGCATTTTGAGATTCGCCGTCAAGGTAAACCTGTAGATCCGCTGCAATTCCTGCCACGTCGTTGATTTGTTAGCCAGCTTGTTCCGTCACGTAGAGGGAACAAGCTCCAGCGTTGCCAAGGATAAAGGCGTCGCTTGAGCTTGAGGTCGAACTCACCAAAGGACTATAACAATGGCTCTCAGTAAAGAAGTGCCGGAGTTTGACATCGACGATGAGGTTCTCCTGATGGAGGCCGGTATCGAGACGGATTCGATGTCGAATGATGAAGGGGCGGCTCCACCTTCTTCCGTTCGTGCCAAATCCAAACACTCCGCTTCGCTAAAGCAACACAAGTACATCGATTACACGCGGGCACTTGATGCCACGCAGCTGTACCTCAATGAAATCGGCTTTTCCCCACTGCTCTCCCCGGAAGAAGAAGTTCATTTTGCGCGTCTGTCGCAAAGTGGCGATCCGGCCGGGCGCAAGCGCATGATTGAAAGCAACTTGCGACTGGTGGTGAAAATCGCCCGTCGTTACGTCAATCGCGGGCTGTCGCTGCTGGACCTGATCGAAGAGGGCAACCTCGGCTTGATCCGGGCAGTAGAGAAATTCGACCCTGAACGCGGCTTCCGCTTTTCGACCTACGCAACCTGGTGGATTCGTCAGACCATCGAGCGCGCGATCATGAATCAGACCCGGACCATCCGGTTGCCGATCCATGTGGTCAAGGAGCTTAACGTGTACCTTCGGGCTGCACGGGAGCTGACGCAAAAACTCGATCACGAACCCTCCCCCGAAGAAATCGCCAACCTGCTGGAAAAACCGGTGGGAGAGGTCAAGCGCATGCTCGGCTTGAATGAGCGGGTTTCTTCGGTCGACGTCTCGCTGGGTCCGGATTCGGATAAAACCCTGCTGGACACCCTGACTGATGATCGTCCAACCGACCCCTGTGAGCTGCTTCAGGATGACGACCTGTCCCAGAGCATCGATCAATGGCTGTCGGAGTTGACGGACAAACAACGTGAAGTGGTAGTACGCCGCTTCGGCTTGCGCGGACACGAGAGCAGCACACTTGAAGACGTAGGCCTGGAAATCGGCCTGACCCGGGAACGGGTCAGACAGATTCAGGTGGAAGGCCTGAAGCGTCTTCGGGAGATTCTCGAGAAGAACGGCCTGTCGAGCGAGTCGCTGTTTCAATAAGCAACAAGCTCAACCGGTAGTAAAAGACCCCGCTTGGTTCGGGGTTTTTTATTGCCTGTAAAGTGAGTGGGGATTACCGCAGGTTTGTAGTCTTGCGTTGTAAGTCTTCGCTTACTCTTTCGTAAGTGTTCACTATTTTTCCAGGAGGCTAGTCGTACATCTTCCTACGCCGCTACATGCTATCCCTATGATTTTTATTAATATTAAAATTCATGAAAAACCAAGGACTCTTGTTTTTGACGACCCGGGCCAATTGCTCTGGGTAGGGAACAGTCTAGTATCTGAACGGTGTCGATGGACAGACACGCCCTTCAAGGACGAGGGGAGCGGACATCGCAGGAAGCGATTCATCAGGACGATGCAAAGGAACACAGGGAATAGGGAAAAAATGTGGGCGGGTCAAACCGCCCCTTTTTTTGCCTCAGGAAAAGCAAAAAGGCCCGCGAGGGGCCTTTTCGGGAACGCGCGGGAAATCAGCGTTCGAGGTCTTTGATTTTGCCTTTGACGCCATCCCACTCTTCAGCGTCCGGCATCGATTCTTTCTTCTCAGTGATGTTGGGCCAGATTTCGGCCAGTTCAACGTTCAGCTGAATGAATTCCTGCATACCTTCCGGAACTTCATCTTCGGAGAAGATGGCCACGGCAGGGCATTCTGGTTCGCACAGTGCGCAGTCGATGCACTCATCCGGGTGAATCACCAGGAAGTTCGGGCCTTCGTAAAAGCAGTCCACCGGACACACTTCTACGCAGTCGGTGTACTTGCACTTGATGCAGTTGTCGGTGACGACGAAGGTCATTTCTAATTTTCTCCTCAGGCGGCGGCAGCGGAGCCCCTTCACGTTGGGGTCGCCAGGTTTGGGAGCGATAGTCTGCTGGCCAGGCTATTAGCCAGCAGCATCCCAAACCGCGCGAGATTCTAACAGCTTGTAGGCAAGTGCGTTAGATCCGGTTCTTTAGTGTATAGAGCATTTCGAGCGCACGACGTGGCGTCATGTCGTCCAGATCCAGCCTGGCCAGGTCATCCAGTACCGGATGCGGCAGGCTGGCGAACATGTCGCTTTGCTGTGGCGCGGCCGGTTTGCCCTTGGCTGGCATCGGAACTTCATGGGGCAGGGCGGTGGCTTCCAGTCGACCGAGATGCTCACGCGCACGCACGATCACTTCGCTCGGCACACCGGCCAATTGCGCTACTGCCAGGCCGTAGCTCTGGCTGGCAGGCCCGGGCAGCACGTGGTGCAGGAACACGATGCGTTCGTTGTGCTCGGTGGCATTGAGGTGAACGTTGGCCACCAGCGGTTGCGCCTCCGGTAGCACCGTCAGCTCAAAGTAGTGGGTGGCAAACAGCGTGTAGGCGCGCAGATGTGCCAGTCGTTCGGCAGCGGCCCAAGCCAGGGACAGACCATCGAAGGTGCTGGTGCCGCGGCCGACTTCGTCCATCAGCACCAGGCTGCGTTCGGTAGCGTTGTGCAAAATGTTCGCGGTTTCGCTCATTTCAACCATGAAGGTCGAACGGCCGCCCGCCAGGTCATCGCTGGAGCCGATCCGGGTGAAAATCCGGTCCACCAGGGACAGTTCACAACTGGCCGCCGGCACGAAGCTGCCGATATGCGCGAGCAAAACGATCAATGCGGTTTGACGCATGTAGGTGGATTTACCGCCCATGTTCGGGCCGGTGATCACCAGCATCCGCGTATTGTCGTCGAGGCTAAGGTCGTTGGCCACGAACGGCGTGCTCAGCACTTGCTCGACCACCGGGTGACGGCCCTGGGTGATGCGCATGCAGGGCTCGCTGACGAAACGCGGGCAGTTCAAGTCGAGGTTCAGGGCGCGCTCGGCCAGGTTGCTCAAAACGTCCAGCTCGGCCAGCGCGGCGGCGGTGTCCTGCAGCGGAGGCAATTGGCTGATCAGGTCTTCAAGCAGCGCTTCGTAGAGCATTTTCTCGCGGGCCAACGCACGGCTCTTGGCCGACAATGCCTTGTCTTCGAACGCCTTGAGTTCCGGGGTGATGAAACGCTCGGCGCCTTTCAGCGTCTGGCGGCGGATGTAGTCTGCGGGCGCGGACTCAGCCTGTTTGCTCGGCAACTCGATGAAGTAACCGTGAATGCGGTTGTACCCGACTTTCAGGTGCGACAGACCGGTGCGCGCTTTTTCGCGAGCTTCCAGATCAATCAGGAACTGCCCGGCGTTTTCGCTGAGCGATTGCAGATCGTCGAGTTCACTGTCGTAACCGGTTTTCAATACACCGCCGTCGCGGATTACCGCTGGCGGATTGTCGATAATGGCTTTTTCCAGCAGCGCAGCCAGTTCCGGATAGGTGTTGGTGACCTTGGCCAGTTGAATGATGTGAGGTGCTTCAAGCTCAGTCATCGCCACTTGCAACTCAGGCAACGCACCCAGTGCATCGCGCAGACGAGCGAGGTCGCGAGGGCGGGCGTTGCGCAGGCCGATCCGCGCCAGAATCCGCTCGATGTCGCCGATTTCCTTGAGTTGCGGTTGCAGTTTCTCGAAGCGGTAGCCGTCGAGCAGGCACGTGATCGAAGTCTGGCGTGCCAGCAGTACGGTCAGATCCCGCAGCGGACGGTTCAACCAACGGGTCAGCAAACGGCTGCCCATGGCGGTCTGGCAGCGATCGACCACCGATTGCAGGGTATTGTCGCGACCACCGGCCAGGTTGGTGTCCAGTTCCAGGTTGCGACGGCTGGCGCCGTCCAGCACCACGGTGTCATCCAGGCGCTCATGACGCAGGCTGCGCAAGTGCGGCAGGGCGGTGCGCTGGGTTTCCTTGGCGTAGCTGAGCAGGCAACCGGCGGCGCCAATGGCCAGGGTCAGGTTCTCACAGCCAAAGCCTTTCAGGTCCTGGGTAGAAAACTGTTGGCACAGACTTTTCAGTGCCGAGTCGCGTTCGAAATCCCACGGTGCGCGGCGACGAACCCCACGACGTTTTTCCGCCGGCAGGTCCTTGGGCCAGTCATCCGGAATCATCAGCTCGACCGGGTTGACCCGCTCCAGTTCCGCCAGCAGGTTTTCCCAGCCTTTGATTTCCAGTACCGTGAAGTTGCCGCTGGTGATGTCCAGCACGGCCAGGCCGAACAGACGCTCGTCACCCAGCACTGCTGCGATCAGGTTGTCACGGCGCTCATCCAGCAGTGCTTCATCACTGACCGTGCCCGGCGTGATGATTCGCACCACCTGGCGATCCACCGGCCCTTTACTGGTCGCCGGATCACCTACCTGCTCACAAATCACCACCGACTCGCCGAGCTTGACCAGTTTCGCCAGGTAGCCTTCCGCCGCGTGGTAAGGAATCCCGCACATCGGAATCGCCTGGCCCGCCGACTGCCCACGGGCGGTCAGGGTGATGTCCAGCAACTTGGCGGCTTTCTTCGCGTCTTCATAGAAGATCTCGTAGAAATCGCCCATGCGGTAGAACATCAGCTGGTCAGGGTGCTGGTTCTTCAGGCGCCAGTACTGCTGCATCATTGGCGTGTGGGAAGACAGATCGGAGATGGCTTTATTCATCGGAAATTCAGGAAAACTCGTTGAAAGGTGTAGGGCAAAGGAGGGGCAGTGGCCCTAATGCCGATCAGTTAAGCCATTACACGACCCGTAGCAGCTGGCGAAGCCTGCGTTCGGC
>NZ_AKJS01000197.1 GCF_000282215.1 Pseudomonas sp. GM21
CAGCCGAACAGCGCTCAAAACGCATTGGCAAGATCAAAATGACGCCTTAGGTGTTACCGCCAGCGAAGAACAGCGAGTGCATCAGACAGACGTCCGCGACCTGAATAAGTATGGGGCCCAACCCTGAAGGCCTGACGTTGTCTCATCAGCCCCCGTACAACTGCCTTCATACTTATGCGACAATATGCTCAATGTCCAACATGAACCCCGCCTTCATCGCTCAGCAACTTGGCCACAGCGTCCAAATGTTGCTGACGGCGTATGCGCGTTGGCTCAACTCAAGCTCAGACTGGGCGGAGCTGGAAAAGCTCCAGATTGGTATCAAATCGGTACCAGGCAAAAACAACCAGCTCTAACCCATTGATAGGTAAGGTAATTGATTTCCACAGCTAACATCACGATGCAGTTCGGCGCCAAGCCGCTATTCGAAAACGTTTCGGTGAAATTCGGCGCGGGCAACCGCTACGGCCTGATCGGCGCCAACGGTTGCGGCAAGTCGACTTTCATGAAAATCCTCGGTGGCGACCTTGAGCCTTCCGGTGGCCAGGTCATGCTCGAGCCGAACGTGCGTCTGGGTAAATTGCGCCAGGACCAGTTCGCCTACGAAGAATTCACCGTGATCGACACCGTGATCATGGGTCACGAAGAGCTGTGGAAGGTCAAGGCCGAGCGCGACCGCATCTACTCGCTGCCGGAAATGACCGAAGAAGACGGCATGGCCGTGGCCGAACTGGAAACCGAGTTCGCCGAAATGGACGGCTACACCGCCGAATCCCGTGCCGGTGAACTGTTGCTGGGCCTGGGTATCGGCATCGAGCAACACTTCGGCCCGATGAGCGAAGTGTCTCCAGGCTGGAAACTGCGCGTATTGCTGGCGCAGGCACTGTTCTCCGATCCGGAAGTGCTGTTGCTCGACGAACCGACCAACCACCTGGACATCAACACCATCCGCTGGCTGGAAAACATTCTGACCCAGCGCTCCAGCCTGATGATCATCATCTCTCACGACCGTCACTTCCTGAACAGCGTGTGCACCCACATGGCTGACCTGGATTACGGTGAACTGCGTCTGTTCCCGGGCAACTACGACGAGTATATGACCGTGGCGACCCAGTCCCGCGAGCAATTGCTGTCGGACAACGCCAAGAAGAAAGCACAGATCTCTGAACTGCAATCGTTTGTCAGCCGATTCTCGGCCAACGCCTCGAAAGCCAAGCAAGCGACCTCCCGCGCCAAGGCGATCGACAAGATCCAGCTGGCCGAGGTCAAGCCTTCGAGCCGTGTGAGCCCGTTCATCCGTTTCGAACAAACCAAGAAGCTGCACCGTCAGGCGGTCATCGTCGAGCGCATGGCCAAAGGCTTCGACGGCAAGACCCTGTTCAAGGACTTCAGCTTCCAGGTTGAAGCTGGCGAGCGTGTAGCGATCATCGGCCCGAACGGTATCGGTAAAACCACCCTGCTGCGCACCCTGGTCAATGAACTGACCCCGGATGCCGGCACGGTGAAGTGGACCGACGCCGCGGAACTGGGCTACTACGCCCAGGACCACGCGCATGACTTCGAAGACGACTGCAACCTGTTCGACTGGATGGGTCAATGGACCCAGGGCGGCGAGCAAATCGTTCGCGGTACCCTCGGCCGTATGCTGTTCTCCAACGACGAGATCCTCAAGTCGGTCAAGGTCATCTCCGGTGGTGAGCAAGGCCGCATGCTGTTCGGCAAGCTGATCCTGCAAAAGCCGAACGTGCTGATCATGGACGAACCGACCAACCACTTGGACATGGAATCCATCGAAGCGCTGAACCTGGCGCTGGAAAACTACCCGGGCACGCTGATCTTCGTCAGCCACGACCGTGAATTCGTATCGTCGTTGGCCACCCGCATTATCGAGTTGAGCGCCAGTGGCGTGATCGACTTCAGCGGGACATATGACGATTACCTGCGTAGTCAGGGTGTTGTGTTTTAAGAGCAGCGATTAGTTTCAAGCTGCAAGCGGCAAGTAAAAAGCCCTGTCCTGGTGACAGGGCTTTTTGCATTTCATGGCCGAGGATTTTTCTGGTGCTGATACCAAAGCGGGCTTGCCCGCTATGAGGCCCCGAAAGCCAACGAATATAGTTAGCCAGCTTTCTTTTATTTCACACCCACGCCATGATGCAGCTCTCCCTCCGCCGCCAGCGAATGAGCCCACATGTCAGCGCAGCAACAGCCCCCGCAAAGCTCCCTGGCGATTACCCTGCAAATCGTCTCCATCGTTTTTTATACCTTTATTGCCTTCCTCTGCATCGGCTTGCCGATTGCCGTGATACCGGGCTATGTGCATGAGCAACTGGGTTTCAGCGCGATCATCGCGGGGCTGACCATCGGCTCGCAATACTTGGCCACCCTGCTCAGCCGGCCCATGGCCGGGCGCATGTCGGACAGCATCGGCACCAAACGGGCGATTATTTACGGGTTGGCGGGGATTGTGTTGAGCGGCGTGTTGACGTTGCTTTCGACGATGCTGCAAAGCCTGCCGCTGCTGAGCCTGTTGATCCTGATCGCCGGTCGCTTGTTGCTCGGGATCGCCCAGGGACTGATCGGCGTCGGCACTATCAGTTGGTGCATGGGTCAGGTCGGCGCGGAACACACCGCCCGTTCAATCTCCTGGAACGGCATCGCATCTTACGGAGCCATCGCCATCGGTGCGCCACTGGGTGTGGTGATGGTCGCCGAGTATGGTTTTGCCAGTTTGGGCATTGCGCTGTCGCTGTTGGCGCTTGTCGCGCTGCTACTGATCCGCAATAAACCTTCGGTGCCGGTAGTTCGCGGTGAGCGGCTGCCATTTTGGGCAGTGTTCGGGCGTATAGCACCGTTTGGAGCAAGCCTGAGTCTGGCGTCCATCGGCTATGGCACGCTGACCACCTTTATTACGCTGTACTACGTCAGCCGTGGCTGGGCCGGCGCCGCGTATTGCCTCACGGTATTCGGCGTCTGCTTTATTTTGGCGCGACTGCTGTTCATCTCCTGTATCAGCCGCTTCGGCGGATTCACCTCGGCCATTGCCTGCATGAGCATTGAAACCGTGGGTCTGGCGCTGCTGTGGCTGGCGCCTTCGACCGGTTATGCGTTGATCGGCGCGGGGCTGACCGGTTTTGGCTTGTCGCTCGTCTATCCGGCGTTGGGTGTTGAGGCGATCAAGCAAGTGCCCAATTCCAGTCGCGGCGCCGGTTTGAGTGCTTACGCAGTGTTTTTTGATCTGGCACTCGCCATCGCCGGACCGTTGATGGGCGCGGTGGCGTTGAACCTGGGGTATACGTGGATTTTCTTCAGCGCAGCGTTGTTGTCGGTGGCCGGGCTGGCGCTGACCCTTCTACTCAAACGCCGCGCAATGGCCTGACACCACACGCCCCTGTGGGTTATTGATCTGCGGTTTGCAGGCCCGCCCGGGTCGCGATACCCAGCGAGCGAGTGAAGAAACGCCCGGCCTCGGAAATCATGTCGCGATGAATGACTGCGCGGTCGACACCATCGGCGTCGGTGCACAACCCCGGGGTGTTGACGATCTGCTCGTCATTGCACGGCGCCATGAACACGAAATGCCCCGCGCCAGCCAACAATTTGAAGTCCGGTGCAATCGGCAGTTTGCGCGCAAGCGCCGCAGCGTTTTTGTCGAACGCCACCAGCTGGTCGCCGTCGCCACTGTAAAGCAGCACCGGCACATGAACGTCGGCCAAGGTGTGACGGCCGAATTTCAAACTCAACGGCGCCATCAACATCAATGCATGCACACGCGGGTCGGCCACGGGTTGCAGGTCATCGCGGTCGACGATCAGTTCGCCTTGGGTGTTGCAAGCATCACGGTCGTCCGGACGCTCCTGGCAATAGCGGCGCAGCCGATCCAGGTCCGGCGTGGCACCTGAAAGAATCAATGCCGTTTCACCGCCCGCCGAATAGCCGATCACCCCGACCTGATTGGCATGGACGAACGGCGCGAGCATGCGATCGCCCAACGTGGCGGTAATGGCTTCGGAAATCTGGATGGGACGGCCGTAAAGGTTGCTCAACGTACCGAGGCGGCTGTGGTCTTTGGAGTTGTCACCGGGATGAATCACCGCGACTACCACAAAGCCTTTGCGTGCCAGCGATGTGGCGAGGTCATGCAGGGCCAGGGGGGTTCCGGTGTTGCCATGGGACAGCATCAGCATCGGGAAGCGCCCGATAGCCACAGGAATGTCTTCACCGGCTTCGACGGTGTAACCCTCGATTTTGCTAGTGTGTTCCCGGTCGCTGGAGGGGTAGAACGCGATGGCGCGCATCGGCTGCAAATCGAGGGGGTCGAGAAAACTCATCTCATGGAAGCCGACGCTCCAGTGAGGATGCGGCGCAGGCGCGGCGTGCACTGCATTCAGGCTGCTGAGCAGGCAAAACAGTAACGCTGCACAAAGACGCACCATAAGGATGCCCCCACCTTTGTTACTTGACCGGAAAGCCCGTTCTCCTCGGTTTAGCGAGGCAGCGGCCTTGTACCAGCAATGTGCGGCTACCAAGGTCAGCGCAGAACGGGGACGTTAACCCGCTGCTGCATAACCTGGGCCACAACCTGAAACGACCAGAAACAAAAAACTCCGTATCTGGCACTTGCGTGATCAGAATACAGAGTTTTTTGGGGCATTGCCTGAGCAGTTTGACGTCTTTTACGCAGCCTTATGCAGCGGCGAACAATTGCTCGCTGATTTGCGCTTGAGCGTCGCTCATGGCTTTGGTACGCACTTCGTCACCGTAGGCCAGGCCATGGGCACGGACGAATTCGATGTCGGTGATACCAATGAAGCCGAACAGCACTTTCAAGTACTCTTCGTGAGCCACGCCCGTGGCCTGGCCGGCATGCAGGCCACCGGAAGTCGACACGATCACGACTTTCTTGCCACCGCACAGGCCTTCAGGACCGGCTTCGGTGTAACGGAAGGTCTGACCCGCAACAGCGATGCGATCGATCCAGGCCTTGAGTTGGGTCGGGATGGTGAAGTTGTACATTGGTGCGGCAATCACGACGGCATCGGCGGCGAGGAACTCAGCCAGGGTGGTGGCGCTCAACTCGGCTTCGTGCTGTTGGGCGGCATTGCGCAGTTCGGCGGTAGTACCGGCGGCGACCAGTGTCGTGGCGGAGAAATGGCTGATGGCATCGGCAGCCAGATCGCGGTACGTGACCACGGCGTTCGGCTCTGCGGTTTGCCAGGCTTTAACGACTTCGCTGCTCAGCAGGCGGGAAGCCGAGTTATCACCAAGAATGCTCGAATCGATATGCAACAGTTTCATGTGGGATCTCCAGGTGAGGACCGCCACGGGGCGATCTGATGGAAAGAATCCTACAGACGAAACCAATAGATGATTAGACCGCAACAATGCGATAGTTCGTCCCATTGATAGGACAATCGGACTGCCGCCATGCAAGACCTCAATGATCTCTACTACTTCGCCAAAGTCGTTGAAGCCGGCGGCTTCGCGGCTGCCGGGCGTTTGCTGGGGATTCCCAAGTCGCGCTTGTCGCGGCGTATTGCCGAACTGGAAGAGCGCCTCGGCGCACGCCTGCTGCAACGCACCACCCGCCAACTCAAGCTGACGGCCGTGGGCGAGCGCTACCTGCGGCACTGTCAGGCGATGCTGCTGGAAGCGGAAATGGCTGATGAGGCGGTGGCCAGCATGTCCAGCGAACCGCGCGGGCGACTGCGGGTGTCCTGCCCCGTCGGCCTGGCGCATGAGAGGTTGCCGACGGTCATCGCTCGGTTTCTTGAAAAATACCCCCAGGTACAACTGGAAGTCATGTTGGTCAACCGCCGGGTCGACCTGGTGACCGAAGGCGTCGACGTCGCCCTGCGGGTGCGTGAGTTGGGCGACGAAGATCCGCTGTTGGTCACCCGACGTTTGCGTCAGGCGCAAATGGTCATGGTCGCCACCCCCGAATTTTTGCACGGACGGGACATCAACCACCCCGAAGCGCTGAAGAGCCTGCCGATACTCGGCGCCCTCGAAGCCGACCGCATGGTGCATATCCGGCTGCTGGATCAACAGGGTAAAAGTGTTGAGCTGAGCCTGGAAGCGCGGCTGGGTATCGACGACTTCATCGTGCGCAAGGCTTGTACGCTCGCCGGCCAGGGTTTTACCTTGCTACCCATGATGTATTGCGAGCAGGAGCTTGAAGCGGGCTCGCTGCTACAACTGCTGCCCGATTGGTCATTGCCTGGCGGCTGGCTGCAGGCGGTCTACCCTCACCGGCGCGGGGTGATGCCAGCGGTTCGTGCCTGGCTCGACCATTTGATCGAATCATTCAACGCCGGTGGGGACCGATTGATATGAAAGCGGCACGCATGAGCGAAGAGGATGTCGCGCGGTTCTGTCTCGCGCTGCCGGGTGCCAGGGAAGATTACAAATGGGGCGGTGTGCGGGTGTTTTCGATTGCCGGCAACAAGATGTTCGCGCTGCAAAACCTGCGCGGCGATTCCCTCGCCTTCAAAGTCGACAAAGACCTGTTTCTGGGACATTGCGACCGGCCGGGCATCCACCCGGCTCCCTATTTGGCGAGAGCCCAGTGGATCATCATGCAAACGCCCTACCCGCTGGGCGCCGAAGAGCTGCAAGGCTTGTTGCAACGGTCCCACCAAATGGTAGTGAGCAAGTTGCCCAAGCGCACCCAGGTGGGACTGCTGCTTTAAAACAATGCCAGCAGGTTCGCACCGAGGAACAACTGATCGATCCAGAACACCTCGTGCAGCAACACAATCAGCCAGAACAGCAGCTGATAGGAGACTTTGCGGGTCTTGTGTCGAAACAGCTGCTGGGCCAGCAAGGCACCGGGCCAGCCGCCAGCCAGTTCAACCGCGTGCAAGACGTTTTCCGGTGTGCGCCAGCTGTCGGCGCGGGCCTTGCGCTTGTCGCTCCAGTACAGAAAAAACGCCAGCACACTGACGATTGCGTACGCCGCCAGTGGAATCAACGACACCCCACGCAGCCAGAGCGACACCGAACCAAACAGCGGCAGTGCGCAAAGCACTGCAAAAACCAGCAGTTTAAGCCGTGGATTCTGAATGTTCTCTCCCCCGGGCTTGCGTCCGGGGTTGCGGCGCGCGCCGGCGTCACTCATGGCTCGACCGCAGCCCAGTCGACCCAGCCAAACTGCCAGGTGGCCAAAATCACCAGGCCAAATACAATGCGATACCAGGCGAATGCCACGTAGGTGTGGCTGGCGATGAACTTAAGCAAGCCACGGACCGCAATCATCGCGAAGATGAAGGCCGTCACGAAACCAATCGCGAACACTGGAAAGTCCGCTGGTACGAACAGGTGACGATATTTGAAACCCGAATAAACTGCCGCTGCGACCATGGTCGGCATCGCCAGGAAGAACGAGAATTCAGTCGCGGTCTTGCGTGACAGACCGAACAACAACCCGCCAATGATGGTCGATCCGGAACGCGATGTACCAGGAATCATCGCCAGACACTGGGCGAAACCGACTTTCAGCGCATCCTGCCAAGTGATCTCGTCGACGGTTTCGGCATGCACTTCATGTTGGCGCTTTTCGGCCCACAACATAATCACCCCGCCCACCACCAGCGCTGAGGCGACGGTAATCGGGTTGAACAGGTAGTGGTGAATCAAGTCGGAGAAAATCACTCCTAGTACCACAGCCGGCATAAAGGCAATCAACAGGTTGGCAGTAAAGCGCCTGGCGCCTGGTTGCGTCGGCAACCCGGTGACCACATCAAGAATTTTACGGCGAAACTCCCATACCACCGCGAGGATCGCACCCAACTGGATAATGATGTTGAACGCGATAGCGCGTTCACCACCGAAATCGAGCAAGTCGGCCACGATGATTTGGTGTCCGGTACTGGAAATGGGCAGAAACTCCGTCAGCCCTTCCACTACGCCAAGTATCAATGCCTGAAAGGCGGTCCAAAGATCCATCAATCCCCCAAGAAGCGATGCCCCCAGGCATGCCCCGTTAGTTTTCCTAAACGTTTATCGCGCTGAGCTTAGCTGAAGTTCCCCGCGAACAGGATCCAGACAGAGCCGTAAAAATCCCGTGAAAATCCATTGAGGACTCAGGTTTTTCCGCGCGGGGCCGAGATCCTATCAGACAAGCCTTTATAGCGCTGCCGCGTAGTAGGACTTGGGTCGCATAAACCTGCCCCAAGGCTCAGAAACCCAGCACGTGGCGCAGACCGCCAGTGGCATTTTGAACGACTACCACGACTTGGAAACGGCAAGCTACCCGGACCGGTGAGCTGGGTCGAGGATTTGCGGTGGTGGCCGATGAAGTGCACCTGCTGGCCCGGGGCACGCAGAAGTCCACGGCCGAAATCCAGTCGATAATCGAACGCTTGCAGAGTCATTCGGAAGCGGCGGTCAAAGTCATCGACGACAGCAGCTGTGCATCACGATTGACAATCGAACAGGCCGACCTGGCCGGTGCAAGTCTGAATGCGATTAGCCAGGCGTTGCGCAACCTCAACGGTTTGAACGCCTATATCGCCAGCGCGACATTGCAGCAAGCCCATGTGGTGGTGGACATCAATACAAACGATGAACCCGGTGGCGCTGGGCTTCCCTCGCCACAATTGTGCTTCTGCATTTCTGCCTACTAAAAATGTAAATACTCCCCGAACAAGATCAGCGTGTGGTCACTACGCGAAGTGCCTCGGATAAAGTGCACAACTATCTACCTCGTAACTGGGGCCGAAGTGAGCGCTTTATAGAAGCCGGATTTTTATTGCTCGATAACAATACTGCTAAAAATATTCAAGCAGTCTATTTTCGGCCGAAATCAAGAACGTCGCAATCACAATGGTATAAACCCATAAAAAAGCGATTTAACTTAAGACTCCAAGTCTATAGAAGGAGCATCAATATGCTAGCAGGACTAACAGGAAATCCAGTATCAACCACCTACTCCACAGGAAGTGATGTTGCACAATTAGACCCGGTCAGCCATTGGGAAAAGAATGCCCCTCAAAATGAAGATCGGAGTTATATCGCAAGTCAAATACGAGATGCATGCTCAACCGGAACTTTGGAGATATGCGCTTATGACATCTCTTCACTACCTCCACTTCCGAAAGAGTTGTCATCACTGACAATTCATTGTATCGGCGACAAACTAAGTTCGCTCCCACCCCTACCAAACGATTTAAAACAGCTAAAACTAATCAATATTCCAAACCTAGGAATACCATGTTTTCCAGAGAATCTAGAAGACATCACACTCATAAACTGCAAGAACATTGAATGTTTTCCTAAATTGCCTACTGGGCTATTGCACCTATCAGTCGATAGCAATTTTGTGGTTCCTCTTCCAGAAGGATTGTTGACGCTAAAACTTGATGACTGCAATGGACTCTCAGCCATACCAAAACTACCTGACAGTTTGAAAAAACTTCAGATATATAAGTGTAAAGACCTTGAGATATCAAGCCTTCCAAATAACTTAGAAGAAATCACTCTAGAAAAATTCAGTAATATTAAGCAACTAAAACTACCTGATGGATTATTGCGTTTTTCAGTCAATAACTATTTTGTGCCTGCGCTTCCAGAAGGATTGTTATCGCTTTCACTTGAGATTTGCGATGGACTTTCAGCTTTACCTGAACTACCTGACAGTTTGAAGACGCTGGAAATAAAATACTGCGACGAAGTAAAACTCCCTACAGAGCTGCCGAGCGATCTCTCACAGATACTATTGTATTCAAGCAGTAGAACAGACTGGGACATACAACCACAAAACATTCCACCCAATGTCAATATTGCCACTAATGGCAAAGTCATAATCAACCCGGAGTGCCTTAAATTTCCGGGTGAAACTTACGATAATACCTCTATCGATGCAGCCATGCATTTTCGCCCTGGAGATATAGTGTATGGCACAGCGCATGGAAGGGGGCCAGTATTTCGCGCCATCAATATTTTAAATGATTTCTCAGATAAAGACATAGTAATGCAAAACACACTAACCAACGCAATTTGGGATAGCAGGTCTTTTTCGAAGTTTCGTTCAGACGAAGAAATCAAACAGACCTTAAATGACTATGATAGAGCGATGGATTTTAAAAGCTTCCTGGAAAACCACGAAAGATACAACGTTACAAACATACAAAAGTTTAACACCCTTACCATCACAGAACGACTTTCAAAAACAAGTAAGGCGGGGCTTGAGTTCCAAACCAGCGTGCGAGAAAAATCGGTGATTTTTTGTGTGGACCATCTTGTAGACTCCATCCCAGATATTGCAAGTAAAAGCGGCCCTCATGGTCAGGCTATAACCGCACATGAATTGCGCTGGATTTATCGACACCGCGACGATGATAATGTGAAAGAAAATGTTAAGTTTTTTTTACGCGGCGCTCCTGTTTCGCATGAGTCGGTTTTTTCATTGACTGGGTGGGATAAATATCAACCTAAATACACGACAAAAATACCAACTGATCACGTCGCTCTGTAGGGATCACCCCCAGAGGTGAAAAACGCAACCCTCTGTCAAACACACCTTGCGACTCCAACTATTTAAGGGCGATTGTGTCCGCGTATTTTTACTCGAACACAATCACCCTTGACGCTAGCAGCCCGAATAATTAATACATCTTTGTATTTTTATCATGCTCAGCTTCGCCTGTTGACCAAACTGATAACTGACTCCGCCACCAAGCTAGTTGCGCACAACACGCAATGCTTTGCGTACGTATTCAAACATTGCCCACAACAGGCTTTTGCCTAATATCCAATGTTTTGTTTTTAATAAGTTATTTCCAGTATATTTAGTAAAGCCAAGTCCTGCCTACTGATTTTGCCTGACTAACACTTTTTGTTGTCGTCTAGGTACAATCCGCCCCCCTACTTCGCTTTCCCAAGGATCCTCCATGTCCGGGCTTGAACTGTTTGCCGCCGCCCTCGGTGTCATCGCCGTCTGGTTGACGGTCAAACAGAACCCTTGGTGCTGGCCGATCGGTCTGGTCATGGTGCTGCTTTATAGCTGGATCTTTTTTGAGGTGAAGCTGTATTCGGACATGCTCCTGCAAGTGATCTACGCCGCGCTGCAGCTCTACGGCTGGCGGCAATGGACTCGCGCAGGCGAGGCGAATACCGGCCGGCAGGTCAGCCGGCTCGACGCAAAGTCGGTGGCCCTGTGCCTTGCTGTGGGCGCGCTGGGCAGTGTGCTGCTGGGCGCCGCCATGGCGCACTGGACCGATGCCGCCCAGCCATGGCTGGACGCCGCACTGACCGGCTTCAGCCTGGTCGCGCAGATGTGGATGGCGCAAAAACGCGTGCAATGTTGGCCACTGTGGATCGCCGTTGACGTGATTTTTGTCGGGCTGTTCATCTATAAAGGCATGTACCTCACTTCTGTCCTCTATGCCTTGTTCCTTCTGCTGGCCGTGCTAGGCTGGCGTGAATGGCGTGCCGACCCGGCATTACGCGCATGAAGGTGCTGGTGCTCACGGGGCCTGAATCCAGTGGCAAAAGCTGGCTTTCGGGCGAGATTCACGCCAATTTCGGCGGCATTTTGGTCAATGAGTACGTTCGGCATTTCATCGACAGTAATGTGCGCAATACCTGCTACGATGATATTACGTCGATAGCACATGGCCAGTTGGCTTGGGAAGATGAAGCACGAGCCCAACAGCCGTCACTGCTGATCCTCGATACACATCTCTTAAGCAATATCCTTTGGAGTCACACGTTGTTTGGCGGTTGCCCGACATGGATCGAGCAAGCACTGCTGGAGCGTCACTACGACTTGCATTTGCTGCTGAGCCCTGAGACCGTGGCTTGGCATGACGACGGCCAGCGTTGCCAACCGCAACTGGCAGAACGCCAGGCGTTTTTCCAGGCAAGCCGCCAATGGCTTGACCTGCACCGCCAGCCTTGTCAGGTACTGCAAGGTGATTGGAAACAGCGCAAGGATGAGGCATTTGAGGCTGTATCACGCTTGCTCACGGTGTGACGAGGCGCGCCCTAGCGAAAATGTCCATCCCTGAAACACCCAGCACCGCGCAGAACCGCGAGCTAAAGCGGTCCGGGCACTATAACCAGAAAATGTTAAATCACTGATACAACCTGCCTTCACCGACTTTGGCGAGCAATCGCGCGAACATGGCCGGCGCGCTTGCGTGGGCGCTGTTTCAGTGGCGATACAGGAATGTTTTTATCACCTCAACATTCAAAGGCAAGTGACTGTTTTTATAGGAAGATCCAAAACCGGCACACCTTCTGCTCTATATATGGCAGCGCTGATAGGGCCAGCGCTCCACTTACAGAAGGAATTGCCGCTGTGGGGAAATTTGATAAAGGTATCTATAACTTCCTTATTATCGGATGTGCACTGGCCTCAAGTGTCAGCCTGACCGTACTGGCTGACTCTTTACCGGGTACCAACGGGATCATAATCATCAAACGTGATGTTCAGACGCGAAACGCGACGATCCCTCCGTTGGTTCCGGACCCTGACCCCACAACCGTCAATGCCAATCCGTCCCAACATATCCTCAAACAAACGAACGAGTTGAGCGATGGTGACTTCGCCAACGTGGCCAGTGGTGCAGGCATCAATCGCCTGGTTGCTCAAGGCACCAACAACCTGGGCGGCAATATCACCAACCAGACCCAGCTGACCAACCTCCCCGGTGGACGTTCGGGAAATGGCGGCAACGGCATTGCCAACATGGTCAATTCAAGCGTCGCCAAAGGCCTGAGCCCAATGATGAACATATTGGGAGGCCAAAAATGACTCGTACGCTGCTGACTATCGCCATGTTCTGCAGTGCATCGACCTTCGCCCAATCCCCCGTCGTCAACAACGCCAACATCGACGGTTCAGGTATGCAGTACCAGGGCAACCTCTCGGTCAACCAGGCAGCCGGTGATCAACAACAACAGGCTAACGCCCGCGCCATCGCGGCTGGCCATGGAGCCAGCGCGACCACCCAGATTCGCCAACGGTTGCGCTCCCCTGTCGACCCCGAGATGGATGCCCGGTCCAGCATCCAGGGCGACTCCTTCAGTCATGGCAACGGCATCCTGGGTGTCAACCAAAGCACCGGTGCCAGTAACCAGCAAGCCAACGCACTGCGTATCAGTATCGGTACGCAGCCGGAAAGTATCGACGACAGCGTCCTCATGCAACAGAACGTGGCGCTGTTCAACAACTTTGATCCAACTGACCCTGCAGCAGGCTATCGCCAAGTCACTACTAGTGACCAGGCCTTCACTGGTAGTCGTGGGGTAATTCAGTTGAATCAGAGCGCCGGGGTGGGAAACCGAATGGCAAACACTCTGAGCGTACGGGTCGCGGATTGACCCTAGTAGGTAAGAACAACACTTAACCTAAAACAAGTACGGAGAATCACCATGAAACCTTCAATGGCAATAAGGCCTCTGGTTTTCGCAATTGCTGCGGTCATGGCTGTTGCTGTACAAGCTGCCCCGCGTCACCATAATCATGACAACGATGATGACAACAACGGTGGCCAACAAAACAACCAACCTCCTCGTCCAACAATGATCCCTATCAGCGCGACGGCCAATGCGAACGATAGGCAACGCAGTACTGGCAACACCATCCGTAACGAAGGGACTATCAACTCAGCCGAGATGAGCAGTTCTGGCGACGGCACAAGCGGCAACGTTGGCGTCAACGTGGCTGCAGGCTCTGGCAACCAGCAAGACAACGCAGCCGCCATCGCAAACGCTGCCTCCGACTCGAGTCTTGATAACAGCTTCGTGTTCGGTACTTCCGTTGCCACGGCTAGCGTTATTCAATCCAGCAACAATAACAGGGTCAACAACTACGGAAGCACCAACACTGCCACGATGAGCGGATCGGGCAATAGCGGCAGCGGCAATATGGGTATCAACATTGCTGGTGGCGACCTTAACCAGCAGAAAAATACCATGGCAATTGCCAACTCCAATGCTCCATTGGGTAACGCAAGAGCTACCGCTTCTGCCGATCAAAACGGTCCTGGCCTGACAGTCAACAACAACGCCGATCGCACCTACCGCGTAGATACGATCACCGTTACCAACACCGCCAGCGGTAGTTTCTCTCGAGAAAATGCGTTCGAGCTCAGCGGCAGTCAAAGCGCTTCTTCGGGCTGGAACGCCGCCGGTGCAAAAAGCAACAGTGCCAGCGGCTCCCTTAACGTGGCTGTAAGCGGCGCCAAGAGCAGCAGTGCCAGCGGTTCCAACAACAGTGCTTCGAGCAGCACCCACAGCAGCAGTGCCAGCGGTACCAACAGCAGCGCTTCGAGCGGCACCAACAGCAGCAATGCCAGCGGTACCAACAGCAGCAATGCCAGCGGTTCTAATAATGCTGCTTTGAGCGCTTCGTTGAACGCTAGCCTGGACGCGGCGGCGGCAGCTTCCAACTCCACTACCTTCGGCAATCGCACCCGCAGCAGCAGTTCCGAGGCATCGTTAAACGCTTCGCTGGGTGCAAATGTTGACGCATCGCTAAACACTTCGTTCGACCGTTCGCGCGACTCCTCGTTCGACAGGTCGCGTGATTCCTCGTTCGACAGATCGCGCGAATCCTCGTTCGACAGAACCCGCGACTCCGCGTCCAGCAGTTCGCACGAATCTTCGTACGACAAATCGAAAGACTCGTCTTTCAGTAAATCGCTCGATGCATCGTATGAAAAAGCCAGCGCCTCGGCGTACGAAAAATCGGGCAGTAAATCGTCCGAGTCTGAGTTCGCCAAACAGGGAGGCTTCAGTGAAAGCAGCTCCTATGATTTGAGCAACACCTACTCTTATCAAGTGCTGACTCCAACTGGCTGGGCAAACCCTGTGACCAACACTGCAACTCTGAGCGGTTCGGTGAATGGCGGCAGTGGCAACCTGGGTGTCAACGTAGCTGCTGGTGTGGGTAACCAACAAAGCAACTCGCTGGCCATTTCCAACCAATCGTTCTAAATGCTAGCTCTGGAGGCCCCCTTATGGGGGCCTTTTTAAAACAACCAGAAGGCGTTCAACCATGCGTATCATCGCCTTGGCATTTTTGCTTTGCGTGGCCAGCGTGAGCGAGGCTGCACAAATGCCGTTATCCGTCCTGCCTGGCGGCGCGGTGGTGTACAAGCCGATCCAAAGCATCCGCGAGCGTAAATTTGCCGACCTGGTCCAACAGAAAACCGACTTCAGTTGCGGCGCAGCTGCGCTGGCGACCATTTTGCGCCAGGCCTACTGGCTGGACGTGAATGAAGAACAAGTCATCGAAGGCATGCTGGCTCAATCCGATCATGATCTTGTCCGCGTTCAGGGCTTCTCGATGCTCGACATGAAGCGTTACGTGGAAAGTATCGGCATGCGGGCCCGTGGTTATCGGGTATCGACGGAGACGTTGAACGAAATCAAAATTCCGGTTGTGGTCCTCTTGGATATCCGTGGCTACAAACATTTTGTGGTCATGCAAAGAGTGCATCAGGGCTGGGTCTATATCGGAGATCCGGTACTTGGCCATAAACGCTACAAAGTCGACGACTTTGTCAAAGGCTGGAACGGCATCATCTTTGCCGTCATTGGCCAGGGCTACGACAAGACCAATGCGCTGCTCGACCCGCCCCTGCCACTAACCGCCAGGAATCGCGTCAACACCTTCAACCCGGTGCAAGACGCAGAATTGATGGATTTCGGATTCATTCAAAGCGACTTCTTCTAATAACAAGGAGCACGATGCTCCGGGAGCACCCATGAAGACTCCAATGTGGCTGGTCGTGGTCTGCCTGACCGCCAGCCTGCCAATCCAGGCTCAGACATTCAAACCCATTGAACTGAGCGATCAGGAATTGTCGGTTTTGCGAGGTCGCTATGTCATGCCGGGACGGATCATCAGTTTCGGCATTGCCATGACCAGCAGCTGGCAAAATGCCAACGGTGAAGTGATCGGGGCAACTTCCTCGATGCAGATTCAACAATCGACTATCAAACCACAATTCTACGTGACGATGATCGACGAAAAAGGAAATGGCTCGGCGCGTTCGCCAAACATCGGAACCGGTACCGTCACTGGCGGCAGCGGCCTCAACAGCACCGAAGGGGTCACTCAAGTCGTGCGTGCTGCCGGCGACAATAACATTGCCTACAACAACGTTGACATCAACGTCACAAAGGCTAACCAGGCACCGGCATTGCAACAGCAGGGCCAGGCACTGGCCGCAGGCTCGACGTTGATCGGCGCCAATGGTGCGGGCTCCTTGAGCGTGTCCTCGACCGGTACCGGTGTACAACTCAACATCGTGGCCAACAACAACCAAGGCAGTACCGTACAACGTCTGGCCCAGGGTGGGCTGATGCAGAACGCGACGTTACTCGGGGGTGGCAACCAGGTCCGCAATCTCACGTCCCTCAATGTCGTGCTGCGTGACAACGTGCCGACAGCCGGTTCGCTGAACGGCAATCTGGACCAGCTTAAAGGTCTTCGCGCTCTCGGATTCTGATCTACGCTGAGTTTCACCAGATGGAGTGTCAGAAGGGACGGCTAACCCATGCAACGATCGTTAACGTTCAGAGTTGTTGTTTGTTTGAGTAGCCTGGCACCGGCCACTCTGCTGTACGCAGCATCGGACCCTCAAGTCGAAGCGCTGAAACAAGAACTCATGGAGTTGAAACAGCGTTACGAAGCACAACAGCAAGCGCTGATGGTACTCGAACAGCGCGTTCGCCAAGTCGAAGAAGCTCCTGCTACCCCTGTTCCCCAACGCCTGACCAAATCCCCTGCTGAAACAGTCAAGGGTGGCCAGACAGTGGCCGCCGGAGCGCCGGGAACCACTGGCAGTTCATACGGCCAATCGCTCCAGGATGACTCGCAACCGGCACAAAGCGTTTCCAACCTGTACGACGAGGCCAGTGGCTTCTTCGGCGGCGGCAAGTTCAGCGTCGAAACCGGCCTGACCTACACCCACTTCGATACCCGGGCACTGACGCTCAACGGCTTCCTCGCACTGGACTCGATTTTCCTCGGCAACATCAACCTCGACCGCATCAAGGCGGATAACTGGACCCTGGACCTCACCGCCCGCTACAACGTGGCGCAACGTTGGCAGTTCGACATTAACGTCCCCGTGATCTATCGCGAATCAACGTACTCCTCCGGTGGCGCTGGTGGTGCAGGTCCGGTGACGTCGGACGCAACCGTTACACGCGACCCGACTATCGGCGATGTGAACGTTGGCGTTGCTTACAAGTTTCTGGATGAGACCGCCAATCTGCCCGACTCGGTCTTTACCCTGCGCCTCAAGGCGCCGACCGGTGATGATCCTTACGGCATCAAGCTGGTCAATGACCCCAACAACGATAACCTCTCGGTACCCGAGGACTTGCCTACCGGCAATGGTGTCTGGTCGATCACCCCGGGTATCTCGCTGGTCAAGACCTTCGACCCGGCCGTGCTGTTCGGCAGCCTGGCCTACACCTACAACATGGAAGAATCTTTCAGTGACATCAGTCCTCAGGTCAATTCCAAGGTGCCTGGGGACGTGAAACTGGGCGATTCCTGGCAGGTCGGCGCCGGTATTGCATTCGCCTTGAACGAAAAAATGAGTATGTCGTTTTCGTTCACTGATCAGTTCGCCAGAAAGAGCAAGATCAAGCCGGACGGTGGCGATTGGCAATCAATCACCAACAGCGATTACAACTCGGCCAACTTCAACATCGGCATGACCCTGGCAGCCTCCGAAAACCTGACGATCGTTCCCAACCTGGCCATCGGCGTCACCGAAGATGCGCCAGACTTTTCCTTCAGCCTGAAATTCCCGTACTACTTCTAATTAGCGCACCCAAAAAACCCGCTTTTTTCAGCGGGTTTTTTCGTGTTACTTGCGGCTTGCGGCTTGCGGCTTGCGGCTTGCGGCTTGCGGCTTGCGGCTTCCAGCTACAAATCAGCGTATCTGATGCTTGTGCAATAAACGGTAGAAGGTAGGTCTGGATATCCCCAGTACCTTGGCGGCGATGCTCAAATTATCGCTGTGGCGGTTAAGTACATCGCATAAGGCCTGGCGCTCTGCCCGGTCCTTATAGTTTTCCAGCGTGCCCATCGGCACCGCGATCGTATGGTGACTGATCAACCCCAAGTCTCGCGCCTCAATCTGCCGACCTTCAGCCAACACCAGCCCGCGTCGTACCCGGTTGGCCAGCTCGCGCACATTGCCTGGCCAGTCATGCTTGCCCATGGCAATCAGCGCGTCATCGCTGAAACTGCGAGGACGGCGGCCGGTTTCATGGCTGTAGAAGTGGGAAAAGTGGTTGGCCAGCATCGATAAATCAGCAAGGCGCTCACGCAGTGGGGCGGTATCGACTTGCAGTACGTTCAGGCGGTAGTACAAATCTTCGCGGAAGCGATTTTTCTCGATCATGTCCTCAAGGTCTACGTGAGTCGCCGCCAACACCCGCACATCCACTGGAATCGGCTGACCGCCACCGACACGCTCGATGTGTTTTTCCTGCAGGAAGCGCAACAGATGGGCTTGCAGCTCCAAGGGCAAGTCACCGATCTCATCCAGAAACAGCGTGCCGCCATTGGCCGCTTCGATTCGTCCGACCTTGCGTTGATGAGCGCCGGTAAAGGCCCCCTTCTCGTGCCCAAACAATTCGGACTGGATCAAGTGTTCAGGAATTGCGCCGCAATTAATCGCGACAAAGGGTTTGTTGTGACGCTGGGATTGTTTATGGAGTGTGCGGGCGACCAGTTCTTTACCAGTACCGCTTTCACCACGAATCAATACCGGAGACTCGGTGGGCGCCAGCTTGCTCAGCAATTTACGCAGTTCACGAACCGGCTTGCTATCGCCCAGTAGCTCGTGTTCATTCTGTTGGACGTGAATCGTGCCCTTCCCGCGCAGGCGCGCCATGCCGAACGCCCGCCCCAGCGTGACTTGAACCCGGGACACGTCAAACGGCAAGGTATGGAAGTCGAAAAACCATTCACAAACGAAATCCCCGACATTCTGCAAGCGCAGAATTTCCTGATCGAGCACGGCGATCCACTCAGTGCCACTGCGACTGATCAACTCTTTGACGGGCTCGGGGCGTTCCAGATGAAAAGGTTGTAAGCGCAACAGGCCAACGTCGCAGGTTAGATCGGTGGCGTTCTCCAAAGAACTGCTGTCGACATCCCAGCCCACAGAGCGCAAACCCGGTAACAGACGATGGCAGTCATCGCAGGGGTCTACTACTAACAGACGTCGTAACGCAGGCGTTTCGATCATGACTGTTCCTTGACGCCAAATTTTAGGAATTATTCGAAAAAACAGTCATTTGGCGGACCTGGCTGTAACATTAGCAAGAATTTGACAGGCCCTTGTATCGATTGATTATAGAAGCACTACTTAGTTAGTTATAAGAAGGTTTTTTTGTGAGTTACCTGACGAGTCAAATCTTTCGGTCAGCTTTCAAAAGATGCGTTTGCGTTGCGCATTTGAAAGAAACTTGAAATTTCTTTTGATTGTGTGTGACCTGACCCGCTGTTGGGGGCATCAGTACAAGTAACCAGCCGCACGGTAAGCCCAACCGACGGCACATCACTTGATTGGGCATACAGAGAGAAGACCCCATGACCGCCCCGCTCCGTATCAACGAAGCTCTTTTGATTGCCGACCGCGCGTTCCAGCCTTTCCACTGCGTCGCCTGGGCTCAACAAGATGGCAATGGCGAGCTTTGCATCACGGTCATTGACCGCACCAATACCCATATCGGTCACACCCAGATCCCCAGCAGCGCCTATTGCGCCCCGGTAAAACTCGAACACCTGCTTCAGCAGGCCCGAGCCGAGCTGAGCCAGGAAGGTTATCAATTACAGTCATGGTCCATGCCGCACTAAGGGCGATTGCGGATTACTACAACGTAGTCCGCCCCTTCGCCTGTTATCAAGTTGGCTGTTTTCAACAGTAACAGCGCGCCCCCACTGCAACTTCGCCGTATCGAATTACTTGGCAGACTTGTCAGTGGTACGAAAAGACACTGTTCTGGCACACAGTGACCCTCCGCCTGTTAGTTATGACAGTTGTGCGATCGATCATTCAGGGATTGAATGTTTAGCAGACAGTTGCCCTCCCGCCCCTCGGGTTTCGGTCAGCTCGCAAGGAGATGCGTGCATGCCACACCAAACGGCTTTTGCCCTACCTGCATCACGGAACATCGCTGGCGACCTGGATCACAGTTTCGCCTCCAGTGGCAAAACTCAAGTGTATTTCGCCGGTAGCCTTTCAAGTATCGCCAACGGCGTGGAGATTGACGCCAATGGTCGCCTGCTGGTGGCGGCGACCGTCGGTATGCCGAATGGCAGCTGCTTTGGCCTCGCTCGATTACTTGAGGATGGCTCGGCGGACCTCGCATTTGGCACCAATGGCAGCGTTATCGGGCAGTTCCAGCACGGTCACGAGGCAATGGCGGGCAAAGTCCACGTCCTCGCCAATGGGCATATTCTGGTGGCCGGCCTGCACTATGAAAACGCTCATCGAACGTTGCCCGCATTGGCGCTGTTCGATTCGCAGGGCCATCCCGTCGAACACTTTGCCGACAACGGGCTTTGCGTCGTACGCCTGCCGGGGAACCTGTCCCTGGGCATGCGCGATCTCTGGCTCCCCCCTGGCGTCCCGGGCGCCGAAGGCTGCGACGTACAGGTCCAGGCGGACGGCCGAATCCTGCTGCTGGCCAATCATCATTTCGAACTGGCCGATCATGTCGGCCTGCTGATCTGCCTCACCCGCCAGGGCGCGTTGGACACGTCCTTCAACGGCCGCGGGTTTGTCATCGTCAGGCACTTGCTGATGAACTCCTGGCTCAGCAGCCTGATGGTGCAACGCGATGGCCGGATAATGGTCGGCGGATCGGTCAATTTCCCCGAAGAAGGTTTGCTGGCCCGCTATCTTCCTGACGGTCATCTGGATGAATCCTTCGCGGCGGATGGTTTTATGACGTTCAGGGCTGCGGAGCGCGGCGCTCAGGTCAGCCAGATCATTGAACAAGACAATGGCGACTTGCTGTGTCTTGGCAGCAGTCGCGACCCCATGAACTGCCTCGCCTTGAAAGTACACAGTAATGGTCACCCGGATGTTCATTGCAACGGCGGTAAGCCTCAGCTACTGAGCATTGGACGCAACAGCTGCCAGTGGACTGCCGCCCGGCGCCAGTCAGATGGCCGTGTAGTGGCGGTCGGCGCCACCCTCGGCGGGATTGAAGCCGATTTCCTCCTGGCCCGCTATTTACCCAGCGGGCAACCAGATCCTGGCTTTGCCGAAGGCACTTGCTGGGTTCGCACGCGTCTGGGCCGCTGCCTGGACACCGCGACGTCGGTGGCCATTCAGGCTGACGGTAAAGTTGTCGTGGGCGGTTATTCATTGGATGGCAACTACAAGGCCGTTGTAGTGCGATACCTAAGTTAGACCGGACTGCTTCCCCGAGCTTGATATTCCCATCTTGTTACGGCAAGTTGCGCGCTACTTTAAACAAGGAGTAGCCGATGTCCGGTTCAATGACCCAGGCGTTCACGCATAACTTTCTCGGCAACTCACCTCGCTGGTACAAGGCAAGCATTCTCGGTTTCCTGATAATCAACGCTCTGGTGCTATGGACGGTCGGTCCGGTCGCAGCCGGTTGGTTGCTGGTGCTGGAATTCATCTTCACCCTGGCGATGGCGCTCAAGTGTTATCCGCTGATGCCCGGCGGACTGCTGCTGATCGAAGCACTGCTGCTGAAAATGACCACGCCACAGGCGCTGTATGACGAACTGCTGCACAACTTTCCGGTCATCCTGCTGCTGATGTTCATGGTGGCCGGTATCTATTTCATGAAAGACCTGCTGCTGTTTCTGTTCTCGCGCTTACTGCTGGGGGTTCGCTCCAAGGCACTTCTGGCGTTGATGTTCTGCTTCCTTTCGGCATTCCTGTCGGCCTTCCTGGATGCCTTGACCGTGACGGCAGTGATTATCAGTGCGGCCATGGGGTTTTATTCGGTCTATCACCGAGTCGCTTCGGGCAATGATCCACGCCAGGACAGCGAGTTCAGCGATGACCAGCACTTACCCGCACTTCACCATGCAGACCTCGAACAGTTCCGCTCCTTCTTGCGTAGCTTGTTGATGCACGGTGCCGTGGGCACGGCATTAGGCGGCGTGTGCACGCTGGTGGGTGAACCACAGAACCTGCTGATCGGCCATGAAATGGGTTGGCATTTCGCCGAATTCTTTTTGAAGGTGGCCCCGGTTTCGCTGCCGGTGCTGGTCGTCGGCCTGGTGACCTGCGTGTTACTGGAGAAACTGCGCTGGTTCGGTTACGGCACCCTGCTGCCGGACA
The DNA here is from genome assembly GCF_000282215.1 of Pseudomonas sp. GM21. Lineage (GTDB taxonomy): Bacteria > Pseudomonadota > Gammaproteobacteria > Pseudomonadales > Pseudomonadaceae > Aquipseudomonas. Next base: position 22,314 of record NZ_AKJS01000197.1, read on the forward strand.
ACGTGCGCGCGGTGCTGGCCAACTATGCTGACGAAGACAACGCCGAACGAACCTCACGCCAACGCGCCGCCTTGTTGGTGCAAGGCACCGCTGCGCTGATCCTGATTGCAGGGTTGGCGTTCCACATCGCGGAAGTCGGCCTGATCGGGTTGATGGTGATCGTCCTGATCACTGCGTTCACCGGCATCACTGACGAGCATCGTATCGGCAATGCGTTCAAGGACGCTATGCCGTTCACTGCGTTGCTGGTGGTGTTTTTTGCGGTGGTGGCGGTGATTCACGACCAGCAATTGTTCACTCCGCTGATTCATTGGGTATTGACGCTGCCAACCCATCAGCAACCGGGCATGCTGTTTATTGCCAACGGCTTGTTGTCCGCCATCAGCGACAACGTATTTGTGGCGACCATTTACATTACTGAAGTTAAACATGCGTTTATCACCGGCCAAATGACCCGTGATCACTTCGAGACGCTGGCCATTGCAATCAACACCGGGACAAACCTGCCCAGCGTAGCGACACCCAATGGCCAGGCCGCGTTCCTGTTTCTGCTGACCTCGGCGATTGCACCGCTGATTCGCCTGTCATACGGGAGGATGGTGTGGATGGCGTTGCCGTATACGGTGGTGATGGGCGGATTGGGCTGGTATGCGGTGAGTTTCTGGCTGTAACACAGACTTAAACTGCACCCCGCCCCTCATCCAACGCTATGCCAGACGCGACCGTCACGGGCCAGCAGCTCATCGGCATCGGCCGGGCCATCCTCCCCGGCCGCGTAATGCTGAACCGTCGCGTCCTGCTGCCAGGCATCGAGGAACGGCTGTACGGCGCGCCAGCCGTTCTCAATGTTGTCGGCGCGCTGGAACAGCGTCTGATCGCCGGTCAGGCAATCATATATAAGGGTTTCGTAGCCGGTGGACGGCTGCATTTCGAAGAAGTCCTTGTAGGCAAAGCCCAGTTCGATATTGGCCATCTTCAACGCCGGGCCAGGCCGCTTGGCCAACAGGTCGAACCACATACCTTCGTTAGGCTGGATCTGGATCCGCAGGTAGGTCGGTTGCAGCTCATCGACTTCGGTATCACGGAACTGCGCATACGGCGCCGGTTTGAAGCAGATAACGATCTCGGTATCGCGCACGCTCATGCGTTTACCGGTGCGCAAGTAGAACGGCACACCGACCCAACGCCAGTTGTCGATCATGACTTTGAGCGCCACGTAGGTTTCGGTGGTGCTGTCGGGCGCCACGTTGTTTTCCTGGCGATACCCCGGCAATGGCTTGCCGTCGACTTCGCCAGCGGCGTATTGCCCGCGGACCGAATTGGCCCGTGCCTCTTCGGTAGACCAAGGGCGAATGGCCCCCACGACTTTGGCTTTTTCACCACGGACCGCATCGGCGCCAAACGCGGCCGGCGGCTCCATTGCCACCATCGCCAATAACTGAAACAGGTGATTGGGCACCATGTCCCGCAAGGCGCCGGTGTGTTCATAAAAACTGCCACGGGTTTCCACGCCGACGGTTTCGGCGGCGGTTATCTGCACGTGGTCGATGTAATGGTTGTTCCAGAACGCTTCGAACAGGCTGTTGGAAAACCGGCTGATCAGAATGTTCTGCACGGTTTCCTTGCCCAGGTAGTGATCGATCCGGTAGATCTGGTTTTCCGTCATCACCTTGAGCAAGCACGCATTCAAGGCTTCGGCGGTTTGCAGATCGGAGCCGAACGGTTTTTCGATGACCACCCTTCTGAATGCTTGCGGCGTCTCTTGCAGCAAACCCGCTGCGCCGAGCCGACGCACTACTTCGCTGAAAAAACGTGGCGCGGTCGCCAGGTAAAAGACCGCATTGCCGGTGCCGCTGGCGGCGATTTTCGCCGCCAGTGCTTGATAAGTGCTGTCGTCCAGGAAGTCGCCCTGGACGTAGCTGATACCTTGGGCCAGTTTGGCCCACGCCTGCGGATCAAGGGCTTGATCGCCCTTGCCGACCTTGGCCGCCACTTCGCTTCGAATAAAGTCTTCGAGCTTGCGGGCAAAGGCGTCGTCAGTAATGGCGTTGTGGTCAACGCCGATGATCCGCAATCCATCCCCCAGCAGACCGTCGCGACTCAGGTTGTACAGCGCCGGCATCAGCAGGCGCTTGACCAGGTCACCGTGGGCACCGAACAGGAACAGCGTGGTCGGTGGTGCGGGTTCTGCCTTGGATTTATTGCGGATCAGACGGGTCATTTTTTCGAAGTCTCCACATGGCCGCCGAAGCCGAAGCGCTGGGCCGATAGAATCTTGTCGCCAAAGGTGCCCTGGCCGCGCGAACGGTAGCGGGAGAACAACGAGTTCGACAGCACCGGCACAGGCACCGATTGCTCCATGGCGGCCTCGATGGTCCAGCGACCTTCACCGCTGTCAGCCACCGAACCGGAGAAACCGTCGAGTTTCGGGTCGCTGGCCAGCGCGTCGGCCGTCAGGTCGAGCAGCCAGGACGACACCACACTGCCACGGCGCCAGACTTCGGCGATGTCGGCGACGTTCAGGTCAAAACGCTGGTCTTCCGGCAGGTTGGTGCTGGCTTTGGTCTTGAGAATGTCAAAACCTTCGGCGAAGGCCTGCATCATTCCGTATTCGATGCCGTTGTGGATCATCTTCACGAAATGCCCGGAACCTGCTGGGCCGGCGTGTATGTAGCCACGTTCCGCGCGATCGTCATCGGACTTGCGGTCCTTGGTGCGCGGAATATCACCCATGCCCGGTGCCAGACTATCGAACAGCGGGTCCAGGCGTTTCACCACGTCGGCGTCGCCGCCGATCATCATGCAATAGCCGCGTTCCAGACCCCAGACGCCGCCGGAGGTGCCAACGTCGATGTAGTGCAGGCCTTTTTCCGCCAAGGCTTTGGCCCGGCGAATGTCGTCTTTATAGAAGGTGTTACCGCCGTCGATGATGGTATCGCCGGCTTCGAGCAAGGTGCTCAGGGTGTCGATGGTGTCTTCGGTCGGTGCGCCAGCAGGCAGCATGACCCAGACCGCTCGCGGCTTCTCCAGGCCAGCAACCAGGGCCGGCAGGTCAGCGGCGCCCGTAGCGCCCTCGGCCGTCAAGGTTTCGATGAAGGCGGTATTGCGGTCGTAAACGACAGTGGTATGCCCATTGAGCATCAGGCGCCGCGCAATATTGCCGCCCATGCGGCCCAGTCCAATGATCCCGAGTTGCATGTGCTGATGCTCCCTACTACAAATAATGTGTGTCAAAGGTTATAGCCCAACGTGACTCATGGGGTTAGTCCAGAGCGTTGGCACATAGTTTCCGGGCATTGTGCCCGATCCTGATGGATAACGTCGGTAATCACACCGAAGACACAACGACCATGAAAAATAAAAAAGTTCCCTTGGCGATAAAAAGAATTCAAAATCAGCGCCGATAGTGGATCAGCACCCTCTCACAGGGCAGGTCTACAGTTGAGTCAGCCATTTGCGAGGTGAGCAATGGGCACAGTACACGCAGCACGACCCGCACAAACTCTTTACGTCACGATCCATCGCGAGGAATTGCGCCAGTTGAAAGAAGAGCGCGACCTCTTGAAACAGGAACTCGCGCAACTGCGTCAGCTGACTCAAGGCACTCAGACGACACCCCTGCCCATTAAACAGCGCGCCCCCCACGCCTGATTTTTCAAGTCATTCGGAGACAGCCTTCCGCTGTTTCCGCCCCCGCCTTTCCCCTGCGACACACGCTTTCACAATTTCTTCACATTTGCTTATTGATACTGCCAATCATTATGGCCGCTCGGTTCTCGTGCGGTTTTCTTTCGTCGGCAATGGATGGCTCGACGTCGTAGTGATTTCTGGCTGGAGCGTTGCATGGCTTTGTTTAAACGCAGCAATACGTCTGCGGAAGGTTTCGATTGGGCAGGTTTACTCTGGTTATTTCTGTTCTTCTGGTATTTCTCCGGCATCACCCAATTACTTATCCAACTGACCGGTACTTCGGGCTTCACCGGGTTCCGTCAGGCCTTTGTCATGAGCGCCATCTGGCTTGCGCCGATGCTGTTGTTCCCTAAACAGACGCGCGTAATGGCGGCAGTGATCGGCGTCGTGCTCTGGGCCTGCTCGATGGCCAGCCTGGGTTACTTCTTTATTTATCAGCAGGAATTTTCCCAGAGCGTCATCTTCATCATGTTCGAGTCGAACATCTCTGAAGCTGGCGAATACATGACCCAGTACTTCGCCTGGTGGATGGTCGCAGCGTTCCTCGCCCACACGCTGTTCGCTTATTTCCTGTGGACTCGCTTGCGCCCGATTTATCTGCCGCGCTGGAAAGCGCTAGTGGCGGCGACAGCCGTTGTGATTGCCGTGGTTGGTTACCCGCTGGTCAAGCAGACCGCGCGTACCGGCAGTTTCGCTGAAGGCTTCGATAAGTTCGAAACCCGCATCGAGCCTGCCGTGCCATGGCAGATGGTTGTGGCTTACCACCGTTATCTCCAGACCCTGGCGGGCATGCAGGACATGTTGCACAGCACGAGCAAGATTGCTCCGCTGAAAAACCTGACAGATACGATGGCCAACCAGCCCGCCACCCTGGTGCTGGTGATCGGCGAGTCCACCAACCGTCAGCGTATGAGCCTCTACGGTTACCCGCGTCAAACCACGCCGGAACTGGACAAGCTAAAGGATCAATTGGCGGTCTTCGACAACGTTATCACCCCGCGCCCTTACACCATTGAGGCGTTGCAGCAGGTGCTGACCTTCGCTGACGAAGAAAACCCGGACCTTTACCTGTCCACGCCGTCGCTGGTCAGCATGATGAAACAGGCGGGTTACAAGACGTTCTGGATCACCAACCAGCAGACCATGACCAAGCGCAACACCATGTTGACGACCTTCTCTGAGCAGGCCGACGAGCAGGTGTACCTGAACAACAACCGTAACCAGAATGCCGCCCAGTACGATGGCGACGTGATCGAGCCGTTCAACAAGGCCCTGGCCGATGCGGCGCCGCGCAAACTGATCGTTGTGCATTTGCTCGGCACACACATGAGCTACCAGTACCGCTACCCTCCGGCGTTCGACAAGTTCACCGACCGCAAAGGTGTGCCGGCCGGCGTGCGCGACGATCAGGTGCCGACGTACAACAGCTATGACAATGCCGTGCTGTACAACGATTTCGTGGTGTCCAGCCTGATCAAGGACTACGCCAAGTCCGATGCGAATGGCTTCCTGCTGTACCTCTCCGACCACGGCGAGGATGTGTTCGACTCCGTCGGTCACACGACCCTGGGGCGTAACGAGAACAAGCCGACCGCACCGATGTACACCATTCCCTTCATGGCCTGGGCTTCGCCAAAATGGCGCGAAAACCATGACTGGAACTTTGCTGCCGACTTGAGCCGGCCTTACAGCAGCTCGCAGCTGATTCACACCTGGGCGGATCTGGCCGGTTTGAATGCTGATGAACTGGACCGCAGCAAGAGCCTGGTCAGTGACAGCTTCAAGCCGCGCCCGTTGATGATCGGTAACCCTTATGAGCGTGAAGCGCGTCCACTGATCGACTTCAGCCTGATGAAGCCGAAAACCGAACCGGCAGTCGTTCAAAAGTAGATGTATTCAGGGGCCGTTTTCGGCCCCTCTTGCTGTGTCCCTGCGCAACGCCTTTTTGCTACATACCGTCACATGAAGCCTGGACGGGAGGCTCGAACGTGCTCATTCCCATTTGAGCAAATCGGCGGATAATGTCATTTCGATATTGGTTCACGGACGAAAGGCCCCCGCTACACGTAATGGGAGATACCCATGAAACGTACACCCCTGATCCTCGCCAGCCTGTTGATCTTCAGTTCAGCCACAGCCTTTGCAGAACACGGCGGCGAACGCATGCGCTTCTACTACGAGCGTTTGCATCTCGCCCAACAGAAGGCTAATGGCTTCGAGATCAAAAACATCGAGCTGCCAGTACCTACCGATCCAACCGCGCAAATGACCGAGTCGTACAAACCGAAGTAATTCAAGCCCGCCGGGCGTCCCGAGGGGCGCCCTTTTTCATGCCTGCTCAAAACATTCGTGCGCGCTTAAAGACTCTTGGTCCAGAACAGCATGCGACCATGGGCCGGGTCGAACATGCCAGCGGCAAAACCGAACTTGCCGTAGGACGCTTGCGCAACCGTATTGCCTTCGAGGACTTCCAGGGTGATCTTGCAGCAGCCACGCTGGCGGGCAATGTCCTCAACCTTTTGCAGCATCTTCTGACTCAGCCCCAGGCCGCGAAACTGCGGCACTACTGACACGTCGTGCACGTTGACCAGCGGCCGGCAAGCGAAGGTCGAAAAGCCTTCGAAACAGTTGACCAGCCCGGCCGGCACGCCGTCGACAAAGGCCAGCACACTGAAGGCATGGGGACGCTTGGCCAGCTCCCCGGGCAATTGCAGCAGAATATCCTCGGGCAACGCCTGTCCGCCGCCCATAGGGTCTTGCGCATAGGCATTGAGCACCACACCGATCGCCTCGGCGTGTACCGGGTTGGTGTAGCTGGCCTGTAGTACAAGAATGTCTGCGGATTCCCTTTCCATCGTTGCTATCCCGTCGAGTGGTCCCGGCGCGTCACTCGCGCCGCAAAGTCGAAGGACATTATCGCGAGTCGCCATCGCCCACAACCTGATCCTGCCTCAAACGCCCCAGATCAGCGTCTCGGTCCAGCCCAGCTCGGCAAAATCCGCCGCCCTCAGACCCCACTCGCCCGCGCAGAAAAACTCGTCCAGTTGTGGTGGTGCGACCGAGGTCCCACTGAGCATGGCATGCACCTGCCCGCGATGATGAAGCTGGTGTTCGAACAGATGGGACAGCAGGCGCAAACGACTGTCATGTTGCGGCGTGTCCCGGGCGATGGTCACGATTCGCCCCAGATCTGCGTCGCGCAATTGCTCGCAGTAAGCGATCAATCGATTGTCGACGAGGGATTGCTCGCGCCTCAGATCAGCGCCGACGGTGAACGGAACGTCTTCTTTGAAAAAAACGTAACAATCATGATGCGGAACGTCCCCGCGCAACTCGCGCTCCAGCGCATCCACGTAGAACCAGTCGCAGGTCAGGATGTGATTGAGGGTGGCGATGAGGCTGGGAAAGAAGCTCACGCGAGGCGCTGACAGTTCAGGCGGACTCAACTGGTGCCAAGCCTTGGCCAGTCGATAATTGGCCCAGGCGTTCTGATAAGCCATGGTCAGCAAGTGATGAGACAGGGGCTGATTCATGTTCGCGGCTCCCGGAAATTAGGCTTCAGCGAAACGTTGCAGCTGCATTTCCTGTAAACGGCTTAAGGTGCGACGGAACGGAAATTCCAGATAACCCTCGGTGTACAAGGCCTCCATCGGCACCTGTGCTTCGAGGTACAGCGGCACTTTGCGGTCGTAGCACTCGTCCACCAGCGCGATGAAACGCCGCACGCCATCGTCGTGAACCGACAGTTGCGGCAGTTCGCGGTCCCCCGCAACCACGTGTTCGGCAGCGTCTTCAGTGCCTCGGGCGATGCGCCCTTCACGTTTTTGCGCGCTGAGGTTGGGCACCTCACTCAAAAGAATAGCGCTGTGGGTGTCGCACAGGGTCATGAAGTCCATGGCCGAAAAAGGTTGCTCGCACAGGTCGGCATAACGACACCAAAGTACGCCGGCGCTGGCCCGCACGGTATTGACCTGACGGTAGCCGACCGTGACCGGCTCGCTGGACACGGACTGGCCGATGGTCAGCGCCTTGAACACGTCGCCGAGCGCGTCGGGATGCGCGGCATCGCTCACCCAATATCGCTGCAACGCAGCGCCGGGGTGCAGACGATGGTCTACACTGCCCTCCACGGCAATCACCTGCATGTGTTGCTTGATCGCCTCAATGGCGGGCACAAAGCGGTCGCGGTTGAAGCCATCGGCGTAGAGCTGATCCGGCGGCTGGTTGGAAGTACACACCATCACCACGCCTTGCTCGAACATCACCTGAAACAAGCGCCCGAGAATGATCGCGTCACCGATGTCGTTGACGAACAACTCGTCAAAACACAGGACCCGCACTTCCTCGCTCAACTCGCGCGCCAACGCCTTCAACGGGTCGGCGGTGCCGGTCAGTTGAAACGAACGCTGGTGCACCCAGCCCATGAAATGGTGGAAATGTTGACGTCGGGCCGGCACACGCAGGGTTTGGTAGAACTGATCCATCAACCAGGTCTTGCCCCGCCCGACCGGCCCCCACAGGTAAACGCCCATGATCGGCGCTCGCCCTTCATGCAAGGCTTCGTGGCATTTTTGCAGCGCCCACACAGCGTGCTCCTGGGCTTCGTCCTGGACAAAACCCTTGTGCTCGATGGCGTGCTGCCAGGCGCTTAACGGAGAGTCGACATTCATGGGCGGGAGTATACGTCCCTTATGCGTACGGACTGTAGCAGCTGCCAAGCCTGCGAGGCTGCGTTCGGCGACGAAGTCGTCGTAGATCCTGCGAATGCGGTTTTTCCGTTACACCGCAGTGCCTGGTTTTACGGCGACTGCGTCGCCGGACGCAGCCTCGCAGGCTCGGCAGCTGCTACGGGCTGCGCTCCAGCCAGGAGCTTCCCTGTTCGTTGCGGGGCCGGCCGTCGCCTCGTTTGACCAGCAAGGGCAAAGCGTCTTGACGGCTAATATTATTGGCATCATATTTAATACATGTCGCCAGACATTTATATTCAATCCCGGCGTCTTTCCTCAGGAGTCACCCCATGCATTACAAAGTATTTGGCCGCAAAACCGGCTTGCGGGTTTCGGAACTGGCGCTAGGCGCCGGCAATTTCGGCACTGGCTGGGGTCATGGTGCCGAACGCGACGAAGCCAAGCGTATTTTCGATGGCTACCTGGAGGCCGGCGGAAACTTCATCGACACCGCCAACGGTTATCAGGCGGGTCAGTCGGAAGTCATGCTCAGTGAATTTATCGCGGCAGAGCGCGATCGTCTGGTTATCGCCAGCAAGTACACCGTGGGGACGACGCCGTCCGCGAGCATTTCCCACACCGGTAACAACCGCAAAAACATGGTTCGCGCCGTGGAAGAAAGCCTGACCCGGCTGAAAACCGATCACCTGGACCTGTTCTGGGCGCACATGAGCGATGGTGTGACGCCAATGGAAGAAATCTTGCGCGGCTTCGATGATCTTGTGCGCGCCGGCAAGATCCATTACGCGGGGCTGTCGAACTTCCCAGCGTGGCGAATCGCCCGCGCCGACTTGTTGGCCGAAGTGCGTGGTTTTTCGCCGATTGCAGCGATTCAGGTGGAATATAGCCTGGCAGAACGCACTGCCGAACGTGAACAACTGCCGATGGCAGAAGCCTTGGGCCTGGCCGCGACATTGTGGTCGCCATTGGGTGGCGGCTTTCTTACCGGCAAGTACCGCTCCAACGATAGCGACAATCGCGCGTCCAAACTCGGCATGTTGATCCATGCGGAAAAAGGCGCCCGGGAAACCGCCATCCTTGACACGTTGCTCGCCGTTGCAGCCGAACTGGAGGCGAGCGCCACGCACGTGGCCATTGCCTGGTTGCGGGCAAAAGCCCAGCGCTCGACCACCGCGCTGATTCCGATTCTGGGTTCGCGCACCCGTGAGCAATTGGATGCGACGCTGGGGGCGCTGAACGTGCAACTGAACGCGGATCAGTTGTCGCGACTCGATGACGCCAGCGATGTGGCGAAAGGTGTGCCGCACGAAACGCTTGCCGGCTCTTTTTCACGGTTTAGCGGTGACCATACCCTCGACCTGCCCATCATCCCAGTGGCCTGACACACATCAAAAATGTGGGAGCCGGCAAGCCCGCTCCCACATTTTGACCGCGTGTTAGCGGTCGACCTTGTGCCTCGCCGCATACAAACACAGCATCTCCATCGCCAATGTCGCTGCTGCCAGTGAGGTAATGTCCGCGTGATCATAGGCCGGCGCAACTTCGACCACGTCCATGCCCACCAGATTGATCCCGCGTAATCCGCCCAGAATCTCCAGCGCCTGCACGGTGCTCAAGCCACCGCACACCGGCGTCCCCGTGCCTGGGGCGAACGCCGGGTCGATGCAATCGATATCGAACGTCAGGTACACCGGGTTATCCCCTACCCTCGCCCGGATCGCTTCGACAATCGCCTCGCAGCCCTGGCGATGCACCATACGCGCATCCAGCACCTGAAAACCCTGGTGATCGTCATTGGTGGTGCGCAAGCCGATTTGCACCGAACGCGACGGATCCACCAGCCCTTCCCTGGCCGCATGCCAGAACATGGTGCCGTGGTCGACCCGCTTGCCGTCCTCGTCCGGCCAAGTATCGCTGTGGGCGTCGAAGTGGATCAGCGACAACGGGCCATGTTTGCGCGCATGGGCCTTGAGCAGCGGGTAAGTAATAAAGTGATCGCCGCCGAACGTCAGCATGGCGCTGCCGCTGCTCAGGATGTGTTCGGCGTGGGCCTCAATGCTTTCTGGAATCGTGTGCGGTGAACCGTAATCGAAGTCGCAATCGCCATAGTCGATGACCGCCAAGTGATCGAACGGATCAAAGGTCCACGGCCAGTGGCGCTCCCAGGCAATTCCTGTGGACGCTGCGCGAATGCCGCGTGGCCCAAAACGTGCGCCGGGGCGGTTGCTGGTGGCAGTGTCGAACGGGACACCGCTGACCGCGACCTCGACACCGCGCAAGTCGCGGCTGTAGCGACGGCGCATGAAGCTGGTGATGCCGGCGTAGGTGCTTTCGGCGGCAGTTCCATAGAGGCTGTCGCGGGTCATGGCCTGATCGTTTTGCGTCGGGGCGTCCATGGAGATCTCCTTTTTGTTATTGGCGGCTATGGAAGGTGCTCCACAAGCGAGTGCGCGGAGGAAGTGGTGCCAGCGTGCGCGCTCGGATACATTGGGAAAATATCAAGTTTGTTAACCTGACTTTATGGCGGAGTAATGTTTGATGCTCGGGCAACTTCACGACCTCGACCTGCAACTGCTGCGCCTGTTTGTGCGCGTGGTCGAGTGCGGCGGTTTCAGCGCAGCCCAAGGCGAGCTGGGTTTGAGCCAGTCGAGCATCAGCCAGCAAATGGCCAGGCTCGAAACCCGCCTCGGTTATCGCTTGTGCAGTCGCGGCAAGGGCGGGTTCAAGGTCACGCCCAAGGGCGAACAGCTGTTGACCGCCACACGTGGGCTGTTCGAATCAATCGAAGCCTTTCGTCATCAATCCAACGGCGTGGCGGGCAGATTGATTGGCGAAGTGCGCCTGGGTCTTTCCGAAGCCCTTGATCAATCGGTGCTGCAACGGGTAGCGGATGCGATCCGGCGCTTTCGTGAGCGGGATGAATCGGTGCGCATCGAACTGATCAGTGCCATGCCCGGCGAAATGGAACGCTTGCTGCTGCAACAACGGCTGGACCTGGCCATCGGCTATTTCTCCCGGATCCAGAGCGCATTTGACTACCGCCAATTATTCACCGAGACCCAGCACCTGTATTGCGCTCCCGGCCATCCGTTGTTCACCGATGTCGCGCCGAACGATGAAGCGCTGCAAGCCTGCGACCCGGTCGATCATCCCTATCGGTTTCTGCGCGCCGACGAACCGTTTCAAGGAAAACTGTGTTCAGCACGCTCCGAGCAAGTCGAAGGCACCCTCGCCTTTATTCTGTCCGGCAAACACGTGGGGTATTTGCCCAATCACTTTGCCCGCAGTTGGGAAGACAAGGGGTTGTTGCGTGCCGTGCGCCAGGGCGAGATGAGTTTTGAGGTCGAATTTCATCTGGCGAGGCATCGCGCACAAGTACCGGGGGATGCGCAGAAGGCATTTGAGCAGGATTTGCTTGCTGCCTTCAGAAAAACCTGACCTTTCAGGCAGTGATCGTTCCCCACGCTCTGCGTGGGAATGCCGCCAGGGACGCTCCGCGTTGCGCTTCTGAATGTGACGCAGAGCGTCACGGGTTGCATTCCAACGCGGAGCATGGGAACGATCGGTGTAAGGCGGCAGATCTTGTTCGTTGCCCTTGATGCCCGCTGCTGGCATCCTGCGCCTCCATTTCTGACCCAGCCCGCCTTTTGGCACGCAATCAACCATGACCGCCTCTGAAAAAGCCCCCGCTGCACGCAACAACGACCTGATTTACGGCCTCAACGACCGCCCGCACCTGACCGCCACCGTCTTCGCCGCCCTGCAACATGTGTTGGCGAGTTTTGTCGGCATCATCACGCCGACCCTGATCATGGGTGGTGCCCTCGGCCTGCAAAGTGAAATACCGTACCTGATCAGCATGGCGCTGTTCGTCTCGGGGCTGGGCACCTTTGTTCAAGCCCGACGGTTCGGCCCGGTCGGCTCCGGCTTGCTGTGTCTGCAAGGCACCAGTTTCTCGTTCATCAGTGTGATTCTCAGTGCCGGGTTCATGGTCAAGGCACGAGGCGGCGGCACCGATGAAATACTCTCGACGATCTTCGGCGTGTGCTTCTTTGCTGCGTTCATTGAAGTGGCGCTGAGCCAGTTCATCGGCAAACTGCGGATGCTGATCACCCCGGTGGTGACTGGCACGATCATTACGCTGATGGGCTTGTCGCTGATCAAAGTGGCCATGACCGACATCGCCGGCGGCTTCGGAGCGCCGGACCTCGGCGCAGCCAGTCATCTGGCCCTGGCAGCCTTGGTGCTCGGCACCATTGTGTTGTTGAACCGGGTCGATGTGCCCTTTCTGCGCCTCGGAGCCATCGTCATCGGCCTGACCCTGGGCTATGTCGTGGCCTGGTTGATGGGCGACGTCAATTTCGCCAGCCTGCCCGATGTACCGCTGATGAGCGTGCCCGTGCCGTTCAAATACGGTTTCAACTTCGACTGGGTCGCCTTTGTGCCAATTGCGGTGATTTTCCTCGTGTCGCCGCTGGAAGCTGCCGGTGACCTGACCGCCAACTCGATGATTTCCCGGCAACCGGTCAAAGGCCCTATCTACATTCGCCGGATCAAATCCGGCCTGCTCGCCGACGGCCTTAACTCGGCGATGGCTGCCGTGTTCAACAGCATGCCAATGGTCACGTTTGCCCAGAACAACGGCGTGATCCAGCTCACCGGTGTCGCCAGTCGCTACGTGGCATTCTTCATCGCCGGTTTGCTGGTGCTGCTGGGGTTGTTCCCGATGATCGGCGCGGTGCTGCAACTGATGCCGAAGCCCGTGCTTGGCGGCGCCGAATTGGTAATGTTCGGCACCGTGGCGGTGGCCGGGATCAAGATCCTCGCCGAAGCCGGCCTGCACCGACGCAACATGCTGATCGTGGCGATTTCCCTCGGCATGGGCCTGGGTGTGGCGGCAGTACCGGAGGTGTTGCGCGAGTTGCCGCTGGCGCTGCACAACATCTTTGAATCGCCGATTACCGTCGGGGCGTTGTGCGCTATCGTGCTGAATATCTTCCTGCCCGAGGAATTCATCGAGCTGGAAGAAGACGATTTTGATCCGGAAGCCTCGATCCTTCAGGTCATGGAAAACCCCGATCTGCCGGCCAAGGCCGAACCCGCAACGCCTGGGGCGGTTCAGTGCAAGTAACTGGTAAATCCGATTAAAGGTACGCTGAAGAGCCAATGTGGGAGCGGGCTTGCCCTAATGCCGATCAGTTAAGCCTTAACGCGGACCGTAGCAGCTGGCGAAGCCTGCGTTC
>NZ_AKJS01000198.1 GCF_000282215.1 Pseudomonas sp. GM21
CGGCTGCCGCTCATGCGCCTGCCGCAGGTAGCGAACCGGCTGATCCGGCGAAGGAAAAGCTGTATTACGACGCAGCCTTCGACCTGATCAAAGCCAAGGATTTCGACAAGGCCAGCCAGGCTTTTGCTGCCTTCCTGCGCAAATACCCGAACAGCCAATACTCGGGCAATGCCCAGTACTGGTTGGGTGAAGTGAACCTGGCCAAAGGCGATCTGCAAGGTGCAGGTCAGGCGTTCGCCAAGGTTTCACAGCTGTACCCGAAGCACGCCAAAGTGCCTGATTCGTTGTACAAGCTGGCTGATGTGGAACGCCGCCTCGGTCACACAGACAAGGTAAAAGGCATTCTGCAGCAGGTTGTGTCGCAATACCCGGGCACTTCCGCCGCTCAGTTGGCCCAGCGAGACTTGCAGCGCATGTAAGGCTGTCAGATCCCGTTTTGAAGAAACCCGCGCTTGTCGCGGGTTTTTTCGTTAGAATTCACCCCCTTTTTATGAAACACGCTTTTTGGGATCTGCGCGGTGGCGGGGTTCCTTTAAGTGCCTGACGGAGGCGGACAGCCTGTTTAGCTGTTATGCCCGTGGCGACTATGCAAGACACATTGAGAATTACCGAAGTTTTTTACTCGTTGCAGGGTGAAACGCGGACTGCCGGGCTGCCCACAGTATTTGTGCGCCTGACCGGTTGCCCGCTGCGTTGCCAATACTGCGACAGCGCCTACGCGTTCACTGGCGGCACCATTCGCCCGCTCGACGACATCCTCGAGCAAGTGGCCGGTTTCCGCCCACGTTATGTGTGTGTCACCGGTGGCGAACCGCTGGCCCAACCTAACGCCATCCCATTGCTCAAGCAGTTGTGCGACGCCGGTTACGAAGTGTCACTGGAAACCAGTGGTTCGATCGATATCTCGGCAGTAGATGCTCGGGTCAGTCGCGTTGTCGACCTGAAAACCCCGGGTTCGAAGGAGGCACACCGCAACCGCTACGAAAATATCGAGCTGCTCACACCTAACGACCAGGTTAAGTTTGTCATCTGCTCGCGGGAAGACTACGACTGGGCCGTGTCCAAGTTGATCCAGTACGGTCTTGATCGTCGCGCCGGCGAAGTCCTGTTCTCGCCTAGTCACCATGACCTGAATGCTCGGGACCTGGCGGATTGGGTGGTGGCGGACAACCTGCCAGTGCGTTTGCAATTGCAGCTGCATAAATATCTTTGGAATGACGAGCCGGGGCGCTGAAATGACGGAACAACTGAACACAGCTGAAAAACGTGCGGTCATCCTGCTCTCCGGCGGTCTGGATTCGGCGACCGTCGTGGCCATGGCTCGTGCCGAGGGTTACAGCTGCTACACCATGAGCTTCGATTACGGTCAGCGCTCTCATGCCGAGTTGTACGCTGCCGAACGCGTCGCGCGAGACCTTGGTGTAATCGAGCACAAAGTCATCGGCCTGAATCTGAATGGTATGGGCGGTTCGGCGCTGACTGACCGCAACATCGACATTCCGGAGGCGCTGGGGGAGGGCATTCCAGTCACTTACGTGCCAGCGCGCAACACGGTGTTCCTGTCGCTGGCATTGGGCTGGGCCGAAGTGCTGGGTGCGCGCGACATCTTTATTGGTGTCAACGCGGTGGATTACTCCGGCTACCCGGACTGCCGGCCCGAGTTCATCGAGTCCTTCGAGCGCATGGCCAATCTGGCCACCAAGGCTGGTGTAGAGGGCAATGGATTCCGTATCCAGGCGCCTCTGCAGAACCTGAGCAAAGCGCAGATCGTCGAGGCGGGCGTGAAGCTTGGGGTCAATTACGGGCTGACCGTTTCCTGCTATCAGGCGGACGATAATGGCCATGCGTGCGGCAAATGCGACAGCTGCCGACTGCGTGCAGAAGGCTTCGCGGCGGCCGGAATCAGTGACCCAACACCTTATTTTTGATTTATTTCAAATTAGGTGTTGAATAGTCCTTAAAAATCAGTATTATACGCGCCACCACACAGCGGGTCGTTAGCTCAGTTGGTAGAGCAGTTGGCTTTTAACCAATTGGTCGTAGGTTCGAATCCCACACGACCCACCATTTTTGTAGCAGTTTTAAAAGTCTGGAAGGCCCACGCAAGTGAGGATTTCCGGATTTTTTTTTGCCTGCGATTTAAGGTCGGCCAGGTTCCGGGCTGCACCGTATGGCGCAGGCAGGTCAGAATCATCTTTTGCATCCACGGGATATTCTGTAGCCTTGCGCAGCTTCAACGCTGTCCGTGCCTGATGAATACTCACTCTCCCGGCGGTACCCTGATGGGTCCGGAGCCGGGTGTATACTCGACTTTCGCGCAAATGCGCCTGCAGGTCTTGCGAACATGACGCAGATTTCCGAACGCCTTCTGGTTCAGGCTCACCTCGACGCCAAGCAGCCCAAGCCGCTGACCGCCGAGGAAGAAGCCTATTACCGTGCCGCCATCGCCGCCGAGCTCAAGGCTCAGGACGCGGTGCTGGTTGCCCACTTCTATTGCGATCCGGTGATTCAGGCCCTGGCCGAAGAAACCGGTGGTTGCGTCTCCGACTCGCTGGAGATGGCCCGCTTCGGCAATGCACACCCGGCCAAGACCGTAGTGGTCGCCGGGGTGAAATTCATGGGCGAAACCGCAAAAATCCTCAACCCTGAAAAACGTGTGCTGATGCCAACCCTCGAAGCGACCTGCTCGCTGGACCTGGGTTGCCCGGTGGATGAGTTTTCGGCGTTTTGCGATCAGCACCCGGAACGTACCGTCGTGGTCTATGCCAATACCTCGGCGGCGGTCAAAGCGCGAGCGGATTGGGTGGTGACGTCCAGTTGTGCGCTGGAGATTGTCGAAAGCCTGATGGATAACGGCGAGACCATTATCTGGGGCCCGGACAAACACCTGGGCACCTACATTCAGCGCCAGACCGGTGCGGACATGTTGTTGTGGGACGGTGCCTGCATCGTCCACGAAGAGTTCAAGTCCAAGCAGCTGGAAGACATGAAGGCGCTGTACCCGGATGCGGCGATTCTGGTGCACCCAGAGTCGCCAACCGCGGTGATCGAACTGGCGGATGCCGTCGGCTCCACCAGTCAGCTGATCGCAGCGGCCCAGAGCCTGCCGAACAAAACGCTGATCGTCGCCACTGATCGCGGCATTTTCTACAAAATGCAGCAGCTGTGCCCGGACAAGGTCTTCATCGAAGCGCCAACGGCCGGTAACGGCGCTGCGTGCCGCAGTTGCGCGCACTGCCCGTGGATGGCGATGAACACCCTTGAGCGCACGCTCAAGAGCTTGAAAGAGGGGACGAACGAGATCTTTGTTGATCCGGCGTTGATCCCTCAAGCGATTCGGCCGTTGAAGCGCATGCTCGACTTCACGCAGGCTGCGCGGATGAAACTGGCCGGCAACGCCTGAGTTCTTTCAGGTAAGTCGCCAAACCCTGTGGGAGCGAGCTTGCTCGCGAAAGCGGCCTGTCAGTCATATCAATGTTGACTGATGCACCGCCATCGCGAGCAGGCTCGCTCCCACAGTGGTTTTCGTACGGCTGAATTACTTGGTTTTCTTCGGAATCCGCACCAGCTGCGTATTGGAGTAGATGTCATGCCAGCTGCGCTTCTGCTTGTCGAACAGCGACCAGAAGAATCCCAGCCCACCGCATAGCCAGGACGCTATC
Organism: Pseudomonas sp. GM21; assembly: GCF_000282215.1. GTDB lineage: Bacteria > Pseudomonadota > Gammaproteobacteria > Pseudomonadales > Pseudomonadaceae > Aquipseudomonas. The sequence continues at coordinate 3,663 of NZ_AKJS01000198.1, forward strand.
GACACCACAAACCGCAACAGAGCCTGCCACAGGCTGATGGACGAGCCATCGGCATTCTGTACGCGGATGCACCACACTTGCATGCCGAGGGTCTGGCCTGACCAGGTCCAGAACTTGGCGAAGAAGCCGAACAATACAAACAGCAGCACGGTCGAGAGCAATGGATCACCGTCCAGTGCGCCTGCTTCGGTCAGGGTGCGCATTTTCTCTTCGCCGAGGATCGCCATCTGGATCATCTTGTAAATGCCGCTGGTGACGATCAGCAGGGCGGTACACAACAGGAAGTCATAGAACATCGCTGCCAGGCGACGACCCAGGGTGACGGCGGGAAACTCGCCCTGGGGGTTGAGCAGGTGTTTCGACATGGCAGCCTCTGGACAGAAAAAAAAGCCATTTTACGGATTTACGCGCACAAAAAAGCCCCTGATGTCAGCATCAGGGGCTTTTTCGTTACAGGAGATTAAGCTTCTGCTTGTACTTCGTCAGCCTGCATGCCTTTCTGGCCTTGCACAGCAACGAAAGTCACTTTCTGGCCTTCTTTCAGGCTCTTGAAGCCATTGCCCTGGATGGCGCGGAAATGCACGAACAGATCCGGACCGCTTTCAGGAGTGATAAAACCAAAACCTTTCTCGTCGTTAAACCACTTGACGGTACCGCTCTGACGTTGGGACATTTCTTATTTCCTTTGACGCTAAAATTAATGACAGTCGCTTTCTCATGAAAGAGTACTGGGGCTGGTTGCAGGAGAGTAAGAAGACGTCGAACGGGATGTAGCTAACTTGTAGGCTACTGCCCAGGTCACGATTCCAAGCGACCCATGCAAACACAGTGGACAAACTCTACGCCAACTACGGGAGAAAAAACAAGCCCCGTCAGAGGCCCGGTTTTCCTCAGGTTGAGCACACTAGTCGATCCACTAGTGCGGTCTTATTCTTTGTTGTCGTTCACTTGTTTTCGAACGTTATAAGCAGCGTTCAAAAACGAATGATGCGCACTGTTTTATGGCGGTTGCGTTACACATTAGTGCACTGTTAACGCAACCGCGTTACTTATAGAAACAGTCAATCAACCGCGATAGTAGCGTTGAGCAACAAATGGCATTTTGCTTACAAGCAAAGGCACCTTTTTCCCACGGACAATTGCCCATACGGGTGTGTCGATGGCGATATAGGCGCTGTCGACGTAACCCATGGCCAACGGACCGCCCAGGGTTGGACCGAAGCCCCCACTGCACACAGTACCGATGATATCGCCGGCTTCGTTGACGATTTCCGCGCCTTCACGCACTGGCGTGCGTTCCTGGGGCAGCAGACCGACGCGCTTGCGGCTGACACCGCCTTGTTGTTGTGCGAACACGGTTTCAGCGCCAGGGAAGCCGCCAGCCCGCGCGCCATCGGCACGACGAGGCTTGGAGATGGCCCACAGCAGGCTGGCTTCGATGGGGGTGGTGTCGGTGTTCATGTCATGGCCATAGAGGCACAGGCCGGCTTCCAGGCGCAGCGAGTCGCGAGCACCGAGGCCGATGGCCTCTACTTCAACTTCAGCCAGCAGCGAGCGGGCAAGGGCTTCGGCGTTGGCGGCCGGTACCGAGATTTCGAAACCGTCTTCACCGGTGTACCCCGAACGGCTGACAAAGCAGTCAACGCCCAGCAGTTTCACGCGGGCGAACTGCATGAAGGTCATTTTCGTCACTTCGGGTGCCAGGCGCGCGAGCACGGTGACCGCGGCCGGACCTTGCAGGGCCAGCAGGGCGCGTTCTTCGAACAAAGGCTCGATGGTGCACTGCTCGCCAATGTGCTTGCGCAGGTGCGCCAGGTCCTGATCCTTGCAGGCCGCGTTGACCACCAGGAACAGTTCGTCGTTACCGAGGTTGGCGACCATCAGGTCGTCGAGGATGCCACCGGTTTCGTTGGTGAACATCGCGTAACGCTGCATGCCCACTGGCAGGTCGATGATGTCCACCGGCACCAGGGTTTCCAGAGCCTTGGCGGCATTGGCGCCGGTCAGGCGGATCTGGCCCATGTGCGAAACATCGAACAACCCGGCCTGATCACGGGTGTGCTGGTGTTCTTTCATCACGCCGAGCGGGTATTGCACCGGCATGTCATAGCCGGCGAAGGGCACCATGCGCGCACCGAGTTCGATGTGCAGGGCGTGCAATGGGGTTTTCAGCAATTGTTCGGTGGACATATTCAGCTCCTGAAAAAGTGTGCGAATGCGCGTGAGCATCAGCACTCGATAATGTTGACCGCCAAACCGCCACGGGCGGTTTCCTTGTATTTGCTTTTCATGTCGGCGCCGGTCTGGCGCATGGTGCGGATGACCTTGTCGAGGGAGACGAAGTGCTGACCGTCGCCGCGCAGGGCCATGCGTACCGCGTTGATCGCTTTCACCGAGCCCATGGCGTTGCGCTCGATGCAAGGCACTTGCACCAGCCCGCCAATCGGGTCGCAGGTCAGGCCGAGGTTGTGTTCCATGCCGATTTCGGCGGCGTTTTCCACTTGCTGTACGGTGCCGCCAAGAACCTCGCACAGGGCGCCGGCGGCCATCGAACAAGCCACGCCGACCTCGCCCTGGCAACCGACTTCGGCGCCAGAGATCGAGGCGTTTTCTTTATAGAGAATGCCAATGGCCGCCGCAGTCAGCAGAAAGCGCACGACGCCATCTTCGGTAGCCCCAGGAATAAAGCGCATGTAGTAATGCAACACTGCCGGGACAATGCCTGCCGCACCGTTTGTGGGTGCGGTCACGACGCGTCCGCCGTTGGCGTTTTCTTCGTTGACCGCCAGTGCGTACAAGTTGACCCAATCCAGCACCGACAGCGGATCGCGCAACGACGATTCCGGGTTTTTGCAAAGTTGTCGATGCAGGGCTGCGGCGCGACGTTTGACCTTCAACCCTCCGGGCAGAATGCCTTCGTTGCGGCAACCGGCATCGACGCAGTCTTGCATCACTTGCCAGATCTTCAGCAGGCCGGAGCGGGTCTCCGCTTCCGGGCGCCAGGCGCTTTCGTTGGTCAGCATCACCTGGCTGATGGACAGGCCGTAGGTGGTGCAATGACCGAGCAGATCCTTGGCGCTTTTGAACGGGAAGGTCAGGGGTGTGGCGTCTTCGACGATGCGGTCGGCACCGGCGGCGTCTTCATCGACCACAAAACCGCCGCCGACCGAGTAGTACTCGCGGCTGCGGATCTGCAGGCCGGCAGCATCGAAGGCACGAAAGATCATGCCGTTGGGGTGATAGGCCAACGGTTTGCGAATCATCGCCAGGTGTTCTTTCTCGTTGAACGCAATACTGTGTTCGCCGAGCAGGTTCAAGCGACCGTTGTCACGGATGTTTTGCAGACGAGCGGCGACGGTTTCGGTATTCACGGTGTCCGGGTGTTCACCTTCCAGGCCGAGCAACACAGCCTTGTCGCTGCCGTGCCCCTTGCCGGTAGCGCCGAGCGAGCCGTAGAGCTCGACTTTGACACAGTTGGTGGCTGCCAACAGCCCTTCACGGCGCAAACCTTCGGCGAACCGCGCGGCTGCGCGCATCGGACCGACGGTGTGGGAGCTGGAGGGGCCGATGCCAATCTTGAACAGGTCGAACACGCTTAACGACATGGTTGGGCTCCGGAGTCGCAGATGTCAGCAGCAAGCTACAAGCTGCAAGTAAGAGCCCGCAGGCTTTTAACTTGTAGCTTGAAGCTTAGAGCTTGCAGCTGCTTTAGGCGTAAAGCTCGATCGATGGGCAGGCGCAGATCAGGTTGCGATCGCCAAACACGTTGTCGACGCGACCGACCGGTGGCCAGTATTTGCCTTCGATCAACGATGCAACCGGGTAAACCGCTTGCTCACGGCTGTAAGGATGCGTCCACTCGCCGACGATTTCCGCCGCGGTGTGCGGAGCGTTCTTCAGCGGGTTGTCGTCCTTGTCCAGCGTGCCGTTTTCCACGGCGCGGATCTCTTCGCGGATGCGGATCATGGCGTCGCAGAAGCGATCCAGTTCTTCCTTGGATTCGCTTTCGGTCGGCTCGATCATCAGCGTGCCGGCAACCGGGAACGACATGGTCGGTGCGTGGAAGCCGAAATCGATCAGGCGCTTGGCGACGTCATCGACACTGATGCCGCTGCTGTCTTTCAGTGGACGCAGGTCGAGGATGCATTCGTGCGCCACCAAGCCGTTGCTGCCGGTGTACAGCACTGGGTAATGCTCTTCAAGGCGACGGGAAATGTAGTTGGCATTGAGGATCGCCAACTGCGAAGCGCGTTTGAGACCTGCGCCGCCCATCATTCGAATGTACATCCAGGTGATCGGCAGAATGCTCGCGCTGCCGAACGGTGCTGCGCAAACGGCGCCTTCCTTGCGTTCCATCTGGGCGTGGCCCGGCAGGAACGGCGTCAGGTGCGATTTCACGCCAATCGGGCCGACGCCCGGGCCGCCACCGCCGTGTGGAATGCAGAAGGTTTTGTGCAGGTTCAGGTGCGACACGTCGCCGCCGAACTTGCCCGGTGCGCAGAGGCCTACCATCGCGTTCATGTTGGCGCCGTCGATGTACACCTGGCCGCCGTTGTCATGAATGATGCCGCAGATTTCGCGGATGCCTTCTTCGAACACACCATGGGTCGACGGGTAGGTGATCATCAACGCGGCGAGGTGCTCGCGGTGCTCGATGGCTTTGGCGCGCAGGTCTTCGATGTCGACGTTGCCGCGTGCATCGCAAGCGGTCACGACCACACGCATGCCAGCCATGTTGGCGGTGGCCGGGTTGGTGCCGTGGGCCGACGACGGGATCAGGCAGATGTCGCGGCGGTCTTCGCCACGGCTCTGGTGATAGGCGCGAATCGCCAGCAGACCGGCGTATTCACCTTGCGAACCGGCGTTCGGTTGCAGCGAGATCGAGTCGTAGCCAGTCGCGGCGCACAGCATCGCTTCCAGTTCGTCGGTCAGCTGCTGGTAGCCGGCGCTTTGCTCGGCCGGGGCGAATGGGTGCAGGGCACCGAATTCAGCCCAGGTCACCGGGATCATTTCGCTGGCGGCGTTGAGTTTCATGGTGCACGAACCCAGCGGGATCATGGTGCGGTCCAGTGCCAGGTCCTTGTCGGCCAGCTTGCGCAGGTAGCGCATCAGCTCGGTTTCCGAGTGATAACGGTTGAACACCGGGTGGCTGAGGATCGGCGATTGACGAACCAGTGCGGCCGGAATGGCGCTGACCACCGAAGCGGCAAGGGCAGCGAAATCTGGCAGGGCTTTGCCGTCAGCCAGCACGCTCCACAGGGTTTCGACGTCGGCCTGGGTGGTGGTTTCGTCGAGGGACAGACCCAGGCGTTCAGCGTCGACTACACGCAGGTTGATGCGCTGTGCGCGCGCCTGATCGTGCAGCTTGGCGGTGTTGGCGCCGGTGTTCAGGGTCAGGGTGTCGAAGAAAGCGGCTTGTTCGACGGTCAGGCCCAGTGCGCTCAAGCCTTTGGCCAGAATGGCGGTCAGGTGATGTACGCGGTTGGCGATCTGGGTCAGGCCTTTCGGACCGTGGTACACGGCGAACATGCTGGCGATGTTGGCCAGCAATACTTGGGCAGTGCAGATGTTGCTGGTGGCCTTCTCGCGACGGATGTGTTGCTCACGGGTCTGCATGGCCAGGCGCAGGGCCGGCTTGCCGAAACGGTCCACCGAGACACCGACCAGACGGCCCGGCATGTCGCGCTTGAACGCATCTTTGGTGGAGAAGTACGCCGCGTGCGGACCACCGAAGCCCAGCGGCACACCGAAACGTTGGGCGCTGCCGATGGCCACGTCGGCACCGAATTCACCCGGCGGCGTCAGCACGGTCAGGGACAGCAGGTCAGCGGCCACGGCGACCAGAGCGTTGGCGGCGTGGAAGCGTTCGGTCAGTTCGCGGTAATCGAACACGTCACCGTTGCTGGCCGGGTATTGCAGCAGGGCGCCGAAGAACGGCGTCACGTCAGTCAGTTCGAGCTCGTCGCCGACCACAACGTCGATGCCCAACGGCTCGGCACGGGTGCGCAGCACGTCGAGGGTTTGCGGGTGGCAATGCACGGAGGCGAAGAAGGCGTGGCTGCCCTTGTTCTTGCTCAGGCGTTTGCAGAAGGTCATGGCTTCGGCAGCGGCGGTGGCTTCGTCGAGCAAGGAAGCGTTGGCAATCGGCAGGCCGGTCAGGTCGCTGATCAGGGTCTGGAAGTTCAGCAGCGCTTCGAGACGGCCCTGGGAGATTTCCGGCTGGTACGGGGTGTACGCGGTGTACCAGGCCGGGTTTTCCAGCAGGTTACGCAGGATCGGCGACGGCGTGTGGGTGCCGTAGTAGCCCTGGCCAATGAAGGTCTTGAACAGCTGGTTTTTACCGGCGATGGCTTTGATCGAGGCCAGGGCCTCGGCTTCGCTCAAACCGTCTTCCAGGCCCAGGACGCTGGTGCCTTTGATGCTGTCCGGGATGACGCTGGCGCTCAGGGCTTCCAGCGAGTCGAAGCCGAGGCTGTTGAGCATCGCTTGCTCGTCGCCGGCACGCGGGCCGATGTGACGGGCGATGAATTCGTTGGCGGTAGTCAGGCTTACAGAAACAGAAGGTACTTGGGTCATGTCAGCGCTCCTCAGGCTTCGGCGTTGGCTTTGATCAGACGGTCGTAGGCGTCTTGATCCAGCAGTTTGGCGACAGCCGATGCATCGGTTGGCTGGAAGCGGAAGAACCAGCCTTCGCCCAGTGGATCTTCATTGACCAGCTCCGGGCTGCTGTCGAGTGCCGGGTTGACTTCCAGCACTTCACCGTCCAGTGGCATGTAGACGCCGCTGGCGGCTTTTACCGATTCCACGGTGGCGGCTTCAGCGCCTTTGTCGTAGGACTGCAGCTCAGGCAGTTGTACGAAAACCACGTCGCCCAAGGCGTTCTGTGCGAAAGCGGTGATGCCGACGGTAACGGTGCCGTCAGCTTCGGTGCGCAGCCATTCGTGATCTTCAGTAAAACGCAACTCGCTCATGGGAACTCCTAAGGGGGCCAGACTCGTCTGGTGGACGCTATTGAATGCGTGGGCAACAAGCCCTGTTATGACGGACTACATAGCAAGAACGCGGCCAATGTTGGTTTTGTCCTTATTAATCAATGTTTTATTGATTTTTTTGGGCGGGTGAAACGTGTGCGCTGTAGCGAAATCGATACGGGCAGGGGCAGGGAAGAAAGCCGAGGTGGATCAAAGCCTTGTACAGCCGTGATTGAAGAGGGGTGTAGCGATATCGTTCCGCTGTAGCGCTTTCAGTACGGGTGGGGGTCGTTTTTGAGCAGGATTTCCCGGCACAACACAAAACCTGTGGGAGCCAGCCTGCTGGCGATTGCGGTATTACAGGCGATAAAGATGTCGACTGACATGGCCCCATCGCCAGCAGGCTGGCTCCCACAGGGGTACTGTGGTGTCTGGGGATTTCAGGGCTTGTTAGGTATGCCGTACTTGCGCAACCGATGGGCAATCGCCGTGTGGGACGTTTGCAGGCGGCTGGCCAGTTGGCGGGTCGAGGGGTAGCTGACGTAGAGTTTTTCCAGCAGGGTTTTCTCGAACTCCTCCATCGCCTGCTCCAGGCTGTCGACGTCTGCGTCACTCTGGCGCGCCACGGAGGTGCCGGCGATGTCGAGGTCGCCAATATCAACCAGTGTGCTTTCGCAAATCGCTGCCGCGCGGAAGATCACGTTCTGCAATTGCCGCACATTGCCCGGCCAGCGATTGCCCAGCAGCGCCGGGTAGGTGCCCGGTGCCAGGCGACAGACCGGACGCTGGATTTGCGCGCAGGCCTGCTGCATGAAGTAGCGGGCGAGCAACAGAATGTCCTGGCCACGTTCGCGCAGCGGCGGGACTTCAACGTTGAGCACATTGAGGCGATAAAACAGGTCCTCGCGGAAGCTGCCTTCGCTGACCATTTTTTCCAGATCGCGGTGGGTGGCGCTGAGAATCCGCACATTGACCTTCACTTCACGATCGCCGCCGACTCGCCGGAAGCTGCCGTCATTGAGAAACCGTAGCAGTTTCGCCTGCAAATACGGCGACATCTCACCGATCTCATCGAGAAACACGGTGCCTTGGTTGGCCAGTTCCATCAGCCCCGGTTTGCCGCCGCGTTGCGCCCCGGTGAAGGCGCCGGGGGCGTAGCCGAACAGTTCGCTTTCGGCGAGGTTCTCTGGCAATGCCGCGCAGTTCAAGGCAAGAAATGGCGAACTGTGCCGAGCGCTGATGGCATGGCAGGCCCGCGCCACCAGTTCTTTCCCGGTGCCGGTTTCGCCCTGAATCAGCAGCGGCGCATCAAGGGCTGCGACCCGTTGGGCGCGAGCCTTGAGGGTGCGGATGACCGGTGACTCGCCGAGCAGCGCATCGAATCCTTCGGCGTGGTCATGGTGCAGCGCCGAGAGGCGTTCACCGATGCGGTTGGGTTGGTACAAGGTCAGCAGGGCGCCCGCATCGGTGATCGGCGTGGCGTCCAGCAGCAACGTCTGACCGTTGACCGTGATTTCCCGCAGCGGCAAGCGAAAGCCGTGTTCAAGCAGGGCGTCGAGTAGCGCCGGGTCGGCAAACAGCTCGGCGATGCTTTCACCGGCCGGTTCACGGCCGTACAACGCAATCAGTGCCGGGTTGGCCAGCAACACTTTGCCGGCACTGTCCAGCGCGAGTACCGGGTCGGTCATGGCCGCGAGCAATGCGTCGAGTTGCAGGTGTCGGCGCTGGCCGGGAAGGATGTCGACCACCGTCACCGCTTGCACGCCACGCACGCTGAACAGCGCATCGCGCAGCTCTTCGAGGACTTGCGGGCTCAGGGTCGGGGCGTCGATGTAAACGTTGGGCGGGACCATTTCCACCGCATCCAGATTGAGATTGCGCCCACCGAGCAAGGCCAGGACTTCCTGGGTAATGCCGACGCGGTCGATGAAGCTGACGTGGATACGCATGGGGCGGTTTTTGATTCTGAGGTGCGGAGGGGCGCAAGTATGCCTTGGGGCGGGCGAATGTTGAAATCCTGCACAGGAATACAGGACTACACCGAACCCCTGTAGGAGCTGGCTTGCCTGCGAAGGCGGCGTGTCAGTCGCTAGCGATGTCGACTGTCAGACCGCTTTCGCGAGCAAGCCCGCTCCCACAGGGTCCGTGGGTTATTCGAAGTGTTCGATATTCACCGGGTCACCGGACTTCATATCCAGTTTCTCCCGGATATCTTTAAACATCAGATCGTAATGCTTGTGGACCGAGCCGATCTGGCTGTGTGTCTTTGGAATGCCGTACTTCTCGGCGATTTTTGTCACGTTGTTGGCAAAGTTGTAGGCCTCTTCCTTGGGCAGGAAGAAGGTCTCTTTCACGTCCTTTCCCTGCATGCTGCCATGCAGGGTGAACTCGATCCCTTTGCCTTTCTTGGGATCCTGCGCGACCTTGTAGTCGAGGTGCACGTTGTAGCTAACATCATCCTTGGTCAACGCATGACGCTCGATGTGCAAGTGACCAGGCTCAAACTGTGCCATAGACGTCTTTCCTTATAAGTAAGTAATGCCAGGTGCTGCCGTGCTGATGCGCGTACCGGCCGTGCCCTGGACGATCGCTTCGATGTCTGAGAGTGAACCGATTACCGCGACTTTTCCAGTGTGGCGAGCGAACTCGCAGGCGGCCTGAACCTTCGGTCCCATGGAGCCTGCGGCGAAGCCGAGTTTTTCCATTTCATCCGGGTGAGCCTGGCCGATGGCTTTCTGAGTCGGCTTGCCGTAATCGATGAAGGCGGCACTGACGTCGGTGGCGATCACCAGCAGATCGGCTTCAAGTTGTTCGGCCAGCAGCGCCGAGCACAGGTCTTTATCGATGACCGCTTCGACACCTTCCAGTACGCCTGGAGACGTGTACATGGTCGGGATGCCGCCACCGCCGGCGCAGATCACGATGCTGCTTTTTTCCAGCAACCATTTGATTGGGCGGATTTCGAAAATGCGTTTCGGTTTGGGGCTGGCTACCACGCGACGATATTTGTCCCCGTCCGGTGCAATCGCCCAGCCTTTCTCGGCGGCAAGTTTTTCCGCTTCGTCCTTGGTGTACACCGGGCCGATCGGTTTGGTGGGGTTCTGGAACGCCGGGTCGTTGGGGTCGACTTCAACTTGGGTGAGCAGGGTGGCGAAGGGTACTTCGAAGTCCAGCAGGTTACCCAGTTCCTGTTCGATGATGTAGCCGATCATGCCTTCGGTTTCGGCACCAAGCACGTCCAGCGGGTAAGGGGAAACCGAGGTGTAGGCCGCGGCTTGCAGCGACAACAGGCCGACCTGCGGACCATTGCCGTGGGCGATCACCAGTTGGTTACCGGCATGGACCTTGGCAATTTGTTCGGTGGCGATCCGGATGTTGGCGCGCTGATTGTCCGCAGTCATGGGTTCACCACGGCGGAGCAGGGCGTTACCGCCCAAAGCGACGACGATACGCATAATGCAGTCCTTTCAAAATGATCGTTCCCACGGTCCCCGTGGGAATGCATCCCGTGACGTTTTTGCGTCACATCGGACGCGGAGCGTCCGTGGCGGCATTCCCACGCAGAGCGTGGGAACGATCGGGTGGAGAGGGGAGCCGTTAAAGGTCAGCCAGGGTCGACACCAGGATCGCCTTGATGGTGTGCATGCGGTTTTCCGCTTGCTCGAAGGCGATGCAGGCCGGCGACTCGAACACGTCATCAGTCACTTCGATGCCGTTCTTCAGGTTCGGGTACTGCTCGGCAATCTGCTTGCCGATCTTGGTGTCACTGTTGTGGAAGGCCGGCAGGCAGTGCATGAACTTGGTGCGCGGGTTGCCGGTGGCTTTCATCAATTCGGCGTTGACCTGATAAGGCAGCAGTTGCTGGATACGTTCGGCCCAGGCTTCGACCGGTTCGCCCATCGAGACCCAGACGTCGGTGTGGATGAAGTCCACGCCTTTGACTGCGGCTTTCGGGTCTTCAGTCAGGGTGATGCGCGCACCGCTTTCTTCTGCGTATTGCTTGCAGCGTGCGACCAGATCGTCAAGCGGCCACAGGGCTTTCGGCGCGCAGATGCGTACGTCCATGCCCAGCTTGGCGCCGATCAGCAGCAGCGAGTTGCCCATGTTGTTACGGGCATCGCCCAGGTAGACGTAGCTGATTTCGTGGATTGGCTTGTCGGCGTTCTCACGCATGGTCAGCACGTCAGCGATCATTTGGGTCGGGTGATATTCATCGGTCAGGCCGTTGAACACGGGCACACCGGCAAACTTGGCCAGTTCCTCGACGATTTCCTGCTTGAAACCACGGTATTCGATAGCGTCGTACATGCGCCCCAGTACGCGGGCGGTGTCCTTCATGCTTTCCTTGTGACCGATTTGCGAGGAATTCGGGTCGATGTAGGTGACGTTGGCACCTTGGTCATAGGCGGCGACTTCGAAGGCGCAACGGGTGCGGGTCGAGGTTTTTTCGAAGATCAGCGCGATGTTGTTGCCTTTGAGGTGTTGCTGCTCGGTACCGGTGTACTTGGCGCGCTTGAGGTCGCGGGACAGATCGAGCAGATAGCGCAATTCGCGAGGAGTGTGGTGTTCCAGGCTCAGCAAATTACGGTTGTGAATGTTAAAAGCCATGATGGATCTCCTTAGGTGTCGGTTATCCCCCTGGCCGTGCATACCGTCGGTGAGACGGCAGCGGCGGCCAGGGCTCAAAGGTTAGTAGTCGATAGGGTCGCGAATGATCGGGCAGGTCATGCAGTGGCCGCCCCCGCGTCCACGCCCCAGTTCGCCGGCGCTGATGGTGATGACCTCGATACCCGCCTTGCGCAGCAAGGTGTTGGTGTAGGTGTTGCGGTCATAACCGATGACCACGCCTGGCTCCACGGCCACCACGTTGTTGCCGTCGTCCCATTGCTCGCGCTCGGCGGCGAAGCTGTTGCCGCCGGTTTCCACCACCCGCAACGCTTTCAGGTTGAGGGCCTTGGCCACCGTGTCGAGGAAGCTGGTTTCTTCGCGTCGGATGTCGATGCCTCCCGGTTTCTTCTCGTCCGGACGCAGGGTGAAGGCGACGATCTGGTTGACGACTTCAGGGAAAACGGTGACCAGATCGCGGTCACAGAAGCTGAAGACGGTATCCAGGTGCATCGCCGCTCGGGATTTCGGCAGGCCGGCGACGATGACTTTTTCCACCGCTTTGTTTTTGAACAGGTTTTGCGCCAGCAGGCCAATGGCCTGACGGGACGAGCGCTCGCCCATGCCGATCAGCACGACGCCGTTACCGATTGGCATCACGTCGCCACCTTCGAGGGTGGAGCTGCCGTGATCCTGGTCCGGGTCGCCGTACCAGATCTCGAATTCGGCGTTGGTGAATTGCGGATGGAATTTGTAAATGGCGGTGGTCAGCAGGGTTTCCTGACGGCGTGCCGGCCAGTACATCGGGTTCAGGGTCACGCCACCGTAGATCCAGCAAGTGGTGTCACGGGTGAACTGGGTGTTGGGCAGTGGCGGCAGAATGAAGCTGGAGTGGCCGAGGAAGTCGCGGAACATCTCGATGGTTTTGCCGCCGAAACTGTCCGGCAGGTCATCGGCGGAGACACCGCCGATCAGGAACTCGGCGATTTGGCGCGGCTCCAGGCTGCGCAGCCACGAGCCGGTTTCATTGATCAGCCCCAGGCCCACAGAGTTGGGGGTGATCTTGCGCTCCAGAATCCAGTCGAGCGCTTCCGGGATGGCGACGATGTCGGTCAGCAGGTTGTGCATTTCCAGCACGTCGATGTTGCGTTCGCGCATCTTGGTGACGAAGTCGAAGTGGTCGCGCTTGGCTTGGGCGACCCACAGCACATCATCAAACAGCAGTTCGTCACAGTTGTTCGGGGTCAGCCGCTGGTGGGCCAGGCCGGGGGAGCAAACCATGACTTTGCGCAGTTTGCCGGCTTCGGAATGTACACCGAGCTTAACTTTTTCCGTGGTCATTACAGTGATCCTCCAGATGACAAATTATTCAGGTGTTACAGGGTCAGGAAACCGTCATATAGGCCGTAGGCCGCCACCACGGCGCCCACGATTACGGCTGCAAAAATCAGTTTCTCGACGTTGGTGAAAACAGGTTTGCCGAGTTCTCGCTTGGCCTTGGCGAACAGGATCACGCCAGGCGCATAGAGCAAGGCAGACAGCAGCAGGTATTTGGTACCCCCCGCGTAGACCAGCCAGACCGCGTAGATCACCGCGATGGCGCCGATGAGCAGGTCTTTGGTGCGGTCGCGGCCATCGTTCTCGTAAGTTTCACCGCGCACCGCCAGCAGCAGGGCGTAAGCCGCCGACCACAGGTAGGGCACCAGAATCATCGAGGTGGCGAGGTAGATCAGCGACAGGTAAGTACTGGCCGAAAACAGGGTGATGATCAGGAACAGCTGCACCATCGCGTTGGTCAGCCACAGTGCGTTGACCGGCACATGGTTGGCGTTTTCCTTGCGCAGGAACTCCGGCATGGTGTGGTCCTTGGCGGCGGCGAACATGATTTCCGCACACAGCAGCACCCACGACAGCAAGGCCCCCAGCAGCGAGATGATCAAGCCGACGCTGATCAGCACCGCGCCCCACTCACCGACTACATGCTTGAGCACCGCCGCCATCGACGGGTTCTGCAACTTGGCCAGTTCCGGTTGGGTCATGATCCCCAGGGACAGCACGTTCACCAGCACCAGGAACAGCAGCACGGTGATGAAACCGATGACGGTCGCTTTACCCACGTCGCTGCGTTTTTCGGCGCGGGCCGAGAAAATGCTCGCACCCTCGATGCCGATGAACACCCAGACGGTGACCAGCATCATTTTGCGCACCTGGTTCATCACGCTGCCCAGATCCGGGTTTTTCAAACCCCAGATGTCGGCGGTGAAGATGTCCAGTTTGAAGGCGAATATCGCGATCAACACGAACAGCAACAGCGGCACGATCTTGGCGACCGTGGTCACCATGTTGATGAACGCCGCTTCCTTGATCCCGCGCAACACGAGGAAATGCACACCCCAGAGCAGTACCGATGCGCCGATGATGGCTGCCACCGTATTCCCCTCGCCAAAAATGGGGAAGAAGTAGCCGAGGGTGCTGAACAAGAGCACGAAGTAGCCGACGTTGCCCAGCCAGGCACTGATCCAGTACCCCCAGGCGGAAGAGAAACCCATGTAGTCGCCGAATCCGGCCTTGGCGTAGGCGTAAACCCCGCCATCCAGATCAGGCTTGCGGTTGGCGAGGGTCTGGAAGACGAACGCCAGGGTCAGCATGCCGACGGCAGTGATGGCCCAACCGATCAGTACAGCGCCAACATCGGCACTGGCGGCCATGTTTTGTGGCAACGAGAAGATCCCGCCACCAATCATTGAGCCGACTACCAACGCAACCAATGCGCCAAGTTTCAGTTTTCCGGGGGATTCAGACATCGCATGACTCCAGTGCAGGAGAAGAGAGACAACAGAGTAGTTCTGCCAACTGTTCGAACATCTGACTTAGATCATTGGATGGGCACATTCCATTGTTTATTAAAGGGTTACAAATCTTTTCCGTCCATGGCGATGCTGCCGGAAAAGCCCTATCCAGAGGCCTCGGTCAGAACAAACAGGAATAAGGAACCCCCTGCTTCGATTTTTAAGCTAGTTGGTTTTTTCGTTTCCGCAACTATTTGGCGCCGGTTTCATGAACGGAGTGAATTTGCCAGGATTGGTTCACATAAATGCTCTTGACCATGACGCTCATAGAATGATCGGTTATAAATAGCGAGGCTGGGCATGGCGTCATCTAATAAACGTTATTACGCTGTATCTATTTAGTTAAAACCAAGCGTGTGACGGTTTTATTAACAAGGGTCACCCCGGCCGCATCAGGAAAACAGTGGAGACGCAGGAATGTCACAACCGACGCAAAAGCTACGCCTGAGCGCGCTGATCGCCCTGGTGGTGGGATCGATGATTGGTGGCGGGATTTTCTCGTTGCCGCAGAACATGGCGGCACGGGCCGATGCGGGGGCAGTGCTGATCGGCTGGGCCATCACCGCCGTGGGGATGTTGACGCTGGCGTTCGTCTTCCAGACCCTGGCCAATCGCAAACCCGAACTGGATTCCGGGGTGTACGCCTACGCCAAGGCCGGCTTCGGTGATTACATGGGATTCTCGTCAGCCTGGGGATACTGGATCAGCGCCTGGCTGGGCAACGTCGGTTATTTCGTGTTGCTGTTCAGCACCCTCGGTTACTTCTTTCCGGTCTTTGGCCAGGGCAACACGCCCATTGCTATCGGATGCGCCTCGGTGTTGCTGTGGGCCGTGCATTTTCTGGTGATGCGCGGGATCAAGGAGGCGGCGTTCATCAACCAGGTGACTACCGTGGCCAAGATCGTGCCGCTGATCATGTTCATCGTCATCGCCGCCGTCGCCTTCAAGGCCGACATTTTTACCCGGGATATCTGGGGGCACAGCAACCCGGAATTCGGCGGGGTGATGGACCAGGTGCGCAACATGATGCTGGTGACGGTGTTCGTCTTCATCGGCATCGAGGGCGCCAGCGTGTATTCGGCGAGAGCGGAGAAACGCTCGGATGTAGGGCGGGCGACGGTCATCGGTTTCATCGGGGTGCTGGCGCTGTTGGTGCTGGTCAACGTGCTGTCGCTGGGAATCATGAGTCAGCCGGAACTGGCCAACTTGCAAAACCCGTCGCTGGCGGCGGTGCTCGAACATATTGTCGGGCCTTGGGGCGCGTTGCTGATCAGCGTTGGACTGGCGATTTCGCTGTTGGGGGCATTGCTGTCCTGGGCGCTGCTGTGTGCCGAGATTTTGTTCGCCACGGCCAAAGACAAGACCATGCCCGCCTTCCTGAAAAAGGAAAATGCCAACCATGTACCGGTAAACGCGTTGTGGCTGACCAACGTGATGATCCAGATTTTTCTGCTGATCACGCTGTTTTCCGCCGGCACTTACACCAGCCTGATCTACCTCGCCTCGTCGATGATTCTGGTGCCGTACCTGTGGTCGGCGGCGTATGCGGTGTTGTTGAGCGGGCGTGGCGAAACCTACGAACACGCCAGCGCCGAGCGTACCAAAGACCTGATGATCGGTGGTATCGCGCTGGGATATGCGGTGTGGTTGCTGTACGCCGGCGGCGTCAAATATCTGCTGTTGTCGGCGTTGCTGTATGCGCCGGGGGTAATTCTGTTTGCCAAGGCCAAGCATGAGCAGGGCGAGCCACTATTCACCACTATTGAGAAGGGCATTTTTATCGTTGTCCTGGTGGGTGCCGGGGTCGCCGCGTATGGGTTGTACAGCGGCTTGTTGTCGTTGTGAGAGCGTTGCTGGCGTATCAACCGCCCTATGACTGGTCGGCGATGTTGCAGTTTTTATCGACGCGGGCGGTGGCCGGTATGGAAGTCGTGGCCGATGGGGTGTATTCGCGCAGCATCGGGCTGAACGGCGTTCACGGTACGTTTTCGATAGGGTCGGCGCAGGGTGATGCGCTTGAGCTGGTGCTGGATTTTCCGGATGTGTCGGCGGTGCCTGAGATCCTGGTGCGACTGCGGCGGATGTTTGACCTGGATGCGGATCTGCCGTCGATTCACCGACAGTTGGTGTTGGACCCCTTGATGAAACGCTTGATTGCCCAGCGTCCTGGCTTGCGGGTGCCGGGGGCATGGGACGGGCTGGAATTGGCGATTCGCGCCGTGCTGGGGCAGCAGATTACCGTGAGCGCGGCGATCCGGCTGGCGAGCAAACTGGTGGCGCAATATGGCGCGCCGGTGCAGTCGCCGCTGGCGGGGTTGATCCATGTGTTTCCTGAGGCGTCCGTGTTAGCGAAGGCGGATCTGGCGACGTTGGGCATGCCGAAAAGCCGGGGGCGAACCTTGTCTGGCGTGGCGCAGGCATTGCTGGAGGATCCGCTGTTGTTTGAGCCCGGTAGGGAGGATGGCGTGACGCGCTTACTCGCCTTGCACGGGATTGGTGAGTGGACGGCGCAGTACATTGCCTTGCGCCAGTTGCGCGAGCCGGATGCGTTTCCGTCAGGGGATGTGGGGTTGATCAACGCGCTAGCCGCGCTTGAAAGCGGGCCGATGACGGCGCGGGAGTTGCTGCTGCGAGCCGAGGCGTGGCGACCTCATCGAGGGTATGCGGCGCAGTTGCTTTGGACTTCGCTGAGCCGGCCGGACTGAGTGTCTGTTAGGACCTCATCGCCAGCAGGCTGGCTCCCACAGGGGACAGCGGCAACCTTACACCCGAAATGTGGCCTCAGGCGCGGCCGAGCAGATAGGTCGCGTAATCAGGGATTCGATGTGGGTGCGCTTGATCCATCAAGGGGCTGCTCAGCAGGTAGTCGGCACTGCATTCGTTGCAGGCCACCGGAATGTTCCAGACCGCCGCAACCCGTAATAAGGCCTTGATATCCGGGTCGTGAGGCTGTGGTTCGAACGGGTCCCAGAAGAACACCAGCATGTCGACCCGCTGCTCGGCGATTTGCGCACCCAGTTGCTGGTCACCGCCCAACGGACCGCTGATCATGGTCTTCACTGGCACGTCCAGGCGTTGTTGCAACAACAACCCGGTGGTGCCGGTGGCGACCAGTTCATGCTGTGCGAGCCTGTCTTTCTGCCGCTCGGCCCAGTCCAGCAAAAACACCTTGCAGTGGTCATGGGCGACCAAGGCAATACGCTTGCGCGCTGCCATGGTCTTTTGCGTAAAGCTGATACCGATCATCGGTGCTGCTCCTGCTTTTTCACGGCGGGTTATTCAGCGTTACAAAGCGCCAGGCAGTTATCGAGCATGCGGTTGGAGAAACCCCATTCGTTGTCGTACCAGGCCAGCACCTTGAGCAGCTTGCCGCTGGATTTGGTGTGGTTGGCATCGAAAATCGACGACAGCGGGTTGTGGTTGAAGTCGCTGGAAACCAGCGGCAGGGTGTTGTAACCGAGAATTTTCGAGTGCTGGCTGGCTTCCTTGAGCAGCGCATTCACTTCATCGGCTGACGCTTCACGCTTAAGTTGCACGGTCAGGTCCACCAGCGACACATTGATCACGGGGACGCGCACCGCCATGCCGGTCAGTTTGCCCGCCAGTTCCGGCAGCACCAGGCCGACGGCTTCAGCCGCACCGGTCTTGCTCGGGATCATGTTCTGGGTGGCGGAACGGGCGCGGTACGGGTCGGTGTGGTAGACATCGGTGAGGTTTTGATCGTTGGTGTAGGCGTGGATCGTGGTCATCAGACCGCTCTCGATCCCCAGTTCGCGGTGCAGCACCTGCGCGACCGGGGCCAGGCAGTTGGTGGTGCACGACGCGTTGGAAATGATTTGATGGTGCTGGCGCAAAATGTCGTGGTTAACCCCATACACCACCGTGGCGTCGGCGCCTTGGGCCGGGGCCGAGATGATCACTTTACGTGCGCCGGCCGTAATATGCGCGGCGGCCTTGGCGCGGTCGGTGAACAGGCCGGTGCATTCGAATACCACATCAATTTTTTCCGCAGCCCAGGGCAAGTCGGCCGGGTTGCGAATGGCGCTGACGGCAATGCGGTCGCCGTTGACGGTCAGGCTTTCGCGGTCATGCTGAACATCGGCATCGAACGTGCCGTGAACAGTGTCAAACTTGAGCAGATGAGCGTTGATTGCGCTGTCACCCAGATCATTGATGGCAACGATCTGAAGATCCTGACGATAGCCTTGGGTATACAGTGCGCGAAGGACGTTGCGGCCAATCCGGCCAAAACCATTGATTGCGATTCGAAGAGTCATTTACAGCGCCGCCGTCGTTTTGTTGTTGGAATTACAAGATTATTCGCATAAAAATAGAAAACAAGCGTTTTTAATGGCAATATTTTGTTCAATCTACAACGAGTGACCTGATCAACTGGTCCGACCGATCAAGAAAACCGTCTGTCATCCCAATCACAACGGTCCTTGCTCAGCATAGACAATCAGGTCGCCACATCCGTTAGCCTGGAGTTCTACACATGCATCCCCGCGTCCTAGAGGTCACCGAACGGCTTATCGCCCGTAGCCGCGCCACGCGTGAGGCCTACCTTGCACTGATTCGCGGTGCCGCCAGCGACGGTCCGATGCGCGGCAAGCTGCAATGCGCCAACTTCGCCCATGGCGTGGCAGGTTGCGGCACCGAAGACAAGAACAGCCTGCGGATGATGAACTCCGCCAACATCGCAATTGTTTCGTCATATAACGACATGCTCTCGGCGCATCAGCCGTACGAAGTCTTCCCGGAGCAGATCAAACGAGCGCTGCGCGAGATCGGTTCGGTCGGCCAGTTCGCTGGCGGTACGCCGGCCATGTGCGATGGCGTGACCCAGGGCGAGCCGGGCATGGAACTGAGCTTGCCGAGTCGCGAAGTGATCGCGATGTCGACCGCCGTGGCGTTGTCCCACAACATGTTCGACGGCGCGCTGATGCTCGGCATTTGCGACAAGATCGTGCCGGGCCTGATGATGGGCGCATTGCGTTTCGGTCATCTGCCGACGATCTTTGTGCCGGGCGGGCCGATGGTCTCGGGCATTTCCAACAAGCAGAAAGCCGACGTGCGTCAGCGCTACGCCGAAGGCAAGGCCAGTCGCGAAGAGCTGCTGGAATCGGAAATGAAGTCCTACCACAGCCCTGGCACCTGCACGTTCTATGGCACCGCCAACACCAACCAGTTGCTGATGGAAGTCATGGGCCTGCACTTGCCGGGTGCTTCTTTCGTCAACCCGAACACACCTTTGCGCGATGCCCTGACCCGCGAAGCGGCGCACCAGGTCACACGTCTGACCAAGCAGAGCGGCGACTTCATGCCCATCGGCGAAATCGTCGACGAGCGCTCGCTGGTCAATTCCATCGTGGCGCTGCACGCCACCGGCGGTTCGACCAACCACACCTTGCACATGCCGGCCATCGCCATGGCGGCGGGCATTCAATTGACCTGGCAGGACATGGCCGATCTCTCCGAAGTCGTGCCGACCCTGAGCCACGTCTACCCGAACGGCAAAGCCGACATCAACCACTTCCAGGCGGCGGGCGGCATGTCGTTCCTGATTCGTGAACTGCTGGACGCCGGGCTGCTCCACGAGAACGTCAACACCGTGCTGGGTCACGGCCTGCGCCGTTACACCATGGAGCCGTTCCTCGATAACGGCGAACTGGTCTGGCGCGAAGGCGTGACCGACAGCCTCGACGAAAGCATCCTGCGCCCGGTCGCTCGTGCGTTCTCACCAGAAGGCGGCTTGCGTGTGATGGAAGGCAATCTCGGTCGCGGCGTGATGAAAGTCTCGGCCGTAGCGCTGGAAAACCAGATCGTCGAAGCACCAGCCATGGTGTTCCAGGATCAGCAGGACCTGGCAGACGCCTTCAAGGCCGGTCTGCTGGAGAAGGATTTTGTCGCGGTGATGCGCTTCCAGGGCCCGCGTTCCAACGGTATGCCGGAACTGCACAAGATGACGCCGTTCCTTGGTGTGCTGCAGGATCGCGGCTTCAAAGTGGCACTGGTGACGGACGGGCGCATGTCCGGGGCTTCGGGGAAAATCCCGGCGGCGATTCACGTCAGTCCCGAAGCTTATGTCGGTGGCGCTTTGGCGCGGGTGCAAGAGGGCGATATCATCCGCGTCGATGGCGTCAAAGGCACCCTGGAGCTTAAGGTGGACGTCGAAGAATTTGCAGCGCGTGAACCTGCCAAGGGCCTGTTGGGCAATAACATTGGCAGCGGACGCGAACTGTTTGGTTTCATGCGCTTGGCCTTCAGCTCCGCAGAGCAGGGCGCCAGCGCCTTTACTTCTGCCCTGGAGACGCTTAATTGAAACTGGCTTTGGTCGGTGACATCGGTGGGACCAACGCACGTTTCGCGTTGTGGAAAAACCAGCAATTGGAAAGCGTCCAGGTGCTGGCGACGGCCGACCACGCCAGCCCGGAAGAGGCGATCAGCCTCTACCTGAGCGGACTCGGCTTGGCGCCGGGTTCGATCGGCTCGGTGTGCCTGTCCGTGGCAGGCCCGGTGAGTGGCGATGAATTTAAATTCACCAACAATCACTGGCGGCTGAGCCGCAAGGGTTTCTGCAAGACCTTGCAGGTCGAGCAACTGTTGCTGGTCAACGATTTCTCGGCAATGGCGCTGGGCATGACCCGTTTGCAGCCGGGCGAGTTTCGGGTGGTCTGCGAAGGCACCCCGGAACCGTTGCGACCGGCGGTGGTGATTGGTCCGGGCACTGGCTTGGGCGTAGGGACCTTGCTGGACCTTGGCGACGGGCGTTTTGCCGCGTTGCCGGGGGAGGGCGGTCACGTTGATTTACCGCTGAGCAGCCCGCGCGAAACGCAACTGTGGCAACACATCTTCAATGAAATCGGGCATGTCAGCGCTGAAACCGCGTTGAGCGGCGGCGGGTTGCCACGGGTTTACCGGGCGATTTGCGCGGTGGACGGCCACACGCCCGTGCTCGAAACGCCGGAAGCGATCACCGCTGCCGGGCTGGCGGGCGATCCGATTGCGCTGGAAGTGCTGGAGCAGTTCTGCTGCTGGCTCGGCCGCGTGGCCGGCAACAACGTGCTGACCACCGGTGGGCGCGGCGGCGTGTTCATCGTCGGTGGCGTGATCCCGCGGTTTGCCGATTTCTTCCTTGAAAGCGGATTTGCCCGGTGTTTTGCCGACAAGGGCTGCATGAGCGATTACTTCAAAGGCATTCCGGTGTGGCTGGTGACGGCGCCATATTCCGGCCTGATGGGCGCGGGCGTGGCGCTGGAGCAGGCACAGTAATGATCGTTCCCATGCTCCGCGTGGGAATGCAGCCCGTGACGCTCCGCGTCACTGGACGCGGAGCGTCCCTTGAAGCATTCCCATGCAGAGCGTGGGAACGATCGGCGCACGATCAGGCATAATCCGCCCAATTCAAACAACAAGGACGCCGCCCCGTGAGCTCAGTCAACAAGTCGATTTTATTGGTCGATGACGATCAAGAGATACGCGAGTTGCTGGATACCTACCTGACTCGCGCCGGTTTCCAGGTCCGCACCACGCCCGATGGCGCCGGTTTCCGCCAGGCGTTGAACGAGGCGCCGAGCGATCTGGTTATCCTCGATGTGATGCTCCCGGACGAAGACGGCTTCAGCCTCTGCCGCTGGGTTCGCCAGCACCCGCGTCAGGCCCAGGTGCCGATCATCATGCTCACCGCCAGTTCCGACGAGGCCGACCGCGTCATTGGCCTGGAGCTCGGCGCCGACGATTACCTTGGCAAACCTTTCAGCCCGCGTGAATTGCAGGCACGCATCAAAGCCCTGTTGCGCCGCGCGCAGTTCGGTCAGGAGCGAAACGGCGGCGAAGTGCTGGCCTTTGACGACTGGCGACTGGACATGGTCAGCCACCGGCTGTTCCACACCGATGGTGAAGAAGTGATTCTGTCCGGCGCCGACTTCGCACTGCTGAAACTGTTCCTCGATCATCCGCAACAAATCCTCGACCGCGACACCATCGGCAATGCCACCCGTGGCCGCGATCTGATGCCGCTGGATCGCATCGTCGACATGGCCGTCAGCCGCTTGCGCCAGCGCCTGCGTGACACCGAAAAACCGCCACGATTGATCCGCACGGTGCGCGGTAGCGGCTACCAACTGGCCGCCAATGTGGTTGCCAGCAATGGCCATTGAGTTTCTGCGCAAACTCGCCGACCGCGTGCCGGTGCCCCGTTCGCTGCTCGGGCGGATGTTGCTGCTGACGTTGCTGGCGGTGCTGTTTGCGCAGACGTTGTCGAGTGTGATCTGGGTATCGCAACTGCGCGCTACGCAGCTTCAAGGCCTGGTCACCAGTGCGCGCAGCCTGGCGCACTCGATGACGGCCAGCGTCAGTTATTTCCGTTCTTTGCCGGTGGCCTTCAGGCCGTTGGTGCTGGACCAGTTGCGCAGTATGGGCGGCACCCGATTTGTGGTGACGCTCAACGATAAACCCTTGGGCATGGACGTGCTGCCGATCACCCCGCGCAAGGAAGCTGTGCTCAAGGCGGTGGACGAAGTGTTGCGCCAGTCGCTGGGCCAGGACACCGACATTTCGGTGACTTTCGTCAGCCCCGACGACCTGCGAATTTTTAACGGCGGCTTGAAACTCGATGAATTGCCGCGCTCCTGGGCGCACTACGCCTTGACGCTGGAACCTGTGAACCCGCCCGTGCTGGTCACGCAAATCCAGATGGCGCCGGGCGAATGGCTGTACATCGCCTCGCTGTTGCCCGAGCCCTACACCAGCCTTGAAGAACAAGGGCTGCCCGCACAGCAGGTCTGGTTCATCGTCCTCACCAGCGGTTTTTTGCTGTTGTTCATCGGCCTGCTGGTGCACTGGCAGAGCCGACCGCTCAAGCGCCTGGCGCGGGCTGCGCGGGACATGTCGCTGGGGGCGGAAGTGGAGCCGGTGGCCGAAGGTGGCGGCAGTGAAGTGGTCGAGGTGGGGCGCGCGTTCAATGCCATGCGCGAACGCATCAGTCGCTACCTGACCGAGCGCAGCCAGTTGTTCAGCGCGATTTCCCATGACCTGCGCACGCCAATTACCCGGCTGCGATTGCGCGTGGAATTGCTGGAAGACGAGCAGCTGCAAGCCAAGTTCGGCCGTGATCTGGATGAACTGGAGTTGCTGGTCAAAGGCGCACTGCAATGTGTGAAAGACACCGACATTCACGAAAACATCGAGCCGGTGGACCTCAATCATGTGCTCGATTGCCTGGTGGAACCGTATCTGGCGCCCTCCGGCAATGGTCGCGTGACTCAGCAGGGGCGGGCGTTGGCGGCGTACCCCGGCAAGCCGTTGGCCCTTAAACGCTGCATTGGCAACCTGATCGACAATGCCCTCAAGTATGGGCAGAACGCGCACTTGCACATCGATGACGATGACAGCGCGTTCGTCCTGCACGTCGATGACGAAGGGCCGGGTGTGCCGGAGCAACGATTGGAGCAGGTGTTCGAACCGCACTTCCGCCTGGCCGGGCAACAGCAGGGATATGGGTTGGGGCTGGGGATTGCGCGCAATATTGCGCATAGCCATGGTGGCGAGGTCAGCTTGCAAAACCTGCGTGAGGGTGGGTTGCGGGTGACGTTGCAGTTGCCGCGCAGTGTTGACTAGTTAGACCGCGTTATCGTTCATCGCGAGCAGGCTCGCTCCCACATCTATGGTTACCCCCTGTGCGAGCCTGCTCGCGATGGCATCAGAAGATTCAACACATCCTTCAAAGCAAATGTAACAAGTCAGTGACATAACTCGCCCCCTTCGTTACAAGCCCGTCACCGCCCGTTGTTTAGACTGCCTGCAGTCAAAACAACAAAAAAGGCACCCCATGAACACCTTTCAACCAGACTTCAGCAGTTGGCTGAACGCGCCTGCTCATCAGCAATGGCTCGCCGCTGAAGGCCTGCGCCTGCTGGCGTTTGCCAAGGCTTCAAAGCTTGCCGACGGTTTTGGCAATCTGGATGAAAAAGGCCGACTTCCGGCCAATGCCTACGCCGAAACCATGAACACCGCGCGCATGACCCACAGTTTTGCCATGGCCCACATTCAGGGCTTGCCGGGGTTTGCCGAGTGGGTGGATCACGGGGTCAAAGCGCTCAGTGGTCCGTTGCGCGATGCCGAGTCCGGTGGCTGGTTTGCAGTGGCCCATGCGCAGGATGACAACACCGGCAAGGCAGCATATCTGCACGCATTCGTTGCCCTGGCCGCCAGCTCTGCCGTGGTCGCCAAACGTCCCGGTGCACAAACCTTGCTCGATGACGCGATCAACATCATCGACAGGCATTTCTGGAGTGAGGAGGAAGGCGCGATGCGCGAATCCTTCAATCGCGACTGGAGCGAAGAAGAAGCCTACCGTGGCGCCAACAGCAACATGCACGCCACCGAAGCCTTCCTCGCCCTGGCCGATGTCACGGCAGACAACCGCTGGTTGTGCCGCGCCCAGCGCATTGTCGAGCGGGTGATCCATGGTCATGCGGCCGCCAACCAATACTTGGTGATCGAGCATTTCGACCAGGCCTGGCAACCGCTGCGCGACTACAACCACGACAACCCGGCCGACGGTTTCCGCCCCTACGGCACCACGCCCGGTCACGGTTTTGAGTGGGCGCGGTTGTTGCTGCACCTCGAAGCGGCCCGGGTTCAGGCCGGGATGCTCACGCCGGGCTGGCTGGCCACCGACGCGCAGAAACTCTTCGAGCACAACTGCCGACACGGCTGGAATGTCGATGGTGCACCGGGGATTGTCTACACCTTGGATTGGGACAACCGCGCGGTGGTTCGCCATCGCTTGCACTGGACCCATTGCGAAGCCAGCGCCGCCGCCAGCGCGTTGCTTAAACGCACGGGCGAGGAGCAATACGAGCACTGGTACCGACAATTCTGGGAATTCTGTGACCATCATTTCATTGACCGTTGCGACGGCAGTTGGCACCACGAACTCGATCCGCAAAACAGCCCAAGCGCCGATATCTGGGCCGGAAAACCCGATCTGTATCACGCCTGGCAAGCCGTACTGATTCCGCGATTGCCCTTGGCACCGAGCATGGCCACGGCTCTGGCGCAGTTGTCCCAAAGCGCTCCTGTGTAACCATGCAGTGACATTCAAGCGTCCCTTCGTTACCTGCGAGGGGATAACTCCTGTTTAAAATCTTATGCAGCGCAAGCACCAGACTTGCATGCATAACAACAAGAAAGGTACTTCTAGATGAATGCGATTTCTCGCCTCGCTACTGTCATTTCTCTCGCCTCCCTGTCTGCGCTCCCTCTCAGTGTGCTTGCCGCCGAATCCAAAGGTTCCGTGGAAGTCGTTCACTGGTGGACGTCGGGTGGTGAAAAAGCAGCGGTCGATGTACTCAAGGCTCAAGTCGAAAAAGACGGCTTCACCTGGAAGGACGGCGCCGTTGCCGGTGGTGGTGGTGCCACGGCCATGACCGTACTCAAAAGTCGCGCCGTGGCAGGTAACCCGCCGGGTGTTGCGCAGATCAAGGGGCCGGACATCCAGGAGTGGGGCAGCATTGGCTTGCTCGCTCCAGACACCTTGAAAGACGTCGCCAAGTCCGAAGGCTGGGATGGCCTGCTGTCGAAGAAAGTCTCCGACACCGTGAAGTTCGAAGGTGATTACGTGGCCGTTCCGGTGAACATTCACCGTGTGAACTGGCTGTGGATCAACCCGGAAGTCTTCAAGAAAGCCGGCATCGACAAAGCCCCGACCACCCTCGAAGAATTCTATGCCGCTGGCGACAAGCTGAAGGCCGCAGGCTTCATCGCGCTCGCCCACGGTGGCCAGCCTTGGCAGGACAGCACCGTGTTTGAAGACGTGGTGCTCTCGGTCATGGGCGCCGACGGTTACAAAAAAGCCCTGGTGGACCTTGATCAGAAAACCCTCTCCGGGCCTGAGATGACCAAGGCGTTCACCGAGCTGAAAAAACTCACCGGCTACATGGACCCGAACCGCGCCGGTCGTGACTGGAACATCGCGGCTGCCGAGGTGATCAACGGCAAGGCCGGCATGCAGATGATGGGCGACTGGGCCAAAAGCGAATGGACTGCGGCCAAGAAAGTAGCTGGCACGGATTACCTGTGCGTACCGTTCCCGGGCACCGAAAAAGCCTTCACCTACAACATCGACTCCCTGGCCGTGTTCAACGTCAAGGACAAGGGAACTATCGCTGCTCAGCAAGACCTGGCCAAAGTGGCTTTGGGTGAAAACTTCCAGAAAGTATTCAGCATCAACAAAGGTTCGATCCCTGTGCGGACCGACATGCTGAACAACATGGAAAAACTGGGCTTCGATTCCTGCGCTCAAGCATCGGCCAAGGATTTCCTGGCAGACGACAAGACCGGCGGCCTGCAACCGAGCATGGCGCACAACATGGCCACTTCCCTGGCTGTACAAGGCGCGATCTTCGACGTGGTCACCAACTTCATGAACGACAAAAACGCTGACCCGGCCAAGGCCAGCGCCCAACTGGCATCGGCTATCAAAGCGGCCCAGTAATCCCTTGGCATTTACCTGAGTGAGTTCCCCTTGTGGGAGCGAGCCTGCTCGCGATAGCTAACTGACATTCAACAACAATGTCGACTGATACATCGCTATCGCGAGCAGGCTCGCTCCCACACGGGATCCCTCTGATCCTCACTTCTTCACCTGGATTATCCCGATGAGCTCTGTGGCGGTTTTCAGCAAAGCCTCACCGTTCGATGCGCTGCAACGCTGGTTACCCAAGTTGGTACTCGCGCCGAGCATGCTGATCGTGTTGGTTGGTTTCTACGGTTACATCATCTGGACATTCGTACTGTCCTTTACCAGTTCCAGCTTCATGCCGAGCTACAAGTGGGTCGGCCTGCAGCAGTACACCCGCTTGCTGGACAACGATCGCTGGTGGGTCGCGAGCAAAAACCTCGCGGTCTTCGGTGGCATGTTCATCGGCATCAGCCTGGTGCTCGGCGTGTTCCTCGCCGTGTTGCTGGACCAACGAATTCGCAAGGAAGGCTTCATTCGCACCGTTTACCTGTACCCGATGGCGCTCTCGATGATCGTCACCGGTACGGCATGGAAATGGCTGCTCAACCCGGGCCTGGGCCTGGACAAGATGATGCGCGACTGGGGCTGGGAAGGCTTCCGTCTCGACTGGCTGGTGGATCAGGATCGCGTGGTGTATTGCCTGGTGATCGCCGCCGTGTGGCAAGCCTCCGGGTTTGTGATGGCGATGTTCCTGGCCGGCCTGCGGGGTGTCGATCAATCGATCATCCGTGCCGCGCAAGTCGACGGCGCGAATCTGCCGACCATCTATATGAAGATCGTGCTGCCGAGCCTGCGCCCGGTGTTCTTCAGTGCCTTCATGATCCTCGCGCACATCGCGATCAAGAGCTTCGACCTGGTGGCGGCGATGACGGCCGGCGGTCCTGGCTACTCGTCCGACCTGCCGGCGATGTTCATGTATTCCTTCACCTTCAGCCGTGGCCAGATGGGCATTGGTTCGGCCAGCGCCATGATGATGCTCGGCGCGATCCTGGCGATTCTGGTGCCGTACCTGTACTCCGAACTGCGAGGCAAGCGCCATGAGTAATCAACTTGGCAAACCGGCCTTGAGCTTCAGCCGTATCGCGATCTACGCAACGCTGTTGCTGGCGGCGGCGGTCTATCTGATCCCGTTGGTGGTGATGCTGCTGACCAGTTTCAAATCCCCGGAAGACATCCGTACCGGCAACCTGCTGAGCTGGCCGACCGTGATTGACGGAATCGGCTGGATCAAGGCCTGGGACGTCGTCGGCGGGTATTTCTGGAACTCGGTGAAAATCACTGTGCCCGCCGTTCTGATCTCCACCTTCATCGGTGCCATGAACGGTTATGTGCTGTCGATGTGGCGCTTCCGTGGTTCGCAACTGTTCTTCGGCCTGCTGCTGTTCGGCTGCTTCCTGCCGTTCCAGACCGTGCTGCTGCCAGCTTCGTTCACCCTCGGCAAGATGGGCCTGGCCAACACCACCACTGGCTTGGTGCTGGTGCATGTGGTCTACGGCCTGGCATTCACCACGCTGTTCTTCCGCAACTACTACGTGAGCATCCCGGATGCGCTGGTCAAGGCAGCACGCCTGGATGGCGCGGGCTTCTTCACGATTTTCTGGAAGATCCTGCTGCCGATGTCGATCCCGATCGTGATGGTCTGCCTGATCTGGCAGTTCACCCAGATCTGGAATGACTTCCTGTTCGGCGTGGTCTTCGCCAGTGGCGATGCCCAGCCAATTACCGTGGCCCTGAACAACCTGGTCAACACCAGCACCGGGGCCAAGGAATACAACGTTGATATGGCTGCCGCGATGATCGCCGGGCTGCCGACACTGCTGGTCTACATATTCGCTGGCAAGTATTTCCTGCGTGGGCTGACGTCCGGCGCGGTCAAGGGGTAGAACATGGCAACTCTCGAATTACGCAACGTTAACAAGACCTACGGTGCCGGTTTGCCGGACACCCTGAAAAACATCGAACTGAAGATCAATGACGGTGAGTTCCTGATCCTGGTCGGTCCGTCAGGCTGCGGTAAATCCACGCTGATGAACTGCATCGCCGGTCTGGAAAACATCAGCGGCGGCGCCATTCTGGTGGACGACGCCGACATCAGCGGCATGAGCCCGAAAGATCGCGACATCGCCATGGTGTTCCAGTCCTATGCGCTCTACCCGACCATGAGCGTGCGCGACAACATCGCCTTCGGCCTGAAAATTCGCAAAATGCCGACCGCCGAAATCGACGAAGAAGTCGCTCGCGTCGCCAAATTGCTGCAGATCGAACACCTGCTGAACCGCAAGCCAGGTCAGCTCTCCGGTGGTCAGCAACAGCGGGTGGCCATGGGCCGTGCCCTGGCGCGTCGGCCGAAGATTTACCTGTTCGACGAACCGCTATCCAACCTCGACGCCAAGCTGCGGGTCGAGATGCGCACCGAAATGAAACTGATGCACCAGCGCCTGAAAACCACCACGGTCTACGTGACTCACGACCAGATCGAAGCGATGACGCTGGGTGACAAAGTGGCGGTGATGAAGGACGGGATCATTCAGCAGTTCGGCACGCCCAAAGACATCTACAACAACCCGGCCAACCTGTTCGTGGCGAGCTTCATCGGTTCGCCGCCGATGAACTTCATCCCGCTGCGCTTGCAGCGCAAGGACGGTCGTCTGGTCGCACTGCTCGACAGCGGTCAGGCACGTTGTGAATTGCCTTTGGGTATGCAGGACGCCGGTCTCGAAGACCGCGAAGTGATCCTCGGCATGCGCCCTGAGCAAATCGTGCTGGCGAACGGCGAGCCGAACGGGTTGCCGACCATTCGCGCTGAAGTTCAGGTCACCGAGCCGACCGGTCCGGACACCCTGGTGTTCGTCAATCTCAACGACACCAAAGTCTGCTGCCGTCTGGCACCGGACGTCGCACCGGCGCCGGGTGAAACACTGACCCTGCAATTCGATCCGTCGAAAGTGCTGCTATTCGATGCCAAGACCGGGGAGCGTCTTGGTGTTGCCGCTCAGCCTGAAACCGAGGCGCACAGCGCCAACGTGGCCCAATTCAAGGGGCGCTAAGAACACATATGTGGGAGTGAGCCTGCTTCCACAGGGGGATACGCAGCGGGTGGCCTGTTGCTCGCTGTAACCGATGTCACCGCGTTAATAAAAGAAAAGTTAATAACAATAAAACGAGGAAGTAGGGATGAAGAAGACCAACAACGCTCAGCTTATCTGCCAGTTGTCAGCAGTTGCAGCAATGATGCTGGCCGGTAGTGTGCATGCAGCTGACGCGTTCAGCGCCGATTCCGAATGGATGACCGGCGATTGGGGTGGCGAGCGGACCAGGCTGATCGAGCAAGGCATCGACCTCAAGATGGACTACGTCGGTGAAGTCGGCAGCAACCTCAACGGTGGCTTTAACGACGACACAACGGCTCGCTACGCCGACCAGTTCGGCCTGGGGGCCGCGCTGGACCTGGAGAAACTGTTTGGTTGGGACAACACCCAGGCCAAGATCCAGCTCACCAACCGTAATGGTGAGAACATCTCCAATGACCGTATCGGCGACCCGCGTGCGGGCACCTTGAGTTCTTCCCAGGAAGTCTACGGTCGTGGCCACATGGTCCGTCTGACCCAACTGTGGATCAAGCACCAGTTCCTCGACAATAAACTGGACATCAAGGCCGGTTACTTCGGCGAAGGCGAAGACTTCAACACCTTCCCGTGCGAGTTCCAGAACCTGGCGTTCTGCGGTTCCCAAGTGGGTAACTGGGCCACCAACATCTGGTACAACTGGCCGGTCATGCAGGCCGCGATCCGCGTGAAGTACAACATCTCGCCTGAGTTCTATGCGCAGATCGGCGCGTACAACCAGAACCCGTCGCAACTGGAGCACGGTAACGGCTTCAAGCTGAGCGGCAGTGGTACCGCGGGTACTGTGTTGCCCGTCGAACTGGTCTGGTTGCCTAACCCTAACAGCCTGCCGGGCGAATACCGTGTCGGTTACTACAAGAGCACGGCAGAGGCCAATGACGTCCTCAAAGACGACAACGGCAATGATGCAGCCACGACCGGCCAACCCTATCGTGAACACAGCAGCAAGCACGGCTACTGGTTCGTCGCACAACAACAACTCACCAGCCACAACGGTGACAAGACTCGCGGTCTGAACATTGCGGCCAACGCCACGTTCCACGACAAGGAAACCAACTTCGTCGACAACTACCAGTCGCTGATGTTTGTGTACAAGGGCCCGTTCGATGCGCGTCCAAAAGATGACATGGGCATCGGTTTCGCCCGTACCCACGTCAACGATGACGTGAAGAAAAACTCCGAGCTGACCAACGAAGCCAATGGCGTCACCGACTACGAAAACCCGTTGTTCCAGCCGCTGCGTACCACCGAGTACAACTATGAAATCAACTACGGCTTCCACGTGACCAACTGGCTGACCGTGCGTCCCAACCTGCAATACGTCACTCATCCAGGCGGTGTGGATGAGGTTGATGATGCGCTGGTGGCCGGCCTGAAAATTCAGTCGGTGTTCTAACGTTGTTGCGATAAGCTTCCCTCAATGTGCGCATATTTGCGGACAGCCCAGGCTGTCCGCTTTTTTTTGGGGTAGCGCACCCCGGGTGACAGATGATTTTCAGGACCGTGGCACATGCATGAGCATCCGCTACAACGCTTCTTCAAATCCTTGCGCCAACGACCAGTGTTTGCGTGGGAGCGCTATCAGAAGCGCGACGTGTTGGTGATCGATCATCCGCTATGTCAGGCCGTGTTCAGTCGCCAGGGTGCACAGTTGCTGCACTTCCAGCCAACGGGTCAAAAGCCCTGGCTCTGGTGTGCGGCGAGGTGGCCGCAGGTCGGCGCGATTCGTGGCGGTGTACCCGTGTGTTGGCCGTGGTACGGCCGTCATCCGAGCGAAAACGCCTGGCCTTCCCATGGTTGGGCACGGTTGCTCGACTGGAAGTTGCTCGACAGCAGCCATGGCGACGATGGCGTGCGATTGCACTGGCAACTCCAGTTGTGCGACTGGCAAGTGGACCTGCATGCCCACCTTGGCGAGCGCATGGATTTGCGCCTGAGCACCGAGCATCAGGACAGCCTGCCGTGCCAATTGAGCCAGGCTTTGCACGCTTACTGGCGTATTGGTGATGTGGGTGAGGTAGCGCTGTCCTGGCTGGAAGGCGCGCAGGGTTATGACCACTTGAATCGCGAGACGTGTCAGCAGGAAGGCGAATTGCGGGTCGATGGCGGGTGCCAGCGAGTGTTCCAGCACGACGGCGAATTGCAGCTCAAGGACCACGCCTGGCAGCGTGAATTATGCATCGATACCGGTGAACAAGCGGACACGGTGGTCTGGCATCCGGGCTCGCGGCCATTGTTGGGCGTGAGCTGGAATGAGATTTCGGAGTTTGTCTGTGTAGAAGCGGCCAGCGGTGGTACCGACAGTTTGAGCCTGGCACCGGGGGAGAGGGCGCATTTGAGTTTGCAGGCGCGGGTGGGAATTTAAGGGAGGCTCAAAAGATCGCAGCCTCGTTTCACTCGACAGCTCCTACAGGTGTGGCGATCTCCTGTAGGAGCTGTCGAGTGAAACGAGGCTGCGAATCTTCAATTAATTAAATTCATCCCCGATCGGATACCGGCTCGCATTCAGGCTTTCTTTGATCTTGCGCAAATGTGGCTGGAAATCCACGCCGCGTCGCAAGGTCATGCCGGTCGCCAGCACGTCCAGCACGGTCAGTTGGATGATGCGCGAGGTCATCGGCATGTAGATGTCGGTGTCTTCTGGCAGTGGAATGTTCAGGCTCAGCGTACTGGCCTTGGCCAATGGCGAACCCTCGGCCGTCAGGCCCAGTACCGATGCACCGTTTTCACGGGCAATGCGTGCCACTTCCACCAGTTCGCGGGTGCGGCCGGTGTAGGAAATGATCACGAACAGCTCGCCAGTGTGGGCCACCGACGCAATCATGCGTTGCATCAGCACGTCGGCATGGGCGGTGACGGCCAGGTTGAAACGGAAGAATTTGTGCTGTGCGTCCAGTGCCACCGGGGCCGAGGCGCCGAGGCCGAAGAAGTGGATCTGCCGGGCCTGGATCAACAGATCGACGGCGCGACTGATCAGGTTCGGGTCCAACGCCTGCAAGGCACTGTCCAGAGAGGCGATGGCGCTGCCGAAGATTTTTTTTGTATAGGCTTCAGGATTGTCATCGGCCTCGACTGCACGGCTGACATACGCCGCGCCACTGGCCAGGCTTTGGGCCAACTGAAGTTTGAGTTCCGGGTAGCCGCTGACGCCGAACGAACGGCAGAAGCGGTTGACCGTCGGCTCGCTGACCTTTGAGGCCTGGGCGAGCGCAGCGATGCTGAACCGGGTGGCCTGCTGTGGGTTGAGCAGGATCACTTCGGCGACTTTACGTTCAGCCTTGTTCAGGTCTTCAAGGCGGTTCTGGATCTGTTCCAGTAAATTTCGCACGCGGTCCATATATGTTCCTTGGGTCAGCTGCGCAAATTAGAGTTCGGCTATGCCAAAAGGGCCTTGGATGCGGCCCCAAACGGTGGCCTATCCTACTGATGGCTCCGACCGGCTACCACTCGGAATCTGTATTTTGCGAAAATGTTGTGGTTATTACTACATTTTCTCTTGAGCGATGCCTTGAAAAAAGGTATTTGTAGCTTAACTTGATAAAAGAACAAACATCATGCCTTCGATTACGGTTGAACCGTGCACCTTTGCCTTGTTCGGCGCCCTCGGCGACCTGGCCTTGCGCAAGCTGTTTCCTGCCCTCTATCAACTCGATGGCGCAGGCCTCTTGCACGAGGATACGCGCGTTATCGCGCTGGCCCGAGAGCCCGGCACCGAACAGCAGCACCTGGCCTATATCGCCTCGGAGTTGCGTCGTTATGTGGGTGCCAAAGAGCTGGACGAAGCGGTAGTCGAGCGCTTTCTGGCTCGACTGAGCTATCTGCACGTCGACTTCCTCAACGCTGACGATTACATCGCCCTGGCGGATATGGCCGGCAGTGCTCATCGAGTGATTGCCTACTTTGCGACACCAGCCGCCGTTTACGGCGCGATTTGCGAGAACCTGGCCAAGGTCGGTCTGGCTGAAAACACCCGCGTGGTGCTGGAAAAACCCATTGGTTCGGACCTGGAATCCTCGCGCAAGGTCAACGATGCCGTGGCGCAGTTCTTCCCGGAAAACCGTACTTACCGCATCGACCATTATCTGGGCAAAGAGACGGTTCAAAACCTCATCGCTCTGCGTTTCGCCAACAGCCTGTTCGAAACCCAGTGGAACCAGAACTACATCTCCCACGTGGAAATCACCGTGGCCGAGAAGGTCGGGATCGAAGGTCGTTGGGGTTACTTCGACAAGGCCGGGCAGCTGCGGGACATGATCCAGAATCACCTGCTGCAACTGCTTTGCCTGATCGCCATGGACCCGCCGGCCGACCTGTCCGCCGACAGCATCCGCGACGAAAAAGTCAAAGTCCTCAAGGCGCTGGCGCCGATCAGCCCGGAAGGTCTGACCACTCAGGTGGTGCGCGGTCAATACATCGCCGGCTACAGCGAAGGCAAACCAGTCCCGGGTTACCTGGAAGAGCCGAATTCGAACACCCAGAGCGACACCGAAACCTTCGTCGCCTTGCGTGCCGACATCCGCAACTGGCGTTGGGCCGGTGTGCCGTTTTATTTGCGGACCGGCAAGCGCATGCCACAGAAACTGTCGCAGATCGTCATCCACTTCAAGGAACCGTCGCATTACATCTTCGCCCCTGAACAGCGCCTGCAAATCAGCAACAAGCTGATTATCCGCCTGCAACCGGACGAAGGCATTTCCTTGCGCGTGATGACCAAAGAACAAGGCCTGGACAAGGGCATGCAGCTGCGCAGTGGGCCGTTGCAGCTGAACTTTTCCGACACCTGGCGCAGCGCGCGGATTCCCGATGCCTACGAGCGGTTACTGCTGGAAGTGATGCGTGGCAATCAGAACCTGTTTGTCCGTAAAGATGAAATCGAAGCCGCGTGGAAGTGGTGTGACCAGTTGATCGCCGGGTGGAAAAAATCCGGTGATGCGCCCAAGCCGTACGCGGCCGGGTCCTGGGGACCGATGAGCTCCATTGTTCTGATCACGCGGGACGGGAGGTCGTGGTATGGCGATATCTGAATTGAAACTGCCTCAGGGCGTCAGCGCCCATGAGTTCAAGAGCCCGGTGCTGTTGGCTGAAGCGCTGGCACTGACGGTCGCCAAGCACCTGAGTGAAGCGATCGAGGCCCAAGGCACCGCCACGCTGGTAGTGTCCGGTGGTCGCAGTCCGGTGGCGTTTTTCCAGCACCTGGCCAAACAGGCGCTGGACTGGTCGAACGTGGTGATCAGCCTGGCCGACGAGCGTTGGGTGCCGGTGGAACACGCCGACAGCAATGCCGGTTTGCTCAAGCGTTATCTGTTGCAGGGCCCGGCGGCCAAGGCTCAGTTTCTGAGCTTGTACAGCGCCAGCACCAACCTTGAACAGGCCGCCGAGCAAGCCGACCGATTGCTGTCCGAACTGCCGGTGATCGACGTGCTGGTATTGGGCATGGGCGATGACGGCCACACCGCGTCGCTGTTCCCGAACAGCCCGAACCTGACCGACGCCTTGAAAGCCGACGGCACACGTCGTTGCTACCCGATGCTGGCACCCACCGTGCCATATCAGCGCTTGACCATGAGCCGGGCGCTGTTGGCTTCGGCCAAACACAAAGTTCTATCAATTTGCGGTCAGTCCAAACTGACCACACTGAGTGCTGCTTTGGCCGGTGACGATGTCGCCGCCTTGCCGATTCGCGCGTTTTTGCAACCTACGTTAGAGATTTACTGGTGCCCATGAGCCAAGGAACAGCCGCTATGACAACCCCATCCCCGACCGTTTCCATGGCGGACAAAGTTGCCCTGATCGACAGCCTCTGCGCCAAGGCGCGGATTCTGCCAGTGATCACCATCGCTCGCGAACAGGACGTGCTGCCGCTGGCCGACGCCCTGGCCGCCGGTGGCCTGACCGCTTTGGAAGTGACCCTGCGTTCGCAGTTCGGCCTCAAGGCCATCCAGATCCTGCGCGAACAGCGCCCGGAACTGATGACCGGTGCTGGCACCGTGCTGGATCGCCACATGCTCGCCGCTGCCGAAGCGGCCGGTTCGCAGTTCATTGTCACACCGGGCATCACCCGTGATCTGCTCGAAGCCAGCGTCAACAGCCCGATCCCGTTGTTGCCGGGGATCAGCAACGCCTCCGGCATCATGGAAGGCTATGGCCTGGGCTATCGCCGCTTCAAGTTGTTCCCGGCGGAAGTGAGTGGCGGTGTCGCCGCTATCAAGGCACTGGGTGGTCCGTTCGGCGAAGTGAAATTCTGCCCGACGGGCGGTGTCGGCCCGGCCAACATCAAGAGCTACATGGCGTTGAAAAACGTCATGTGCGTGGGCGGTAGCTGGATGCTTGATCCGGAGTGGATCAAGAACGGCGACTGGGCCCGCATTCAGGAATGCACCGCCGAGGCATTGGCGCTGCTGGACTGATCAGCTTTACCTGACACCTCGTTGTGTGTTCTACGGCTTTACGGTGCGCTTGGTCGGCGCACCGTTTTTTTTGCCCGCAAAAAAACAACTTGCAGCCCAGATTCCTTGTAGCAGCTGCCAAAGGCTGCGTCCGGCAGCGCAGCAGTCGTAAATCCAGCGCGCATGGTCTGTCTGATACACCGAGGTGAATGGTTCCACGACTGCTGCGCAGCCGGACGCAGGCTTCGCCAGCTGCTACAGATGGCCTCATGCGATACATAGTTACCGCATACCGACTTTCGCCCAATGCTAGCCTGCGTTCATCTTATGGAAGAGCGAACGTCATGGACGACACCCCCTCAGTTGCACCCTCACAAGCGGTTTACCTGCTGTCTCCCGAACAGATCGCCGGCCCGTATTTCCGCAATCCGAAACTGATCAGGCGCAACATCAGTGAAGGCGCCGATGGCGTTCCCTTGGTGTTGCGCCTGGCAATCGTCGATGCCATGACCGCACAGCCCGTCGGCGGCGCGTTGGTCGATATCTGGCATTGCAATGCGCGTGGTGCCTATTCGGGCTGGAGCAAGGTCAATCCGGACAAGGAAGTCGATGTCGATGAAATCGGCTCGATACCGCGCACCGACGACGACACTTACCTGCGCGGCGGGCAATTCACGGACAAGAAAGGTGTCGTGCGGTTTACCACGATCTATCCGGGGTTCTACGCGGGCCGCGCGCTGCACATTCATGTCGCTGTGCGCATCACGGCCGGCAACAATTACCTGGAAGAACGGCATGTTGCCTGGGTCGGTCAGCTTTACTTTCCGCAGGTGGCTTCGCGATCAGTGCTGAACAGCCGTGAATACAGCGGTCGAAAGGCCTTGGCGTTGACCAACGATGAAGACGTTTACTACAAGCAGCATGGCGGCGAAGCTTCAACCTTAAACATTCACACCCTCGGTCGGGATTCGAATGAAGATGGCTTTTTCGGTTTCACCACCATCGGTATCGACACCTTCGCGGTCTCATCGCACATCAAACCCGAGGACTTCGACAAGTACACGGTGTGACCTCAGCGCAGTTCGGTCAGCGCCCGGGCCAGCAGTTCCATGTGCGCGGCGGTGGTGGTCAGGCCCGGTGTGATACGAATGCACGGCCCACTCGCGGCGCCGCTGCGCATCACGGTAAACAGGTTGTAGTCGCGAAGCAGCCGCTCGACCATGGGCTGTTGATCGGCCTGCCGCGTGAAGCGCATCGACGTGATGCCGCAATACAGGCGCGGATCATCCGGCGTCATGACTTCGATCCCCGGGAGTTCGCGCACCGCGCGCACCCACAGATTTCGCAAGTAGTTGAGCCGGGCACCCTTGGCGGCGGACCCACCCATGGTGCGATGCTCCTCGAATACCAGTGGCAGGGTCAGCAGCGCCGGGATATTGGGTGTGCTGTGCGGTGTGCGTGCGCGAATGTCGGTGGCCGGGAAACTCATCTCGCCCATGTCCGGGTCGATATCGGCCAGACGCTCGGGCGCGATGTAGATGAACCCCAGCGTCAGCGGGGCACCGATCCATTTGTGCAGGTTGTAGCCGGCAAAGGAGATTCCCAGTTCATCGAGATTGAAGTCGATTTGCCCCAACGCATGGGCGCCGTCGAGGATCACATCGATCCCGTGTTCTTTGGCCGCGGCTGCAATCGCTTGCACCGGCATGACCAGACCGGTGCGGTGGGTGACGTGAGTCAGGGCCATCAGTTTGAGCTTGGGGTGACGCACAAACGCTTCGCGATAGCTGGCCAGCAAACTGTCGAAAGTGGCGGGGTGCGCATGGTTGATTTCGATCACTTCGACACCGCGGTAGCGCGCCAGCCAACGCATTGCGCCTTTGACGGTGTCGTATTCCAGATCGCAGATCAGCACCTGATCGCCCGGCTGGAGGCGGTTGTAGTTACGGATCAACGATTGCAAGCCGTCCGAGGCATTGCGGGTCAGGACCACAGAGTCGGCAGGCACGCCCACCAACTCGGCCAACTGTGCGTTGATCTTCTGCATCTCGCCCTGTTCGAATCGCTGGCGCACATGCACTGAGTTACTGCGGTTGATGAACTCGATATGACGCTGGTATTCCTCGACCACCGTTCGCGACATTCGCCCGAAGTAACCGTTCTCCAGATTGATCGGGCCGGGTTCGACAGCATAGCGATCAGCAAAAGTCTGCCAGAACGTTTCATCACGGGCGCGGAGGGTGTTATCGGGCATGGGCTACTCGGTCTGGATCAATGGCGGGGGGCAGGTTTGCCATGCTTGGCGCGAAGGGGTTCAAGTAACTCCGACAAGCCGTTGTGATCGATTTCCTGCATCAGGGCCAACAAACCACCCAGTTCGCCATGAGGAAATCCTTCCCGGGCGAACCAGTTCAGGTACTGGCCGGGCAGGTCGGCAATGATCCGGCCTTTGTATTTGCCGAAGGGCATTTCGCGGGTGATCAGCAATTCGAGTTTTTCAGGGTTCATCAGGCAGTCGTCTGGATTCTATCGATCTGGAAAATACAGGCATTCTGCATGCAGGCCAATTGACAGATCATGCAAAAAAAACGGATACAGATTTCGTCGTTTAATTTAACTATTTGAAATTTAAAGGATTGTTGGTCGATTCGAAGCTGGCATGCAGGGTGCAATAGTTATTACATCTTTCATCAACCCGCGAGGAATTGAAAATGACCGACATGAATAAAGAAGCGATCTCTGTACTCAACGACCTGATTGAAACCAGCAAAGACGGTCAAGAAGGGTTCAAGACTTGCGCTGAAGACATTAAACACCCTGAGCTAAAAACCCTGTTCGTGCAGCGTGCTGCCGATTGCGCCACCGCGGCTTCGGAACTGCAAGCCGCCGTGCGTTCGATGGGCGGTGATCCGGAAACTTCCACCAGTGTCAGCGGTGACTTGCACCGTCGTTGGGTGGACGTGAAATCGATGTTCACCGGCAAGGACGAAGAGGCTGTGCTGAACGAAGCCGAACGCGGTGAAGACCATGCGCTGAAGGCTTACCGGGAAGCCATGGAGAAAATCAACAAACACAACCTGGTGGGCATTCGTGATCTGGTTGAACGTCAGTACCACGGCGTGCAACGCAATCACGATCAGGTAAAAGCCCTGCGTAACCAGGCTCGCGCACGCTCGTAAGCGTTCGTTGCCTGCTAAAAAACGCCAGCCAGTCTGGCGTTTTTTTGTGGCCGGTCGATTAGCCGATGCTGATCGCCGGCAATGTTGGCAACGTCACGGTCAGTTGCTTGCGCGGCGCCAGGATCTCCGCTTCGCCGTCCACGACCAACTCGTCACGCTGATTGAACACGCGCGTGGCAATGCGCACCCGAAACTTCGGCATTTTCTCGAGGATTTCCAGACGCACGGTCAGGGTGTCGCCGATCTTCACCGGCTTCTGAAAGCTCATCTGCTGGCCAATATAGATAGTCCCCG
The DNA here is from genome assembly GCF_000282215.1 of Pseudomonas sp. GM21. GTDB lineage: Bacteria > Pseudomonadota > Gammaproteobacteria > Pseudomonadales > Pseudomonadaceae > Aquipseudomonas. The sequence goes on from NZ_AKJS01000198.1 coordinate 43,598, forward strand.
GCCCAGGCAGCTCACAGGCAACGGCGGCACTGATCAGCGCGCCACTGAACATGCCATGCGCGATGCGCTCCTTGAACATGGTGCCTGCCGCGAATTCTGCGTCCAGGTGTACCGGGTTGTGGTCGCCGGACATGGCGGCGAACAACTGAATGTCGCGCTCTTCGACTGTCTTGCTGTAGCTGGCGGTCTGGCCGACTTCGAGGGCATCGTAAGGCGTGTTGGTAACCTGGGTCATCTGTCTCGGTTCCTATGACGAATTAAATAATCCACAAATAACTATTCCGACCGGGGTGGTCGGCGGTGGCTGAGCGCCTCCGCGATCCAGTGCAACACGTCGTTGACCACTTCATCGCGGTTGCTCTCATTGAACAATTCATGTCGCGCCTGAGGGTAAATCGTCAGGTGCAGGTTCTGGCTGCCTGCCGCGCGCAACGCGTCGGCCAGATCTTTCAGACGTTTGCCTTCGCTCACCGGATCACATTCGCCGCCAATCACCAGCAGCGGCAGGCCCGGATCGATCTGCGCGAGATTGGACGCTTTGCTGATTTGCTGCAACCCACCCAGCAAATCGATCCACATCTGGTTGGTGCAACGAAAGCCGCAGAGCGGGTCGTTGGCGTACAAATCCACTTCCACCGGGTCGCGGCTGAGCCAGTCGAATCGGGTGCGTGCCGGTTTGAACTGTTTGTTGAATGAACCGAAGGACAGCCATTCGATCAGCGCACTACGCCCCTTGGGCCCTTGGCGTAATTTTTCTAGACGGGCGATCTGCCGCGCCGCGCGATAGAGCGCCACTGGCTGGAAATTGGAGCCACTGAGCACCGCGCCGTGCAGGCTGGCGCTGTGATGCAGCAAATAGGCCTGGGCGATGTAACTGCCCATGCTGTGCCCGAGCAATATGATCGGTACGCCAGGATGCTGTTGGCCAATGTGTTGGTTGAGACAGGCCAGGTCGCCGACGACTTTGCACCAGCCGTCGTTGTCGGCGAAATGACCCAGTGTTCCGTTTTCGGCAGTTTTGCCATGTCCACGCAAATCCGGTGCGTACACGCCATAACCTTGCGCGCAGAACTTTTCCGCCAGACGGGCGTAGCGAGCGCTGTGCTCGGCCATGCCATGGGCCAGCAGGATCACGGCTTTTAAAGGCGGGGCGGGTAGCCACTGGTTGACGAACAGTTGGCTGTGGTCCATTGCGGTCAGCCAGAACGTGTCGTGGATCATGGCGATTCCTTTGCATGGGGCTGCATGTGGCATGGGCGTGGTTGCATTGTATAGCGCATCCCGTGCGCGCCGTCTGATCAGGCCACGCCACGGCAGGAAGATTCACACGGTCAATGAGGGCGTTGGCTGTATTTGCCTGAATCGCCATAACTGCTAGTGTCCGTGAAGCCCGCTTTTTTCAGAAGTGACAGAAAGCGGCCCGGATAGGCTCAGGTAAAGAGGACAAGAATAATGCAACCTGAATTCTGGAATGACAAACGCCCGGCCGGCGTGCCCCTGAACATTGACCTTGGGGCCTATAAGTCGGTGATTGAGGTGTTCGAACGTTCCTGCAAGAAATTTGCTGACCGCCCGGCATTCAGCAACATGGGCGTGACCCTGACCTACGCCGATCTGGAACGCCAGAGCCTGGCATTCGCCGCTTACCTGCAAGCCCACACCGACCTGGTACCGGGGGATCGGATCGCGGTGCAGATGCCCAATGTCCTGCATTATCCGATTGCCGTCTTCGGTGCCTTGCGCGCCGGGCTGATCGTGGTCAACACCAACCCGTTGTACACCGCGCGGGAGATGCGTCACCAGTTCAAGGATTCCGGCGCCCGGGCGCTGGTGTACCTGAACATGTTCGGGCAGAAAGTCCAGGAAGTGCTGCCCGACACCGACATCCAGTACCTGATCGAAGCGAAAATGGGCGACCTGATGCCGACCGCCAAGGGCTGGCTGGTCAATACCATGGTCAGCAAGGTCAAGAAGATGGTCCCGGCGTATTCGTTGCCGCAGGCCATTTCGTTCAAGCACGCGCTGGGCAAGGGGCGTGGCCTGGGGATCAAACCGCTGAAAGTCGGCCTCGACGACATCGCCGTGCTGCAATACACCGGCGGCACCACCGGTTTGGCCAAGGGCGCGATGCTGACCCACGGCAACCTGGTGGCGAACATGCAACAGGCGCGGGCGTGTCTTGGGCAGTTCGGCGCTGACGGCCAGTCACTGCTGCGTGAAGGGCAGGAGGTGATGATTGCGCCGCTGCCGCTGTACCACATCTATGCCTTCACGGCGAATTGCATGTGCATGATGGTGACCGGCAACCACAACGTGTTGATCACCAATCCGCGAGACATTGGCGGCTTCATCAAGGAACTGAAGAACTGGCGTTTCTCGGCGTTGCTGGGGCTCAACACGCTGTTCGTTGCGTTGATGGATCACCCGGACTTCAAGACCCTGGATTTCACCAGTCTCAAGCTCACCAACTCCGGTGGCACTGCGCTGGTCAAGGCCACCGCCGAGCGCTGGGAGCAGATGACCGGCTGCCGCATCACCGAAGGTTACGGCCTGACCGAAACGTCGCCGGTGGCATGCACCAACCCGTACGGTGACCAATCGCGGATCGGCACGGTCGGCCTGCCGGTGCCAGGCACCACGCTGAAAGTGATCAACGATGAAGGCGTCGAGCAACCGTTGGGCGAGCGCGGCGAACTGTGCATCAAAGGCCCACAGATCATGAAGGGCTACTGGAACAAGCCCGAGGCCACCGCTGAAGTGCTGAATGCCGAGGGCTGGTTCAAGTCCGGTGACATCGCGGTGATCGACCCGGACGGTTTTGTGCGCATCGTCGATCGCAAGAAGGACATGATCATCGTGTCGGGTTTCAACGTGTACCCGAACGAGATCGAAGACGTGGTGATGGCGCACCCGAACGTCGCCAATTGCGCGGTCATCGGTGTGCCGGACGAGCGTTCGGGCGAGGCGGTGAAGTTGTTTGTGGTGGCTCGTGAAGCCGGGGTCAGCCTTGAAGAATTGAAGGCCTACTGCAAGGAAAACTTCACGGCGTACAAAGTGCCCAAGCACATCGTGTTGCGCGAGTCGTTGCCGATGACGCCGGTCGGGAAGATTTTGCGGCGGGAGTTGCGTGATATCGCTTGATCGTTGAATGGCCGCGCGTTGCGCGGATCGTCGGAACGCCGCCCGGGGCAAGCCACGCTCCCACAAGGTTATCGCTAATCAATGTGGGAGCGGGCTTGCCCGCGATGCTTTTGAAGAGGGTGAAAGCCCCCGGATTCAGGCGGTTTTGAGGTTATATAGAATCTTTGCTCTAAAATGACCACCAGAAGTTCTTGAGTCATATTTGTGACCATCGAGGCCTCTTTTGGCTCTAGTCGACCCTTGGCAAAGCTGCTACTCTCGGCGCGCTTTGTGACTTCTCGGCCTAGTAAACAGCCAGACTCACCAAAAAAAAACACACACCAATAATAATCGCATCAAATGCGGTAATGAATTCGCGTTGCTGAGGAGTGGGCTTCCATGATTGAAGACTTTTGGAAGGATAAGTACCCAGCTGGGATTTCTGCCGAGATCAACCCAGACGAGTACCCGAATATTCAGGCAGTGTTGAAGCAATCCTGCCAACGCTTCGCCAACAAGCCGGCGTTCAGCAACCTGGGCAAGACAATCACCTACGGTGAACTGTACGAGTTGTCCGGTGCGTTTGCCGCTTACCTGCAACAGCATACCGACTTGCAGCCAGGCGATCGAATCGCCGTGCAATTGCCTAACGTGCTGCAGTACCCGGTTGCCGTCTTCGGCGCCATCCGTGCCGGGCTGATCGTGGTCAACACCAACCCGCTGTACACCGCGCGGGAAATGGAACACCAGTTCAACGACTCCGGAGCCAAAGCGCTGGTCTGCCTGGCCAACATGGCCCATCTGGCCGAAACCGTTGTGCCGAAAACCGGCGTCAAGCACGTGATTATCACTGAAGTGGCCGACCTGCTGCCGCCGCTCAAGCGTCTGCTGATCAACAGCGTCATCAAGTACGTGAAGAAGATGGTCCCGGCATATCACTTGCCCAAAGCCATCAAGTTCAACGACGTGCTGAGCAAGGGCCATGGCCAGCCAGTGGCTGAAGCCAACCCGGCCAGCAGCGATGTCGCGGTGTTGCAATACACCGGCGGCACCACCGGCGTGGCGAAAGGGGCGATGCTGACCCACCGCAACCTCGTGGCGAACATGCTGCAATGCAAGGCGCTGATGGGCTCCAACCTCAATGAAGGTTGTGAGATTCTGATCGCTCCGCTGCCGCTGTACCACATCTATGCGTTCACCTTTCATTGCATGGCGATGATGCTGATCGGCAACCACAACATCCTGATCAGCAACCCGCGCGACCTGCCGGCGATGGTCAAGGAACTGTCGAAGTGGAAGTTCAGCGGTTTCGTCGGCCTCAACACCTTGTTTGTGGCGCTGTGCAATAACGAAGGTTTCCGCAAGCTCGACTTCTCGGCACTGAAAGTCACCCTGTCCGGTGGCATGGCCCTGCAACTGGCCGCCGCCGAACGCTGGAAAGCGGTCACCGGTTGCGCTATCTGCGAAGGTTACGGCATGACCGAAACCAGCCCGGTGGCCACCGTCAACCCGATCCAGCACATCCAGATCGGCACCATCGGTATCCCGGTTCCATCGACTCACTGCAAAATCGTTGACGATGCCGGCGTCGAGCAGCCGCTGGGCGAAATCGGCGAACTGTGCGTGAAAGGCCCGCAGGTCATGAAGGGCTACTGGCAGCGCCAGGACGCCACCGATGAAATGCTCGACAGCGAAGGCTGGTTGAAGACCGGTGACATCGCGCTGATCCAGCCGGATGGCTACCTGCGCATTGTCGATCGCAAGAAAGACATGATCCTGGTCTCCGGTTTCAACGTTTACCCGAACGAACTGGAAGACGTGCTCGCGACCCTGCCGGGCGTGCTGCAATGCGCGGCCATTGGCGTGCCGGACGAGAAATCGGGTGAGGCGATCAAGCTCTTCATCGTTGCCAAACCCGGCGTGACGCTGACCAAAGAGCAAGTGATGGAGCACATGCGTGCGAACGTCACCGGCTACAAGGTGCCGCGTGCCGTCGAGTTCCGCGATGCGCTGCCGACCACCAACGTCGGCAAGATCCTGCGCCGCGAACTGCGCGACGAAGAACTGAAGAAAATCGCCGCGAAAAAGGTCGGCGCGTAACACACAAGAAGCCCCGCAGATGCGGGGCTTTTTGTTGGATGACCGTGAGATCGTTCCCACGCTCCGCGTGGGAATGTCGCCCCGGACGCTCCGCGTCCTATGCTGCAGGGACGCAGAGCGTCCCGGGATGCATTACCACGCGGAGCGTGGGAACGATCAGTTAAAGGCGAAACGGCGCGAAGTTGACGTTGGTGCCCGCCGGGCGCATGTCTTGCAGGTACGAGTCCTTGTCGGCACTCAGCTCCAGGCTCAACGTAGCCTTGCGCTTGCCTTCATTGCGCACCACCAGACCTTCAAGCTTTTCACGCAGGAACACGGTCGGCACTTTGAGGTGCAGCAGCTCGTCGGTGTCCGGCGTGTGCATCAGCAAGTGAATCCATTCGTACTGACCAACGGCCAGGCGCGCGACCGGGATATCGAACCACCAGATGTTGCGGTTGCGGTTCAATTCGGTGAAATGGCAGTTGTTGACGCCAAGCACGGCACCGCCAAGTTCCTGGTTTCTGCGGGCAATGGCCTGCTTTTTATCGAGTTTCATAACATTCCTACGGGATTGGATCTTCAGCGCCATGGCCTGAATACGTTGCGCATTCTCGGGGGTTGGTCGTTAAACATAAAGCCCAACCTGCCGAGATCGACGAAATGGGCAGTACAAAATAAATGAAACTCCGTGCAAACGCCTCCGGTCAATCCTTGTGTAACTACTTTTCTCATTGAAATGTTCACAGGAGAAACACCATGAGCAGCACTGGCGATAAAGTAAAAGGCATGGCAAACGAAGCGGTCGGCAACGTCAAGCAAGGTGTCGGCAAAGCCACTGACAACCCCAAGCTGCAGACCGAAGGCAAAGCTCAGGAAAGGAAAGGCGAAGCTCAGCAAGCCGTGGGTAAAGCCAAAGATGCCATCAAGAAAGGCGTCGACAACGCCTGATTCGGCCTTTTTCGATGATCAGGAACGGCCATCCATGGATGGCCGTTTTTGTATCAGCCTGAACTTGATCACGGAAATTGTTTCAAAGTCGCCAAGTAGGCTACTTTGATGTAGAAAACGGCCCTTGAGTCGCCATGACTCCCGATCTTGCGGCGAAAGGAGACGCTAATGATTTTCCCGGACATGAAAAATCTGCCCCTGCACCGTGTGATCATGCGCACGGTCACCGAGTTCGTCGACGATGAGATGTCGACCTATGCCTCGGCGCTGGCTTATCAGATGTTGTTCTCGCTGTTCCCCTTCATTCTGTTCCTGATTGCCCTGATCGGTTTCCTGCACCTGCCGGATTTTTTCTCCTGGCTGCGCCTGCAATCGGAACTGGTCTTGCCGCCCCAAGCGCTGGAACAGGTTAATCCGGTGATTGACCAGCTACAGCAATCCAAGGGTGGCTTGCTCTCGGTGGGTATCGTGATTGCCCTGTATACCGCCTCCGCCGGTGTGCGGCTGATGATGAGTGCCATGAACGCGGCCTACGATGTGGTCGAAGGCCGACCGGCCTGGAAGCGTTTTCCGTTGTCGATCATCTATACCATCGGCATCGCCGGGATGCTGTTGATCGCCGCCGCGCTGATGGTGCTCGGCCCGCAGGTGATGGGCTGGATCGCCTCGCAAGTCGGTCTGGAAGATTTCATCGTCATCGTGTGGACCATCCTTCGATGGCCTGTCGTTGTGATTTTGTTGATGGTCGCGGTGGCGTTGATTTATTACGTCATGCCGGACGTCAAACAAGAGTTTCGTTTCATCACGCCCGGTTCAGTGTTGGCGGTGGTGGTGTGGATCCTCGCCTCCGTGGGTTTCGGCCTGTACGTCAAGACTTTCGCCGATTACAACGCCATGTATGGCAGTATCGGTGCGATCATCGTGCTCTTGTTGTACTTCTACATTTCTTCCGCGGTGCTGTTGCTCGGCGCGGAGATGAACGCGGTAATCGAACACATGTCGAGGGAGGGCAAGGACCCCGGCGAAAAATACCCGGGCGAGCCCGGCCATGACCATCAAAAACACCATGTTTCGGGATTGGGGCGCGATCACTCGGTCCATCCCTCCACTGACGAAGTCATCAAATGATCCGTGAAATTCTGAAAATGGGCGATGAGCGCCTGCTGCGCATTGCTCCGCCGGTTCCGGCCGAGATGTTCGATAGCCCCGAGTTGTGGCAGTTGATCGACGACATGTTCCAGACCATGGAAAGCGTCGGTGGCGTGGGCCTGGCGGCGCCGCAGATTGGTGTCGACCTGCAACTGGTGATCTTCGGTTTCGAGCACAGCGAACGGTATCCGGACGCCGAAGCGGTACCACAAACCATTCTGATCAATCCGCTGATCACGCCGTTGCGTCCGACGCTCGAAGAAGGGTTTGAAGGTTGCCTGTCCGTGCCGGGTCTGCGCGGCGCCGTGGAGCGTTACCAGCAGATTCGCTACGAAGGCTTCGACCCCAAGGGTCAGCCTGTCGTGCGCATCGCTTCAGGGTTCCATGCGCGTGTGGTGCAGCATGAATGCGATCACCTGATCGGCCGTTTGTACCCGTCGCGGATTACCGATTTCAGCAAGTTCGGGTTTACCGAGGTCATGTTTCCGGATCTTGATCCCAACGCTGACGACTGATTCAAAATTACATTGACCCCCTGTGGGAGCGAGCCTGCTCGCGATAGCGGTGTGTCAGTCAGCAAAGTTGTGTCTGACACACCGCTATCGCGAG
>NZ_AKJS01000199.1 GCF_000282215.1 Pseudomonas sp. GM21
GGCTCGCCCAGCCGTAAACCGGTGAGCCAGGCCAGTATCGAGCTGGTGTTCGACAACTCCGACGGCACCCTGCTCGGTGAATACGCCGCCTATGCGGAAATCTCCATTCGCCGCAAAGTGACCCGCGACAGCCAGACCACCTATTACCTCAACGGCACCAAATGCCGCCGTCGCGATATCACCGATATCTTTCTGGGTACGGGCCTGGGCCCGCGCAGCTACTCGATCATCGAGCAGGGGATGATCTCCAAGCTGATCGAGTCCAAGCCCGAAGACCTGCGCAACTTTATTGAAGAAGCGGCGGGTATCTCCAAGTACAAGGAGCGCCGGCGCGAGACTGAAAACCGCATCCGCCGCACCCACGAAAACCTGGCGCGCCTGACCGACCTGCGTGAAGAGCTGGAGCGTCAGCTTGAGCGTCTGCACCGCCAGGCCGAAGCCGCGAAGAAGTATCAGGAATTCAAAGGCGAAGAGCGGCAGCTCAAGGCCCAATTGTCGGCCTTGCGTTGGCAGGCGTTGAACGAACAGGTCGGTCAGCGCGAAGCGGTGATCGGTAACCAGGAAGTCACCTTCGAGGCCTTGGTCGCCGAGCAACGCAATGCCGATGCGAGCATCGAACGCTTCCGGGACGGGCACCATGACCTGTCCGAACGCTTTAATCTGGTGCAAGGACGCTTCTATTCGGTCGGCGGCGACATCGCCCGGGTCGAGCAGAGCATCCAGCACGGCCAGCAGCGCTTGCGTCAGTTGCAGGACGATTTGAAAGAAGCCGAGCGCGCCCGTCTGGAAACCGAGTCTCATCTGGGCCACGACCGCACGCTGTTGCTGACCCTCGGCGAAGAGCTCGACATGCTGACGCCGGAGCAGGAAGTCACCAGCGCCGCCGCCGAAGAAGCCGCCGCTGCGCTGGAAGAATCCGAAACCACCATGCACGGTTGGCAGGAACAGTGGGACACGTTCAACCTGACCGCCGCCGAGCCGCGTCGTCAGTCTGAAGTACAACAGTCGCGGATCCAGCAGCTGGAAACCAGCATGGAGCGTTTGGCCGACCGTCAGAAGCGCCTCGGCGAAGAGCGCGCGTTGCTTTCGGCAGACCCGGAAGACGCGGCGATCATGGAACTCAGCGAACAGCTTGCTGCGTCCGAGGCAACGCTTGAAGATTTGCAGGCCAGCGAAGAAGCCCAGGTCGAACGCCTTGAGCAACTGCGTCAGGAACTGCAACTGGCTCTGCACAATCAGCAGCAGGCGCAAGGCGATCTGCAGCGCCTCAACGGTCGTCTCGCGTCCCTTGAAGCCTTGCAGCAAGCCGCGCTTGATCCGGGCACCGGCACCGCTGAATGGTTGCGTGAGCAACATCTGGCGGATCGTCCGCGTCTGGCCGAAGGCTTGAAGGTTGAAGCGGGTTGGGAGCTGGCGGTGGAAACCGTGCTCGGCGCCGACCTGCAAGCGGTGTTGGTGGACGACTTCGGCGATTTCGACCTGGCCGGTTTTGCCCAGGGCGATTTGCGTTTGCTCAGCCCCGCCAGCGATGGTGAGCGCGTGCCGGGCAGCCTGCTCGACAAGGTTGAGGCGCAGATCGATTTGTCACCGTGGCTGGGGCAGGTCAAACCGGTCGACAACCTCGAACAGGCGTTGGCACTGCGCGGTCAATTGACCGCAGGGCAGAGCCTGATCAGTCGTGATGGTTACTGGGTCGGTCGGCACTTTTTGCGCGTGCGTCGGGCCAGCGAAGCCGAAAGCGGTGTGCTCGCGCGCGGTCAGGAAATCCAGCGCTTGACCGAGGAGCGCGAAGAGCGCGAAGCCACGGTCGAAACCCTGGAAACCCAACTTCAAAACCTCAGGGCGCAACAGCGTCAGCAGGAAAATGGTCGCGAACATCTGCGCCGTCTGCTGCAAGACGAAGCGCGCCAGCAAGGCGAATTGAAAGCACAACTTTCTGCCGGCAAAGCCAAGGCTGAACAGTTGACCTTGCGTCGTACGCGTCTCGACGAAGAGTTGGCCGAGCTGAGCGAGCAGCGTGCGCTGGAACACGAAAACATCGGTGAGGCGCGCCTGCAATTGCAGGAAGCCCTCGACGCCATGGCGCTGGACACCGAGCAGCGTGAATTGCTGCTGGCCCAGCGCGACAGCTTGCGCGAGCGACTGGATCGGGTGCGTCAGGAAGCCCGGCAGCACAAGGACCACGCGCATCAATTGGCCGTGCGTCTCGGCTCGCTAAAGGCGCAACATGACTCGACGCGCCAGGCGCTGGAACGGCTGGAAATGCAGTCCGAGCGTCTGACCGAAAAACGCGAACAGCTCAGCCTCAATCTGGAAGAGGGCGAGGCACCACTGGAAGAGTTGCGGCTGAAACTTGAAGAATTGCTCGACAAGCGCATGACCGTCGACGAAGAACTCAAGACCGCGCAGATCGCCCTGGAAGACGCTGACCGCGAACTGCGCGATGCCGAGAAACGGCGTAACCAGGCCGAGCAACAGTCGCAGTTGATTCGCGGTCAGATGGAAACCCAGCGCATGGAGTGGCAAGCCCTGACCGTGCGCCGCAAAGCCCTCGAAGAGCAGTTGCTTGAAGACGGCTACGACCTGCATGGCGTGCTCGCCACGCTCACTGCCGAAGTCAGCGAGAAGGACGCCGAAGAAGAACTCGAACGCATCGCCGCGCGCATTCAGCGCCTCGGTGCGATCAACCTGGCGGCCATCGATGAATACCAGCAGCAATCCGAGCGTAAGCGATATCTGGATGCGCAGAACGATGATCTGGTTGAAGCGCTGGACACGCTCGAGAACGTGATTCGCAAGATTGACAAGGAAACCCGTAACCGCTTCAAAGATACCTTTGATCAGATCAATGGCGGTTTACAGGCGCTTTTCCCAAAAGTTTTCGGTGGAGGGCGCGCGTATTTGGAACTGACGGGCGAAGATCTACTCGATACAGGGGTAACGATCATGGCGCAGCCGCCAGGGAAGAAGAACAGCACCATCCATTTGCTCTCCGGTGGCGAAAAAGCCCTGACTGCTTTGGCACTGGTTTTTGCGATCTTCAAGTTGAACCCGGCGCCGTTCTGCATGCTCGATGAAGTTGACGCACCACTGGATGACGCTAACGTTGGACGCTACGCACGACTGGTCAAAGAGATGTCGCAAACGGTGCAATTCATCTATATCACCCACAACAAGATCGCCATGGAAATGGCCGAACAACTGATGGGTGTAACGATGCATGAACCGGGTTGCTCGCGTCTGGTGGCGGTGGATGTCGAGGAAGCAATGGCGATGGTGGACGCCTAGCGGCGTAGCCACAAGCTACAAGCCGTGAGCTGCAAGTGGGTAGCTTGAGGCTTGAAGCTTGAGACTTGCCGCTAGAGCTGCGCAGACCTTACGACCGAGTTACCTGTTGAAGGAGGATGGCAAATTGACACAATTTGCGCAGTGATTTTGACAGACGGTGTAAAGTTGCCTTTGGTCGTGCTAGTTTAATGTCAATTTTTCGTATACGTGGGCAAAACGCCTGTCAGAACATAGAGTTGGCGCCACGTTTTAAAGCGGTTTACAGGTTGTAAACCCCTTATTTTTCAGCATTTTTTATAGAGGCACGGGATTACATGGAAATCGGTCTGCGCGAGTGGCTGATCGTCATCGGCATTATTGTCATTGCCGGTATTCTTTTTGATGGCTGGCGCCGGATGCGCGGCGGCAAGGGAAAACTGAAATTCCGTCTTGATCGAAGTTTGTCCAATTTACCGGAAGAGGACGCCGGTGCAGAGCTGCTGGGTCCGCACCGTGTGCTGGATACGCAGAAAGAGCCGCAACTGGACGAGCAGGATCTGCCGTCGGTGAGCATGCCTGCCCGTGAACCGCGCGAATCGGGTTCCAAGCGCGGTAAGCGTGGCCATGGCGAACCTTCCCAGGGCGACATGAACCTCAGCCTGGATCTGGACGGCGGCCCGAGCTTCAGCAGTCGTGACGACGATTTCCCGGATGACACCAAGGCCTCGCCAGCGGTCAGTGAAAAAGAACAGCCACAAGCTGAAGAAGTTCTGGTGATCAGCGTGATCTGCCGTGACGCCGCCGGTTTCAAAGGCCCGGCGCTGTTGCAGAACATTCTGGAAAGCGGTTTGCGTTTCGGTGAGATGGACATCTTCCACCGTCACGAAAGCATGGCCGGTAATGGCGAAGTCCTGTTCTCAATGGCCAACGCAGTCAAGCCGGGTGTTTTTGATCTGGATGACATTGACCACTTCAGCACCCCGGCCGTGAGCTTCTTCCTCGGTCTGCCAGGCCCGCGTCATCCCAAGCAAGCCTTCGACGTGATGGTGGCAGCGGCGCGCAAACTGTCCCAGGAGCTGAATGGCGAACTCAAAGACGACCAGCGCAGCGTGTTGACCGCCCAGACGATTGAGCACTACCGTCAGCGCATCGTTGAATTCGAGCGTCGCGCCCTGACCCAGAAGCGCTAAGGTCAAACGATCGCAGCCTCGTTTCACTCGACAGCTCCTACAGAAAATCGCTATCCCTGTAGGAGCTGTCGAGTGAAACGAGGCTGCGATCTCTTGATTTTGATGATATGAGATAGAGCAGCCTCGGCTGCTCTTTTGCTTTATGAGAGAACACCCATGACCGCCGCCAAAAACCGCATTCTAGAGCTGCGCGCTGAGCTGGATCAGCACAACTATCGTTATCACGTACTGGACGAGCCAAGCATTCCGGACGCCGAATACGACCGGTTGTTCCACGAACTAAAGGCCCTTGAAGCGGCTAACCCCGAACTGATCACCAGCGATTCGCCGACCCAGCGCGTGGGCAGCGCGGCGTTGTCGGCGTTCACGCAGGTGCGTCACGAAGTGCCGATGCTCAGCCTCGGTAATGCCTTCGAAGAAACCGACATGCGCGAGTTCGATCGCCGAGTGACAGAAGGCCTGGACCTGCCGGCGGGTGATCTGTTCGGTGGCGGTGCAGCGGTGGAATACAGTTGCGAACCCAAGCTCGATGGCTTGGCGGTCAGCTTGCTGTATCAGGACGGCGTGCTGGTACGCGGCGCGACGCGGGGCGACGGCACCACCGGTGAAGACATCAGCGTCAACGTGCGCACGGTGCGCAACATCCCGCTCAAGTTGCATGGCACTGGCTGGCCCGCGACCCTGGAAGTGCGCGGCGAAGTGTTCATGTCCAAGGCCGGTTTCGAACGACTCAACGCCACCCAGCTGGAAGTCGGCGGCAAGACCTTCGCCAACCCGCGAAACGCGGCAGCCGGTAGCCTGCGACAGCTGGATTCAAAGATCACTGCCAACCGCCCGCTGGAGTTCTGCTGCTACGGTATTGGCCAGATTTCGGCGGACATTGCCGACACGCACATAGGTAATCTCAAGCAGCTCCAGGTGTGGGGCATGCCGATCAGTCATGAGCTGAAACTGGCGCACGGCATCGACGAATGCCTGGATTACTACCGTGACATCGGCGAGCGCCGTAACGGGCTGGCGTATGAAATCGACGGTGTGGTGTTCAAGGTCAACAGCATCGCCTCTCAGCGTGAACTGGGTTTCCGCGCGCGCGAACCGCGTTGGGCTATCGCGCACAAATTTCCGGCCATGGAAGAACTCACCGAGCTGCTCGACGTCGAGTTCCAGGTGGGGCGTACCGGCGCCGTCACGCCGGTGGCGCGCTTGAGGCCGGTCAAGGTGGCCGGTGTCACCGTGGCCAATGCGACCTTGCACAACATGGATGAGGTTGCGCGTCTGGGCCTGATGATCGGCGATACGGTGATCATCCGCCGTGCGGGTGACGTGATTCCCCAAGTGGTGCAAGTGGTGCTTGAGCGCCGCCCGGAAGATGCTCGCCCGGTACAGATTCCCGAGCAGTGCCCGGTGTGCGGTTCGCAGGTCGAGCGCACGCAACTGGTCAAACGCAGCAAAGGTCGCGAGACCGTCAGCGAGGGCGCGGTATACCGTTGCGTCGGTCGTCTGGCCTGCGGTGCGCAGCTAAAGCAGGCGATTATTCACTTCGTTTCCCGTCGCGCGATGGACATCGAGGGCTTGGGGGACAAGAGCGTCGAGCAACTGGTCGACGAAGGCCTGGTGGGTTCGCCGGCCGATTTGTATGCCTTGAAGTTCGACGACATTGTCGATCTTGAGGGGTTTGCCGAGGTATCGAGCAACAAGCTTTTGAGTGCCATCGAGGACAGCAAAAAGCCGAGCCTGGCACGCTTCATCTACGCCCTTGGGATTCCCGATGTCGGCGAAGAGACGGCCAAGGTGCTGGCGCGCTCCCTCGGCTCGCTGGAGCGGGTTCAGCAGGCATTGCCGCACGTACTCACGTACTTGCCGGACGTTGGTCTGGAAGTGGCTCACGAGATCCACCGCTTCTTTGAAGATGCACATAACCAGCAAGTGATCGACGAACTGCTCAAGCACGGCCTGCAGATTCAGGATCAAGGCGAGCTGGGCGCCGAGTTTGCGGCGAGCACCACGCTCGGCGGATTACTCGACAAACTGCACATTCCTTCGGTCGGACCGGGTGGGGCGCAGAAGCTGGCGGACAAGTTTGGCTCGCTGGAAGCGGTGATGAGCGCAGACTGGCTGGACATGCGCCAGGCGTTGCCGGAGAAACAGGCCAATTCGGTTCGCGAGTTTTTTGCGCTCGAGGATAATCGACAGCTCGCTGAGGCTGCCGAGAAGCAGCTGCGCGATTTTGGCATGCACTGGCAGAGCGAGAAGAAAGTCGTCGAAGGCTTGCCGCTGGCAGGGCAGACCTGGGTGCTGACCGGTTCGCTGGAGTTGATGAGCCGCGACATTGCCAAGGACAAACTTGAAAGCCTTGGCGCCAAGGTGGCAGGTTCGGTGTCCGCCAAGACCCATTGCGTGGTGGCGGGGCCGGGGGCGGGTTCCAAGTTGGCCAAGGCTAATGAGCTGGGGTTGAAGGTACTCGATGAAGAAGCGTTCGTTGAGTTCCTGAAGCATCACGGCATCCCTGTCGAGTAGTGATCGTTCCCACGCTCCGCGTGGGAATGCCGCCCTGGACGCTCCGCGTCCCTTTGACGCGGAGCGTCACAAGATGCATTCCCACGCAGAGCGTGGGAACGATCGCTGCGTGAGAATGATCTAGTCTTGGCAACCCCCAGGGAGAGATCGCCATGTACCGCTTCTTCGAACAGCTCAGCTCGCGCATCGCCGCGCCCTTCATCGGTGAAAACTCGCGTAACAGCAAGGTCTGGCAGTGCCGTTGCGGGCAGTCGCTGTTCTTTCGCAACAGCCAGTGCCTGGCCTGTTCGGCGGCGTTGGGTTATCAGCCCGAACAGAGTCGCTTGTCGTCCCTGCAACCGGATTTGCAGGCTGATACCTGGCGGCTCGATGCCGACCCTCAAGCCGGCGTGTTCCGCCGCTGCGCCAATCTCGATTCCCCGGCCGCGTGCAACTGGCTACTCCCGGCCAATGACCACGATGCGCTGTGCATCGCCTGTAGTCTGAATCACACCATCCCTGACCTCTCGATTACGGAAAACCACGACCGCTGGTGCAAGGTGGAAACGGCCAAGCGGCGTCTGATCGCGCAGTTGATCAGTCTGGGTTTGCAGGTGATTCCCAAAGCTCTCGACGAAGACACCGGTCTGGCGTTTGATTTCGTCGGTGTCGATCTGGAAGGCAAGCCGCCGACCACCGGGCACGCCAACGGCCTGATCACCCTCGACATCAAAGAAGCCGATGATGCGCACCGCGAGCAGCTCCGGGTGCAGATGCACGAACCCTATCGCACATTGCTCGGGCATTTTCGCCATGAGGTCGGGCATTACTACTGGGATCGGCTGATCGCCAACAGCCAATGGCTGGAACCGTTCCGCGGACTGTTCGGTGACGAGCGGGCGAGCTACGCAGAGGCGCTGGAGCGGCATTACCAGCAAGGCGCGCCGCTCGACTGGCAACAGCAATGCGTCAGCGCCTACGCGACCATGCACCCGTGGGAAGACTGGGCGGAAACCTGGGCGCATTACCTGCACATGATGGATGCGGTGGACACTGCCCTGGGTTTTGGCATGAGTGCGCGGGAAATGGATTTCGATTACCCGCCATTTCCGTCGAGCACACTCTACGATCCGCAGCATCCGGGCGGCACGGCGTTTCTGGCGTTCGTCAAGGCGTGGCTCGAACTGGCCGGGATGCTCAATGAGCTGTCACGCAGCATGGGGCAGCCGGATTTCTATCCGTTTGTCCTGCCGCCAGCGGTGATCGCCAAGTTGCACTTCATTCACTTGGTAATCCAGCAAGAGGGCGGCAGGGCGGATGAGGTGTTGCGGGACCTCTAACGATCGCCAACACCGCATCCGCCAGCAATCGCTTGTAGCAGCTGTCGAGCAGCGCGAGGCTGCGTTCGGCTGCGCAGCAGTCGCCAATTCGGTGATGGTGGCTTACCTGAAAAACCGCGTCGTCTGATTTTACGACTGCTGCGCAGCCGGACGCAGCCTTCGGCAGCTGCTACAGAGTGCGGGGTTTCAGAGGTATTGCATGTCCTTGAAGCTGCTCATTTTTTTTAATCCGCGCCAACGGTTGTAACTTCGTCTCAGATAGGTACAATGGCGCGGCTCGCCGTCAGGTGAGTGTCGTTATGGTGACCCCATCGGTCCCCCCGCAACGATCAACCGTGAACCCGGTCAGGCCTGGAAGGGAGCAGCCGCAGCGGTGACATTGTGTGCCGGGGTGTGGCTGGTGGGGTTACCACCTATTCTAATCCTTGGTTCTACAAGGATTTGTCAGTCAAAAAATCTCGAAGTGCGACAGCGTTTAGGTACACCCAAGTGGTGCGCCGTGCTGGGCGTTCTAGTCGACTCGATTTCTCCTTCCAAGCCTATACCTCTGTGGTCCTCTCACCATAATCAGTGGCAGTGGTACGGCTGCGATCCGGCATGGCAGCACTGGCCTGGGGGAGAAGCTTTGCGGCAGCCACCACCATGTTGAACAACTTTTGCATCATTCACAGTCGGCGTGAGAAAGACTCCTTGAGCTAACCCGGCTTGGGCGGTGATGGCTAATACTGTGGAAACCACAGCTACAGTCCACTTTTTTGTAAACATTTTACCTCCTGATTGGATTTGATGACCTGGCCAGGTGAACCTGAGCAGTTATCTAATTAGTAACATCGTGCCATCGGTCTTACTTGATCCACGTCAAGCGTTACCTTGGGGGCGACAACCGATGGTCTAATTCTCCGTACCAGTTGTGGTGTTGAACTCCAGGCGACTGCGGATGAGACATTGGAATCACAGTCTGGATGTTGAGCAACTAATGTCCGAATAGTGCGGATTCAGTGCATAAATGCCAAACCCCTGAAAAGTCATGAAAAGCCATGAAAACTTCTGAGCCGTTCGGACATGTTTTGAAACGTTCTATACAGTCTGCGTCGGCCAATAAAGGCCGCCGCAATGACGGCAGAACAAATGGGGCTGGCAATGAATACACGAATAATAAGAATAACGGCTGCGTTCGCAGCGATATTGAGTCTTCACGGCTGTGCCAGCATCGTCGGAGAAACGGAGTATCCGGTGGCGGTCATGAGTGCGCCAGAGGGCGCTTCCTTTGAAATCCGGAACAGGTCGGGCCAGATCGTCCATACAGGCAACGCGCCTAGCACGGTGACGCTGAAGTCTGGTAAAGGTTATTTTTCCGGGCAGACCTATACCTTGCTATTCAAGAAGGAGGGGTATTCCGATAAGACAGTGACCCTGGATTCGGACATTAGCGGCTGGTATTGGGGTAACTTCTTGATCGGAGGTTTGATTGGACTGCTTATCGTCGACCCGGTAACCGGTGCGATGTACAAACTTCCAGAGTCAATCTCGGCTGATATGGGTAAACCAGTCGCCAAGGTGAGCATCAATACTCCTGCAATGGTCAGTATCGAATCTTTGACTGAGGCACAGCGCGCCATGCTGGGTCTTAATAAGTAATGCGTGTTGAAATCGCCTGCACTATATTTCCATTAGTGCATTGCCCAGCCTGGTCAAATGTTTAGCAATCTAACGCTGTTGAGAGATTATTATTAGATTAAGTCCTGAACTGGCTCTCTTAAATGGTAAGCAGTTCAGGCCATTCTCTTTCCTCAATTAGCCACCACGTTGGATGACTTGCTCCCGATGTACAGGCGAATAATGTCATCAATCTCCCCCGACATTTTCATCCGCAGCAACGTGCGCAGAATTCGCTGCACCGGCACCTTGGGATCGTTGCGCACGTAACAGCCGACATTCTGTTCCTGCAACACGGCCAGCGCTTTCAGTTGCCGGTCGGGTAACAGGCGCTGGTTGAACCAGTCCAGTGTCCATTGATTGCTCACGGCATAGCGATAGCGCCCGGCGTGGAGCTTTTCCAGTACTTGCTCCTGATTGCGTGCATCTTCGCGGAGCAGGCGGTCGGTGTCGAACAAGGGTTGCAGCGTCGGATAGCTATAGCTGAGTACCGTGCCGACCGGTTGCCGAGGCAAATTGGCTGGCGTTATCGAATCTGGCGATTCTGGCAGGCCGATCAGCACGTCGTGCTGATGCCAAATCGGAATGCTCCAGATGTAGTCGCCGGACTGATTGGGTAGCCAGGACTGTGCGGCATAGCAACGCACATCGACCTCGCCGTGTTCCATGGCGTTTTGCACCCGCGCCCGGGGCATTACATGAAATTCGGCTGGCACACCGACCTGAGTGGCGAGGCTGAGCATCACGTCATACAGAATGCCCTGGGTCACGCCACCGTGATCCAGTTGCACCATCGGCATCGCCCAACTGTCAGGCACGACAAAGCGCAACGGCGATTCGGCAGCGTCGACGTTCAGGCTTATCCACAGCAATGCCCCCAAGGCACAACGCATAAACGCTCCGGTACCTCTGAAACCGGGCTGATTAGAGCCCCCAAAGTGCAGCTTAGCCAGATTAGACGAGCACACCGGATGCAATTTTGCCCTTGCTCCGCTAGCATTAGCCGCTTCTGTTCCTTCGTTGCGACGGTTTTCGATGAGTTATCAGGTTCTTGCACGTAAATGGCGTCCGCGCTCGTTCCGCGAAATGGTCGGCCAGACCCATGTGCTCAAGGCTCTGATCAATGCCTTGGACAGCCAGCGGTTGCACCACGCCTACCTGTTTACCGGTACCCGCGGGGTCGGCAAGACTACCATCGCGCGCATCATCGCCAAATGCCTGAACTGTGAAACAGGTATCACGTCGACGCCGTGCGGCGAGTGCTCGGTCTGCCGCGAAATCGATGAAGGGCGCTTTGTCGACTTGATCGAGATCGACGCCGCGAGCCGGACCAAGGTCGAGGACACCCGCGAACTGCTCGACAACGTGCAGTACGCCCCGAGTCGTGGGCGCTTCAAGGTTTACCTGATCGACGAAGTGCACATGCTCTCCAGCCATTCCTTTAATGCGCTGTTGAAAACCCTTGAAGAGCCTCCACCCTACGTCAAGTTCATCCTGGCGACGACCGATCCGCAGAAACTTCCTGCAACCATTCTGTCGCGGTGCCTGCAATTCTCCCTGAAGAACATGACGCCGGAACGTGTGGTTGAGCATTTGACCCACGTGCTGGGTGTCGAGAACGTGCCGTTCGAAGATGACGCGCTGTGGCTGCTGGGACGTGCCGCCGATGGCTCGATGCGCGACGCCATGAGTCTCACCGACCAGGCCATCGCCTTCGGTGAAGGCAAGGTCATGGCCGCTGACGTGCGGGCGATGCTCGGGACGCTGGATCACGGCCAGGTCTACGACGTTCTGCATGCGTTGATCGAAGGTGACGCCAAGGCGTTGCTTGAAGCCGTCCGCCATCTGGCCGAACAAGGCCCGGACTGGAACGGCGTACTCTCGGAAATTCTCAACGTGCTGCACCGTGTCGCCATCGCCCAGGCCTTGCCTGAAGGCGTCGACAACGGTCACGGCGACCGTGACCGGGTGCTGGCGCTGGCCCAGGCCTTGCCGGCCGAAGACGTGCAGTTTTATTACCAGATGGGCCTTATCGGCCGGCGTGATTTACCGCTGGCGCCGGACCCGCGTGGTGGTTTTGAAATGGTGCTGCTGCGGATGCTCGCTTTCCGCCCGGCAGACACCGCGGATGCTCCGAGGCAACCGCTAAAGCCAGTGGGGATCAGCCAGGCCACAGTTGATTCCGCAAATTCAGTGGCTACCGCGCCCGTTGTCGCGCCGGTAGTTGCTGCGGCAGTTGCACCTGCTCCAGTTCCAGTTCCCGCGCCGGAACCTGAACCGGTTGCGCCCGTTGTCGTGCCTGAACCGGTGGTTGAGCCCGTTGTGGTCGAGGAAGTCGTCGACCTGCCGTGGAATGACCCGGTCACGCCCGAAGTTGTGCAGCAACCCGCCATCGAGCCGGTGCTGGAAACCGCTGGCGAGCAGCCTGAGTTGCCGCCCATGCCGTTGCCAACGCCGGACAGCGTGGTGCCCGACGCGCCGGAGTGGGCCGCTGCGCCGATCCCGGAACCGTCCGTTGCCGACGTCGATGCCGCCACGCCGGGCATGGATCAGGACGACGAGCCGCCGCTGGACGAGGATTACATCGAGCCGGACATGGATTCGGCCTACAGCTACCTCGATGAACTGGCCAGCGAGCATGCCGCCGATCCCGGGCCGGAGCCAGAGCCGGAACCGGCTGCGATGCCGGCCACCGGTCTGGCGGCGCAATGGCTGGAGCTGTTCCCGAAACTGCCGATCTCCGGCATGACGGGCAGCATCGCCGCCAACTGCACGTTGATTTCCGTCGAGGGTGATCACTGGCTGATGCACCTGGACCCGGCCCACAGCGCCTTGTTCAACGCGACCCAGCAGCGTCGCCTCAATGATGCGCTGAACCAGTTTCACGGGCGCACACTGACCCTGAGCATGGAGCTGATCAAGCCTGAACAGGAAACCCCGGCACAGGCGGCATCCCGGCGCCGTGCCAACCGTCAGCGCGAAGCCGAAGAGTCGATCCACGGCGATCCGTTCATCCAGCAAATGATGCAACAGTTCGGTGCGGTGATCCGTAACGATACTATTGAACCTGTCGACGCTCTGGTCAGTCAGGGCTAATAACTGAAGGCGTTCGGTCAACAGGATCGGGCGCTGTTTAATCCAAGTACTTTTGAGGTGATTCCCATGATGAAAGGTGGCATGGCCGGCCTGATGAAGCAGGCACAGCAGATGCAGGAAAAAATGGCCAAGATGCAGGAAGAGCTGGCCAACGCCGAAGTCATCGGTAAAGCGGGCGGCGATATGGTCACCGTGGTGATGACCGGTCGTCACGACGTCAAGAGCGTGACCATTGACCCGAGCCTGGTCGAAGGCTTGAGCGAAGACGACAAAGAAATGCTGGAAGCCGTCGTCGCCGCCGCCGTCAACGATGCCGTGCGCAAGATCGAAGCCAATAGCCAGGACAAAATGTCCGGCGTGACCGCTGGCATGCAACTGCCGCCGGGCATGAAACTGCCATTCTGATTCGCTAAAGCGCGTCGGATGAGCTACAAAAAAATGCCAGGCATCGCGCCTGGCATTTTCGTTTGTGGCTGATGGGTGATGCCTCAATGGACGCTCTGCGTCCGCTGCTGGGACGCGGAGCGTCCCGGGCTGCATTCCCACGCAGAGCGTGGGAACGATCGGAGTCAGAAACTTCGAACGCCACACCACCCAAACGGTCTGCTCCCCTATACCACCCGATTCTCGATAAACAGGAGACGCTCACATGCCACAAGCATTGACCCTCAACCAACGTATCGTCCTGGCATCCCGCCCGGTAGGCGCGCCGACGCCGGAGAATTTTCGTCTGGAGAGGGAGGCACTTCCGGACCTCGCTGATGGCCAGGTACTGCTCAAGACCCTCTACCTGTCGCTGGACCCGTACATGCGCGGTCGCATGAGTGATGCTCCGTCCTACGCCGCCCCCGTGGAAATCGGCGAGGTGATGACCGGTGGGGCTGTCAGCCGGGTCGAGCGATCGTCGAATCCAAAATTCCAGGAAGGTGATGTGGTGGTGGGTGCCACCGGCTGGCAAAGCCACAGCATCAGCGACGGTCGAAATATCATCCCGGTGCCGTCCGGTCTGGCAAGCCCGTCGATGGCCTTGGGGGTGCTGGGCATGCCGGGCATGACGGCTTATATGGGCTTGATGGACATTGGTCAGCCGAAGGCCGGTGAAACACTGGTGGTCGCGGCGGCGTCCGGGGCGGTGGGTTCAGTGGTCGGCCAGGTGGCGAAGATCAAGGGCCTGCGCGTGGTCGGTGTGGCCGGTGGTGCGGAAAAATGCCGTTATGTCGTCGACGAGTTAGGTTTTGATGCGTGCGTTGACCACAAGAGCCCGAACTTTGCCGATGAGTTGGCGCAGGCGTGCTCCAGCGGTATCGACATTTACTATGAGAACGTCGGCGGCAAGGTGTTCGACGCGGTCGTTCCGCTGCTCAATCCCAAGGCGCGGATTCCGCTGTGTGGCCTGATCGCTTCCTACAATGCCCACGAAGCACCGACCGGTCCGGATCGCCTGCCGCAATTGCAGCGGACGCTTTTGACCAAGCGCGTGCGGATTCAGGGCTTCATCGTGTTCGATGACTATGGTGACCGGCAGCCGGAATTCATCAGTGCCATGGCGCCGTGGGTCCGTGATGGCAAGGTTAAATTCCGCGAAGACGTGGTCGATGGCCTGGAGCAGGCGCCCGAAGCGTTCATCGGTCTGCTGGAAGGGCGTAACTTCGGCAAACTGGTGGTGCGGGTATCTCAAGACTGAGTATTTGACGCTAAAGAGAGGCGCGGGTATAAACCGCGTCTCGTTGTTTTGTCGGACGTTTCCCCATGAGCTTCAGCCCTTTGATTCGCCAATTGATCGATGCCCTGCGAATTTTGCCGGGCGTGGGTCAGAAAACCGCCCAGCGCATGGCGCTGCAACTGCTTGAACGTGATCGCAGCGGTGGTTCGCGACTGGCGTCGGCCTTGAGCCAGGCCATGGAAGGGGTGGGCCATTGCCGGTTATGCCGCACGCTGACCGAAGACGACCTTTGCCCGCAGTGCGCGGATACCCGTCGCGACGACACCTTGTTGTGTGTGGTGGAAGGGCCGATGGATGTCTATGCGGTGGAGCAGACCGGGTTTCGTGGTCGTTACTTTGTCCTCAAGGGGCATTTGTCTCCGCTTGACGGCCTCGGGCCTGAAGCGATTGGTATCCCGCAATTGATGGCGCGGATTGAAGAGGCCGGGAGCTTCACGGAAGTGATCCTGGCGACCAACCCGACGGTGGAGGGTGAGGCGACGGCGCACTACATCGCACAGTTGCTCAGCAATAAAGGCCTGATTGCCTCGCGTATCGCCCATGGCGTGCCGTTGGGTGGCGAGCTGGAGTTGGTGGATGGCGGGACGTTGGCGCATTCGTTTGCGGGGCGTAAGCCGATTGCCTTGTAGTGGCTGAAATGGCCCCTTCGCGGGCAAGCCCGCTCCCAGCAGGTACAGCGCTGCACCTGTGGGAGCGGGCTTGCCCGCGATGGAGGCGCCTCGGTCCCGCTGATTCACATTCCTGTTGAAAACCAAGCAAGCGCTCGGTTAACGTCGCTGAATCTTCAGTGGAGTTCGCCGATGCCTGCCTTTCAGGAATACTTCGATCCCAGCCATCAATTGGTCCGTGACAGCGTCAGACGTTTCGTCGAGCGTGAGATTCTCCCGGACATTAATCAGTGGGAGGAAGCGGAAAGCTTCCCCCGTGAGCTCTACCTCAAGGCTGGTAGCGCGGGGATTCTGGGCATTGGCTACCCCGAAGCACTGGGCGGCAGTCACGAAGGCGATCTGTTCGCCAAGGTCGCCGCCAGCGAAGAGCTGATGCGCTGCGGTTCTGGGGGACTGGTGGCCGGTCTCGGTTCGCTGGACATCGGCCTGCCACCGATCCTCAAGTGGGCCAGGCCTGAAGTCCGCGATCGCGTCGTGCCACAGGTATTGTCCGGCGAGAAGATCAGCGCCTTGGCCGTCACCGAACCCGGCGGCGGTTCCGACGTCGCCAACCTGCAAACCCGTGCCGTGCACGACGGCGACTTCTACCGCGTAAGCGGCAGCAAAACCTTTATCACCAGCGGCGTTCGTGCCGATTTCTACACCGTCGCGGTGCGCACTGGCGAGCCGGGTTTTGGTGGTATCAGCCTGTTGTTGATCGAAAAGGGCACACCCGGTTTCACCGTTGGCCGTCAGCTGAAGAAAATGGGCTGGTGGGCGTCGGACACGGCGGAGTTGTTCTTCGACGATTGCAGGGTGCCGGTGGGTAATCTGATCGGTGCGGAAAACATGGGCTTCGCCTGCATCATGGGCAACTTTCAAAGTGAGCGGCTGGCGTTGGCGCTGATGGCCAACATGACCGCGCAGCTGGCGCTGGAGGAAAGCCTGAAATGGGCACGCCAGCGCGAAGCTTTCGGTAAGCCCATCGGCAAGTTCCAGGTACTCAAACACCGCCTCGCCGAGATGGCGACAGCGCTGGAGGTGTCCCGGGATTTTACTTATCGCCAGGCGGCGAAGATGGCGACGGGGAAGAGTGTGATCAAGGAGATTTCGATGGCGAAGAATTTTGCCACCGATACCGCGGACCGGATCGTCACCGACGCGGTGCAGATCCTCGGTGGTTTGGGTTACATGCGCGAAAGCCTGGTGGAGCGCCTGTACCGGGATAACCGGATTTTGTCGATTGGAGGCGGGACGCGGGAAGTGATGAACGAGATTATCAGTAAGCAGATGGGGCTTTGATGCCTGAAGTGTTGCCACTGACGCCTTCGCGAGCAGGCTCGCTCCCACACTGGATTTGTGGTGTTCACAAAACCCTAGTGGGAGCGAGCCTGCTCGCGAATTTTGAAGGCACCGCTTACTTGTCAGTCAACGCAAACTGCGTCAGGCAGAAAGTAGGAATCCCCATATCCTCCAACCGCTGCGACCCGCCCAGCTCCGGCAAATCAATAATCGCCGCCGCTTCATGGACCCTCGCGCCCATGCGTTGAATCAGGTTCGCCGCGGCGATGAGTGTACCGCCCGTGGCGATCAGGTCATCGAACATCACGACCGAATCGCCCTCGCACAGGCTGTCGGCATGCACTTCGAGGAACGCTTCGCCGTACTCGGTCGCGTAACCTTCGGCCAGCACGTCGGCCGGCAGTTTGCCTTGCTTGCGGAACAACACCAGCGGCTTGTTCAGCTGATAGGCCAGCACCGAACCGATCAGAAAGCCACGCGCATCCATCGCACCAATGTGGGTGAAATCGGCTTCGACGTAGCGATGGGCAAAGCTGTCCATCACCAGGCGCAGGGCCGTGGGCGATTGAAACAACGGTGTGATGTCACGAAAGATCACACCCGGCTTGGGGAAGTCGATCACGGGGCGGATCAGGGATTTGATGTCGAAGGAGTCGAAGACCATCGTCAAGGTGTCCTGGCAGGTTGCAAACGTCGCAGTATAACGGCGGCTGAACGGTTTCGCTCAGCCGCAAGGGTTGTAATCAGCCTTCGACAGAGCCGCCGGCCAACGCACAGAGCTGGATCGGGTCAAGGATATGGATTTCTTTGCCTTCGGCCGCGATCAATTCGTTCTGCTGGAATCGGGTGAAGACCCGGGACACGGTTTCGACGGCCAGCCCCAGGTAGTTGCCGATTTCGTTGCGCGACATGCTCAGGCGGAACTGGTTGGCCGAGAAGCCGCGGGCGCGAAAACGTGCGGACAGGTTGACCAGGAACGTGGCGATGCGCTCGTCGGCGGTTTTTTTCGACAGCAGCAACATCATTTGTTGATCTTCACGAATCTCGCGGCTCATGACGCGCATCAACTGACGGCGCAGTTGCGGCAGTTGCAGGGCCAGTTCGTCGAGGCGGTCGAAAGGGATTTCGCACACCGAAGTCGTTTCCAGCGCTTGCGCGGACACGGGATGCTTTTCGGTGTCCATGCCCGACAGGCCGACCAGTTCACTCGGCAGGTGGAAGCCGGTGAGTTGCTCCTCACCACTGTCGCTCAGGCTGAACGTCTTGAGGGCGCCGGAGCGTACTGCGTAAACGCAATCGAAAGTGTCGCCCTGGCGATACAGGAACTCGCCTTTTTTCAGCGGGCGGCCGCGTTTGACGATGTCGTCCAGTGCATCCATGTCTTCCAGGTTCAGAGACAGCGGTAAACACAGGGGGGCGAGGCTGCAATCCTTGCAATGGGCCTGGTTATGAGCACGCAGTTTGACTGGCTCGGACATTTCTTCAATCCTTGTGGGAAACACACATAAGACGTAAGGGTAACCCACAGGAGGGCGTTCCGGCCAGTTTGCGCAGATATTGTCCTGAGACGATATAGGGCGATGTTTGGGGGTGGCTAGATCACCCTGGAAAACCGTTGGTGGTTGAGCTCTTGCAGATAGGCATCAAACACCATGCACACCGACCGCACCAGCAAACGACCGGCCGGCAGAACGGTGATTCGTTCGTTGTCGAGGGTGATCAAGCCGTCATCGGCCATGGTCTGAAGCTGCGGCCACAATTGGCCGAAGTAACCGCGAAAGTCGATGTTGAAGACCTCCTCGATTTCGACGAATTCCAGGCTGAAATTGCAGATTAGCTGCTGTATCACCGCCCGTCGCAACCGGTCATCGGCGTTGCACACCAGGCCACGGCAGGTGGCCAGTTGAGCGGTGGCCAGGGTGTTCTGGTATTGCGCCAGGTCGCTGGTGTTCTGGCAGTACAGGTCGCCGATCTGGCTGATGGCGGACACCCCCAAACCGATCAGATCGCAATGGCCGTGGGTGGTGTAGCCCTGAAAGTTGCGTTGCAGGGTCGAATCTTCCTGGGCAATAGCCAATTCGTCGTCGGGCAGGGCAAAGTGGTCCATGCCGATGTAGCGGTAGCCGGCAGCGGTCAGTTGTTCAATGGTGCGCTGGAGCATTTCCAGCTTCTGCGCTGGCGTGGGCAGCTCGTCGCTGTTGATGCGCCGCTGTGGCATGAAGCGTTCTGGCAGGTGCGCATAGTTGAATACCGAGAGCCGATCTGGTTGCAGGTTGATCACTTCATCGACGGTGTGGGCGAAGTTTTCGGGCGTCTGCCTGGGCAAGCCATAAATCAGGTCAATGTTGATCGAACGAAATTGCAGGGTCCGGGCGGCGTCGATTACTGCGCGGGTTTCTTCCAGGCTTTGCAGGCGATTGACCGCCCGTTGCACCGCCGGGTCGAGGTCTTGCAGGCCAATGCTGACGCGGTTGAAGCCCAGTTCGCGCAGCAGGCCCATGGTCGACCAGTCGGCTTCACGAGGGTCGATTTCGATGCCATAGTCGCCGGAATCGTCATCCAACAAGTTGAAGTGTTTGCGTAACTGGGCCATCAACTGGCGCAGTTCATCATGACTGAGAAAAGTCGGGGTGCCACCGCCAAAGTGCAGCTGTTCGACCTTCTGCGCCGGGTCGAGGTGACAGGCGATCAGCTGGATTTCCTGCTCAAGGCGCTGCAAGTAGGGCAGGGCGCGGCCACGGTCTTTGGTGATGACTTTGTTGCAGGCGCAGTAGTAGCAAATGTTCGCGCAAAACGGCACGTGCACGTACAGCGACAACGGACGCATCGTCTTGCGGCTGTCGCGCAGCGCGTGGAACAGGTCGAACGAGCCGACCTGACCGTTGAATTGCACCGCAGTCGGGTAAGAGGTGTAACGCGGTCCCGCCAAGTCATAACGGCGGATCAGATCGGTGTCCCAACTAATGGCGTCGAGCATCATGCGGGCATTCCCCCGGATAGGCTGGCAGTGTCTGCGAGTCTAGGGCGTGGGGCGGTTGGGTATCTTGATTTGCATCAACGGTGAGCACGGACCTGTAGCAGCTGCCGAGCCTGCGAGGCTGCGTTCG
>NZ_AKJS01000200.1 GCF_000282215.1 Pseudomonas sp. GM21
ACGACGTGCAAGGCGCCGACCGTGTGACCGTCGGGGAAAATGCCGGTCCGATCACTCCCGGTACGTTCAACGGGACTTACGGCACCTTGGTGTTGAACGCCAACGGCACCTACACCTACACCCTGAACACCAGCGATGCCGATTTCAAAGCGTTGCACGGCGGTGGCGACAGCACGGAAACCTTCGCCTACACCATTACCGATGCCGACGGCGATATCAGCACCGCCAACCTGGTGCTGCAAATCCACAACAACGATGACCCGGTCACCCTCGATGGCCTCAACGTCTACGGCGGCGAACTGACCGTCTACGAGAAAAACCTCGGCGACGGCAGCAACCCGAACACCCCGGCGCTGACTCAGACCGGCACCTTCACCATCACCGCTTTGGACGGCGTGACTACGCTGACTGTCGGCGGCATCGCGGTCGTCACCAACGGTGTGGCAGCCGGGTTCCCGCAATCTGTCGAGACTCCGCTGGGCAGCACGCTGACCATCACCGGGTTCAACGCCATCACGGGCGTGGTGAGTTACAGCTACACCCTGGCCGACAACGAAGCCCACCCCGCCGGCAACGACGCCAACTTACTGCCTGAGCAATTTGCCGTGACCGTGGTCGACGACAACGGCACCACCGCCACCGGCACACTCGACGTCAACATCATCGACGACCTGCCTCAAGCGGTGAACGACAGCGGCGGCACCGCATCGGAAACCCTGCTGACGCTGAACGGCAACGTGCTGACCAACGACGTGCAAGGCGCCGACCGCGTGACCCTTGGGGAAAACGCCGGCCCGATCACCCCCGGTACCTTCAACGGGACTTATGGCACGTTGGTGTTGAACGCCAACGGCACTTACACCTACACCCTGAACACCAGCGATGCCGATTTCAAAGCGTTGCACGGCGATGGCAATGGCACGGACACCTTCGCCTACACCATTACCGATGCCGACGGTGATACCAGCACCGCCAACCTGGTGCTGAACATCCACAACAACGATGACCCGGTGATCCTCAAAGGGCTCGATGTTTACGGCGGCGAACTGACCGTCTACGAAAAAAACCTCGGCGACGGCAGCAACCCGAACATCCCGGCCCTGACGAAGAACGGCACCTTCACCGTGACCGCGCTCGATGGCCTGCAAACCCTCGATGTCGGTGGCATCCATGTGGTGGCCGGTGGCGTGGCGGCGGGCTTCCCGCAATCGATCGTCACGCCTTTGGGCAGCACGTTGACCATCACCGGGTTCAACGCCACCACCGGCGTTGTCAGCTACAGCTACACCCTGGTGGATAAGGAAACCCACGCAACCGCCAACGGCGCCAACAGCGTCACCGAAAACTTCAATGTAGTGGCGACAGACACCGACGGCAGCACCGCGACCAACCAGATCAACGTCAACATCATCGACGACCTGCCGACCGCCCACTCGGACTACAAGTCGGTAGCGGAAGGCGCAACCGCCTCGGGTAACGTGCTGGATAACGACATCGGCGGCGCCGACGGCCCGGCACTCAGTGGCGCAGTGGTCGGCGTGCGCGCCGGCAGCGACACCTCGACCTCGGCCATCGGTGGCCTGGGCTCGAACATCAACGGCACCTACGGCTACCTGACGCTGGCTGCCAACGGCAACGCCGTGTACCACAGCAATCCCAATGCGGTGAATGGTCCGGGCGCGACCGATGTTTTCACCTACACCGTGCGCGATGCCGACGGAGATGAAAGCACCACCACCATCACCATCGACGTGTCGAACAGCTGCATCCTGGCGGCCCGCGATACCGACGTGAAGGTCTACGAAAAAGCCCTGGACCTGACCAGGGACGGGCAGGACCTGGCCGCAGGCAGCGTCATCGGCAGCGACCCGACCAGTACCGGCGAAACCGCCAAGGGCACATTGGTGGGCTCGGTCACCGGCGCGACGGGCGCGATCACCTACACCCTGGTGAGCAGCGCTACGGGAAGCTACGGTCAGATCCAGCTCAACCCCAACGGCACTTACACCTACACCCTGACATCACCGGCGACCACCACGCCGCATGCCAATAACGGCGCGAATACGCTGACCGAAAGCTTCACCTACCAGGCCACCGATTCGCTTGGCAACAGCACCACCAGCACCATTGTGGTGAGCATTGTCGATGACGTGCCAAAAGCCGTGAATGACACGAACCTGACCCTCGTGACGGAAAGTGCGTTGACCCTCACCGGCAATGTCCTGGACAACGACATTCAAGGCGCAGATCGCGTGGCGACCGGGCCGAATGCCGGGCCGATCACACCCGCTACGCTCAACGGCACATACGGCACACTGGCGCTCAATGCCGATGGCACTTACACCTACACGCTGAACCCCAATGATGCAGACTTCAAAAACCTGCACGGCGGCGGCAATGGCACGGAAACCTTTACCTACACCCTCACCGATGCCGACGGCGACGTCAGTACCGCCAACCTGGTGCTGAAAATCCACAACAACGACGATCCGGTGACCCTCAACGGCCTCAACGTCTATGGCGGAGAACTGACCGTCTACGAGAAAAACCTCAGTGACGGCACCAACCCGAACACCCCGGCACTGACGAAGGACGGCACCCTCACCGTGACCGCGCTCGATGGCCTGCAAACCCTCGATGTGGGGGGCATTCACGTGGTGGCCGGTGGTGTGACGGCGGGGTTCCCGCAAACAATCGTCACCGCGCTGGGCAACAAGCTGACCATCACTGGCTACGACTCGACCACCGGTGTGATCAGCTACCGCTACACCTTGGTGGATAACGAAGCCCATCCAACCGCCGCCGGTGCCAACAGCTTCACCGAGAATTTCGATGTGGTCGCGACAGACACCGATGGCAGCACGGCGTCGGGTCAGATCAACGTCAACATCATCGATGACCTGCCCACCGCAGCGCCGAATACCGCCAGTGCGCTGGAAGGCGCAACGGTCAACATCAGCGTTCTGGGCAACGACGTGCTGGGTGCTGATGGCCCGGCTGTCAGTGGGGCGGTGATTGGCGTACGTGCCGGCAGCAATACGGCGACCCCGGCGGTCGGCGGGCTCGGCAACAACATCGCAGGCGCCTACGGTTACCTGACCCTGGATGCCGCCGGCAATGCCGTGTACCACAGCAACCCGAACTCGGTGGGCGCTGCGGGCGCCACGGACACGTTCACCTACACCATTCGCGATTCCGATGGCGATGAAAGCACCACCACGATCACCATCAACGTCACCGACAATAGCCTGACAGCCGGGATTGACCGGGACGTGACGGTCTACGAAAAAGCCCTCGACCTGAACCAGGGAGGTCAGGATCTGGCAGCGGGCACCGTCACCGGCAGCGACCCGGGCAACACCGGGGAAACCGCCACCGGGACGCTGGTCGGTTCGGTCTCCGGAGGCAGCGGCGCGTATACCTACAGCCTGGTTGGCAGTGCTACGGGCAATTACGGACAGCTTCAGCTCAACGCCGACGGCACGTACACCTACACCCTGACCTCGGCGCCGAAAACGTCGCCGAACACCAACGACGGCCCAAACACCCTGAGCGAAAGCTTCACCTACAAAGCCACCGACGCCTTGGGCAACAGCACCACCAGCACCATTGTCGTCAACATTGTCGACGACGTGCCGAAAGCAGGGGCATCGGATCGCTCGGTGACAGCGGTGGAAATCGACTCCAACTTGCTGATCGTGCTCGACATTTCCGGCAGTATGGCTGATGCCTCCGGCGTGCCAGGCTTGTCGCGGCTGGCGTTGGCCAAACAGGCCATCAGCGCCTTGCTCGACAAATACGACGACCTTGGCGATGTGAAAGTGCAACTCGTCACCTTCAGCAGCAGTGCCACCGACAGAACATCGGTGTGGGTCGACGTGGCGACCGCGAAGTCGATCCTTACCGGCCTGACTGCGGGCGGCGGCACCAACTACGATGCGGCTGTGGCCACCCTGCAGACGGCGTTCAATACCTCCGGAAAACTGACCGGTGCCCAGAACGTCGGCTACTTCTTCTCTGATGGCAAACCGACCAGCGGCCAGGAGACAGGTGCGGCGGACGAGGCCGCACTCAAAGCCTTCCTCGACGCCAACGGCATCAAAAACTACGCCATCGGTCTGGGCAGCGGCGTGAGCAACGCCAACCTCGATGCGCTGGCCTATGACGGCAGTACCCACACCAACACCAACGCGGTCGTGGTGACCGATCTCAACCAGCTCAACTCGGTACTCTCGGGCACCGTGGTCGGTGCGCCGGTCACCGGTACATTGCTGGAGGGCGGTACGTTCGGCGCCGATGGCGGCTTCATCAAAACCCTCACGGTCGACGGCACCACCTACACCTACGACCCAAAAGGCTTGGGCGGCCAGGGTTCGCTGGGCTTCAGTGGCATTAACCACGGCACGTTCAACACGGTGAACAACAGCATCAGCATCGCCACCAACAATGGCGGCACCCTGGTGGTGAACCTCGATACCGGCGAGTACAACTACACCTCGCAGAAATCCACAGCCGTGGTCCTCACCGAAAACATCGGCTTCACCGTCAGCGACAACGACGGCGACTTGGCCAGCTCCACGCTGACCGTCAAAGTCATTCCGAACGCGGCACCGGTGGCGTTCGATGACCACATCATCACCAACGTGCTGTCGGGCAATATCGTGGTGCCAGGCGAATTGCTGCTGGCCAACGACACCGATGCCGACAAGGATCCGCTGACCGCCTCGCCCACTAACTTCAGTACCGGTTGGGTGGCCAAAGGTGCGGGCTTCACCGGCACCGGTGCCCCAATCAACTTCACTAACAGTAACTCCCTGGCGGACGTGCGCAGTTCCTTTAAGGCCGATGCCGCCGCGATGACGGCGCTACTGGTGATCAACGGATCTCTGGGACAGGTGACAACCAATAACACCAATGATGTAGACCTCATCACCGTGAAGCTGAAAGAGGGTGAAACCCTCAACTTGGCGCACACTCTGGCGGCCGGGCACATCACCATGGAGTATTCCCTCAATGGTGTGAACTTCTTCGGTATTCCGGTCGACGGGATCGCCGCGACGGCCGATGAGACCTACCAGATCCGCATCACCAACATCGAAAACACCACTGGCGGCAACGCCAAAGGAGCCGAGAACTACCAGTTGACCATGACCGTCAACTACGCGGATGCCCATGACTTCACACCGGACGCCCACGGCACCTACACCGCCAACGACAACCACGGCGGCAGCGACACTGCGGCAGTGACCATCAGCTACCAGGATGGCCACACCCTCACCGGCACATCGGGCGATGACGTCATGGTGGCCGGTACCGGCAACAACGTCATCAATGCCGGCGACGGCAACGATGTGCTTACCGCCGGCTCCGGCAACAACGAGCTGCATGGCGGTGCCGGCGAAGACTTGCTGTTCAGCGGCGCCGGTAACGACCTGCTCGACGGCGGCACCGGCATTGACACCGCGAACTACGCCCACGCCACCGCCGGGGTCACGGTCAACCTCGGCCTCACCGGAGCGCAAAACACTCTAGGGGCCGGTACCGACACCCTCACCGGGATCGAAAAACTGACCGGCTCCAACTTCAACGACACCCTCACGGGCGACAACAACAGCAACGTCATCGACGGCGGTTTGGGTAACGACACCCTTAACGGTGGCGGTGGTGACGACTTCCTGATCGGCGGTCTGGGCAACAACACCCTCACCGGCGGGGCAGGGGCCGACACCTTCCAGTGGCTCAAAGGCAACAGCGGCCACGACGTCGTCACCGACTTCACCCCAGGCACCGACAAACTTGATTTGTCGCAACTGCTGCAAGGTGAAAACGGCACCACGGCGTCACTGGATGACTACCTGCACTTCACAGTCGTCGGCAGCGGCGCCTCTGTACTGACCAGCATCGACGTCAGCGCCATGGCCGGCGCCACGCCGAACCAGACCATCGACTTGGCTGGCGTTGACCTGGCCGATCATTACGGCGTGACGCCGGGGGCAGGTGGGGTGGTGGCAGGTGGGCATGATACGGCGACCATCATCAACGGCATGTTGAACGACCATTCGTTGAAGGTGGATACCGTGTGACCTGAAGTCTGAAACGACAAAACCCGCCATTCCTGGGTAAGGAATGGCGGGTTTTTTTTCCGAGTGATCGTTCCCACCACTCTGCGTGGGAATGCAGCAAGGGACGCTCTGCGTCCCAAAAGCGGACGCGGAGCGTCCGGGGAGGCATGCCCACGCGTAGCGTGGGAACGATCTATCGACTGTTAGATCGCTTGCGTCGGATCGCCGGCCGGAGCAAGCCCGCTCCCACAGGTTTTGGTTTTGAACACAAAATTTGTGAACGACACAAATACCCTGTGGGAGCGGGCTTGCCCTAATGCCGATCAGTTAAGCGATAACACGAACCGTAGCAGCTGGCGAAGCCTGCGTTC
>NZ_AKJS01000201.1 GCF_000282215.1 Pseudomonas sp. GM21
CTGCGTTCGGCTCGGGCCGCGTGACGGCATAACTGACTGGTATTAGGGTTTTCAGAGCCGGAAGTGCCCCACCATCCCTTTGAGTTCGAGCCCCAGCTGAGCCAGCTCAATGCTGGACGCCGCGTTGCCCTGCATCGCCAGCGATGACTGATCCGCGCTCGCCCGAATACTCGTGACGCTGCGATTAATCTCCTCAGCCACCGAACTCTGCTCCTCGGCTGCTGCGGCAATCTGCTGGTTCATCTGCTGAATCAACGACACCGCCGCCGCAATACTTCCCAACGCACTTTCAGTCTGCAACGCATCACTGACGGCCAGTTTTACGAGCTCGCCGCTGTTTTGAATCTGCTGTACCGACGACTGTGCGGCCGAGCGCAAGGCACTGACCAGACGTTCGATCTCCTCGGTCGATTGCCGGGTACGCCTGGCCAGTGCCCGGACTTCATCGGCCACCACGGCAAAGCCCCTGCCCTGCTCGCCCGCCCGTGCGGCCTCGATCGCTGCGTTGAGCGCCAACAGGTTGGTTTGCTCGGCGACACTTTTGATCACGCCAAGCACCGTACCGATGTTCTGGATTTCTGCACTCAAGCTTTCAATGCTGGAACTGGCCGACGTCGCCGAAATTGCCAGTTGCTCGATGCGCGCCATGCTCTGGCGCACCACTTGCTGACCACTTTCAACCTTGCCATCCGCGGTCTGTGCAGCTTGCGCGGCCTCTTCAGCGTTACGCGCCACGTCGTGCACCGTCGCCGTCATCTGGTTCATCGCCGTGGCGACCTGCTCGGTTTCTTCCTTCTGGCTGCTGACTTCCAGATTGGTCTGCTCGGTCACTGCCGACAGCGAATGCGCTGAATTCGCCAATTGCTCGATACCGGCCTGCAAACCACTGACGATACGGCTGAGCCCGGCCCCCATCTGTTGCATCGCCTGCATCAATTGGCCGATCTCGTCACGGCGAGTGACTTCAACCGTTGCACTCAAATCACCCGCAGCGATCTGTTGAGCCACACGGATCACACTGCGCAGCGGTGCCACGATCAACCGGGTTATCACCCACGCCGCCACCAGCCCGACCAGCAATGCCAGGGCCGAGGAACCGAGGATCAGCAACGCGTTCTTTTTCAGCTCGGCCTGCATCGACCGGTCTTCGGCGACGTAGGCTTGATCCACCCGCTCCACCACTTGT
Source organism: Pseudomonas sp. GM21 (assembly GCF_000282215.1). Lineage (GTDB taxonomy): Bacteria > Pseudomonadota > Gammaproteobacteria > Pseudomonadales > Pseudomonadaceae > Aquipseudomonas. The sequence goes on from NZ_AKJS01000201.1 coordinate 1,187, forward strand.
GCGGCGCGCTGATGCAGTTGTTGGTAGACGACTTTCTCCTGGGCCAACAGACCGGTGTACTCCGTGAGTTTTTCACTGAAGCTGCCGATGTGGCCGGTCACTTCATTGAGGACCGTCTGATAGCCCTCATCCTTGACCGTGGTTTTCAACTGCCCGGCCTGAGTCAATGCCTGATCCGCCTGTTCGATCTTGCCTTGGCCCGCGCTGTCGTCGCCCTTGCGACCCTGGTCCAGACGCACCCGCGCTTCGTTCATGGCTTGCAACATCAAACGCGAGACCTGGCTGACTTGACTGGCCTGTTCGAGAAACTGCCCACCGTCCTTGCCCTCGGATTGCTTCAAGGTATAGGCACCGTCATCGGCCAGGCCGGCTTGCAGCACATCAAGGTTATTGGCCACGCTGGACACCGACCAACTGGCCATTTCCAGCGCCAGGTCCTTGGCCTGACTCAGCGAGACGAACTCATCGAACGCCTTGCGATAGGCGCCCAGCAACTGCTCGACGTCATTCATCACTGGCACGTTAGCCGTCGATGCAGCCTTGAGCCCGGTCGCCAGAGCAATCAGACCATCAACGCCCTCGCGCAGGGCATCCGCGGTTTTCGGGTTACCGTGCAAGGCGTACTCCTGCTCCAGCAGCCGCACTTTGAGCAAACCACTATTGAGCGATGACATTTGCTTGAGCCCATCGAAGCGCTGACTGATGGTTTGCAGGGACCACACGCCGATGGCGGCGACCAGCGCAGTCAAAAGCAGCACCAGTACGAACCCGACAGCCATTTTCTTTGCCATACCGAGGTTGGCGAAACGTCCTTGCACGGCCGAAATCATTGCGCGTAGTCCCCTGACATAGTCTGTTGACGCAGGGTCGCAACGGGCCTGTGCCAGCACAAGTCTCTGGCGCCACAATAATGGCAAAAAGCTACGCCCGCGTCGTTTTCAGAACGCCTGAGGTCGATTCGCAGCGGTGGCCTGAAAAAATGCCCGCGCCCGAGGATCACAGGCATAAGCCACATTGATGCGCTGCCAGTCCGTGGCCTCACCGCCGGGGCTGAAGGCTGTAGCTGAAGACAGCAACACCCCGAAGCGTCGGGCCTGCTTGTGTACCTGAGCGAAGCTGGCGCCGCGTGACCGCGCCCAGATGAACAGACCACCCACCGGCTTGCCGAAAACTTCCCAGTCGGCATCTTCGAGCACATGCAGGGCCGCTTCTCTGTCGGTGTTCAATCGCTGACGCAGACGCTGAACCAGTTTGCGATACGCGCCGCCGGCCAACAGGCAAGCCAGCACTGCTTCGCAGAACCTTGAAGTGCCCATGCTGCTGGTCATCTTGACCTCGGCCAGTCGCGACACCATCGTGTCACTGGCCACGACAAAGCCGACGCGCAATGAACTGCTGAGGGTCTTGGAGTAACTGCCGACGTAAATCACATTGTCGTCGATCCCCATCGCCGCGAGGCGAGTGCCGGGGCCGCGGTGCAAATCGGCATAGACGTCATCTTCGATCACCAGCACGCCATGGGCTCTGGTCAATTGCAGCACCCGCTGCACAACGACGGGTGTCAGGCTACTGCCGGTCGGGTTCTGGTAGAAACTATTGATAAACAGCGCACGGGGCCGGTGCTTCACCAACATCGCTTCCAACGCCTGCGTGTCAGTCCCTCGCGGGGTGCGCGGCACCTCGATCATCGTCACGCCGTTGAGCCTGAGCAGGTCGAACAACAGTGAGTACCCCGGACTTTCCACCACCACGCAATCGCCCGGTTTGAGCAACGTGCGCACGATCAGATCGAGCCCGTGAGTCGCCCCGGTCGTGGTCACAATCCTTCTGTCATCCACTTCAATGTCGAGTTGCTGGAGACGTTTGAGGATTTGCTCGCGCAAGGCGGGTAAACCCAGCGGCGTGCTGTAGTTGAACAGCCCGGCCATGTCGATGCGGCTCACCTGACGGATTGCGTAGGTCAAATCGTCAGTTTCACGCCAACTCTCGGGCAGGTCGCCACAGCCCAGTTTGAGGTCACCCGAGGCGCCGCCCTGCGTCACATCAGCTCCTTCGAACCAAGGGCAACTCTGTCGCCCCTCAGCAGCCAGCGCAGGCATGGCAACCATGAAACCTGCACCCTGCCGCGGTGCCAGCACGCCTTGAGCTACCAGGCGTTCACAGGCTTCGACGACGCTGGATTGACTGAGCAGATTGGCCCGTGCGATTTGCCGCGCAGAAGGTAAACGCGCTCCCGGCAATACCCCATCCTGACGGGCCCAGCCGGCCAACGCATCGACGATTTGCTGCACGACCGGCACCAAGGCCTGTCGATCGATTCTCAATTCCATGAGCAAGCACACTCCTGTCCGTTTTGCGGGAAACAGTTAATCACAGGAGTGCTGGATCAGACGTGCGACAACGCCGCTAAATCCCTCGGTTCTAACCCTTTGAAACACATTGCCCAACCCCGTCACGGAACTGTAAAAAAACCCGCACAAGTACGGGTGTTTTCCTACGTTGCAACACCTGACTTCAAAACGCCGTAACGCCCCCATCCACTGCCAGCGAATGGCCGGTAGTGAATGCTGCGCCGTCGCTGCACAGGTACAGCACAGCGCTGGCAATTTCCTCGACTTTGCCGATGCGCCCCACCGGGTGCATGGCGTTGGCAAACTCGCCCTTCTTCGGGTCCGCTTCATAGGCACGGCGGAACATGTCGGTGTCGATCACCGCCGGGCATACCGCATTCACGCGAATTTTCTTCTTGGCATACTCGATCGCTGCTGATTTGGTCAGCCCGATCACCGCATGTTTGGACGCCGCATAAATACTCATCTTCGGTGCCGCCCCCAGGCCCGCTACCGAAGCGGTGTTGACGATCGCACCGCTGCCCTGGGCCAACAACAAGGGCAATTGATACTTCATGCACAACCAGACGCCTTTGACGTTGACGCCCATGATCGCGTCGAACTCATCCAGTGTGCCGTCGGCGAGTTTGCCTTTCTCGATCTCGATGCCGGCATTGTTGAAGGCATAGTCCAGACGGCCGTAGGTATTCACCACTTCGTCCATCAGATTTTTTACATCGCTTTCCAGCGTGACGTTGCAACGCACGAAGGTCGCTTCGCCACCCGCGGTACGAATCAGCGCCACGGTGCCTTCGCCGCCGGCGGTGTCCATGTCGGCCACCACCACTTTCAACCCTTCGGCCGCGAACGCCTGGGCGGTCGCACGGCCAATACCGTTGGCAGCGCCAGTCACCACGGCGACCTGGCCGGAAAACGTCATGCTCATTGTTATGTCCTCGAAGAGAAGAATTTGGGGGATTGCCTGGGTTTCAGTCTAGGCATGGAGGGCTTCAGCGCGGCAGCACTATCAGAAGGCCGGTTGGGTGGCCATGCGTGGCAGTGATAGAACACCGACCCTGACTATCACTGCACTGGATCGATGTGCATTCGCCGCATCAGCCAAACTTGCGGCATTGAGCATGAAGGGCTATCAACAAGGCTTCATTCATCTTGAGTGCCTGTCATGACTACCCAGACCAATCGCCAGTTCCTGCTCGCCAAACGTCCGGTGGGCGCGGCGACCCGCGAGACCTTTACCTATCAGGAAGTACCGGTCGGCGAGCCGGCGACGGGTCAGATTCTGGTCAAAAACGAATACCTGTCCCTTGACCCTGCCATGCGCGGCTGGATGAACGAGGGCAAGTCCTACATCCCGCCAGTGGGGCTGGGTGAAGTGATGCGCGCATTGGGCGTCGGCAAAGTCGTGGCCTCGGATAATCCAGGGTTTGCAGTCGGGGACTACGTCAACGGTGCCCTCGGCGTGCAGGATTACTTCCTTGGCGAACCCCGCGGTTTCTACAAGGTTGATCCGTCACTGGCACCATTGCCGCGCTACTTGTCTGCCCTTGGCATGACCGGGATGACCGCCTACTTCGCGCTGCTCGATGTCGGCGCGCCGAAAGCCGGTGACACCGTGGTGCTGTCGGGCGCGGCTGGCGCGGTGGGCAGCATTGCCGGACAGATCGCCAAGATCAAAGGGTGCCGTGTGGTCGGGATTGCCGGCGGCGCGGACAAGTGTCAGTTCCTGATCGACGAATTGGGTTTTGACGGCGCCATCGACTACAAAAACGAGGACGTCATCGCCGGTCTTAAACGCGAATGCCCGAAAGGGGTCGACGTCTATTTCGATAACGTCGGCGGCGACATTCTCGATGCAGTGCTGAGCCGACTGAATATGAAGGCGCGCGTGGTCATTTGCGGCGCTATCAGCCAGTACAACAACAAGGAAGCGGTCAAGGGTCCGGCCAATTACCTGTCGTTGTTGGTCAACCGCGCGCGCATGGAAGGTTTTGTCGTGATGGATTACGCCACCCAGTTCGCCGTCGCCGGACAGGAAATGGCCGGCTGGATGGCCAAGGGGCAACTCAAGAGCAAGGAAGACATTGTTGACGGACTGGAGACATTCCCGGAGACGCTGATGAAATTGTTCAGCGGCGAGAATTTCGGGAAGTTGGTGTTGAAGGTCTGATCCAGAACTTTCAGTAACCACGAAACCCATGTGGGAGCGGGCTTGCTCGCGAATGCGGTGTGTCAGTCGACATCAACGTTGACTGACACACCGCATTCGCGAGCAAGCCCGCTCCCACATTTCATCTTCAGTGTTTGGTCAGGCGAGTTCGGCCACTACGGCGGCGAGTGCCTTGGCCGGATCCGCTGCCTGGCTGATCGGACGACCAATCACCAGGTAATCGGAACCGGCGTCCAGCGCCTGACGCGGGGTCAGGATGCGGCGTTGATCGTCTTGCGCACTGCCGGCGGGACGAATGCCAGGGGTCACCAGTTGCAACGACGGGTGCGCCGACTTCAAGGCCCGGGCTTCCAGTGCCGAACATACCAGACCGTCCATCCCGGCTTTTTCCGCCAGTGCGGCCAGGCGCAACACTTGCTCCTGCGGATCGATGTCCAGACCGATACCCGCCAGGTCTTCACGCTCCATGCTGGTGAGCACGGTCACGCCGATCAGCAGCGGTTTAGGCCCGCTACGCTGGTCCAGCACTTCACGGCAGGCCGCCATCATGCGCAGGCCGCCCGAGCAATGAACGTTGACCATCCACACGCCCATTTCTGCAGCGGCCTTCACGGCCATGGCGGTGGTGTTCGGGATGTCGTGGAATTTCAGATCCAGGAACACTTCGAAACCCTTGTCACGCAAGGTGCCAACGATTTCCGAGGCGCAGCTGGTGAACAGTTCCTTGCCGACTTTTACCCGGCACAGTTTTGGGTCCAACTGGTCGGCCAGCTTCAGTGCGGCGTCACGGGTGGGGAAATCCAGGGCGACGATGATAGGAGTCTGGCAGACGGACATGTGCGGGCTCTCAGGCAGGACGAAATCGGCGCGCATTGTAGCGGAACCAGCGGCGCTGCGGGACCCGATGATCGGTAATTCGTCGTCGGCGCGCTGGTAAGTCTAGTCTTTTGGAGCCGCTACAAAGCATTTAAGGCCGGCGATCTTCTACCCGCGCCTGACTCTTGCTCCAGTCAGTCAGCAAGCTGTAAGCCACGGCCAACAATGTCGGGCCGATAAACAACCCGATAAAGCCGAACGCAATCAACCCGCCAAACACCCCCAACAACACAATCACCAACGGAAGATTCCCGCCCCGGCTGATCAGGTAGGGCTTCAGCACGTTGTCGACGCCGCTGATGATGAACGTGCCCCAGATCCCCAGGAATATCGCCATTCCATAATCACCCTTCCAGGCCAACCAGGCCGTAGCGGGAATCCACACCAGCGGCGGCCCCATCGGAATCAGGCTGAGCAAGAAGGTCACAATGCCCAGCACCAATGCCCCAGGCACCCCGGCGATCAGGAATCCGATCAACGCCAGCACCGCTTGCGCCGCTGCCGTACCGATGACACCGTTCACCACCCGCTGCACCGTGCCCGCCACCAAGTCGATGTAATACTCGGCGCGACGACCAATCAGGCGTTCCAGCAAGCTATGTACAAAGGTCGCCAGCCGCGGACCGTCGCGGTAGAAAAAGAACACAAACACGATACTCAGCGTCAGTTCGAGAATACCGCCGCCAATCTGCGCACTGCGCGCCAGCAGCCAGTTACCGACCTGCCCCAGATAGGGCTTGAGCGACGCCATCATTGCAGCGCCTTGCTGATCGATGCTGTTCCAGATCACCACCAACCGTGCGCCAACCAAAGGAATGCTGTGCAGCCAGTCCGGCGCCTCAGGCAGACCTTCGACCTGTACATCCTTGATAAACACCGTTGCGTCGCGCACATGGTCAGCAAGGTTGAAACCCAGCCACACCAGCGGCACCGCCACCAGCACCATCCAGCCGAGGGTCAGCAATGCGGCCGCCAGGGATTCACGGCCATTGAGCCAACGGGTCAACAAGCGCATCAACGGCCAACTGGCAAACGCCAGCACCGCGCCCCAGAACAGCGCAGACCAGAAGGGCGCCATCACCCAGAAGCTCGCGCCAAACAGCACCAGGAGCAGAATCTGCACCAACAGGCGATCGTTATTGGGCATGTAAAATCTCAAAAAAGTCAGTCAAAAAAAGGGTAGACGAACGCGCGATTCGCGCTCGCCTGTACAGCTTATCGCAACAGCTCGATATGCAGGCCAGAGCCTTCGACGTTGCCGGCTTCCATTCGCGCCGCACGCACGCCCTGGGAGATCAGTGCCTCGCGCCAGGCTTCAGCCTTGGCTCCGGAAACACTGACTCGCAAGGTGGTGTCCAGGTTCAGCCCGCGAGAAATCAGACGCAGCCACGTGTCATCGGGATCAGCGACCAGTTTCGGAAAATCGAGTACGCCGGTACTTCTGAGCTGGCGCAGCAAGGTGGCGGAAGTCGGAAACAAATCGCCCAACGGTGCCGCCGCATTGAATTGTTCGACGTGCAGATAGGCTTTGCGATTGCCGCGAGTGATGCTGTAAAGCGCCACCAGAGCATTGTCCTGCGGTGCCGCCAGTCGCAGCAGCAAATACGCCTGCTGATCGTCGGCACCATAGAGCTTGGCATTGCCGAAGACTTCGTTGGCCCACAGACTGCTTTCGCCGCAATCGCGGGCCTGGCACCAGAACAGCAACTCGGCGCCCTGCTTTTGCAAGGCTTCACGCGCAGCCGTAAAGGCTTCGTTGGAGGAGTGTTCCGCAGGCAACTCGTAAGTGACCGACGTGGTTAGCCCACGAGCGGTAACCTGACCGTCAAAGCGCAGCTGGCCGCTGATCTTTCGGATGGATCCCAGCGGGTAGATCCGTTCAAGTTCGACGGCCGGACGATAATCGACGATCTGCGCATCTTCCATGCGCGGCAGGATCGGCAGGTCCTGACTGCCGGGAACATCGGCGGAAAACGATAAAGGACTGAAACAACACAGCGCCAGCAGACTGAGTGAACGCATGGACAGGCTCATCGGATCAGCATGGCCTGGGCACCCTTGATGACGCTGGCATCGTCGATGCGTTCCGGCACCAGCAAACCGCGCTGCACCGCAGGGCGTGCCGCCATGGTTGCCATCCAGCGCTGCAAGGCCGTCAAGCCGTCGACCTCGACCCCGGACCACTCGTATCCACGGACCCACGGATACGTGGCGATGTCGGCAATGCTGTACTCGCCGGCCAGAAACTCTTCGGTTTGCAGGCGGGTATCGAGCACTTCATAGAGGCGTCGGGTTTCGTGTTGATAGCGGTCGATGGCGCCCTGGAGTTTTTCCGGAAAGTAGCGAAAAAACACGTTGGCCTGCCCTTGCATCGGGCCGATGCCACCCATCTGGAACATCAGCCATTGCATCACCAGCGAGCGCCCTTTCGGGTCCAGGGGCATCAGCTTGCCGGTCAATTCAGCGAGGTAAATCAGGATGGCGCCGGATTCAAACACGGCGAAATCGCCATTGGCGCGGTCGACAATCGCCGGTATCCGCCCATTGGGGTTGATCTTGAGGAAGTCCTCGGATTTCTGTTCCTTCTTGTCGAAACTCAGGGCATGCACCGTGTAGGGCAGGCCGAGTTCCTCGAGCACGATAGAGACCTTGTGGCCATTCGGGGTCGCAGCGGTGTAGAGATCTATCATGGTTGTCTCCCATTTCAACCCGCCCAGCCTCGACAGTTGCCCGGCGCAAGTCAAGGAACGGCGAAGAACCGATTGAAACAGTCTGCGACAAGGTCGGCGCCGGATTCGTCATTCAGGTGCAAATGATGACCGCCTGGCAGCTGTTCACGGCTAAAGGGTAGACGCTCCAGCAACTCGGGATGTTTGGCGAGCATGCCGTCCGCCGCGACGACCAGTTTGGCAGGACAACTGACCCGCTGGACGAACGCCATGGCCTGTTCGGTGGTCAGGCGCAACGGCGATGGCAGTGTCAGCCGGTTGTCGGTGCGCCAGGTGTAACCGCCCGGCACCGGCATCAACCCCCGCTGGGCCAGCAGCTCGGCGGCTTCACGACTGACGGCCACCAACCCTTTCATGCGCGCTTCAATGGCACGGTCGAGGGTGTTGTAGACCGGTTTTTGTTTCTCCCGTAAATCCAGCTGCGCTTGCAGGGCCATGCCCATGCGCTCGGCAGCATTTTCGCCTTTGTCTGTAGGAGGAATGATGCCGTCGATCAAGGCCAGGTGGGTGACGCGCTCCGGCATCGACCCGGCAATGATCAGAGAAGCGATCGCCCCCATGGAGTGCCCCATCAGCGCAAACTTCTTCAGGCCAAGCTGTTCGGCGACCTGCAATACGTCATGGGCGTAATCCCACATCGCATAACCGGCGCCGGGCGGACGATGACCGGAGTGACCGTGACCCGCCATGTCCAGGGCGATGATGCGCAGGCCATTGAGCTTGGGCGCCAGCCGGGCAAAGCTGTTGGCATTGTCCAGCCAGCCATGCAGCGCAATCACCGGCAGGCCGTCTTCAGGACCGAACAAGTGCGCCGCCAACTCGATGTGCGGCAGGCTCAGGCGGACTTCTTCGACGGCATTGTTCATGCGCAATCCTGTTGGCTGCGACTGTCCCAACGGCTGAACAGGTTTTTCAGCAGCGTGGCCGTGTCGTGTGGACGTTCAAGAGGAAACATGTGGCCACCCGGCACGGTCAGGGATTCACCCAACGGCATGCGTCCGACAGAGCTTGCATGGTGACGCATCACCACGCGGCTTTTATGCCCGCGCACCACCGCCAGCGGCACCTTCAGCTGACGTGTGCGACCGGGGCTGGTGTGGGGCACGCCACGATAGATGCTGATTTCCGTAGCGGGATTGAAACGCAGGCGCAGTTTGTCCCCGACTCTGTGCAAACCATGTTGCAGGTAGGCATCAAAGCACTCCGGATCAAAACTGCGAAACAGGGTTTTACCCGCAAAATAACGGCGGGCGCTTTCGATGTCGGCGAACTCTTCTCGACGCCCCAGGGTACGACCGGCCGGGGTCAAACGGTCGATAAAACCGAAACGCTTGGCCGCGCGGATGACCCATCGATCGGTCAGGGTCAGGACTGGGGAATCGAGCATCACCACGCCACGATACAACTCAGGGCAACGCAGCGCCGCGTGCAAGTGCAGCAAGCCACCAAAGGAATGGCCGACGCCCCACACCGGTTCCGCTTGTTGCTTGAGGTGATGGATCAGCTCGTCCACCAGGTTGTACCAATTGTCGTCCGCCGGAAAACGCGGGTCATGAGCGTGCTGCTCCAGATGCGTCACCTGATACTCGGGCGCCAGCGCCGCGAACAACTTGCCGTAGGTCCCTGAAGGAAAGCCATTGGCGTGGGCGAAAAATATCTGTTGCGACATACCGGCAAATCCATGAGCGAGAATAGCCGTTGATTGTCCGTAAGACGACGGCTGACAGCAATGACAGTAAGTGACAGGAATGATGACAGTCAGCTCACAAGAATGTCCGCAACGCTCATGAAGAACCCTGTAGCAGCTGTCGAGCCCCGCGAGGCAGCGTCCGGCGGCGCAGCCGTCGTAAACCCGGCAAAACCGCAGACGCAGCCTCGCGTTGCTCGACAGCTGCTATAGGGCATTGGGTTTACCGTACTGGTGGGTTCTCGCCCAGCGGCACAACCGCCATGGTCAACCGCGACACGCAACTGGCCTTGCCTTCATCGCTGGTCAAACGGATATCCCAAACATGCGTCGTGCGACCAATATGGATCGGTGTGGCCACGGCAGTCACCCGCCCACTGCGCAGTCCGCGCAAATGATTGGCGTTGATTTCCAGGCCCACGCAGTAAAACTTGCTGGCGTCGATGCACAGGTAGCTGGCCATTGAACCGACCGATTCGGCGAGCACCACCGAGGCCCCGCCATGCAGCAGGCCGTATGGCTGGTGAGTGCGGTGATCAACGACCATGCTCGCGGTCAGGGACCCTTCGTCGAATGCTTCGAAGCGAATATCCAGCACTTCGCCGATGGTGTTTTTCTGGATTGCATTCAAATGCTCGATATTAGGTGGGGTACGCCACAGACTCATCGCTACTTTCCTTTGTGGGTGTTGTTCTTCATTCAATCCTGCCACAGCACCGCCTCGCTGCGCTCGCTCCATTCTTCGAAGCGGGCGCCGTACGCTGCTTCGATCACGTTGCGCTTGATCTTCAGGGTCGGCGTCAGGAAACCGTTTTCCACGGCCCAGCTGTCCTTGACCACCACCAGACGCCGCAAGCGCTCATGTTTGTCGAGGACGCCATTGACCTCATCCAACAGTTTTTCCAGGCTTGAATGCAGCCCGGCCCTCGCCGTTCCGCTGGCGTCTTGCTGCCCGACCGCCGACAACACACACAGTCCCAGCGGCGCGATCAAACCATCACCAACCACGCACACCTGCTCGATTCGTGAATGCACCGCCAGGCGATTTTCGATCGGAGCCGGTGCCACGTATTTGCCCTTGCTGGTCTTGAAGATTTCCTTCAAGCGTCCGGTCAGGCGCAGGTTGCCTTCTGCGTCCTCCTCGCCCTTGTCGCCGGTGCGCAGGAAGCCATCTTCGGTGATGGTTTCAGCGGTTTTCTGCCGTTCCTTAAAATAACCGAGCATGGTCGCGCCACTGCGCACCATGACCTCGCCCGACTCGTCGATCCGCACTTCAACCTCCGGGCAAGGCTTGCCGATCCAGCCGGGTTTGTTTTCGCCCGGCCGACAAATGTGGGAATAGCCGCAGCTCTCGGTCATGCCGTAGACCTCCAGCACATCCAGCCCCAGCTTGCGGTACCACAGCAACAAGGTTTGTGGCACGGGCGCCGCGCCCGACAAGGCAACGCGTAAGGCTTCCAGCCCCAGGCCGGCGAGGACTTTATGCCCGATCCGCTTGCCAATGAAGGGAAGGCCAAGCAGAAAATCGAGGCGTTTTGCGGGGATCTTGCTGTACACGCCCATCTGGAATTTGGTCCAGATCCGTGGCACTCCAAACAAGGCGGTGGGCCGCGCACGCTGCAAATCAGTCAGGAAGGTGTCGAGGCTCTCGGCAAAGAACACGGTTTGCCCGGTGTAAATCGATGCCATCTCAACGAACATGCGCTCGGCAACGTGGCACAGCGGCAAATAGGACAGTAGCCGGTCCGACTCGTTGAGACCAAACAACTGCGTACCGCGCGTGCTGGCGAAACCCAGATTACCAAAGCTATGCATCACGCCTTTGGGCAGCCCGGTGGTGCCTGACGTGTAAATAATGGTCGCCAACTGATCGGCGGTGGGCTTGGGGTCATCCTGGATGGGCGAACTGCGTTGCAGGTCGGCCCAGCTGAAATCGAAGGAGCCCGGCGGGTGCAGCGGCAGACTGATCGTCGGCAAGTCAGGGCAGACACCACGGGACATGCTTGGCCAGTCATCGAGTTTGCCGATGAACGCCAGCGCCGCTTCGGAGTGGTCGAGTACCTGAGACACGGATTCGGCGGTCAGGTTGGGGTACAGCGGCACAGAGACGTGCCCGGCCATCCAGATCGCCAGGTCGGCGATGATCCAGTGGGCACAGTTTTTTGAGATCAGAGCGATATGGCTGCCTTGCGGCAGATCGCGAGCCCGCAGCCAGTGCGCGGCGCAGCGTGCCTGATGGCCGACGTCGGCCCAGGACAGGGTCTCGACCTGCCCGCCGCCTGTGGGCTGGACCAGAAAACGCTGGCGTGGATGACGGGCCTCACGCTCGTAGAAGACATCCAGCGGCAAACGAAAAGCTGCAGACATGCGACTCGCTCCTGAATTTTTATTATGGAGCAAGCGTAGTCAACCAAGCGATTGCTTGGTTGACTATTTCACACAAAAACCAGCAACGCGCTGCCCCCTGTGGGAGCCGGGCTTGCCCGCGATGCAAGCACCGCGGTTCTTCAACCAGACCCCGTCGATGCTATCGCAGGCAAGCCAGCTCCCACAAAAGCCGAGGCCAAGCGGTTACGGGTGTTTGATGCCGTTGAGCTTCATCGACCCGATCAGCAGTTCATTGTTCTCAAGCTCGGCCAGGCCGGCGGTGCTGACTTTTTCCGGTGGAAAGCCGGCGCCGTGCTGCAGATAACTCAGCAGGTTGCCCACCAGCGGGTTGTGACTGACCAACAGGACATCACTGACTGACACGAGTTGTTCAGCCACCTTGTCCGGATCGGTTTCCGGGGTCAGCCACTCAACCGTGCGGATCTCAGGCTCGAAACCCAGAGTTTCACGCACCAACTGCGCGGTCTGCTGCGCACGCAGGTAAGGACTGGCGTAAATCGCGGTAAGGGGTTGACCGGCCAGTTCAGCGGTAATGCGCAGCACTTCTTCACGACCGTGGGCAGTCAATGCCCGTTCGGAATCAAGACGCTTGCCGTGTGGCTCCGCTTCACCATGACGCAATACCCAGACTTTCATAGTTTCGGTTCCTCATCTCGGGCCGGATGCGGCGCGGGCGCCACGACATGAGGCGCTTCACCTTCCGGTGTACGCGGCGTCGGCCAGTCGGCGAACGGCCAGGGCTTCTGGTCGCTGTGAAAGCTGGCGAAACGCCCGATCTGTGCCAGGAACTGGCTCAGGCTGTCACCGAAGTTCATCAGGCTGGCGCTCGGGGCGCCATAGAACAAACGATAGATCAGTTGCACCAGCACCAATGCGCCAAGGATGAACTGCGCCACTTGCCATACCAACAGGAAGACGATCATCCACAGCACCCGCAGCAGGATGGATTCGTACTTGGTTTCCAGTTTCGGATCGTTCATGTCGCGTTCCCCTGTTTTTTACAAAGCGTGCTTAGTTGAAACCGCTGGTTGAAATAAAGTCGACGTCGGTTTTCGGTTCGCCGCGCATCAACAACTCAATCACTTGATTAAGCGTGCGCCCTTCAAACAGGATAGCGTGCAGACCGGCGACCAGCGGCATATAGACGCCCACCTCCTGAGCCTTGGCCTTGAGCACTTTCAGCGTGTTCACACCTTCGGCGACTTCACCCAGACGGGTGACCGCGTCCTCCAGACTCAGGCCCTGACCCAAGGCAAACCCGACCTGGTAATTACGGCTTTTCGGTGACGAGCAGGTGACGATCAAATCGCCCACACCAGCTAGACCGAGAAAGGTCATCGGGTTGGCGCCCTGATTCACCGCAAAACGGGTCATTTCCGCCAGCGCCCGGGTAATCAGCATGCTCTTGGTGTTTTCGCCCATGCCCAACGCAACGGCCATGCCGGCAATGATTGCGTAAACGTTTTTCAGCGCCCCGCCCAACTCGACGCCAAACCGGTCAGCGCTGGCATACACGCGAAAGGTCCGGCCATGCAGCGCTGCCTGAACCCGCTGGCACAGCTCTTCGTCTTCGCTGGCGACCACGGTGGCGGTCAGTGCATGCTCGGCGATTTCACGGGCCAGGTTCGGTCCGGACAGCACGCCGATGCGCGCTTTCGGGGCGATTTCCTCGAGAATCTCGCTCATCAACTTGAACGTGTGGGCTTCGATGCCCTTGGTCAGGCTGACCAGCAGTTTGCCGCTCAACAGTTCGGCGTGCGGAACCAAAACCGAGCGCAATGCACTGGAGGGAAGCGCGACGAAACACAGGTCGCAGGCTGCCAGCGTGGCTTGCAGGTCCGTCACCGGTTCTACTGCCGCAAGAATCTTGATGCCTTTGAGGTAACGCGGGTTCTCGCGATTGACCCGAATGGCCTCCGCCTGTTCGGGGTCACGCATCCACTGCCGGACCTGATGGCCGTTTTCGGCCAGCAAATTAGCCACGGCGGTACCAAAACTTCCGCCTCCCAGGACCGCAATCGGGCGCTGTTCAGTCATATGCAATCCGTTAATCCATACCAGTGGCGATGTCGGCATTATACGGAGCGGCCCCGTGGCGGCCAGCCCCGGTTTCAATTACCAACGCTTGTAGGAAGAAGACCGATAAATCCTGGGAAAATGCTGGCATCGCGAATGGAAAAGTGATCGGGCTCGGTTAACATGCGCGCCAACTCACCACGATCAAGGGTATGACGTGTCGTTTGGTTCTCCTTCACCCCGCTCACCGCTGGTGATGGCGCTGATCTTCAGCCCGTCCTTGCTGGCCGACGACCTGTTTCTCGATAACGAACCGCTCCCGCAAGTGCTGACAGCCACCCGCCTGAAGCAGTCGCCGGCGGCTGTTCCGGGAAGCATGACGGTGATCGACAGCGAACTGATCGTCGCCACAGGCGCACGCGACATCGCCGAATTGCTGCGACTGGTGCCGGGCATGATGGTCGGCAACATCACCGGCAATCAGGCCGCCGTGAACTACCACGGCACCAACGCCACCGCAGCCCGGCGCCTGCAAGTGCTGATCGACGGTCGCTCGGTGTACCGCGCGGGCCTGGCCACGGTGGACTGGAGTGATATTCCGGTGGCCATGGAAGACATCGAGCGCATTGAGGTTTTCCGTGGTCCGAACACCGTCAGCTATGGCGCCAATGCGCTGATGGCTGTGGTTAACATCATCACGCGCAACCCGGCCGACAGTCTTGGCACGCGTTTGAAAGTGACCCGCGGCCAGCGCGGCATCAACGACTATTACGCCAGCCAGGGCAGCGGCTGGGACGGTGGTGATCTGCGTCTGTCACTGTCCGGCCAGCAAGACGACGGTTTCGATTCGGACCGCAACGGTACCGACTATCGGGACAGCCGTCGCTTGAACCGTTTTAACCTCGCCGTGAGCCAGACGCTGACCGAAAACCAAAACATCGACTGGCAACTGAATGCAAAGGATGGCACCAACCAGCGGCCATATACCTACCGCCCGGTATTCCCGGGTATTACTGCCGCGGGGAACAATTCTGACGTCGCCGCCAGAGACTACGCAGGTTCGTTGCGCTGGAACCTTGACATCAATCCTGAGCACAGCCTTTATGTCCAGGGCTCCGCTCAGCATTGGGATCGCCAGCAAACCTGGCGTGCCTGTGATGCCGAGGCGTCATTCAGCCCGGAACTGACCCGGCTTTGGCAGCTCAACCCGAACTACACCGAACGACTGGCGCGCAACATGGATCGCTTCACCGGTACTGGCGCACCTCGCGGTACGCCAGCGGAACAGGCGCTGGCCAATCAAGTGCTGGCGCAATGGAAAAACGGCGCCCGACAAACAGTGTGTGGCGACATCGATCAAAGCTCCCGGGAATCGCGCTACGACCTGGAAGTGCAAGACACACTCAGCCTGTCCGACAGTCTGCGACTGGTCAGCGGCATGAACTATCGTTACGACCGGGCAGATTCCGAGACCTACTTCAACGGCACGCTCGACGACACCACGTGGCGCACGTTTGGCCAACTCGAATGGCGCGCCACCGAGCATTGGTTGCTGCAGGGCGGGGCAATGTTCGAAACCACACATTTGATCGGCAGCTCATGGACCCCGCGCGTGGCAGTCAATTACTTGATCACTCCACGCCAAGGCTTGCGTGCTGTGTATTCGGAGGCGATCCGTTCGCCAGACATGTTCGAAAACAACGTCAACTGGAGTTACCGGGTGAGCAATTTGCGGCCCACGGCTTACGGCCAGACCAGCGCCCGTTACTTCGTCAAGACCCGTGGTCCGGGCGATCTCGACCAGGAGCGCATGCGCTCGCGAGAGCTGGGCTACAACGGCTACTTCGCCGGACTGGGGTTGAGCGTCGATGTGAAGCTGTTCTACGACGAAATCAGCGGCATGATCAGCGAACCGCTGCGCAACAATCAGTACATTGCCAGCAACTCTAACAATGCCCGGTTCACCGGAGCTGAAACGCAACTGGACTGGCACCTCGGCCGCGCTGACCGCCTGCGCCTGAACTATGCCTACGTGGACGCCGACGCGAGCAACCCCCTGGATGAGCAGCAGACCGCGCGCAACAGCGGCTCAGCCGGCTGGCTGCGTGATTGGGGACAGGGCTGGAACAGCGCGATCTTCTACTTTGGCGACGATGCGCTAAATGGGTACCGCTTTGAGCGGGTCGACACGCGCATTGCCAAGCGCATCGGCCTGGGCAAGGCCAATCTGGAACTGGCCGGCATCCTGCAACAACGCTTGGATAACCAGCCCACCACGTTCGTCGACAATAACTACGACGAGCGTCGGGTGCTTTATTTCAGCGCGGAGCTGATGTTTTAAATGCGGCATCGCCAGTCATGGAAACCGCCGTCACCGGGCCGCCTGCTGGCCAGGTTGTGCCTGGTAGCTGGCTGTCTGCTCGGCGCCCTGCCGACACAAGCTGCCGACATTCTGTTGACCGGCGCCGAGGACAATCCCGGCGTGCAATCCTTCGTCCACGCGCTGAGCGACATGCGCCCTGCCGACAGTGTGCGTTTCCAGCCACTGGCGAGCCTTCCATCACCCGGCAAACTGCCCGCCGCCACCCGCCTGATCCTGCTTGATCTGCCGAGCCTCGACTGGCGCCAACAAGAGGCTCCGGGTCCGGCGACGCTGGTGCTGCGCATCAGCCGTCTGCAAGCCCGGCAACGCTTTGGCGTTAACGTTCCACCCCACCTCAGCCTGCTCTGGAGCGATCCGCCACTTGACCGACAATTGCGCCTGACCCGACTCATTCTGCCCCAGGCGCAGCGCATCGGTGTGCTGTACGACAAACACAGCGAGTTCCTGTTGAAAGAATTGCGCCTGGCCGCCCTTGGGCTGGAGCTTGAAGTGGTTGTCGAGCGCTGGGATAACACCCATGACAGCCGTCCCCTGCAGACCTTGCTGAAAAACTGTGACGTCCTGCTGGGCCTCGACGATCCCGACCTCTACAACCCGAAAACCGCAAAAAACCTGCTGTTGAGCAGCTATTCCCGGCAATTGGCATTGATCGGCCCCAACGCCGCTTTCGTCAGGGCCGGCAGCCTGGCCAGCACCTACAGCGATCAGAGCGACTGGCTGCAGGTGCTCGACGAGTTGCTCGATCTGCCTGCGGCGAGTTGGCCGCGTACGCTCTATCCGCAACACTTCAAAGTATCAAGTAATCCGCAAGTGGCTCGTTCATTAGGTATCGAACCGATCAATGAGGCAGCTGTTGCCACCCAATTGGCTGAAGGAAAAGCCCTGCCATGATCCTCCGTCGTCCCTGGGACATCAGCACTCGCACCCAGATGATCAGCCTCGGCCCTGCCTTGCTGCTGACATTGCTGCTGATCAGCTTCTTTACCTTCGTACGGATCCAGGACCTGCGGCAGGAGCTTAACCACACCGGGCAATTGATCGCCAACCAATTGGCCCCCGCCACCGAATACGGGGTAATTTCAGGTAACAACGAGGTGCTTGAAAGTTTGCTCAAGGCGACACTCGCCACGCCGCACGTGCGCTTTCTGGAGGTCCAGGACAACGCCAACCGGATATTGGTGTACGTCGAGCAACCGTCGGAAACCTACCGGCGCTCGCAACAGGTCCAAGTGTTCCAGGCGCCAGTGCGGCTGCAGCGGATAGCGCTCAACAATGATTTCTTTCAGGGAGCCAAAGCCGCCAGTGTTGGCCCCACCGAGGATTATCTGGGCCGGGTGATCGTCGGACTGTCGAATGACGCCTTCAGCCAGCGTCAGCAGGAAATCCTGTTCAAAGCCGCCATCCTGGCGCTGTTTGCCTTGCTGTTTACCTTTTTGGTAGCCCGGCGCCTGGCGAGCAGCCTGTCGCAACCGATCCGCGATATCGGCAACGCCGTCAAGGCGATCCATGACGGCGATTACAAAACACCCCTGCCGATTGTCGACGACACCGAACTGGGCGCGCTGTCGCAGCACATCAACAACCTCGCCGCCGGCCTCGAAAAAGCCAGCCGCGAGCAGCAGCAGGCGATGGCGCAGTTGATCCAGACACGCGAGGAGGCGGAAAAGGCCAACAATGCCAAGTCTGACTTCCTGGCGATGATGAGCCATGAATTGCGCACGCCGATGAATGGCGTGCTCGGCATGCTACAGCTGCTGGAAACTACCGATATGACTGAGGAGCAGATCGAATACGCAGCGCTGGCCTCGGAGTCCACCGAACACCTGCTCAAGGTCATCAACGACATTCTCGACTTCTCGCGCATCGAGCGTTCGGAGCTGGAACTGGAACACATCCCGTTCAACCTCGCGGACCTGATCAGCAGTTGCGCCCAATCGTTCCAGCACAGCGCGTTGCAGCGCGGGCTCGATCTGCAGTTGCTGATCCCCGAGGACATGCGCGCCATTCAGGTTCAGGGTGATCCGACCCGAATCCGGCAGATATTGGTCAATCTGGTGGGCAATGCATTGAAGTTCACCGAGCAGGGCTGCGTCAGCATTGCACCGCATTGGCAATCGCTGGATCACGAACTGCTGTGGTTTACCTGCACCGTTCGCGACAGCGGCATCGGTATTGCGGCTGAAAGCCTGGAGTTGATGTTCAATCCCTTCCAGCAGGCCGACAGCTCTATTTCACGGCGCTACGGTGGCACCGGTCTGGGCTTGCCGATTGCCCGCACCCTGGCCGAGCGCATGGGCGGCACCTTGCGGGCGCAAAGCGAAGACGGCCTGGGCTCGGTGTTTACCCTGGAAATCCCGCTGGCACTCTATAAGCAGTCGTTACCGGTACTGACGCCCCGGGCACAGACCGGCAAGGGTGATGGCGCGGGGCGCAATGTGCTGCTGGTCGAGGACAACCCGGTCAATCAGACGGTCATCGAAGCCATGTTGCGCAGCCTGGGCTTTACTGTCAGCGTCGCGACCGATGGTGCGCAAGCCGTGCGCAGCGCCGAGAGCCTGATTTTTGAAGCGATTCTGATGGACTGCCGGTTGCCGATCGTCGACGGCTACGAGGCGACCCGACAGATCCGCCAATTGCCCGGCTGCGCGGACGTGCCGATCATCGCATTGACCGCCAATGCCTTGCAGGGCGACCGCGAGGCCTGTTTGTCGGCAGGCATGAACGATTATCTCGCCAAGCCCTTCAAACGTACTGATTTACAGCAAATTTTGCAGCGCTGGGTGCAGTAGAGCAGGCCTTTCGACCATCTGCGACTGGCGTGAAAGGCGAAAGTGCGGCAGTCTTAGGCACCCGAACAGGCCCGAAAAGGGGCTTGAATAATAATTTCAGTGCACAAGTGTACATTCATGTCCTTGGTGCTGTGACTTTCACCACAACGCAATAGTCTATGAGTAGGCTGCCGGTTCGAGGCATGAACGCTTCGATCGGCCGGGAGATTTGCCCCACCCTGCCGCATCGGACTATTGAGGAGCTCGCATGACCAAACAAAACGCCTTTACCCGGGAAGACCTGCTGCGCTGCAGTCGCGGTGAGCTGTTCGGCCCAGGTAACGCGCAACTGCCCGCCCCGAACATGCTGATGGTCGATCGCATCACCCTGATCAGCGAAGAAGGTGGCAAGTACGGCAAAGGTGAATTGGTCGCCGAGCTGGATATCACTCCGGACCTGTGGTTTTTCGCCTGCCACTTCGAAGGTGATCCGGTGATGCCAGGCTGCCTGGGCCTCGACGCCATGTGGCAACTGGTCGGTTTCTTCCTCGGCTGGCAAGGTCTGCCGGGCCGCGGTCGCGCCCTGGGTTCGGGCGAAGTGAAGTTCTTTGGTCAGGTCCTTCCGACCGCCAAGAAAGTCACCTATAACATTCATATCAAGCGCGTCCTCAAGGGCAAGCTGAACCTGGCCATCGCCGACGGTTCGGTGACTGTCGACGGTCGCGAAATCTACACCGCCGAAGGCCTTCGGGTCGGCGTTTTCACCTCCACTGACAACTTCTAAGGGTTATCCGCATGCGCCGCGTCGTTATCACTGGTCTGGGCATCGTTTCGTGCCTGGGCAATGACAAAGAGACCGTCTCCGCTAACCTGCGTGCAAGCCGCCCTGGCATCCGGTTCAACCCGGAATATGCCGAAATGGGTCTGCGTAGCCAGGTTTCCGGCTCCATCGACCTTCCCCTCGAAGAACTGATCGATCGCAAGATCTTTCGCTTCGTTGGCCACGCGGCGGCTTACGCCTACCTGGCCATGAAAGACGCCATCGCTGACTCCGGTCTGACTGATGAGCAAGTCTCCAACCCGCGTACCGGCCTGATCGCCGGTTCCGGTGGCGCGTCCACGCTGAACCAGATGGAAGCGCTGGATATCCTGCGCGAGAAAGGCGTGAAGCGCGTTGGCCCATACCGTGTCACGCGGACCATGAGCAGCACCGTTTCCGCTTGCCTGGCCACCCCGTTCAAGATCAAGGGCCTGAACTACTCCATCGCTTCTGCCTGCGCGACCAGTGCTCACTGCATCGGTACCGCCATGGAACAGATCCAGATGGGCAAGCAGGACATCGTGTTCGCCGGCGGCGGTGAAGAAGAGCATTGGAGCCAGTCGTTCCTGTTCGACGCCATGGGCGCATTGTCCAGCCAGTACAACGAAACCCCGGAAAAAGCTTCCCGTGCCTACGACGCCAAGCGTGACGGTTTCGTCATTGCCGGCGGTGGCGGCATGGTCGTGGTCGAAGAACTGGAACACGCTCTGGCTCGCGGCGCGAAGATCTATGCGGAAATCGTTGGCTACGGCGCGACTTCCGACGGCTACGACATGGTCGCCCCAAGCGGCGAAGGCGCTATCCGCTGCATGCAGATGGCAATGTCCACCGTTGACGCTCCGATCGACTACCTGAACACCCACGGCACCTCGACTCCGGTGGGCGATGTCATGGAAATGAAAGGTGTTCGCGAACTGTTCGGCGACAAGGCTCCGGCCATCAGCTCCACCAAGAGCCTGTCGGGTCACTCCCTGGGCGCCGCCGGCGTTCACGAAGCGATCTACTGCATGCTGATGATGGAAGGCAACTTCATGGCAGGTTCCGCCAACATCGACGAACTGGACCCGGAAGTGGCCGACATGCCGATCCTGACCAAGACTCGCGAAAACGCCACCATCGACACCGTGATGAGCAACAGCTTCGGTTTCGGTGGCACCAATGCCACGCTGGTCCTGAAGCGCTGGGCAGGTAAGTAATACCTCGCCGTTTCGCTGCACACAAAAACGCCCCGACTGGTTCGGGGCGTTTTTTTTTGCCCTAACTTCACGACAGTTCCTGTAGCAGCTGGCGCAGCCTGCGTCCGGCTGCGTAGCAGTCGTAAATCCTGAACGCGCGGACTTCCTGAAACACCACATCGTTTGATTTCACGACTGCTACGCAGCCGAACGCAGGCTTCGCCAGCTGCTACAAGGTTCGTCTTGGCTTAAGTGAACAGCATTACGCCATGAGCGGGGTTTGTCGTAGCTGGAAGCCTTTAACGGCTTACCACATCAGATCATCCGGAATCTGATAGGCCGCGTACGGATCGTCCTCGGCTGCCACTTCTTCAGTCTTCACGTTCATCTGCACGATGCGCTGTGGATCGCGCTCCTGGATCTTCAGCGCTGCTTCACGCGGAATGACTTCGTAGCCGCCGGCGTGATGCACGATGGCCAGGAAGCCATTGCTGAGCTGGTTGCGCATCAGCGTGTTGACGCAGAGGCGCTTGACCTTCTTGTCGTCGACGAAGTTGTAGTAGTCCTCGGTGGTCAGCTTCGGCAGACGCGAGACTTCGATCAGTTGCTTGATCTGAGCGGCGCGAGCCTTGGCCTCGACCTTTTCCTGCTGCTGACGGTTCAGCTCCTGGTCGCGCTTGACCTTCTCGGCCATGGCTTCCTGTGCGGCGCGCTGCTGCGAGTCATCCAGTTCGATCTGACCTTTGTGGGCCAGGCGCTGCTGTTTCTGCTTCTCTTTGCCGACCTGTTTGGCCTGCTTCTGGTTGACCAGCCCTGCTTTGAGCAACTGGTCGCGAAGGGAAATGCTCATGGTGCTTGTTTCTCACTTAGGCAACTGCTCAACCGCAGCTGGTCAAATTCTTTTCCTGACGTTTGGCTTCGCCCCACAGGGCGTCCAACTCTTCGAGGGTGCAATCTTCTATGGGACGGTGGGTATCGCGCAATGCCTGTTCGATAAAACGGAAGCGCCTTTCGAATTTGCTGTTGGCACCCCGCAGCGCGGTTTCCGGATCAACCTTGAGGTGACGCGCCAGATTGACCACCGAAAACAGCAGGTCACCGACCTCATCGGCAATCGCTGCCGAGTCGTTGTCGGCCATGGCTTCGAGCACTTCATCGAGCTCTTCGCGAACCTTGTCCAGCACCGGCAAGGCGTCCGGCCAGTCGAAACCGACCTGCCCGGCGCGCTTTTGCAGTTTCGCCGAACGGGACAAGGCAGGCAATGCAGCCGGGACATCATCGAGCAACGACAACTGCAACGGTGCCGCTGACTTCTCGGCGCGCTCCTCGGCCTTGATCTCTTCCCAGCGCTGCTTGACCTGTTCTTCACTCAGGCGCGGGATGTCCACGGGCGCATACAGATCACCGGTAGGAAACACGTGAGGATGCCGACGGATCAACTTGCGGGTGATGCTGTCGACCACGCCGTCGAATTCGAAACGCCCTTCTTCCCGCGCCAGTTGGCTGTAATACACCACCTGAAACAGCAAATCGCCCAACTCACCCTGCAAGTGATCGAAGTCACCGCGCTCGATGGCGTCAGCGACTTCGTAGGCTTCCTCAAGGGTGTGCGGGACGATGGTGGCATACGTTTGCTTGATGTCCCATGGGCAACCGAACTGCGGGTCGCGCAGGCGGTTCATCAAGTGCAGCAGGTCTTCAAGTGAATACATCAATCTCTCTCACTGAAAAATCCCTTGTGGGAGCGAGCCTGCTCCGGGCGGCGTTCCGACGAAAGCGGTGTGTCAGACGCCATTGATGTCGACTGACACGCCCTCTTCGCGAGCAGGCTCGCTCCCACATTAGTGGATCGGCGCTGAACATGCGATCAAGGCGTCCGGTTACGACGGGTTTCGATGATGTTCGGCAACTGGGAAATCCGCCCCAGCAACCGCCCCAACGCATCCAGCCCCGGAATCTCGATGGTCAGGGACATCAACGCCGTGTTGTCCTCTTTGTTCGAGCGGGTGTTGACCGCCAGTACGTTGATCCGCTCATTGAGCAGCACCTGCGACACGTCACGCAGCAAACCGGAACGGTCGTAGGCGCGAATGACGATGTCCACCGGGTAGGTGAGCACCGGCACCGGCCCCCAGCTGACCTGAATGATCCGCTCCGGCTCGCGACCGCCCAGCTGCAGCACCGAGGCGCAATCCTGGCGGTGAATGCTTACGCCACGGCCCTGAGTGATGTAACCGACGATTGCATCCCCCGGCAATGGCTGGCAGCAGCCGGCCATTTGCGTCATCAGGTTGCCGACGCCCTGGATCTGGATATCGCCGCGCTTGCCCGGTTTGTAGCCCGTGGCTTTGCGCGGGATCAGCTCCAGCTGTTCGTTGCCGCGTTCCGGCTCGACCAGTTGCTGCGCCAGATTCACCAGTTGCGCCAGGCGCAAATCACCGGCGCCCAACGCCGCGAACATATCCTCGGCCGTCTTCATGTTGGCCTTGTCGGCCAGCTTGTCGAAGTCTACCGCCGGCAGACCGAGGCGACTGAGTTCACGCTCAAGCAAGGTTTTACCGGCCGCGACGTTCTGATCGCGCGCCTGCAATTTGAACCAGTGGACAATCTTCGCCCGCGCTCTCGAGGTGGTGATGTAACCCAGGTTCGGGTTCAGCCAGTCTCGGCTCGGCGTGCCGTGCTTGCTGGTGATGATCTCGACCTGTTCACCGGTTTGCAGGCTGTAGTTGAGCGGCACAATGCGCCCGTTGATCTTCGCGCCCCGGCAGTTGTGACCGATTTCGGTGTGCACGCGGTAAGCGAAGTCCAGCGGTGTCGCGCCTTTGGGCAAGTCGATGGCGTGACCGTCCGGGGTGAAGATGTAGACCCGGTCCGGTTCGATATCGACCCGCAGCTGTTCCGCCAGGCCGCCAATATCGCCCAGCTCTTCGTGCCACTCCAGGACCTGACGCAGCCAGGAAATTTTCTCTTCGTAGTGGTTGGAGCCGGATTTGACGTCGGTGCCCTTGTAGCGCCAGTGCGCGCACACGCCCAGTTCGGCTTCCTCGTGCATGGCGTGGGTGCGGATCTGTACTTCCAGCACCTTGCCTTCAGGGCCAATCACCGCCGTGTGCAGCGAGCGGTAGCCGTTCTCTTTCGGGTTGGCGATGTAGTCGTCGAATTCCTTCGGGATGTGCCGCCACAATGTGTGGACGATGCCGAGCGCGGTGTAGCAGTCGCGCATTTCCGGCACCAGCACGCGAACGGCGCGCACGTCGTAGATCTGGCTGAATTCCAGACCCTTGCGCTGCATTTTGCGCCAGATCGAATAGATGTGTTTGGCCCGGCCACTGATGTCGGCATCGACGCCGGTGGCGTGCAATTCGTTTTTCAGCTGGGTCATGACATCGCTGATGAAACGCTCGCGATCCAGGCGACGTTCATGCAGCAACTTGGCGATCTGCTTGTACTGGTCAGGCTCCAGGTAACGGAAGGACAAGTCCTCCAGTTCCCACTTGATGTGACCGATACCGAGGCGGTGAGCCAGCGGTGCGTAGATATCGAAGACTTCACGGGCGACCTGATTGCGCTTCTCGTCGCCGGCGGTTTTCACCGCACGAATCGCACAGGTGCGTTCAGCCAGTTTGATCAGTGCAACGCGCACGTCGTCGACCATGGCCACCAGCATTTTGCGCAGGTTTTCAACCTGGCCCTGAGTACCCAGCACCATGGATTTACGCGGGCTCAGGCTGTCGCTGATCGCTGCCATGCGCTGCACGCCGTCGATGAGTTTGGCCACCACCGGACCAAAGCGCTGGCTGACGGCAGGCAACAGGATCTGTCCTTCGCGCACGCCACGGTACAAGATCGCGGCGACCAATGAATCCTGATCGAGTTTGAGGTCGGCGAGAATCTCGGCGATCTCAAGGCCGGTGCGGAAACTCGAAGTCCCTTCGGACCAGAGATTCTTCGCCGCATTGGCCTGTTGTTCTGACATGCGAGCGAACTCGCACGCTTCCTTCAAGGCTTCGCGATCCAGTGCCGGATCGACACTGACCGCATGATCGAGCCAAGCCTCGAGATTGATACTGCCGTCGGTATTGATCGGCTGGTGTGCTCTCACCTGTACCATCTTGCTTACCTTCCCTATGACGCAGATTCAATGCGTCAAATCGCTGACCTTCATTGCCCGATTGCCCTCACGGGGCTCATGCGAGAGCTGCACGGGCGGGCCAGTCGGACCAGACGAGCCGTCCTAGCTCGCTTCAAATAACGCCATGGCCTCGACATGTGCCGTTTGAGGAAACATATCGAGAATCCCGGCACGTTTTAACCGGTAGCCCTGCTTGATCAATTCAACCGTGTCGCGCGCCAGCGTTGCCGGGTTGCACGAAACGTACACCAACCGTTTGGCGCCCAGGGACGCCAGCTTGCGCACCACCTCGAAAGCACCGTCTCGCGGTGGGTCCAAGAGTACCGCAGAAAAGCCTTCGCGCGCCCATTCGCCATTAGTCAAAGGCTGGGATAAATCGGCCTGAAAAAACTGCGCGTTATGCAGATTATTGCTAGCCGCGTTAAGGGCGGCGCGCTCGACCATGGCCTGCACACCCTCCACCGCGACCACTTCACGAACGACCTTGGCCAGCGGCAGGGCGAAATTGCCCAGACCACAAAACAAATCCAGAACCCGCTCATCCGCCTGAGGCTTGAGCCATTCCAGCGCCTGGGCCACCATCGCCTCGTTGACCCCGGCATTGACCTGAATGAAATCCCCGGGCCGGTAGGCCAGGTCCAGACCCCATTGCTCCAGGCGATAACCCAGCGACTGCTCGGCGTCGACCGGTTGCGGTTCGCCCTCTCCATGCAGCCACAATTGGGCCTCATGGAAAGCGCAGAACTCCTTGAGGATCGTCATGTCAGCGTCAGACAACGGCGCCATGTGCCGCAGCAACACGGCCAACGACGAACCACTGAACAATTCCACATGCCCCAGCGCCTGAGGTTTGCTCAAACGACGCAACATCTCCGGCAAGCGGGTCATGATGGGCTGCAAGGGCTGTACCAGCACCGTGCATTCGTTGATCGCAACGATGTCCTGACTGCCCACGGCACGGAATCCGACTTCGAGTTTCTTCGCCTTCATGTCCCAGCGCACCGCTACACGGGCACGACGGCGGTAGCCGAACTCCGGACCGCTCAACGGCGCAGCCCATTCTTGCGGCTCGATACCGGCGACCTTCGACAGTTGCTCGGCGAGCATGCGCTGTTTCAGGGCGAGTTGTTCGGTATGAGGCAGGTGCTGCACGCTGCAGCCGCCACAGCGTCCGGCATGCGGGCACGGTGCCGGACGACGCAATTCGCTGGCCTGGAACACGCGCTCGGTACGCGCCTCGACTACCTTGCCATGGGCGCCCAACACCCGCGCCTCGACTTCTTCACCGGCCAGGGCGCCGATGACGAACCAGGTGCGACCTTCAAAAAACGCGATACCGCGACCGTCATTGGCCAGGCGCTCGATGCTCAAGCGCTGCTTTTTGCCGGTCGGGATTTGTGGGGCCTTGCTGCCGCCCGTGGGTTGGAAGCGCAGGCCTCTCTCGTGCTTGGCCATCAGTTAGGCGCGTCGAAAATGCCGGTCGACAAGTAACGGTCGCCACGGTCACAGATGATCGCGACGATCACCGCGTTTTCAACTTCCTGGGACAGACGTAGCATCGCTGCCACCGCACCGCCCGAAGACACGCCACAGAAGATGCCTTCTTCGCGGGCCAGACGACGGGTCACGTCCTCGGCTTCGCTTTGCGCCATGTCGACGATGCGGTCGACGCGATCAGCCTGATAAATCTTCGGCAGGTATTCCTGCGGCCAGCGACGGATGCCCGGAATCGCCGAGCCTTCCATCGGTTGCAGGCCGATGATTTGCACGCCTTCGTTCTGCTCTTTCAAGTAGCGCGAGACGCCCATGATGGTGCCGGTGGTGCCCATCGAACTGACGAAGTGGGTGATGGTGCCTTCGGTCTGACGCCAGATTTCCGGGCCGGTGCTGGTGTAGTGCGCTTGCGGATTATCCCCGTTGGCGAACTGGTCCAGCACCTTGCCACGGCCTTCGGCTTCCATCCGCTGAGCGAGGTCGCGGGCGCCTTCCATGCCTTCTTCCTGGGTGACCAGGATCAGCTCGGCACCATACGCCGTCATGGCGGCTTTACGCTCGGCGCTGGAGTTGTCCGGCATGATCAGGATCATCTTGTAACCCTTGATCGCGGCCGCCATGGCCAAAGCAATCCCGGTGTTACCGGAGGTTGCTTCGATCAGCGTATCGCCGGCGTGGATCTGCCCGCGCAATTCGGCGCGTGTGATCATCGACAACGCCGGCCGGTCCTTGACCGAACCCGCCGGGTTATTCCCTTCGAGCTTGAGCAAAAGGGTATTGCTGGTGGCGCCGGGCAGGCGCTGCAAACGAACCAGCGGAGTGTTGCCGACGCAATCGGCGATGGTTGGGTACTGCAAGGTCATGGCGTATTCGCAATCCAGACTGCGGGGGCGACTATCATACCGACAAACGTTCGCAGGCCATATCACGCAAAGTGTGGTGCTTATGGCTTATGGGAATAAGGAGCCTGAGCGAGTTCAGAATTCCTCTGCTTGCGCGACATTTAACGCATAGAACTCATGTAGTTTGGCCTGCAACAGCTGCTTATCCGGTAGCTGGACTTGATACTCGGCAATCAGCGCAGGCGACAGACTGCGATTAAGGGAATACTCGACCACTTCGTCATCCTTGCTGGCACAGAGCAATACACCGATGGCCGGGTTTTCGTGGGGCTTGCATTCATTGCGATCCAACGCTTCCAAATAGAAGTTCAGCTTGCCCAAATACTCCGGCTTAAAGCGACCGACCTTAAGTTCAATGGCTACAAGACAATTAAGGCCACGGTGGAAGAACAGCAGATCCAGGGCAAAATCACACCCGCCCACTTGCAGCGGATACTCGGAACCGACAAAGCAGAAATCGCGACCCAGCTCGATCAGAAACTCCTTGAGGCGCGCCAGCAACCCTTTATGCAGATCGCTTTCGGCATGGCCACCTGGCAGGTCTAGGAACTCGAGCATGTAGGCATCACGAAATATATCCAGCGCGGTCGGGTGAGATTGTCTCAGTACCGGTGATATTTTTGCCGGCTGGGTTACGCTTCGCTCGAACAGTGCGGCCTTGAACTGACGTTCTAACTCACGCGTCGACCATTTTTCCTGGATGGCCAGGCGCAGATAAAACTCACGTTCTTGCGGGAGTTTGCTCTGACTTAGAATGAGCAGGTTCTGGGTCCAAGGTAATTGTGTCAGCAGTGCTGACACTTTTTCATCTATCCGGTAAGCCTCGTAGAACTGGCGCATACGGAACAAATTACGCCGGGTAAAACCGCGCAACCCAGGTTGGGTCTTGGCCAGATGCTCGGCCAACTGACTGACCACAGAATCGCCCCATTCGGCCTTTTCCAGCTTGCGACTGATGTAAGCACCCACCTGCCAATACAACTCAATCAGCTGGGTATTCACCGCCTGCATGGCCTGCTGCTTGGCACTTTGAATCAGCGTCAGCACTTCATTGAAACGGTCGTCGGTTGCATTGTCGGGGACGCTGGATGCATTCATGCCGGACTCCTGAGGACGAGGAAAAACGCGAGTCTATTCCGTCGTTTCAGGCTTAAGGTGTCGGCAATACCCTTTAGGAAAGGTCGTACAAATAAACGGGAACGCTCCGGCAAAACCAAAATTTTGCTGGCTGGAATGGCCCCATCGCGAGCAGGCTCGCTCCCACATGGGGATCGGTGTAATCACGCCATTTGTGGGCGACTCATCTCCACTGTGGGAGCGGGCTTGCCCTAATGCCGGTCAGTTAAGCGATAACACGAACCGTAGCAGCTGGCGAAGCCTGCGTTCGGCTGCGCAGCAGTCG
>NZ_AKJS01000202.1 GCF_000282215.1 Pseudomonas sp. GM21
GGCGGCCGCCGCAGCGCCAACGGCACGCTGCAACTGCAAAGCCTCGACGCAACCACCGGCGAACCGCTGCCGGGTAGCTTCTTTCAGGCCACTGAAGCCGAAGTGGATGCCGCCGCCAAAGCAGCGGCTGCCGCTTACCCGGTCTACCGCAACTTGAGCGCGGAAAAGCGCGCGCGGTTCCTCGATGCCATCGCGGATGAAATCGATGCACTCGGCGATGACTTCGTCGCCACCGTGTGCCGCGAAACCGCGTTGCCGGCCGGGCGCATTCAGGGCGAGCGCGCGCGCACCAGCGGGCAGATGCGCTTGTTCGCCAAGGTGCTGCGTCGCGGTGATTTCTACGGTGCGCGGATTGATCGGGCGCTGCCAGAGCGCCAGCCATTGCCACGTCCGGATCTGCGCCAATACCGTATCGCTTTGGGGCCGGTCGCGGTGTTTGGCGCGAGTAACTTTCCGCTGGCGTTCTCCACCGCCGGTGGTGATACGGCGTCGGCATTGGCCGCCGGTTGCCCGGTGGTGTTCAAGGCTCACAGCGGTCACATGGCGACGGCCGAGTGGGTGGCGGACGCGATCATCCGTGCCGCCGAGCGCACCGAAATGCCGGCGGGTGTGTTCAACATGATCTATGGCGGGGGCGTCGGTGAGTGGCTGGTCAGGCACCCGGCGATTCAGGCGGTGGGCTTCACCGGTTCGCTCAAGGGCGGCAATGCCCTGAGCCACATGGCCGCGACCCGGCCGCAGCCGATCCCGGTGTTTGCCGAGATGTCGAGCATCAACCCGGTCTTCGTGCTGCCCGAAGCGCTAGCGCTACGCGGCGAACAAATCGCCGCGCAGCTTGCCGGTTCGGTGACCCAGGGGTGTGGTCAGTTCTGCACCAATCCCGGCCTGGTTATCGGCCTGCGTTCGCCGCAGTTCAGCACCTTTCTGGAAACCTTTTGCGCCAGCATGAACCAGCAACCGGCGCAAACCATGCTCAACGCCGGTACGTTGGCCAGCTACAACCGAGGCCTTGGCGAACTGCACGAGCATCCGGGGCTGACGCACCTGGCGGGCAGGCCGCAACAGGGTAATCAGGCTCAGCCGCAGGTGTTCAAGGCCGATGTCAGCCTGTTACTTGAGGGGAATGAGCTGCTTCAGGAAGAAGTCTTCGGGCCGACCACCATTGTCGTCGAAGTCGAGAGTCAGGCTCAGTTGGCGGCGGCTTTGCAGGGCTTGCGCGGGCAACTGACAGCGACCTTGATTGGCGAGGCCGAGGAGTTGCTGGAGTACCGCTGGCTGGCAGACATGCTTCAGGAAAAGGTCGGACGGATTTTGCTCAACGGTTATCCGACCGGGGTCGAGGTGTGCGAGGCGATGGTGCATGGCGGGCCTTACCCGGCGACGTCCGATTCCCGAGGGACATCAGTGGGCACGCTGGCGATAGACCGCTTCCTGCGCCCGGTGTGCTTTCAGAATTACCCGGATGCGTTGCTGCCCGAGGCGTTGCAGAACGCTAATCCGCTGGGGATTCGGCGGTTGGTGGATGGGGAGGTGAATAACCAGGCACTGTGATTTTTGGTGCTTGGACTAGCGCTTTCGCGAGCAAGCCCGCTCCCACATTCGATCGGTGTCACGACGAAGATCGAGTGTGGGAGCGGGCTTGCTCGCGAAGGCGGCATCAGCCTCACCACAAATTACTTGGCAGTCACCTCAGCCACTTTCACCACCGAAGGCTTCAACACCAACCACAACGCCGCCGCAATCAGCACCCCGCCATAGACATGCGCCATGGACAACGGCTCATCCAGCAACAACGCTCCCCACAACACCCCGAACGGCGGAATCAGGAAAGTCGTGGTCATTGACCTCACCGGCCCGATCGAGCTGAGCAGCCTGAAGTAAATGATGTACGCCAGCGCGGTACACACCAGCCCCAAGCCCAGCAACGACATCCAGACATTCCAGCCACCCCAGCTCGCCGGCGGTTGACTGATCACGCTGTAGCCGAACAGCGGCAGCAGAAACAGCGTCGCCCCCAGCATGCTGCCCAGCGCAGACAAGCGGCTGTCGAGACCACCGGCCTGATCCAGCCAGCGGCGGGCGAGGAAACCGGCGAAGCCATAGCACGTCGTGGCAAGCAGGCAGGCGAGGGCGCCCATCAGCAGTTGCAGGTCGAACGCGACCGGGCCCGCGCGGGTCAGGACGCCAACACCCAACAATCCGAGGAACACCCCGCCGAGCTTGGCGGCGGTGAGCCTTTCATGAAAGAACAACCCGCCGATGAGCACACCCATCAGCGGCGTCGTTGCGTTGAAGATGGCCGAGTACCCGGCCGGCAGCACCTGGGCGGCCACCGAATAGAGCGTCGCCGGAATCCCGGAGTTGATCACCCCGAGCAGCATCACGGTCTTGAGTTTGCCTTTGAAATCCCAGCTGATACGCAGCAGTCCGAGAATCACCAGCAGGCCGGCCGCAGCAATCGACACGCGGAAAAAAGCCGTGGGGATTGTGCCAATCACTGGGGCGATGATGCGCATGAACAGAAAGCTCGCACCCCAAATGGCCGCCAGCGACAGTAAACGGACGATATCAACGGGGCTCACGGTGTACTCCTTCCTTGATGGGGACGAGAGTGTTGCCGAGGGCCTGATCGATGGCAACCGAAAAACGGGCAAATAACCCTGATGCCGTTCAGTTAAGCCGAACTGCACTTAGTAGCAGCTGGCGAAGCCTGCGTTCGGCTGCGTAGCAGTCGTGAAATTAGCCGATGCGGTGTTTCAGGTAGACCGCAAGCTCATGTTTTACGACTGTTACGCAGCCGAACGCAGGCTTCGCCAGCTGCTACGGTTCTCGTTACGGCAATAACCTGAGCGCAAAATTACGCTTCTCCTGCACCCGGTTCACTGGCTAAGCTCAGGGCTCACGAATTCCCGCAGAGGTCTCACCATGCCGCAGCAATGGCCAGCCGCCGATATCGCCCGAATGATCCTCGATGGCTTTGACGATTACCGCGAGCATTTCCGGCAGATCACCGACGGCGCCCGGGCGCGTTTCGAGCAAGCCCAGTGGCAGGAGACGCAAGTCGCGTCGGCTGCGCGGATCAATCTCTATGAAGAAAAAGTCAGCGAAACGGTGGAGCGGCTGCGTGTCGCTTTCGACAGCGACACGCTGGAAGTCAGCTGCTGGCCGCTGGTCAAAAGTGGATACATCACGCTGATCGACCTGCGCTTCGATGATGAACTCTCCGAGACCTGGTACAACTCGATTTTCTGCGGTTTGTTCAGCCATGACCTGATCAGCGACGGCTGCATGTTCATCCACACCACCCGCCCGAGCCTGCGCCGGGCCCGCGCTGCACAAACCCGCACCTACAAACCTCAGGGCCAGTTGTCCGGCATGCTTGAGAGCATTTTTGCCGACTACCGCTTCAGCGAGGATTACGCCGATCTGGCCGGCGACTTGAGCCGCCTCGAAGCGCAACTGCGCGAGAACCTGCCGGACTGGGTGTGCAAAGACCCGGAGTTGAGCGTCGAACTGTTTTCCTCGGTGCTTTATCGCAATAAAGGGGCGTACCTGGTTGGGCGCATTTACACCCACGACGAACAGTGGCCGCTGGTGATCCCGCTGCTGCACCGCGAAGGTCGCGGGATTCAGATCGATGCGCTGATTACCGATGAAGCGGACGTGTCGATCATCTTCTCGTTCACCCGTTCGTATTTCATGGTCGATGTGCCGGTGCCGGCGGAGTTCATCGGTTTCCTCAAGCGCATCCTGCCGGGCAAGCACATCGCCGAGCTGTACACCTCGATCGGTTTCTACAAGCACGGCAAGTCCGAGTTCTACCGGGCGCTGATCAATCACCTGGCCAACACCGACGACCAGTTCATCATGGCTCCCGGTGTGCGCGGCATGGTGATGAGCGTGTTTACCCTGCCGGGTTTCAACACGGTGTTCAAAATCATCAAGGACCGTTTCTCGCCGTCGAAAAACGTCGACCGCGCCACGGTGATCGAGAAATACCGTCTGGTAAAAAGCGTCGACCGTGTGGGGCGCATGGCCGACACCCAGGAATTCGCCGACTTCCGATTCCCGTTAAGCAAATTCGACCCGGCGTGCCTGGAAGAATTGCTTGAAGTGGCCGCGTCAACGGTGTCGGTGGAAGGCGACACCGTGCTGATCCGTCACTGCTGGACCGAACGGCGGATGACGCCGCTGAACCTGTACCTGGAAAACGCCAACGACGCGCAGGTGCACGAGGCATTGGAAGATTACGGCCTGGCGATCAAGCAATTGGCGGCGGCAAATATCTTTCCCGGCGACATGCTGCTGAAAAACTTCGGCGTCACCCGCCACGGACGCGTGGTGTTTTATGACTATGACGAGATTTGCTTCCTGACCGAGGCCAACTTCCGCCACATCCCGCAACCGCGCACGCCGGAAGACGAGATGGCGTCCGAGCCCTGGTATTCGATCGGGCCGCTGGATGTGTTTCCCGAGGAGTTTCCCCCGTTTTTATTTGCCGACTCCGGCCAGCGCAAGTTGTTTGATCAACTGCATGGTGAGTTGTACAACGCCGATTACTGGAAGAGCCTGCAGGAAGCGATTCGGGCGGGCAAAGTGATCGACGTGTTCCCGTATCGCCGCAAGGGCCTGGATAACGAGTAGTCGGCTCGCATGCCCCGTAGCAGCTGTCGAGCCCCAGCGAGGCTGCGTTGGCCTCGACGCAGCCTCGCTGGGGCTCGACAGCTGCTACAAGGGATCTCGTTTGTCCTTTAAATCTGCGACAATCGCCCCCCTGCGCCACTAGACGACTGAATTGCGTACCCGATGACCGACGAATCGCCCTCCATCGACAAACTGCTGAAAAACCTCGATCACGCCATGCTCGCCGACCGCCACCGGCTGCGGCGGCAGTTGCTTGAGCTGCGCAAGAAACCTGACGAGGCCAAGCTGGCCCTGTGGGTGGCGCGGATGCAGGCGTCCTGTGATCAGGTCTTGGCGCGGCGTGCCAGCCTGCCGGAAATTCGTTACGACGACAGTTTGCCGATTGCCGCCAAGCGCGACGAAATCAAAGAAGCGCTGCTCAAGCATCAGGTGCTGATCATCGCCGGCGAAACCGGTTCGGGTAAAACCACCCAGTTGCCGAAGATCTGCCTGGAAATCGGTCGCGGCCAGCATGGTCTGATCGGCCATACCCAGCCCCGTCGAATCGCCGCCCGTAGCGTGGCCAGCCGGGTTGCCGAAGAACTGGCGACGCCGTTGGGCGCGCTGGTCGGTTATCAGGTGCGGTTTGAGGATCAGAGCGACTCCAACACCCTGATCAAACTGATGACCGACGGCATCCTGCTGGCGGAAACCCAGAACGATCGCTACCTCGAACGCTACGACACGATCATCGTCGACGAAGCCCACGAACGCAGCCTGAACATCGACTTTCTGCTCGGTTACCTGAAAACCCTGCTGCCGCGTCGCCCGGATCTGAAAGTCATCATCACCTCGGCAACCATCGACCTGGAGCGCTTCTCCAAACATTTCGATGACGCGCCGATTGTCGAAGTCTCCGGCCGCACCTTCCCGGTGGAAACCTGGTATCGCCCGCTGACCCTGGAGCAGGACGAGGAGGGCAACCGCGTCGAGGATGACTTGACCGTGGACCAGGCGATCCTCGCCACCCTAGACGAAATCGCCGCCTTCGAGCGCAGCGAGCGCAAGAGTCCTGGCGATGTGCTGGTGTTCTTGCCCGGCGAGCGCGAGATTCGTGACGCGGCCGAGATGCTGCGCAAGGCTCAGCTCAAGCACACCGAAATCCTGCCGTTGTACGCGCGCCTGTCGCCGGCCGAGCAGCAGCGGATTTTCCAGTCGCACCCAGGCCGTCGTGTGGTCCTGGCGACCAACGTCGCGGAAACCTCGCTGACCGTGCCGGGCATCCGTTACGTGATCGACAGCGGCACCGCGCGCATCAGTCGGTACAGCTACCGCGCCAAGGTTCAGCGCTTACCTGTCGAAGCGATTTCCCAGGCCAGCGCCAACCAGCGTAAAGGTCGTTGCGGGCGGGTTGAGCCGGGTATCTGCATCCGCCTGTACGGTGAAGACGATTTCAATGGCCGTCCGGAATTTACCGATCCGGAGATTTTGCGAACCAACCTCGCCGCCGTTATTTTGCAGATGCTGCACCTGCGCCTCGGCGAGATTACCGACTTCCCGTTTATCGAACCGCCGGACGGCAAAGCCATCAGCGACGGTTTCAACCTTCTGCAAGAACTCTCAGCGGTGGACCGCAACAGCCAACTGACGCCGCTGGGGCGAAATCTGGCGCGATTGCCGGTGGACCCGCGCATGGGTCGCATGCTGCTGGAAGCGGCGAAACTGGGCAGCTTGCAGGAAGTGCTGATCGTCGCCAGCGCCATGTCGATTCAAGACCCGCGTGAACGTCCGCCGGAGCGTCAGCAAGCGGCGGATCAGGCCCACGCACAATGGAAAGACGTGGACTCGGACTTCGCCGGTCTGGTCAATCTGTGGCGCGGTTTTGAAGAACAGCGCCTGGCACTGACGGCAAGCCCGTTGCGCAACTGGTGCCGCAAGAACTTCCTGAATTACCTGCGACTGCGCGAATGGCGCGACTCGCACCGTCAGTTGAGCCTGATCTGCCGCGACATGCAGTTGAGCATCAACAAAGAGCCGGCGGATTACCCGAAACTGCACAAAGCCGTGCTCTCGGGCCTGCTCAGCCAGATCGGCCAGAAGACCGATGAAGGTGATTACCTGGGCGCCCGTCAGCGGCGTTTCTGGATTCACCCGTCCTCCGGGCTGGGTAAAAAACGCCCGCAATGGCTGATGACCGCTGAACTGGTGGAAACCACCAAGCTTTACGCGCGCATGGTCGCCAAGATCGACGCCGACTGGATCGAACCGCTGGCCGGGCACCTGATCAAGAAAAACCACTTCGAACCGCACTGGGAGAAGAAGCGCGGTCAGGTCGTGGCCTTCGAGCAGATCACCTTGTTCGGGCTGATCGTGGTCGGCCGTCGGCCGGTGCATTACGGGCCGATTGACCCGGTGGTGTCCCGAGAGTTTTTCATTCGTGAAGGCCTGGTGCGCGGCGAGATCCAATCCAGGGCCAAATGCCTGACGGCCAACGCGCAACTTCTGGAGCAACTCGACGAACTGGAAGCCAAGGCCCGTCGCCGCGATATTCTGGCCGACGAAGAAACCCTGTTTGCCTTTTACGATGCGCGATTACCGGCGGAGATCCACCAAACCGCGACTTTCGACAGCTGGTACCGGGTCAACAGCCAGAAAGATCCACAGCTGCTGATCATGCGCGAAGAAGACGTGCTGGCCCGCGAGGCCAGCGAAGTCACCGCGCTGCATTACCCGGACACCTTGCACATCGGCGATCTGGAGCTGGCGCTGAGTTACCACTTCGAGCCCAACCATCCGCGCGACGGCGTGACCCTGCGCGTGCCGGCACCGTTGCTGCCGATGCTGCCACCGGAACGTCTGGAATGGCTGGTGCCGGGTGTGATCGAAGCCAAATGCATCGCGCTGGTGCGCAACTTGCCCAAGGCCCTGCGCAAGAATTTTGTGCCAGTGCCGGACTTCGTCAAAGCCGCATTGCAGCGCATGACCTTCGCCGAAGGTTCGTTGCCACTGGCGCTGGGCCGCGAGTTGTTGCGCATGACCGGAGCGCGGGTCAGTGATGAGGCGTGGGCCGAAGCGTCGCAGCAGGTCGACAGCCATTTGCGCATGAACCTGGAAATCGTCGACGGCCAGGGCAAATTCCTTGGCGAAGGGCGTGATCTGGCGGAACTGACCGCACGGTTTGCCGAAGCGAGTCAGGCCGCGTTGGCGGTGCCGCAAACCGCGAAAAGCCAGCAGCCGGTGGAAGCCAAAGTCTTTGCCGCTGTCGCCGAGAAAACCCAGCAGAAGATCGCCGGGCTGTCGATGACGGTTTATCCGGCGCTAGTGGAAGAGGGCGGCACGGTCAAGGAAGGGCGTTTCTCGACCCCGGCCGAAGCCGAATTCCAGCATCGTCGGGCCTTGCAGCGTTTGCTGATGCAGCAACTGGCCGAACCGGCGAAGTTCCTGCGCAGCAAATTGCCGGGTCTGACCGAACTGGGCCTGATGTACCGCGACATGGGGCGCATCGACAGTCTGGTGGAAGACATTCTGCTGGCCAGTCTCGACAGCTGCATTCTCGAGGGTGAAGACCCGTTGCCGCGTGATGGCGCCGGGTTGGCGGCGTTGGCCGAACGCAAACGCGGCGGCTGGACTGAACACGCCGAGCGTCTGGCGAAGCTGACGCTGGAAATCCTCAAGCTCTGGCACGGCCTGCAAAAACGCTTCAAGGGCAAGATCGACCTGGCGCAAGCCGTGGCCTTGAACGACATCAAGCAGCAGCTCAGTCACTTGGTGTATCCCGGTTTTGTCCGCGAAACGCCGATGGTGTGGCTCAAGGAATTGCCGCGTTACCTGAAAGCGGTCGAGCAGCGCTTTGAAAAAATCGCAGCTCAAGTGCAGCGCGATCGGGTGTGGAGCGGTGAATTGTCCGGTCTCTGGACTCAATACCAGACCCGCGCCAGCAAACACGCCCAGGAAGGCAAACGCGATCCGCAGCTGGAGCTCTATCGCTGGTGGCTGGAGGAATACCGGGTTTCGCTGTTCGCCCAGCAATTGGGAACCAAGGTGCCGATCTCCGACAAGCGCCTGAATAAACAGTGGACCCAGGTCGAACCCTAGAACCGGGGCTTGCCCAATACCCTGTGGGAGCGAGCCTGCTCGCGATTGCGGTACATCAGTCACATTATTATTAACTGATACACCGAAATCGCGAGCAGGCTCACTCCCACATCAGGTACGCCGTTGCTCTCGCAAATGGCGCCAAAACCCAATGTTTATGGCAAACTTCGCGCCTATAAACGCCGGTCCCGCGGTTTTGAGCCCTTCAAGGTTCAGGCGGATCGGAATAAAGCGATGCCTGGTTGGCTTCCCATGACGGGAACAGACCCCTTGTGTGTTGGTACGTCGGTGCCAATGCTTTCTGCCTGAACAGATTAGAGAAACAACCATGCATAACGTCGTCATCAGCGGCACCGGCCTGTACACCCCGGCCAACAGCATCTCCAACGAAGAGCTGGTGCAGTCTTTCAACGCTTACGTTGCGCAATTCAACGCCGACAACGCCGAGGCCATCGCCCGTGGCGAAGTCGAAGCGTTGACCGAGTCCAACGCGGCGTTCATCGAGAAAGCCTCCGGCATCAAAAGCCGATTTGTCATGAACAAGGACGGCATTCTCGACCCGCAACGCATGGCGCCACGCCTGCCGGAGCGTTCAAACGACGAATGGTCGGTACTTTGCCAAATGGCCATCGGCGCCGCCGAACAAGCCTTGCAGCGTGCCGGCAAGACTGCCGCGGACATTGACGGCGTGATCGTCGCCTGCTCCAACCTGCAACGCGCCTACCCGGCCATTGCCATCGAAGTCCAGGAAGCGCTGGGCATCCAGGGTTTCGGTTTCGACATGAACGTTGCCTGCTCTTCCGCCACCTTTGGCATCCAAGCGGCGGCCAACAGCGTGCAACTGGGCCAGGCCCGGGCCATCCTGATGGTCAACCCGGAAGTCTGCACCGGTCACCTGAACTTTCGCGACCGCGACAGTCACTTCATCTTCGGTGACGCTGCTACCGCAGTGATCATCGAACGTGCTGACCTGGCGACGTCCAAACACCAGTTCGACATCGTCAGCACCAAGTTGCTGACCAAGTTCTCCAACAACATCCGCAACAACTTTGGCTTCCTCAACCGCGCGGCGGAAGAGGGCATCGGTGCCAAGGACAAACTGTTCGTGCAAGAAGGCCGCAAGGTATTCCGCGACGTGTGCCCGATGGTCGCCGAGCTGATCGCGACGCACCTGGAAGAAAACTCGCTGAACATCAGCGACGTGAAGCGCTTCTGGCTGCACCAGGCCAACCTCAGCATGAATCACCTGATCGTCAAGAAACTGCTGGGTCGCGAGGCCACCGAAGAAGAAGCCCCGGTGATTCTCGACACCTACGCCAACACCAGCTCTGCCGGCTCGGTGATTGCGTTTCACAAGAACCAGGATGATCTGGCCGCCGGTTCGCTGGCCGTGCTCAGTTCGTTTGGCGCCGGTTATTCGATTGGTAGTGTGATTCTGCGCAAGCGTTGAGCCAAACCTTGTAATCCCTTTCTGTTTGATTGTGAGGATGTTTCCTACATTCGAAACCGTCAGGACACTGTAACTTCCGGGCGACGGCAGGACTAAGCTGTAGGCGAAGTCCTGCCGTCGTCATTTCGGAAGTCAGAACAAGGGGATTGATTGATGGCGGCTGACGATGCGCAACTGCTTGAGCGATTACTGGCCGGTGAACAAAAGGCTTTCAAAGAGTTAGTCAGTACCTATCAGAGTGCCATGCGGGCCGTGGCGTATGCGATTGTGGGGAGCCGGCATGCCGACGAAATCGTCCAGGATGCGTGGTTATCGGTCGTGCGCAATCTGAGCAAATTCGAGGCGCGTTCGAGCCTCAAGACCTGGTTGCTGACCATTACGGCCAATGCGGCAAAAGGTCGATACAAACAAAACCGACGCGAAGTGTTCCTCGATGACCTGCCGTCACCCCATGGCACAATTGACGATGACCGTTTTTCTCCAGGTGACGGTCACTGGCGGGTGGCTCCCTTTGTATGGCACCAGGACACGCCGGAAGCGCTGCTGACCGAACGCGAGTTGCGTGAATGCCTGGATCACACGCTGCTGAGCCTGTCAGAGCTGCAAAGAAGTGTATTGTTACTTCGTGAGCGTCAGGGGCTGGAGTTGGAAGAAATCTGTAATCTTCTGGACATCTCGCTCTCCAATGTTCGCGTGCTGTTGCACAGGGCACGGTTGAAGGTTTTTGCGGCCGTAGAACATTTTGAGGAAACCGGGGAATGTTGACCTGCAAGGAACAAGTGGCGCGTTCCAGCGATTATCTCGATGGCGATCTGAGTTTTCGTGAGCGGCTGATGGTGCGTCATCACCTGATGTTCTGCCCCAGTTGCCGGCGGTTCATTCGTCAGATGCGGCTGATGCAGGCGACATTGCGCGCCATGCCCGAAGAGCCATTGCCGGAGGTCGATGCGCTGGCTGAACGTCTCGCTGCCGAACGTCGCAAGGACATGCCGTAGAGAGGATTCATTGCGCAGGTCAAGAAACAGGCTCGCAGGTCTTTCAAGCAAGAAGTGGAGAGGAAGTTGATGCCGCTGCAACGTTTGGAAAATCTGTCCGAAATAGCACCGCACACTTGGGATGCACTCGTACCCGAGCATCAGCCGTTTCTGCGCCATGCCTTCCTCAGTGCCCTGGAAGACAGTGGCAGCATCGGCCCGCATTCCGGCTGGCAACCCGAGCATTTGTTGCACATCGAAGGGGATCGGCTGATCGCCGCGCTGCCCAGTTACCGCAAGTGGCATTCCTATGGTGAATACGTGTTCGATCATGCCTGGGCGGATGCCTGTGAGCGGGCCGGTATCGACTATTACCCCAAATTATTGACCGCCGTGCCCTTCAGTCCTGTCAGCGGGCCACGCTTGCTGGCGGCCAGCGTCGAGGACGGTTTCGAGTTACTCAAGAGCCTGCCGGGCTATCTTGAGATAGAAGACCTCTCCAGCGCACACATCAACTTCACTGACCCGTTCACTGACGCCGCACTGGCCGAACAGCCCGGCTGGTTGCAGCGAATTGGCTGTCAGTATCACTGGCAGAATCGCGGCTATCGGGATTTTCAGGATTTCCTCGACGTGCTGAGTTCACGTAAACGCAAGCAGATGCGCAAAGAGCGTGAGCAAGTCGCGGGGCAGGGCATTGATTTCGAATGGCTTGAAGGTCGGCAGCTGGATCAGGCGCAGTGGGATTTCATTTATGCGTGCTATGCCAATACCTACGCGGTACGTCGGCAAAGGCCTTACCTGACACGCGAATTCTTCAGCCTGTTGGCCGAGCGCATGCCGGAGTCGATTCGTGTGGTGCTGGCCAAACAGGGCTCACGGCCGGTGGCCATGGCCTTCAGTCTGGTGGGGGGCGACAGTTTCTACGGGCGTTACTGGGGTTGTCTGGCGGAGTTTGATCGACTGCACTTTGAGACGTGTTTCTATCAGGGCATGGATTATGCGATTGCCAATGGCTTTCAACGTTTCGACGCCGGTGCCCAAGGCGAGCACAAATTGATTCGCGGGTTTGAACCGGTGATCACCCATTCCTGGCATTACCTGCGCCACGCGGGTCTGAAAGCGGCGGTCAAAGACTTCCTGCAGCAAGAGCGCGTTGGGGTGCTGGCGTATGCAGAAGAGGCGAGGACCGCCTTGCCTTACCGGCAAGACTGATCCTCGTCCGAGGCCTTAAGTGTCTTCTTTGCCCAGCCAGCGATAGGTGATGCCGCCGATCACCGCACCCAGCAGCGGCGCGACCCAGAACATCCACAGCTGTTGAATGGCCCAGCCACCGACGATCAATGCCGGGCCGGTGCTGCGCGCCGGGTTGACCGAGGTATTGGTGACCGGGATCGAGATCAGGTGGATCAGGGTCAGCCCCAGGCCGATGGCGATGGGGGCAAGTCCTGCCGGAGCGCGCTTGTCGGTGGCGCCGAGAATGATCAGGATGAACATGGCTGTCATCACCAGTTCACAGACAAACCCTGACACCATGGAATAGCCGCCGGGGGAGTGTTCGCCATAGCCGTTGGAGGCCAGGCCGCCGGCCAGGTCGAAGCCGGGCTTGCCGCTGGCAATGAAATACAGCAACGCGGCTGCAATCACCCCGCCAATCACTTGCGCGATGATGTAAGCCGGCAGCTCCTTGGCGGGAAACCGTCCGCCGACCACCAGCCCCAGTGACACCGCCGGGTTGAGGTGACAACCGGAAATATGGCCGATAGCGAACGCCATGGTCAGCACCGTCAACCCAAACGCCAGGGACACCCCCAGTAAACCGATGCCTACATCCGGGAAGGCAGCGGCCAGCACTGCACTGCCGCACCCCCCCAACACCAGCCAGAACGTACCTACCAACTCTGTCGCTGAACGTTTGAATAGAGACATGAGAGCGTGTCCTTTCGAAGTTTTAATGCCTTTCGCATCCAGCAGATGGACTGCAGAACCATCTCCAGAACCTTGGCTGAGTACAGCAGGGTTTTTACAGAATTCCAGCCGACGGGTAAGGCAGATCGTTCCCACGCTCTGCGTGGGAATGCCTCAATAGACGCTCTGCGTCCGCTTTTGGGACGCAGAGCGTCCCGGGCTGCGTTCCCACGCAGAGCG
>NZ_AKJS01000203.1 GCF_000282215.1 Pseudomonas sp. GM21
CTCTGGGCCGTTCGCTACCGGTCATGTCTCCACGAATCTTGCTGGTCAAATACGGTGCACATGACTGGTCAGGTCGAATGCAAATGGGGGGGCAAGTCCGTGCAGGTACCCAACTATGATCTAAAAATGGCCGAGAGCAAAATTCTCATGCTCTGAGGAAAGTCCCATGCAAGCAGCTGGTCAGGTCCTATGCAAATAGCTGGTCAAGTCAGTGCAATTACCCAACAACGAGCGGTGGCCTGTTAATCATGTAAAGCAGGTGTTCGAACGCTACTGCGAACTCGTTGTTCTCCGTCGACCCAGAAGCCACAGTCGAAACCCTGCCTGTGTTTTTGGTAGAGACGCTGGCGTCGGTTGATGTGATGGTTCATCAGTTGGTGGATCATTTGGAGGGGGAGTCGCGTTATGCGCTGCTGGGTATTTCCAACAGCATCATGGTGGCGGAGATTACGGCGAATGGGGTGTTGGATAAGGTTGAGCCATCCGTGTAGTCGCTGGCCTGTGGCGGGGGAAGCATTTCCCTCGCCACAGGTTGCTCATCGATCTAAAATAACGGGACTCTGAGCATTTAATGCCGATCAATTAAGGTGTTGAATGCCGCAGTCTTTGTGGGATCGAGCCGGTTACGGGCGGCGTTCCGACGATGAGGGTGGTGCAGTCATACTTTCGTTGCCTGACAGTCCGCTATCGTCGGAACGTCGCCCGGAGCCGGCTCGCTCCCAAAGGTTTTGCGACTATTACGCTCGGCCCTCCGTTTTGCCCACGGGATTTATTGTCGAAGCACCTTCTCCATGGATTTGCCTTTGGCGAGTTCATCCACAAGCTTGTCCAGCTGGCGGATTTGTTTCATCAGTGGATCTTCAACATCCTCCACACGGATACCGCAAACCACGCCTTTGATTAGGCTGCTGTTCGGATGCATCTCCGGCGCCTGAGCAAAGAAGGTTTCGAAGTCGACGTTCAGCTTGAGCTGTTGCAATAGGCCCGCCTGGTCGTAGCCCGTGAGCCAGCAAATGACGCGGTCAACTTCCTCTTGGGTACGGCCCTTGCGCTGGGCTTTCGCTACGTACAGTGGATAAACCGCCGCAAAGGGTGTCGAGAAGATTCGATGTCGGGACATTTGCGTTTCTCCTGGTGTGCAAAGGAGTGCGGATGATGGGAGGTCTTCCTATTGTGTTTGATCACAGCTTTGACCGGGGAAGTGGTCGAGGATCGCACCATAGACGACGCAGGCAAACATGCCCGGTGCATTCCCGATAAGTCATCTGACTGGGGTGGAGGTTGAATTAGATGATCAAGTCGGCACGGGGCAGGCGAAGATCGAATGTACGCCGGGCATAGTTGCCTTCACAGATCCACGCAGTCGGAGCGACCGCTTCACTGACCCGAGCGCGGAATTGCTCAGCGTCGGGTTCGACCCAGTCGGGCTCCCAGAACAAGGTGTCCAGGTGCACTACGGGCAAGCCAAGGCGCATGCCGAGGGCGCGGGCGAGGGTGGATTTGCCGCTACCGGCATTGCCCAGAATCACAATCCGTTGCATGGTCGGACTTCCTGTCGCGAAAAAAGCCGGCGATTGTGCCGGTTTGGGGGCTTCAGTTAAAGGCTGATGTGGGGCTGACTGTGGATTCAACCGGTGAACGTGGAAGTTCGGTTGAGCCATTCCCCGCCCGGCGTCTTACCTATTGCGGGTTATGCGCCCTACGGTACTAGCGATGGTTGCGATAGCGTTCGGTCAAGGACTGCACGAGGGTGACGTAGGATTGCGTCTCGGCGTAGGGAGGCACCCCGTTGTACTCGACCACGGACGCTTCGCCGGCGTTGTAACCTGCCAACGCCAGCACCTGGTTGCCGTTGAAGCGCTTGAGCAGCCAGGCCAGGTAGCGCACGCCGCCACGAATGTTCTGTCGTGCGTCGAACGGATCGTCCACGGCGAAGCGCTCGGCGGTGGCGGGCATCAACTGCATCAGCCCCTGGGCGCCGGCTTCGGAAATGGCGTTGGGGCGAAACGCCGATTCGGCATGTATCACTGCGCGGACCAGCGCCCTGTCGACACCATAATGACCCGAAGCGGCTTCGATCTCCCGCCGATAGGAAAGGGT
The DNA here is from genome assembly GCF_000282215.1 of Pseudomonas sp. GM21. Classification (GTDB taxonomy): domain Bacteria; phylum Pseudomonadota; class Gammaproteobacteria; order Pseudomonadales; family Pseudomonadaceae; genus Aquipseudomonas. The sequence goes on from NZ_AKJS01000203.1 coordinate 2,101, forward strand.
GTCCAGGTGCAGTGAGGCGACCTTGAAATTCTTAGGCGCCGTGCACAGATAGCAGCCCTTGATGTAATAGAGCTCAAGGACATCGACCCGTGCGGAGATCCCGACGGGGCGCCGGCTTACATATTGACGAACACCCTTGTGAATGAAGGTGAACACCCGAATCCGCACCGCGTCTGAGTCGTCGTCCCGCACAAGCCGTGGCCGGGCCATTGCCTTGGCGCCGACACCGGCGCCCGCCATGTCATTGAGGCGAGTGCAGCGGGCGCTGGCGATGGCTTGACTGGTGTAGCTGATGGCTCCGTCCCTGGCTTGGCACTTGAACATGGCGCTGGCGCACAGTGGAACGACCAGCAAGGCCAGTTCGATGCAGCCAAGAAGGCTCTTGCGAGCCCATCGCCATGCTCTGGAATTCATCACATCGCTCCGCGTCGCAGGCGCCGATCAGGCCTGGGGCGCCTGGCCCGGGCGCTGCCATTGGAGGGCCTATCTGGGTGAGCCGCCTTTTGTTCTGATAGTTATACCCCTTGTAACCGGCCTTGGAACTTGCGTTGACGTACGGGCTGCCGGCGTTCCAAGCCGAGGTGCTCGCACGACGCGTCGTCTCGACTTGTCAGGGCCGGGCGCAAGTCCGATCCGCAGGTGACGGAGCCGGGGCGGGGCAGGGCAGGGCGGGGCGGGGCGGGGCAGGCTCAGGTAGGCGATGGCACAACACAACTGAATTCTGCGAAAGCACTCAGGCCTTGACCCAGCGTTGACGGCTCCAGCTGCTCAATGTATCGACGGCCAATACCAGTAGCAGCATGGCCAGGATAACCGTGCTGGCTTGAGCTTCCTGGAACAGGCTGAGGCTGACATAGAGCATTTGCCCCAAACCACCGGCACCGACGAAGCCGAGCACGCTGGCCATGCGAATGTTGTTTTCCCAGCGGTACAGGATGTAGGCCAGGAGCTGTGGCAACAGGTTGGGCAGGGTGCCGTAACAGAACGCCCATACGGCATTGCCGCCCTGCAGGCGGATGGCGTCGGCCGGTTCTGGTGGGGTGTTTTCCAATGCTTCGGCGAACAGCCGGCCGAGCACGCCGGTGGTGTGCAGGGCTAATGCCAGGGTGCCGGCATTGGGGCCCAGACCGGCAGCAAGGACCATCAGCGCGGCCCACACCAGTTCCGGAACCGCGCGCAAGGCGTTGAGCACCAGGCGCGACGCGCTCTGCAGTGGCCAGCCGAAGCGCCCTGCCGCGGGCAGTGCCAATAGCAGGCCGAGTACCGCTGCGAGCAGGGTGCCCAGGGCGGACATGGCAATGGTTTCCAGGGCGCCGTGACCGATGGCTTGCAGATGGCCCGCGCTCAGGTCCGGGCTGAGAAAACGCTGCGCATAAGCGCCCATATGATGCAGGTTGCCGCTGTCGCCGAGTTCGCCGAGGTTGATGCCCAAGTAGCTGAACGAGGCGACCACCGCTGCGCCAATGCAGAGCAACAATGCAAGGTTGATCAGGCGATTCATGCCAGCCTCCAGCGCAGCAGGCGGCTGAGTTGATCGGCGAGCAGCACCAGTACAAGGAATGTCAGTAACAAACTGGCCACTTCACCGCCGGCGAACATGCGCAACGACAGGTCCATTTGCTGGCCCAGACCGCCGGCACCGACGAAGCCCATCACCACCGAGGCGCGGATTGCGCATTCCCAGCGGTACACCGTGTATGACAGCAGTTCCGCAGCGACATTGGGCAGGATCCCGTAGCAAAAGGCTGCGAGCCGACCGCTGCCGGACTGCAGTAGCGCATGGGCCGGGCGCTGGTCGACCGACTCGAAAATTTCCGCGTAGACCTTGCCCAGCATGCCGCTGTAGGTAATGGCGATGGCCAGTACACCGGCAGTCGGGCCGAGGCCGACGGCGCGCACGAACAGCAGGGCCCAGACGATTTCCGGCACGCTGCGCAGGAAGATCAGTAAACCGCGTACAGGCCAGCGCAGCAGTTGGCCCCAATAGCTCGGGTGGCCGGCATGGGAGGCAGCAGACAGCGACAGAGCACGACTGGCCAGCAGGCTGGCGGGGACTGCCAACAGCAACGCCAGGGCCATGCCGGCCGTGGCGATGGCCAGGGTCTGCAGGGTGGCTTGCAACAACAGCTGGATGAATTCTTCGCCATGGGCCGGTGGCCAGAAGGCTGATACAAACCGGCCGATCTCGCTCTGACTGTCACTCGCCACCAGTACGCTCAGGTCCAGCTCGCTGTAGCGGATGCCCGGCCAGAGCAAGGCAAGGGCCAGCAAGGTGATCAGCAGGCGGGGCCGGGTGGCCGGGTCTCGGGTATCACGGGTCAGCATCGGGGAATCTGCACACTCAAGGGCGGCGGAACAATCGGTGGGGATTGCAGTTGTTCGTTGGCGTAGAGCTTGTCGAGCAACTCGCGGTCGACTTCGCTGGCCGCAAGGTCGAACAGAATCTGCCCATCACGCAAGCCGATGATCCGCGAAAAGTTCGCCAGGGCCAGCTCCACCGCATGCAGGCTGGCGACCAGGGTGACGTTGTGCTGCCGGGCATGACGACAGAGCACCGAAAGCGTGTGCTGGGCCAACACAGGGTCCATGGCCGATACCGGCTCATCGGCCAGCAACACCTCGGGCGCCTGGTATAACACGCGGGCAATGCCCACGCGCTGTAGCTGTCCACCGGACAGTTGCTGGCATTGCGCGAACAACTTGTCACTCAGGTCCAGCCTGGCCAATGCCGCGCGTGCACCTGGAATATCCAGTGGATGCAGCAGGTTCAGCAGGCTCTTGCCCAGCCCCCACTGACCCAGCTTTCCGGCCAGAACCGCGGTGACCACGCGCTGGCGCGGTGGCAGGGGTGGCGACTGGTGAACCAGGCCGATGCGCGCGCGCAGACGCTGACGCTGTCGGGCAGAAAGCTGCCAGGCTCGCTCGCCAAGTACCTGCAGCTCGCCGTTGCCCGGACGCAGGGCAGTGGCCAGCAGGTTGAGCAGGCTCGACTTACCCGCGCCGGACGGGCCGATGATGGCGACCTGTTCGCTGGCACTGATGTGCAGGTCCACGCCCCGCAGGGCCTGGACGCCGTTGGCGTGGGTAACGCTGACTTGGGTCAGATGCAACGTCATTTGAGCAGGTCGGCGGCGCGTGCGGCTTCCTCGATGCCCTTGTAGTTCTCAGGCTTGGTTTCGATGAAGCGGCTGGCGGCCTGCAGGTCCAGAATCTCCTTGTCCTTGGGGTTCGCCGGATCGAGAGCAAGGAAGGCTGCCTTAATCTTGGCCGCCAGCGCAGGGTCGAGGGTCCCGCGCACCGTCCAGTTGTAGTCGAAGTAAGCCGGGGTGGTCGCAAACACTTTTACCTTGGTCGTGTCGACCTTGCCGGCGGCGACCAGTTTTTCCCATACGCTGGCGTTCAGTACCCCGGCGTCCACCTTGCCGGCCTGGACCCAGGCGACAGTGGCGTCATGGGCGCCGGAGTAGCCGACTCGACTGAAGTAAGTTTCAGGCTTGATGCCGTCCTTCAGCATGAAATAACGCGGCATGAGACTGCCCGACGTGGAGGACACCGAACCGAATGCAAAGGTCTTGCCCTTGAGATCGGCGAGAGACTTGACGGCTGGGTCGGCGGTGATGAATTTGCTGGTGAATTGAGCGTCCTGTTCGCGCTGTACCAGCGGGATGGCATTGCCGGTTTTAAGACGCGCCTGCACGAACGTGAAGCCGCCCAGCCAGGCCATATCGATTCGGTCGGTTGCCAGCGCCTCGACCACGGCCGGATAGTCGCTCACGGGCACGAACTCGACTTTCATGCCCAACTGTTGTTCCAGATAGGCGCCAAGCGGCTGGAACTTGCGCAGCAGTTCGGTAGGGGCTTCATCGGGAATCGCACTGACTTTCAGGGTGTCGGCGGCCTGCGCCAACAGGGTGCCAAATGACAGGGTCAAGCCGACGGCCAATGCCAGGGTACGCTTGAGCATGGAACTTCTCCGGTGCATTTACGAAAGAATGTCGAGGCGTCGGGCACAAGCTGATTGCTGCCTGGCGCATTGTGAGGGTAGACGAAAAGGTGCGAAATTGACTGCTTTTGGCTGTGTCCTCATAAGGGGGGCTCATCATTTCGACCCGCCATGGTACGTGGATGCAGCCGGGACGGACAGCAACGATGGCTCGAAGATTCGCAGTGCCAAGCCAGCAAATGTTTTTTGCACCGCAAACGCCAGACGCTGTCTTAGCAGTGGGCAGGCCAAGGGGGAAACCATGACAACGTACAAATTAACCGTTCAAGACTTGCAGTTGAACGTTTCAATCCGCGGCCAAGGTTCACCGCTACTCTTGCTCAATGGCCTGGGTGGGTTGATCCGTACCTTCGATCCCCTGCGCGATGAACTTGAGGACTACAGGACCATTACGCTGGACGTGCCCGGGGTCGGCAAATCGCAAATGCCACGCTGGCCGATGCGTCTGCCGCGCCATGCCGACCTGATCGCCGAGCTGCTCAAGCAATTGGGAGTCGACCAGGTCGATGTGTTCGGCGTGAGTTGGGGCGGTGCATTGGCGCAAGAATTCGCCCTGCGTTACCCGAGCATGGTGCGCCGGCTGATCCTCGCGGCGACCTCGGCCGGCCCGGCGATGCTGGTGAAGCCCGCCGACATCCTGGATTTTTTTGGCAGGAGCAAAAGCGCCAAATCGCGCAAGCAAGGAGGCTCGCGCAATTCGATACAGACGCTGCTGCGCTTCGGTGTGGTGAACGGCATGCTCACGGCCAACCCGCGAACCTATTACCACCAGCTCACCGCCCTGGTCGGCTGGACCAGCCTGCTACGGCTGTTCCGCCTGCGCCAGCGCACGCTGATCCTCACCGGCGAACGCGACACCCTGGTGCGGCTGTACAACGCGCAGATCCTGCGCCGCACCATTCGCCGTGCCGAACTGCACGTCTTGCAGGGCGAGGGGCATTTTTTCGTGGTCACCAGCGCCAGGCGAACCGCTGAAGCGATACGCGAATTCCTCTGCCAGCCGCACGGCGATGAAGAGCTCGCGCCGATGATCGCCAACGGCAGGTTAGCTTCGCGACAGGCAGCAAACGGCAAGAAGCAGAAACTCCAACCGACCTGATCAGCAGAAAGGGGACGGATTTATTTTTCCATTTGTCCGTCCCCCTTTTTTAAGTAAATCCGTCTTGTTTTTTGATTTACCAGTTGTAAAGGACAGCCTTCAATCCGGGGTGGATCACTCCCTGCATCGATATGCGGCCCCAAAACGGCGATTGGCAGAACCCGTCATGACAGATGCGACTCACTTTGCGCGCGGTTCAAATGTTCGAACGTTACGCCGATGCGCGAGAACACCTGCCACACGAAGAGCAGCACACTGAAACCGATGAGGATTGATGCGACAGCGATCAAGGGTTCAACTGACGGGAAACCCTTCATACGCAATGTCAGTGCTCCAAGCATTACCGGTACGCCAACGTTGTATGTCCAGAACTGTGCTGTAGCGATGTGCCCTTGAGTGATTGACGGGTGCATTGTGCTGATGAGTCCGAACAGTGCCATCGACACCCATCCCAACAGATTGATATGGGCATGTACCGCGAAGAGTGAGTGGTCGCCGGTAGCGCCCATCGTCACACCCAACATCACGCCAAGGGCAAAGTAGATGACAGCGAGCCGAAACCAGGTTCGCGAACGGGGATTGTGATTCATGGCATTCACCTCATGCGCCCTGAGGCGCGCTCAGTTGCGCAAAAGCGATGTGGAATCGTTATGCCCGGCGCGCCGATTGTGCTGTGCATCGTGCCAGTGGCATATCCTGTGCTGTGTGCCTATTATGAGACTCAAGTCTCATTACAAGACGGAGTATCATTTATTCCATGTCGACTTCGAAGTCAAGCCCGCCTGTCCATGATGTGGATCGGCAAGGCCGCGCTTACCAGCGGCAACGAACGCGTCAAGCGTTGATCGATGCGGCCACCGCTTTGCGCGATGAGGGCCAGAACCCGACTGTCGCACAAGTCGCCGAACGCGCGATGGTGTCGCGGGCCACGGCGTATCGTTACTTTCCCTCGTCGGAGGCGTTGATTAGCGAGACGGCGGCCGATCGCGACATGACGCCGTTGGAGAATCTTTGGCAGCCGGGAGACGATCCCGTAAAGGGCATAGGTCTGGCGGCGAACGCATTGCATAAACTGCTGATCGACGACGAGATAGGCCTGCACGTGATGGAGCGTTCGTTCATGACGGTGTGGCTGGAAAATGAGTCCCACGAGCCGCTGCGGCCGGGGCGACGCATGAGCTACATCGAGCCGATTGTCGACTCGCTGAAGGATGCGCTCTCACCCCGTGCTCGCAAGCGACTGAAGCAGGCGTTGTCGATCGTGATGGGCACCGAAGCGTTGATCGCTGTGCGCGATATCGGTGGCGCAAGCATCAAAGAATCACTCGACACCGCCGTGTGGGCAGCGCAGGCGCTCGTCCGCCAGGCGCTGGCGGAGGACAAACAGGTGCGGCGAAAGCGCTAGGCTGAAAAGGAAAGGCAAGGAAAGGGGACGGATTTATTTTCCAGAAAAATAAATCTGTTTTTTAGTCGGTCCCCTTTTTTAGTCCCCTTTTTTAATGACTGCAGGTTCAGCGCATGTGCACGTAGGTACCCGGTGCAGCCTCAGCAGCGGGATAAGCCCTGTTGCCCAGTTTACGGGGAGCCTTTTTGTGATCGCCCGAGCGTGTCTGCAGCCAGGCCAGCCAGTGGGGCCACCAGGAGCCCGCCTGTTTACTGGCAGCTTCCATCCATTCCTGAGCTTCGACAGGCAGGTTGCTGCCGGTCATGAAACGCGCCTTGGGGTTGCCCGGCGGGTTGAGGATGCTCTGGATATGCCCGCTGTTGGACACCACGAACTCGCCCTGTCCGCCAAACAGATGCATGGAACGGTAGCAGGCGTCCCACGGGGTGATGTGGTCGGTCAGGCCTGCGATGCAGTAGAAGTCACTGGTGACCTGACTGAGGTCTATCGGTGTGCCGCAGACCTCCATGGCACCGGCGCGGGCGAACGGATTGGTCTGGTACATATCAATGAATTCGCCGTGCAGCGTGGCGGGCAGGTTGGTGGTGTCGTTGTTCCAGTAGAGGACATCGAATGCCGGGGGCTCTTTGCCGAGCAGGTAGTTGTTGATCCAGTAACTCCAGATCAAGTCATTGGGGCGCATCCAGGCGAAGACTTTGGCCAGCTCGCGGCCCTCCAGCACGCCGTTCTGATAGGAACGGCGCTTGGCCGCCTCCAGGGTCTTCTCGTCGGCGAACAGCCCGACCTGGGTGTCGGGGCGTATGTCCAACATGCTGACCGCCAGGGTAAAGGCATTGATCTTTTTCTCGTCCAGGGCGGCGTAGTGACCCAGCAGCGAGGACATGGTGCAGCCTCCAGAACAGGCGCCGAAGGTGTTGAGGTCGGCGCTGCCGGTTATTGCAAGAACCGCGTCGATTGCTTCCTTCAGGGCTTCAATGTAACTGGAAAAACCCCATTCACGCTGTGCCTTGCCCGGATTGCGCCAGCTGATAGCGAAGGTCTGGATACCGCTGTCGAGGAGAAAACGGATCAGGCTCTTCTCCGGCGTCAAATCAAACAGGTAGAACTTGTTGATCTGTGGCGGCACCACCAACAACGGACGCACATGCACCTGCTCGGTACGCGGCTTGTACTGGATCAACTCCAGCACCTCATTGCGAAACACCACCGCACCTTCGGTGATGCCCAGATTGTGGCCGACCCCGAAAGCCTTCTTGTTCACCTGGCTGGGCATGCCGCCGTTTTCGATCAGGTCCCGGGTCAGCTGCGAGAAGCCATTCAGAACGCTCTTGCCGCCGGTTTCAAAGAAGCGCTTGAGCGCTAGCGGGTTGGCCAGGGTGTTGGTCGGCGCCATCGCCTCGGTCAGCAGGCTGATGACAAACTGACCACGTTGAGCGTCCTGTTCGCTTAGGTTGCTGGTGCTGATCCAGTCGTTCATCTCCTGGCACCAGGCCAGGTAAGTCTGCTTGTAGCGACGGTATAGCGGGTTGTTCTGCCAGGTCTGCTCGTCGAAGCGCTTGTCTCCCGCCGCTGGCTCGAGCTGCGAGCGGTTGAGCAGGACATTTTTCAGCTCAAGGCCGAATGCAGCCATATGCCGAGCGCTATGCACGGGTTGCTTCAACACTTGTCGCAGGACCATGCGGGCGCTGCCGAGCAGGTCGCGCCCGCGAGGACCGAACGCCGGGTTCAGGCTCAACGTGTGCATCGCCGCTTGTTGGGAGATCTCTTTATCTTTCTTGTTCATTGTGACATTCCGGTAAGGCAACCAAGACAGGCGCTCGGTAGTTATATGGCTGCGGGCAAGCGATCGGGAATAGCGCGGTCGGGCGAGCAGCAGAAAGGCAGGGCTTGCCACGCAGATCTTGAGGAGCATATAGAAGGGAGGGCGGCCAACATTTCATTTGACGACAACGCTTTTTCACTTCATGACAATCCATGACCTTTGGTCCGGGATTGCCTGTCGAAGATGCTGTGAAGATGAGGCTGTGCTGACTCGAGACCGACTAATGGGTGTCCCCTTTTTTGTCGGTGCTACCGGTAAACACCTGAAGGAGAGGCGCACCCAAAGGACACCACCTATGCTTAGCGCACCTCTCATTAGACGTCACCTCCCATGCCTGAAACCCGCCCACTTCAAGTTGCCTGCATCAAGGCTGCGTGTTCCAGGTGCCCACCCTGATCAGGCAGGTCATCGATGTATCAGAACTTAGCGCTGCTTGCCGCCTTTCTCCTTACCTACAGCATATTTGCGGGGCGCTTCGAGTCACGTCTGCTCAATGGCCCGCTTATGTTCATGCTTGCCGGTCTGTTTCTCGGCCCGGCATTTCTGGGCATTCTGCAACCCCGGATTGACAAGGATGGCCTCAAGCTCCTGGCGGAGCTGACGTTGGCGATTGTTCTGTTCAGCGATGCGGCCAACGCCAGCCTGAAGGTCCTGCGGGCTAATGAAGGACTACCGCTGCGCTTGCTGATGATAGGGCTACCACTGACCATCGCAGGTGGTTGGCTAGTCGGCATCTGGCTGTTCCCACAGGTCCCACCGTTGGAATTGGCAATACTGGCAACCCTTCTGGCTCCCACTGATGCTGCGCTCGGTAAAGCTGTTGTGAGCAATCCCAAAGTTCCCGCGCCTGTGCGTGAAGGGTTAAACGTTGAGAGTGGGTTGAATGATGGAATCTGCGTTCCAGTGTTGCTTTTGTTTTTGGCATTGCTGGTCGAACAGCCGACACAGTCCCCTATCTCACTGGCATTAGAGTTGGTTATCGAGGAGCTGGGCATCGGTGCATTGATCGGTATTACTTTTACGTTCATCGCCTGGCAGTTGCAGCGCTACTCCGCAAAGCACAAGTGGCAAACACCCATGTGGTCACAGTTGACCCTGCCCGGGCTCGCCATTCTGTGCTTTGCCACAGCGCAAACACTAGGTGGTAGCGGGTTTATCGCCGCGTTCGTCGGTGGGTTGCTCGCAAGTTTTCTGTTTACCGAGCAAAAGCACCAGATGCTCAAGGCCAGCGAAGAGTTCGCCAGCCTGTTATCGGTCATTACCTGGCTCGTATTTGGCGCACTGGTGATCCCTTGGGCCTGGAGCAGTCTCACCCTGAACATCTGGCTTTACTCGGTGCTCAGTCTGACCGTGATTCGCATACTGCCCGTGCTGATCAGTCTGGTGGGAACCCGCTTCGATTTCGAAACCCGCCTGTTCATCGGTTGGTTCGGCCCGCGAGGTCTGGCCAGCATTGTCTTCGCCGTCATGATATTGGCCTCCCCTCTGGAAGCAAGTCGTACCTTGGTGGCTACTGTTGTCTGTACCGTTTTACTCAGCGTGCTATTACATGGTCTGAGTGCCAATCCATGGGTTGCACGGCTGGCCAGTCGTGGTCATTGATATTTACCTGGATACGTTCCCTGTGGGAGTGAGCCTGTTCGCGATGACGGACTGTCACGCAACGCAAGTGTTGGCTGTGCCACCTTCATCGCGAGCAGGCTCGCTCCCACAGGTTTTGCTGCGGGGATTGCTCCATGGATTCCATACCGATGATCAGGCTTGAGCCGCGCTCATCCCGCCCGTGGCCGTGGATTTTTTGCGCACCGCTTGATAGAGCAGGCTGGACACCATGAAGCCCGCAATGGCCAGCAGGCTCATCAAGGTGAAGACATAGTTGTAACCCTGTTCACCGGGGAAGTGGTCGAGGATCGCGCCATAGATGACGTAGGCAAACATGCCGGGGGCATAGCCGATCAGGCAACCGATGCCGAAGGCCGAGCCGGTGATGTGCTGGGGAATGCCGACTTCACCCATGGGGGCCCAGAACACGCCGCGCATGGAGAACACGATCAGGGCGAAGGACAGTGTGGCGGCCATGCCCGCGTAGATGAAGTCCGGGCTTTTCGGAATCAGCATGATCACGCCCATCAGCGGCAACAGCGCCAGGAATGCCCACTTCAAGTAGCGGCTGGTGCTCTTGAACTGCTTGTCGGCAATGAAACCGCCGGCAGGCCCGCCGAGGATCTTCAGGAAGTACTGGTTGATGATGCCGTAGGCGCCCACCAATGCCACGGGCAGCCCGTACATTTCCTTGAGGTAGGGAATGAAATAGGTCAGGCCGCAATAGACGATGTAGACCATAAACACGTTGAGGCTGACCAGCCAGATGCCCGGAACCTTGATCGCTTCCATCAGGTTCGCCAGACCGTTCTTCGGTTTGGCCGCCGATTGCGTGTTGCCACCCTTGAGCAGGAACCAGGTCAGGGTGCCGGCCAGAATATCGATGACCGAATAAAACAGGATTGCCGACTTAAGGCCGGTTTCGCCCGAACCCATGGCGACGAACACGCCCAAGGCGGAAAAGGCCACCAGTGTATCCACCACGCCACGACCGCCTTCGAGCAGGCCGAACAACCGGCCTTGTTCCTGATCGTCACCCAGGTTGCGGATCGCTTTGAGCAGCGATGGCCAGAACAGGCAGTCGGCACAGACGGCCAACAGACTGAACACGATCAGCAAGCTGCTGAAGGGCGGAAAGGTTGCCAGGTACAACCCCAGGCCACCAGTTCCGATCAGGCCGAGGGGGATCAGTTTACGTGTGTCGTAGCGATCGGCGAGCAGGCCGCCAAGCACAAACAGCGCGGTCGCGATGATCGCGTTGGCGCTCAGCAGCATGCCGATTTCAGTGTGGCTCAGGCCCATGAATTCCTGCATGGGGACATAGAAGGCGTCTTTCAGGTTCGCCAGCTTGTAGATGGTGCCGCCACCGAGGATGAGGATCAGGAATCTGAGCCATTTGGCCTTGTTTTGAATTGTCATTATTGTTCTCCGGGCGTAATCGGGTCGTCAGGATCAGGCGTTGGAAGGGTTGGCCAGGGTCAGTTCGGCCAGGGTGCGAAACTCGGCCAGCAGGCTGCGGACATAGGCGACCTGGTTGTTCGCCCAGCGGTGTTCATCGGCCAGCATTTGCTCAAGCGAGTAGCCGTTCGGAAGCGGCGTGTCGCTCATCTCCCGGTAAGCAATGAAGGGGTCAGCCGCCTCAAGGCTCTGGCGGAAGGCCGGTGCCACGTAGTGGTTTTCCTGCTCAAGAATGAAGGCGATCACCTGTGGGGTTGCTTCACCCAGCATCAACAGTTCGAACAGCATGCGGGCGCTGGGCAGGTCGTCTTCGTCGCTGCCTTGCAAGACGCCGTAATGACCGAAGCCGTTGTGTTCGGGGACGATGCGCACGCCCTTGAGGTGAGTCTGGCGAATGTGCGGTGCCAGGTTGCGCAGGGCCTGAAGCGGCTGTTCGCAGGCGTTGATCATGTTGCCGAAGTCGAACAGGGCATGCAGGCGAGGGTGGTTGAGACGGTTGAGCAGTTGCGCAATTTCCCCGCTCTTGAGTTCTTCATGCTGCTCGAAATCGAAGTACAGATCGTGTGCGTCAGCCTGTTGCGCGAGGTAGTGCAGGTCGGTCTCGATCACGTCCATGACCCGCGACAGCGTGCCCTCGTAACGTGAGTAAACACGGATGTTGCGCACGCCCAGGGCGAGGGCGATGGCGATCACCTGATCGACATCCTTTTTCAGCGTGCTGCTGATTTCCAGGTGCACATCCAGCCCCAGCGCTTTGGCCTTGGCGGCAAACGCCTGGAGCTGCGCGGGTGACATCTGGCTCAGGCTGTTTTCTTCGCCGTCGAGCAAATGCAGGCTCAGGCCTTGCAGTTCGTGGCGATAGGCGAAGTCCAGCAGGTCGGCCGGGGTGACACGACCGTGGGTGAGGTTAGTCAGTAGTGGGTAGGCGTGGGCAAACAGGCGCAATTGCCCCAGACGCTCAAGCAACCGCCGGGCCAGTGCGTCCGTCAGCACGGGAACAGCCCCGTGTTCGACCACCTTATGGCTCAGCAAGGCGTTGAATCGTTCCTGGATCTTATTGTTCATTAGAGTCGTTCCTGGTTCAGACACCGGGTCTACCGGCGCAGCCTTTATCGCGCCAGTCAGGAACTCTCGATAGATCCACTATCAGTTATTTGATAAGACCACTTGCCTCGCATCAAGGGGGCGACGGCAGATAACCCAAATTGCGCAAGGCATTGGCCAACGCCTCGACCCGCTCCCGGGCCAGGTTTTCCGGCGTGCCGGCAAAGCCGATCAACAGGGCTGGCGGCAGGGCATGCTTGATGCGGTAGTCGCTCAAGGCGTAGGTGTGGATGTTGTGTTGGGCCAGTTGCCGGGCGATGTCAGTGTCACTGAGTTCGGGGGGCAACCAGGCGATCAGGTGCATGCCGGCATCCGCCGGGGTGATCCTGAAGAAGCCGCCAATCTGCTTTTCAAGCTGTTCGATCAATGCCTGCTGGCGCGCCTTGTACAGCGCACGCATGCGGCGGATGTGCCCCAGGAAGTGGCCTTCGCCCATGAAGTCCGCGGTTGTCGCCTGAAGCAGCGTGGGTGGGCTGCGATCCATGACCGCGCGCAGGGTGCAGAAGGGTTCGACCAGGGCCTGGGGCAGAATCACGTAACCCAGTCTCAGTGACGGGAAGAGCACTTTGCTGAACGTGCCGACGTAGATCACCCGGGCCATCTGATCCATGGCATACAGTGCCGGGAGGAGGCGGCCGCTGTAGCGAAACTCACTGTCGCAATCGTCCTCGATGATCCAGCTCTGATGCTGTGCAGCCCAGTCGATGAGTGCCTGGCGCCGCGCATAACTCAGGGTAACGCCCAACGGATGCTGGCGCGAAGGCGTGCAAAACACCAGGCGGGCATCAGGGCATTCGGTCAGGCCTTGCTGGACATCGATCCCCTGTTCATCGATACGCAACGGAATTACCTGAGCCCCCTGAGCCTGCAACGCAATACGCGCGGCGATGTGCCCCGGGTCCTCCATCCAGACACTGTCCTGCGGATTGAGCAGCAGCATGCCCAGCAGATTGAACGCCTGCTGCGCGCCGGAAACGATCACCACTTGCCCGGCATCGCAGTCGATGCCACGCGCATCGAAGACGTACTCGGCAATCGCGGTGCGAAACGCCTGCAAGCCCTGCAACTCGCCATAACCCAGAATGGCCTTGGTGGGCTTGAGCAGGTGACGGTTCATCAGGCGCCGCCAGATCGCCTGCGGGAAGGCGTCATAGGTGCTGTGGCTGGGCAGAAAGGACGTCGGGGTTGCGGGGTCCCAGTCGGCATAGGACACCCCGCGAAAATGATCGCTGCGCAGCGACAGCATCGACTGGCTCAGGTCGGACAGGCGCGGTGGCAGGCGCGGTTGCTCGTCCTCGCCACCCCGGCTTTCCCACTCCGTGCCGACATACGTACCGGCGCCCGTGCGCGAGGCCAGAAAACCTTCGGCAATCAGCTGATCGAACGCATTGAGAATGGTGATCCGCGACAACCCCAACTCGTTGCTCAAGGTCCGGGTCGACGGCAGACGCACGCCCCCCTGGATTCGCCCGTTGAGTATCTGTTTGCGAATCTGCAGATACAGTTGGCGGTACAGGGGAATGGCACTGGCACGGTCCAGTTCGATAGCCGACAGCAGCAAACCTGCGGGGGATTTCATGACATGCTCGTTTGGGGGGAATGGGGTTTATCTGGGAACCGTAACGGAGAGGGAAGGGTATCGATCGATGCCCGATAAGTCATCTGTCCGGGGTTGAGGTTAATTCAGGACGGGTTTCGGACGTTGCGGGCAAGCTGTCGAGAAAAGCGCCATTCTGCCGGGGACCACGCAATGCACCGTAGGAATTAGAGCAAAAAGAGAAAAAGGGGAGGGATTTATTTTTTGATTTGTTCTTCCTTTAAAATAGTCTGGTGACTTCATTTAAAATCCGATCCTGCATTTGAGCACTGGGTCTGTTGCGATACGCCACTGCGACAAAAGCAACGCCTTCGTAGTCGCAGCGAATCGAGACAGTCATGCCTTCACGAAATCCAAAGACTGATCGGTCTCCTGCATCAACAAAGTATCTCGCTTTTGTAAGAGCCGTTCTAGCGTGCTTCAGGCAGTCTGTTTGGCTAAGCGAGTGTCGGATCCAACTAGTCGTTACACGCACAGACGAAGTTTTACTGTCATCGATAGGGGGTTGAGTAATTTCTTTAGTTGTTTTATCACTGGAACAGGCGATCAATCCCAATGAAATAACACTCAGTAAAAAACCAAAACGAAGTCTCGAATGCTTAAGTTGATTTCCCATCGTGGGACGTTCCTGTGACGATCAGCAATGAATGAAGTGGCCGTTACTAACGTAATAGCGGGTTTCTGATCGTTTGCTACCTGTGCTCAGTGAATGCGACCGATGGTCGTACGTAGGTCCGTCATTTGGTTTCCTCGAATTTGCTGACTAACCGAGCCTGCCGAATGGACGTTTTCGGCAGGCTGCCAGTGCTACATCTTGAAGGACTTGACTAACTGAGTGAGATCCACCGCCAGCATCGACAGCTCACCGCTGGAGGAAGCTGTCTGATGCGAGCCAGCGGCTGTCTGGGTCGCCAGATCTCGGATGCTTACCAGGCTTTGGTCTACTTTTCGAGCCGCGTGTGATTGCTCCTCTGCTGCCGAAGCAATCAACATGTTGCGATCGTTCACTTGCTTGATTGACTCCGTAATTTCGACAAGTGAAGCCCCTGCTTCTTGCGCCAATGTCAGGGTTTTTCCAGCTTGCAGGCTGCTTTGGTCCATCGATCTGAGCGCGTCAGTGGTACCCGACTGTATATCGGAAATCATTTGCTCGATCTCCCTCGTCGATTCGTGAGTACGGTGGGCCAATGCGCGAACTTCGTCTGCAACCACGGCGAAGCCTCGACCCGCTTCACCTACTCGGGCGGCCTCAATAGCAGCGTTGAGCGCCAGGAGATTTGTTTGCTCGGCAATGGAGCGTATGACATCAAGTACCTTGCTAATGTCGAAGGCCATTGCTGCCAGCCCTTTGACGTCGTCAGAAGTCGATTGAACATTGCACACCATCAGGCTGATTGCCTCTACCGTGGCATCTACCTTGTTCCGTCCATCCAGGGCTGTCGTGTTTGCTTGCGTTGCTGCATTGAAGGCCTGTGCCGCGTTGCTGGCCATTCCGTCGACGGCAGAGCTCATCTGTGTGACTGCCGCAGCTGCCATTTCGATTTCATCGCTTTGTCGCAGCAGCCCTTTGGAAGCGTCCTCGGTGACCGCATGCATTTCTTCCGACGTTGCCGCCAATTGAATGGCTGAGTCACTGATTTTCGTCATTGCGGTGCGTAAATTGGCTTGCATCACGCTTAATGACACTACAAGACGGCCCATTTCATCATTTCCGTCAGCTTTGATTTCTTCGCTGAGGTCGTTATTGGCAATGCGTCCGGCAATGTTCAACGAATGATTGACGGGAACAATCAGGCTTCGAGTAAATAACCAGGCAAACAGAACTGAAGTAATCAGAGCCACGATGACCACAGTGAACACCAGGGTTAACGCCCGACTGTATGCCTCGGCAGCCTCATTTCCGATCTCTGTGGCGTTTCGTTCGTTAATCTCTTTCAGTGCCTGGAGGGAGGACATGACTTTCACATTAACAGCTCGTATTTCTACGTCGGAAAAGACTGTGGCGGCAGGGAAGTCTTTTGAGGCGACGATGGCCAAATATTTTTCTTCGACTGCTTCATAGGCCAAAACATTCTCTTTAATCGAGTCCAAGGCAGCTTTGCCGTCTGGAGTGACGGCCAGCGGGGTCATGCTCGCCAGGGTTCCATGCAGGCTCTCTATAACCAGGCGAACATTTTTCAAGCTTTCAGTTTTAACTGTTTCGGGCTCTACAGGGTTTCGCAGTTTCGAGTTGCTGTTACGCAAACTCATCAGGTCAAGTTGAATTGAGCCCCAGAGTGAAATGTTGGGGACTATATTCAGCTCAACTTTTTGTTCAGCCTGATTCAGTATTGATGCTTGTCGGGCGGAAAGAAAACCAAGTCCCACTATAAGAAGGCAAAAGAAACCAAAGCAAAAAGCGGAACGAGGGGCAAGGCTTAATTTGCGAAGCAACATAATTTGTCCATTCATTATTGTTCTGGGAAACGCCCGCACTGGGGGCAATCGTATTACAGAGTCGACTTTAAGAGCTTTTGCCTACAAAATAATTATCGATATCAGGGCATTTTCATAAGCTAAGCTTATAAAAATTCATCGATGGTGCTACGTCTCTTGCGCGCTGGTCCGCGTCGCAGAGTTCCAGCATTTCAGCAAGGCCCAGTGACTTGTCCGTCACAACACAGCACCGGCTCGCAATTTGCCGATTTTACGTAGCCCGCGTGTTGGCATTTCTGGATTATGCGTTCCTTCACATGATTCGGAAGGTGCCCAACGGCTGAGCGCCGCCAGTGGTTAATCGACTCGATAACGCTGGCGAAACTGACGCGTAAGCCCCACGTGCACTGAACTTTTGACCATTTTGTTCGAGGGGCGGGGCATGCGACGTTTAATGTGTTTGGTCATGACCTCGGCGGTGAGCTTTCCTTCATTAGCCCATGAGCCCGGAGGAATCAACAGCGCTAAAAGTCAGACAGATGCCGCGTTTGATCTGGTTCATACGCACATTTATCGTGATGGCAACAAGCTGGTCTTTCAACAAATCGTCGCTGGCACAGCGGGCGTCAATACGCCCAAACCCACGGGCAAATTCGCAGGCTCAGACGTCTATAGCTATGTCTGGCCAACCAGTCTGGACAGTGACGTCGTCGGGTTCGAGCCCAAGTCCGGCATCCTGGCCCTGGCATTGACCTCCCACCCCGATTTCGACGACACCCCCCAGCTGGATGAAAACAAGGACGGTAAAAAAGACAACGATGGTGGGTTATGGCATTCCCATTGGGTCGTTCTGACCAAGGAAGCCAGTTGCGGGCCCAGCGGCCTCAAGGTTCGAGACATTCCCAAGGATATGAAGCCGAAGATGCCAGCCACATGGCCAGGCGTACCGTTGTATATCGATTCTCCCGGCTATGAGCTCAAGGCATCCACAGACACGGTCACGATCCAGGTCCCGTTGGCGGCCGTCGGCTTCGTTACCACTCGCGATCTGACTGTTGATCAGGATTAAATTTGTTGGCTGCACTCAATAAGGAGTCAACATCGTTTATTTATGGTGGTTTCCTGGAGGCTTTCCCGGTTTTCATCGTCTGTAGGAAGCGCATGTCGGCTCATTCAACAACTCTTGAGGGTTCGTGTTTAAACACCTTCAAGGTTACGTCCTGAAAGCTACAAGACCTTGCGCCGTTGCCTACCGCTACGCCAGAATCCGCCGGCTTGTGCGCCTTGGGGCTGCTCGGTAACTTGATTCCCGTCACTGCCCATCAGTGATCGGGTTTAGTCGCCCGTTGATGTCAAGACGCACAATGTCTCTGTCAGTCAGGTATCCCATGCCTGCACTTGATGGCGGTTGTGCGCAGGGCGCTTCGGCGCGCCGATTTCTTGGCTCATCGGTCGACTAACCTGTGCACAGCTGCCTCCATTTCGTTTAGTCGCGAGCGGGTTGCAGCCTCACTCATATGAGGTCTGAGCCAATGTTCAAAGTAACACCCAACCCACCGGACACCGATCCGGTTTCCCCATACGAACCCGATTCAAAAAAACTCAACGAGGCCGCCGAGCGGGCCCTCAACTTCCACTTCCCGTCGAATGCCGACATCAAAGCCACCAAGCGAACGCGCAGTACGCTGTTTTCCGTGGACCCAGAAGCCACAGCCGAAACCCTGGCCGTATTTTTGGTCGAGACGCTGGCGTCGGTCGATGTGATGGTTCATCAGTTGGTGGATCATCTGGAGGGTGAGTCGCGTTATGCACTGTTGGGCATTTCCAACAGCATCATGGTGGCGGAGATCACGGCGAACCGGGTGCTGGATAAAGTTGAGCCATCTGTGTAGCCGCCTGTTCTGTGGTGAGGGGGCAATTTCTGTAGCAGCTGGCGGAGCCTGCGTCGGCCGGTCCGCGCTCGGGCGCAGCAGTCGTGAAATCAGACGATGCGGTGTTTCAGGAGGACCGCAAACTCAAATTTTACGACTGCTTCGCAGCCGAACGCAGGCTTCGCCAGCTGCTA
>NZ_AKJS01000204.1 GCF_000282215.1 Pseudomonas sp. GM21
AAGGAAACCCGCAGCGATGGCGTACTACCGCACTCCTCACGACGTGACCGCTCTGCCCGCCTGGCAAGCGCTGAATGATCACCGCCAAGCCATGCAGGATTTCAGCATGCGCGAAGCCTTCAATGCCGACCCGCAACGTTTTACTCAATTCACCCTGAGCAGCTGCGGGCTGTTTCTCGATTACTCGAAAAACCTGATCAACGCCGAGACCCGTAATCTGCTGGTGGGCCTGGCGAATGAAGTCGACCTCAAGGGCGCGATCAAATCGCTGTTCGACGGCGAAATCGTCAACGCTTCCGAGGGCCGTCCGGCCCTGCACACCGCGCTGCGCCGCCCGGTGGGCGACAAGCTGTCGGTGAATGGCGTCAACGTGATGCCGGAAGTGCACAAAGTACTGAACCAGATCACCGACCTCGTGGGCCGCATCCACGACGGTCTGTGGCGCGGTTACACCGAGAAACCGATCACCGACGTGGTCAACATCGGCATCGGTGGCTCGTTCCTCGGCCCGGAGCTGGTGTCCGAGGCGCTGCTGTCCTACGCCCAGAAAGGCGTGCGCTGCCACTACCTGGCAAACATCGATGGCAGTGAGTTCCACGAACTGGCCCTGAAGCTGCGTGCCGAGACCACGCTGTTTATCGTGTCGTCGAAATCCTTCAACACCCTCGAAACCCTGAAAAACGCCCAGGCCGCACGCGCCTGGTACCTGGCTCAGGGTGGTTCCGAAGCTGAGTTGTATCGTCACTTCATCGCCGTTTCCAGCAACAATGCCGCGGCTGTGGCGTTCGGTATTCGCGAAGAAAACATCTTCCCGATGTGGGACTGGGTCGGCGGCCGTTATTCGCTGTGGTCGGCCATCGGCCTGCCAATCGCCCTGGCGATCGGCATGTCGAACTTCAAGGAACTGCTGTCCGGTGCCTACACCATGGACCAGCATTTCCTGACCGCCCCGTTCGAGCAGAACATGCCGGTGCTGCTGGCCTTGCTCGGCGTGTGGTACGGCAACTTCTGGGGCGCGCAAAGCCACGCGATCCTGCCGTACGACCACTACCTGCGTAACATCACCAAGCACTTGCAACAGTTGGATATGGAGTCCAACGGCAAGAGCGTGCGCCAGGACGGCACCCCGGTGTCCACCGACACCGGCCCGGTCATCTGGGGCGGCGTCGGGTGCAATGGTCAACACGCCTATCACCAGTTGCTGCACCAGGGCACCCAGCTGATCCCGGCCGACTTCATCGTGCCGATCGTCAGCTTCAACCCGGTGTCCGATCACCACCAGTGGCTGTACGCCAACTGCCTGTCGCAAAGCCAGGCGCTGATGCTGGGCAAGACCCTTGCAGAAGCGCAAGCCGAATTGCGCGACAAAGGCATGAGTGAAGAGGACGTGAAAAAACTGGCGGCGCACAAAGTGATCCCCGGCAACCGTCCGAGCAACACGCTGGTGGTCGAGCGCATCAGCCCGCGTCGCCTCGGCGCATTGGTGGCGATGTACGAACACAAAGTCTTCGTGCAAAGCGTGATCTGGGGCATCAACGCCTTCGATCAGTGGGGCGTGGAACTGGGCAAGGAACTGGGCAAAGGCGTCTACAACCGCCTCGTCGGCAGTGAAGAAACCCCGGCTGACGATGCCTCGACCCAAGGCCTGATCAACTACTTCCGCGG
>NZ_AKJS01000205.1 GCF_000282215.1 Pseudomonas sp. GM21
GGCACTTCATTGGCCGTGGCGGCCGCCGAGACCAGCTCGGCATAGGGTTGCGCGGCGATCATCTGGGGCTGCTGATCGAGGCTGACGACCGCTGCGGCGGGTTCGCGAATGACCCGTTCATAGGTGCGGCCGGGACGGTGGACATTGGACAGTACATAGCTGCCCTTGGCGTCCACGGAAACGAATACATCGGCCTGTGCAACGTTGGTCAGCAGCAAACATGCGAGTAATCCAGTGGTGAGTATTTTCATTGTTCTTCCTCCCCTGGCCGGCCCCAAAAAATGGGGGTATTGCCCCAATGGCCGATCGTGAAACAGCCATACGCAAGCACTGTGCCGTAAGCCTTAAGGCCCATGGCACGGGAGGTCCGCAAGGTTGCACATGACTAAGCATCGCTGAGCATGGCAATTGCATAAGCCTTTACTGCGACCCTTCTGCCGATTGTGTGAGGTCATCATGAATCAACGTCTGTGTTGTGCCCGGCGTACTCAACGCGGGTTCACCCTGCTCGAACTGTTGGTGGTGCTGGTGGTGCTGGGGCTGTTGGCCGGTATCGTCGCGCCGAAGTATTTCGCCCAACTGGGCCGTTCCGAAGTCAAAGTCGCCAAGGCTCAAATCGAAGGACTGGCCAAGGCACTGGATCTGTATCGCCTGGAGGTCGGCCACTACCCGTCGACCGAACAGGGCTTGCAGGCGCTGGTCACCGCGCCGAGCGACGAAACCCGCTGGACGGGCCCTTACTTGCAGAAAAAATTGCCCCAGGACCCATGGGGCCGTAACTACAACTACCGCTATCCCGGCGAAAACGGTGAGTACGACTTACTGTCCATGGGCAAGGACGGTCAGCCCGGTGGCGAAGGCGAAAACGCCGAAGTCACCAGTTGGCAATAACGGGGGAAGACCATGCGCTTTCATCTCAAAGCCGTGGGCAAGGCCGGTGTGGTCTCGATGACCGTCGAGGCCCCCGGCCACAGCGAAGCCCGGCGCATCATCGAAGACCAGGGTATGCGGGTGGTCAGCCTGCATGCCGATCGGCATTGGGGTGCCTTGCGTCTGCAAAAGCGTGAGACCTTCAACCTGGTGTTGTTCAGCCAGGAACTGACCACATTGCTCAATGCGGGCCTGCCGTTGATCGATGCGCTGGAAAGCCTGGCCGAAAAAGAATCCGCGCCACAGGCCCGCAAGACCTTGAGTGAGCTGGTGCGCTTGCTTTACGAGGGCAAATCGTTTTCCCAGGCCTTGGGCCAGTTGTCGGCGGTTTTCCCGCCGTTGTACGTTGCGTTGGTGCAGTCCAGTGAAAAAACGGGTGCGGTGGGCGAAGCCCTCGGTCGCTATGTCAGCTATCGCCAGCGCATGGACGAGGTCCGGCAAAAAATCGTCAGCGCGTCGATCTACCCCATGCTGTTGCTGGTGGTGGGCGGTGGCGTGGTGTTGTTTTTGATGGGCTACGTGGTGCCGCGTTTCAGCCTGGTGTTCGAAGGTCTGGGCTCGAACCTGCCGTGGCTATCGCAAGTCCTGATGACCAGCGGGATGTTCCTCCATGCGCATCAGGGCGAATTCTTCGGCGGGTTGCTGGCGATTATCGTCGCCCTCACCTTCCTTCAACGCCAACCGGCCTTCCGCCGGGGCCTCGATCGTCTGATTGAAAAACTCCCGGCGATCCATCAACGCATCTTCATGTATGAACTGGCGCGCTTCTACCGCTCGCTGGGGATTTTACTGCAAGGCGGCATTCCCCTCGTCACGGCCATGGGCATGGTGCGTGGCCTGCTCACCGTGGCGTCCCGCACACGACTGGACGAAGCCTGCGAACGGGTGCGTGAAGGCCAATCGCTATCGGCCGCGCTTGAACTCAATCACCTGGTGACCCCGGTGTCGCTGCGCTTACTGCGCGCTGGCGAGCAGTCCGGCAACCTCGGGCAAATGATGGAGCGCAGCGCCGACTTCTACGACGAAGAAATCAGTCGCTGGCTCGAATGGTTTGTACGGCTGTTCGAACCGCTGCTCATGACCTTCATCGGCCTGTTGATCGGGGTCATCGTGATCCTGATGTACATGCCGATTTTCGAGCTCGCCTCAAGCATTCACTAAGGCTCTGGAACGGGGTTTAGCGGTGCGTTGCACTTTTTATCCACGATAAAACTGAATAAATCCGGACGCTGAGGTGTTCTTCTACTGAATCGGGTAGCACGTTGCAGTGTTCATCTACGTTCCAACCCTGAACAAGAAGACGGAGAACGACATGCACATCAACAAGCTTTTACTAGCAGTAGCTATTGGCGCGGTCTTGTCGGCGTCCACCGTATTGATACCGGACAGTCTGTCCAGTATGTCGACCGCTCAGGCCAAGGATGGTGGCAGTGGCGGCGGAGGGGGTGGCGGTAGTGGCGGTGGCGGCGGTGGCGGTGGCGGCAGCGGTGGCGGCGGCGGCAATGGCGGTGGCGGCAGCGGTGGTGGCGGCGGCAATGGCGGTGGCGGCAGCGGTGGTGGCGGCAGCGGTGGCGGCGGCAGCGGTGGTGGTGGCGGCGGCGGTGGCAGTCACGGTGGTGGCGGCAACAGCGGCGGCAGTGGTGGAAGCGGTGGCGGCGGCAGTCACGGTGGAAGCGGCAGTGGCGGCAACAGTGGCAGCGGCGGTAATAGCGGCAGCGGCCATAGTAGTAGCGACCATGGTTCGAGCCATTCCGGCAACACAGCCTCCTCCAACTCCGGGCGCAGTGGCACGCACGCCGAACCTGGCGACGATCATGGCGTTCATCGTTCCGGTGAAGTGGCCCACGACAATGGCGTCCATCGCTCCGGTGAAGTTTCCCACAACAGAAATGGCGCTCTTCGCTCCAGTGAAGTGTCCCACAACCAAAATGGCGTTCATCGCTCCAGTGAAGCGGCCCACGACAATGGTGTTCATCGCTCCGGTGAATTGGGCGATGACCGTGGTGTACACGCCAATGGCGAAGTCGGTGACGACCGTGGCGTACATGCCAACGGCGAAGTCGGCGACGACCGTGGTGTACATGCCAATGGCGAAGTTGGCGATGACAAGAGGAGCTGATAACCGCTAAACACAGCAACCCCGCAAATCCCCTGTGGGAGTGAGCCTGCTCGCGATAGCCATGGGTCATTCAACATCGATGTTGTCTGACACTGAGCCATCGCGAGCAGGCTCGCT
>NZ_AKJS01000206.1 GCF_000282215.1 Pseudomonas sp. GM21
ATCCGATCCATGAACCACACCAACCGCCAGGCTACCGCCTCGTTTACCGTGGCATTTCCGGTGCGCAGTTCCACGGCAGCAACGCTTCGTAGTCGGCTACCGACTGCGCATATGGCAGTTTTTCCAGTACGTGGCGCAGCCACTTAGTATGCGTCCGGCCAAGTCATCTCCCCAACCCCGCAACGCCAGTACATGGTGTGCACTTAAATTTAAGTGGGCACCAGTTCTAGCCTTCCAAGCGGGTATTTCATGCAGCCAACACGCCGTTCCTACTCCAAATCCTTCAAGGCCCAGGTCATTCAGGAGTGTGCCCAGCCCGGCGCCTCGATCGCCAGCATAGCCCTCAGCCATAGCCTCAACGCTAACCTCGTCCACAAATGGATTCGGGTGCAAGTGCAGAAAAGCACGGCCCTTCAACCTGCATTCATTCCATTGCCTATGCAAACAACGTATGCGATCCACAAACCCCACCTACCGTATGGCCGTGGTATGAAGTCAATCATCCGAGTCGGATACATGCTCCACTTGAGTTCTTAC
>NZ_AKJS01000207.1 GCF_000282215.1 Pseudomonas sp. GM21
CAGACTGTGTGAAAACACGCTGAAGGCGATCCAAGCAAACGCCCCGACTTGTTCGGGGCGTTTGCTTTTGTGCAGGTAACAGGCGAAAAAAGGCTTTTCAGCCCATCAACTCCATCATTCGGCGTACACCCAGCACATTGATCGCTCTTTTGAGGTTGTAGGCGTTCACCGCCAAGGCCATTTCCGCTCTTGCCCCCTCTGACTGTCGCAGCAGGAAGCGGCCGTTTCCAAACAGCCATTGTTTAAGGTTGCCAAAGGGATGCTCAACGATGGACCTTCGGCTCACCATCATTTCCGGATGCGCCTGCATGCGCTGCTCCATTCGCTCGAAGGCTTCTTCGTGGGCGTGGCGTGAGACGTATCGGCGCTGAGCATCGGTGCATTGCCCTTTCAGTGGGCAGTTGGCGCAGTCGCTGACAGCCGCATGGTAAATGCGCTCACCTTTATTCAGCTGTTTGAGCGTCAGCAGTTTGCCAGCAGGGCATTGGTACTGATCCTGTTGCGCATCGTAAGTAAAATCTTTTCGCTCGAAGAATTCCTTCTCCTTACTACGGGGGTTAACCGCTCGGTTGGGCGGTACGTACGCCGTAATGCCCGCCTCTTCACACACTTGGAACTGCTTGCCGTTGGAGTAGCCCGCATCGGCGGTCACGTTCAGTTTGCTCTGCTGCAACTGTTCTTTGGCAGCCTTGGCCATGGGCTCAAGTTGCTGGGTATCGTTGCCGTCTTGTGTCACGTCGTGATGCAGGATCAAACAATGTTCCGCGTCCACGGCGGTTTGTACGTTATAAGCCACCTGCGGGCCTTTGGGCGTGCGCATCATTCGGGCATCGCTTTCGCCGGTGTTGAACTGCTCGATCCCCATCGACTTCATCAGCGCCTGGCAGGTCAGATTGTTCAGTTGCCGAGCTTCAAGTTGCTCCAGCGCTGTCTTGATGGCGTTGCGATCAATGGTTTCACCCGCTTCGGCTTTATCGGCCTCATCCAGTTCAGCCAGATACTGGGCGATGCGCTTATCCAGTTTTTCCTGCTGGCGCTTGAGTTGTTTCATGTTCAGATGGCGCCGCGAAGAGGCTACCGCCTGAAATTTACTGCCATCAATGGCAACCAGGTCGCCAGCAATCAAACCGACCGTACGGCAGAACTGAACGAAGACCCGACACGTTGCACTGAACGCTTGTTTGTTGTTCTTACGAAAGTCGGCAATGGTCTTGAAATCGGGTTTGAGGCGGTTGAGTAACCACATGACTTCGATGTTGCGCTGGCATTCGGCTTCGAGACGACGGGATGAGCGGATCCGCTGGAAATAGCCATACAGATAGAGCTTGAGCTGATCTGCCGGATCGTAAGAGGGGCGACCGGTGCTTTTGGGCACCGCCTTGTCGAACCCCAAGCGTATGAGATCGAGCTTGGCAACGAAGGCATCAATCACGCGAACGAGGTGATCCTCAGGGATTAAATCCTCCAGCGAAACCGGAAAAAGGCTGGTCTGATCGCGCGCTTGACCTTGGATGTAAGCCATAACAAAGAAAATGCCCCGTATCTTTCGATTACGGGGCATTTTCTTAAACCGCGATGCAGATTGCTAGGTTTTCACACAGTCTG
>NZ_AKJS01000208.1 GCF_000282215.1 Pseudomonas sp. GM21
GCAGTCGGCTGGTAGTTTTCACGCCATTTCATGTTGTACCCGACTTCCGTATTTCTCCCGTCCGGCACTGTGCAGGTTTCGCCTTTTGCGGGCACATACACGGCAATCGCCTGGTAGGCGAAGTCGGCTGGCAAATCGGCGGTGAAGGTGAATGTGTTCGGCTGGCTGGTGGCGCAGCCTGCGCTTAATGCAAGACAACAGCCCAAAACAGGGCTTTTAAACAGCAACTTCACCAGCGGATACGACGTTGTCATGGGGATGTCCTTATTCCGTACAGCCTGGGTAAATGGTGCATTGCCGGCCGTCAGGCATTTGAAAACCACTGAAGTCCTTGTAGTTGCCAAAGCAAAACGCGTATTGGTCTTGAAAGTTATCGCCCATGCATCGCTTCCAACCGTTCGGCACTTTTACCCATGTATTCCCAATGGCAGGCCGTTCCTCATCCGCCAACTTGATGCGCATCCTCACGGTTTTCCCCGGCAACTGATCGAGGGTGTACGCCGAAAACGGACGACCCCGCCCCGGTT
>NZ_AKJS01000209.1 GCF_000282215.1 Pseudomonas sp. GM21
CCGAGGGCGACGAAGTTGTAGTCGTGGCGCACCTGCCAGGATTTTTCCTGGGCGTTGTCGTAGCTGGAGTTATAGCTGTCGTTGGCCAGGGTGCCGCCACTGGTGCCGTTGACGCGCATCCAGAGATCGTCACCGGTGAGTTTTTGCAGGCCGACGTAGAAGGCGTGGCCACCGTGCTTGGCCGAGAGCATGGCGAACCCGGTTTTGTTGTCGAGGTCGCCGGCCAGGGCGCTGCCGTTTTCTTTGCCGATGAAATAGCCCAGGTTGGCGCCGAGGACCCAGTCGCCAATCGGCTGGCTGTGGTTGAGGTTGTAATACTGTTGCTGGTAGAGGTCGCTGAGTTCGGCGTACCAGGCACCGACCTGGGTGCGTTTGTCGTTGAACGTGTATTCGCCGCCGCCGAAGTTGAAACGGTCCGACGTGAAGGCCGCGGATTTGCCGTTCATGAACATGTC
>NZ_AKJS01000210.1 GCF_000282215.1 Pseudomonas sp. GM21
GTTTGTCCGAGATCGACCTGGGTGAATACTGCCGCCGCAAAGGCCTTTACTCCGAGCAAATCACCGCCTGGCGACAGGCCTGCATCAACGGTCAGAAGGCAGACAAAGCCCAGCAAAAAGAAGATCGGGAGCAAGCTCGCAAGGACAAGAAACGCATCCAGGAACTTGAGCGCGAACTGCGCCGCAAAGACAAGGCGCTTGCTGAAACAGCCGCGTTGTTGGTGCTGCGAAAAAAGCTCAACGATTACTGGGGGACGAACGACAACGAGGACAACTAACGTCTTTACCAGAGCGCCAGTTGCTCGTTGCCTGGCTGGAAAGCGCGGTCGCGGCAGGCGCTAGAAAAATCAGAGCCTGCCGGGAAATTGGTTTATCGCTGCGGACATTGCAACGGTGGACTGAAACAGAGGTTATCCAGGCCGATGCCCGAACGACTGTCACACGGCCAACTCCGCGAAATGCACTGAGCGAAGTCGAGCGTCAGACCATCGTGACGTTGTGTAACAGCCCTGCGTATGCCCACCTGCCGCCGAGCCAGATCGTGCCACGCCTGGCCGATCAAGGGCGCTATCTGGCGTCGGAGGCGACGCTTTATCGCGTCTTGCGAGCAACGGGTCAACAGCAACATCGAGGCCGTAGTCAGCGCCCCAAGCGGTACGCAGCACCGACAACGCATGCGGCCAAAGCGCCCAATCAGGTGTGGTCCTGGGACATCACGTACCTGCCGTCGCCGATACGCGGCAAGTATTACTACCTCTATCTGAT